>NZ_JBYJEF010000024.1:0-1040 GCF_057732375.1 Tenacibaculum sp. M1.3A | reverse complement strand
GCGATGCTGGTTGCCAACGATCAGATGGCGCTGGGCGCAATGCGCGCCATTACCGAGTCCGGGCTGCGCGTTGGTGCGGATATCTCGGTAGTGGGATACGACGATACCGAAGACAGCTCATGTTATATCCCGCCGTTAACCACCATCAAACAGGATTTTCGCCTGCTGGGGCAAACCAGCGTGGACCGCTTGCTGCAACTCTCTCAGGGCCAGGCGGTGAAGGGCAATCAGCTGTTGCCCGTCTCACTGGTGAAAAGAAAAACCACCCTGGCGCCCAATACGCAAACCGCCTCTCCCCGCGCGTTGGCCGATTCATTAATGCAGCTGGCACGACAGGTTTCCCGACTGGAAAGCGGGCAGTGAGCGCAACGCAATTAATGTAAGTTAGCTCACTCATTAGGCACCGGGATCTCGACCGATGCCCTTGAGAGCCTTCAACCCAGTCAGCTCCTTCCGGTGGGCGCGGGGCATGACTATCGTCGCCGCACTTATGACTGTCTTCTTTATCATGCAACTCGTAGGACAGGTGCCGGCAGCGCTCTGGGTCATTTTCGGCGAGGACCGCTTTCGCTGGAGCGCGACGATGATCGGCCTGTCGCTTGCGGTATTCGGAATCTTGCACGCCCTCGCTCAAGCCTTCGTCACTGGTCCCGCCACCAAACGTTTCGGCGAGAAGCAGGCCATTATCGCCGGCATGGCGGCCGACGCGCTGGGCTACGTCTTGCTGGCGTTCGGCTGGCATTGACCCTGAGTGATTTTTCTCTGGTCCCGCCGCATCCATACCGCCAGTTGTTTACCCTCACAACGTTCCAGTAACCGGGCATGTTCATCATCAGTAACCCGTATCGTGAGCATCCTCTCTCGTTTCATCGGTATCATTACCCCCATGAACAGAAATCCCCCTTACACGGAGGCATCAGTGACCAAACAGGAAAAAACCGCCCTTAACATGGCCCGCTTTATCAGAAGCCAGACATTAACGCTTCTGGAGAAACTCAACGAGCTGGACGCGGATGAACAGGCAGACATCTGTGAATCGC
>NZ_JBYJEF010000023.1:0-1089 GCF_057732375.1 Tenacibaculum sp. M1.3A | reverse complement strand
ATAGATTTTATTTTTCCGTTTAGCTCACCAAATTCATCAGCAGGATAATTTGATAATTTTATTTGAACCTTTTGGCCTTTTTTTATTTTACCTGAGTTTGCAGCCGGAGCCTTTATTTTACCAATAAACGAGTTATCTTTGGTAGGGATAATTATAAATATTAAATCGCCTGTTTTTACTGTTTGGTTTTTGTTCCAGAATGATAAAAACGAAATTTTACCATCTATAGACGAGCTTAAAGCATATTGCTTCTCCCAGTCTTTAATTGATTTTTTTAAGTATAAAAATGATTGAATGGCTTTCTTTTTTAAGCGCATATCATTTTGAGTTTTTTTGATAGAAGTGCCTTCTAAATTTTTAGTAGAGTTGTTAATTAACTCTCTAATTTGTGAAATTGAAGATTCTAAGCTTTTATAAGACCTTTTAGATTGTAAAAACGCTATTTCTTTTTGTTCTTTTTCTTTAGCGGAAATAACACCTTGACTGAACAATTTTTTACTTCTGTTTATGTCTATTTGTTTAAATTCTAATTCCTTTTTGTTAAGTTCTTTTTGTGAAATTAAAATTTGTAATCGCCCTTTAGCTTCAATGACCGACATTCTGTTGGCGAAACTTTCAGATTTATAAGGGGTTAGTTTTTTATTTAAAATATATTCAGAATAGTCGTTTTCAAATTGAGAAAAACTAGTTGTAATATCACCTAAAACGAGTGGAGGTAATTTATCAATAGGAAAAGAAAACGTTTTTTGATTTCTATCAATAGTATCTACAATACTTTTTAATAGTAAAACATCTTTATAAGAGGCGCTGTTTTCTATAACAGCTAATATATCGTTTTCATTAACATTTTTACCTTCGTTTGTTAAAAACACCTCAAATTGCCCTGTAGATTTTGCATATATTTTTTCAGGAGGAAAAGAGGTTGTTACCATTACTTGTGAAGAAATAACATCTGGGTATTTTACAAACCAAGTTATAAACAACAACATAATAATTAAGGATAAAAGCAACGTGTTACCCCAACGGATCATCCAATTAGGTACATAGCTCAATATTTCTTGAACTTCTTCGCTTCGTATTTCTATGTTT
>NZ_JBYJEF010000022.1:0-1141 GCF_057732375.1 Tenacibaculum sp. M1.3A | reverse complement strand
GTTATGATGCGGTATCTGTTATTATTACCGTATACGTTCCTACCACTGTTGGATTAAAAGTTAACGGACTTGTAAAAGCAGTTCCTGATGCAACCGTTGCACTTGGTCCTGTAATTTCATACGTATATGTTCCTGAACCTGATGCTAGCGCTATAACAACTTCTGCAGCTGGTGTTGCATCACATGTTAAGTTCTTGGTTTCATCTAACGTGAAAATTAAGTTTTCACTGATTATTACATCTACTGGTGCTTGTTGCGCACATCCATTTGAATCGGTTACACTTACTGTATAAGTATCTGCAGTTAAATTACTAAACGTATGCGTAGTTGTTGCAATAACACCTGTGTTTGAAATTTCTGTTCCGCCACTGTTGGTTAATACGTATGTATAATTTCCTGTTCCGCCTGCTGCTGTTACTAAAATACTTCCACCAACATTGGTATCACAAGCATTGTCTGTATCAACTGCTGTAAAACTTACTGCTATTGGATCGGCAACTATTACTGCTGCTGATGTTCCTTCACAATCGTTTACATCTCGTACTCGTATCGTATAATTTCCTGCTGCTAAACCTGTAAACACATTGTTTGTTCCGTTGGTTGCAAAATCATAACCTACTACTGCTACATTAGTTCCTGAATCTTCTAACTGATACGTGTATCCGCCAAAACCGTCTGCTCCTGTTGCTGTAATTGTTGCATCGGCAACTCCTGTACAACTTACTCCTGGGTCTACAACTCCTGTTACAGTAATTGCTGCCGTAGGCTCTGTTATTGTAAACTCATTTGTTCGCTCTATACAGAAAGGTGTATCAGTCATTGTAATTTCTACATAATAGATACCTGCTAATAAACCTGTAATAGTTTGGGTTGTTGCTCCGCTTATTCCTGTTCCTGTAATACCTGTTGTTGTCGTATCTTGATTAAATACTTCGTAGTCATAAACTCCTCCATACGTTGTACTACCATCAAAACTCACGTCAATACTTCCGCCATTATCTCCGAAACAGGTTGCTTGCGGATTGTTTGCGATTACCGTAAAGTCTGGTTCTGTACCTACTGTATACGTTTTTGTAAACACACAACCTGTTACTGGGTGTGTTGCTGTTATCGTATATGATCCTGTTGGTAAATTTGTAAA
>NZ_JBYJEF010000021.1:0-1167 GCF_057732375.1 Tenacibaculum sp. M1.3A | reverse complement strand
TTTATGCCACAATAAACTTCTTGTTTTTAACTCAGAATTATTTCCGTGTGAGTGATTTTCAAAGTTTTTGCCAACGTCTCGTATATGAAACGTAGCGTGTAAAAAGACGCTATCGTTTCGGATTATACATTAGCCGAATTTTTAAATTTTTCTTTATTTTACTAAAAGCCAAATTTAAAAATTTGGCGGTCTTCGAAATTACACACGAACCTTTAGGAAAGCTTATAATAGCTATGTTTTATATACATTGTTAGCAGCTTTACTTTTCTGCAACTACATTTTCTATGAATTGTTTCCCGAAGTTTGTTAATTTGACAATCTTTCTTTCAAAATCCACCTTATTATTACTTTTTTTAATTTTTTCTATGTATGGCTTTAATATTGAATGATTTTCTAAAGGTTCATATAATGATTTTTCAGTAAAACTTTTTCCGTGTGGAATTTCTACTAAAGAAAGACGGCATAAATTGTCAATATAAGTAGCTGTTAGTTCTGGGCTTTGAAGATTTGTTTTTTCATGTAAAATAGAAAAGTTAGAGTATTTCACGAATAGACCATTTCTTTCAGTTTTACTTTGTAAATCTATTAATGGCTGAATATCATCGTGTTGAAATATTTTTAATAATAAAGCTTCATCTGATGTTAATCCTTTAATTATTTCAATATATCCTGGGTGAGCCTTATGAAGAGTTTCTTTATCCATTGAACTAGCTAAGAGATTCGCATATAATTCTCTCAAATTTTCATTGTGTCCTGCAAACCTTAAAGCCTCAATAACTGGTCCAGCAATTTCAGGCTTAGGTGTTACGATATTTTCCTTAGGTGTGTTTTTTAGTTTTTCAGTAACTGTTGTTGAAATAAAGTCTTCAATTTTTTCATATCCCCAAACTAAAGCTTTGATTGGTGATAGAGCTATATTAACTGTTTTAGAAACGATTTCTAATGATTTTCCTATTTCTTTTGCAGCAGGCTGAAGCGTATCTTGATAAATGGGTACAGCCTTAACTAATCCAGTTACAGCATCAATAGTTGATTTTACGTTTGTTTCTTTATTATTTTCTTCAGTTTCCATTTTTCTTGTATTGCTGCTAACGGCTTTGTGCTTATAGTTTGTTGCGTAAATTTAGCGAAAAAATAATAAATAAAACACAGACTTTTACGCTTGCG
>NZ_JBYJEF010000020.1:0-1188 GCF_057732375.1 Tenacibaculum sp. M1.3A | reverse complement strand
ATTTTCAAGAACTTTTAGAGTATCTCACTCGTGCTTTATAACACTCGTTTTTCCCTTAGCGGGTGCAAATATAGATTGCTTTTATTACATAACAACTACGCTTTCTATTATAATTTTAAAATATTCCTTTTAGTGCTGTTACACAACTACTTAACATCTGTTTTAATCTTCTAAATTGTTGACTTAGACTTTAACTCCTTCTTTAAAGCCTTTCATATTACTCCTATAAAGAATATTTAGTGCTTTGTTTCTATGCTATATCAGCGACTATTTTGCGATTTTTACTTCGATGGTACTTAAAAATTGTAGCCAAACCATGTTGCTTTTTTTGAAGATTGACTTTATTATAATAACAGTATTCTTATATCCTGTTTAAAAAAATTTGTTTTAACCTCAATAAAGCTCATAATCGTAAATTTTTGATCATCTTTTGATTCGTTTTACTTTTCTGTATGAGCTCTTTTTTTGTGATTATAGTATCTTCTTTTTTTATTTGAGCAATCTATACTCTCATGTAGCAGTAATTAACTCGTCTTTAAAAACATTTTCTAGGAGCTATCTTAGCTTAAAAAAGTGTTATTTTTCAATAAGTAGTAAGACTACTTGACCTTTGATGAATTGATAATCTTTATTCTTTTCTTTTTTAAACAGCTTTTTTAATTAATAACTATAAACCTTCAGTTTAAAAGCTCGTAAGTTTAAATAATTTTTAAGATTTCTATACCGTTAGTTAACACTATAAATTATCACTAGATTCATTATAAAATATTGAAAAAAGTGTATTGTTAAATCTTTATAAAAGAAGATTCCTCTTTATTTGGTTACTAATTAATATAAAATACAGTCAGTTCTAATTAAACTTATATAATAATAGTGTAAAATGTAGCGGGAAGTAGTATTAGTTTAGCTTTTCACGAAGATGTAACCTGTTTTTAATTATTTGTACTTAATATCCTATAAATAATATAGGTGACTAAAAAAGGAAACGTATTATTAGAAAAACTAAAAAACCATAAGTGGTTTTAAGTTCTATCGGTTTTTTCATCTTCTACCTTGTTTTCCTTTATCCTTTATCCTTTATCCTTCACCTTTCTTCTTATTTCAATTTCAGATTTGAGTTTAGCGCAAAAAAAACCTCAATCTAGTTAAAGATTGAGGTTTAAAAGAAAGGCAACGACCTACTCTCCC
>NZ_JBYJEF010000019.1:0-1354 GCF_057732375.1 Tenacibaculum sp. M1.3A | reverse complement strand
AAAATTCCGTTTGAGTAAGAATTCCGTAAAGTTGCTCTAAACTTAGGATTGTTATTTTTCCAGTGTTGACAGAAAAACGTAATTTAAATTTATGCCACAATAAACTTCTTGTTTTTAACTCAGAATTATTTCCGTCTGAGTGATTTCCAAAGTTTTTGCCAACGGTTTTTTGTATAGAAAGTTGCTTTGTAAGGGCTCGGCGAATTTTCCGCAGGAAAATTGGACTTGGTAAAAAAACACAGACTATTTAGTTTAGCTAAAATAAAGCAATTTTTATATACAAGTTGTTAGCAAATGCGTTTTTTTCGATTTATAATTTCATTTTTGCTTTTCTATTATTTTCAAAATTCAACATTTGATTAAATAATTCCGCAAAGGTTTTCAACTCCGCAAAGTTTCTAAATTCCGTAAGAGTGATTTTCTAAATTGATTTCTAATTTTTCAACGTTTAAAAATTCCGTTTGAGTAAGAACTCCGTAAAGTTGCTCTTAACTTTTGTTTGTTATTTTTCCAATGTTATGAAAAGAAAATTATTGAATAATAAATTTAAGGTTTTCAACTCAAAATTATTTCCGCCTGAGTGATTTCCAAAGTTTTTGCTAACGGTTTTTTGTATAGAAAGTTGCTTTGTAAATGCGCGGCGAATTTTCCGCAGGAAAATTGGACTTAGTAAAAAAGCACAGACTATTTAGTTTAGCAAAAATAAAGCAATTTTTCTATACAAGTTGTTGGCAAATGCGTTTTTTTCGATAGATAATTCCATTTTTGCTTTTCTAATATTTTCAAAATTCAACATTTGAGTAAACAATTCCGCAAAGGTTTTCAACTCCGCAAAGTTTCTAAATTCCGTAAGAGTGATTTTCTAAATTGATTTCTAATTTTTCAACGTTTAAAAATTCCGTTTGAGTAAGAATTCCGTAAAGTTGCTCTTAACTTTTGTTTGTTATTTTTCCAATGTTATGAAAAGAAAATTATTGAATAATAAATTTAAGGTTTTCAACTCAAAATTATTTCCGCCTGAGTGATTTCCAAAGTTTTTGCTAACGGTTTTTTGTATAGAAAGTTGCTTTGTAAGTGCGCGGCGAATTTTCCGCAGGAAAATTGGACTTAGTAAAAAAACACAGACTATTTAGTTTAGCTAAAATAAAGCAATTTTTATATACAAGTTGTTGGCAAATGCGTTTTTTTCGATTTATAATTCCATTTTTGCTTTTCTATTATTTTCAAAATTCAACATTTGATTAAATAATTCCGCAAAGGTTTTCAACTCCGCAAAGTTTCTAAATTCCGTAAGAGTGATTTTCTAAATTGATTTCTAATTTTTCAACGTTTAAAAATTCCGTTTGAGTAAGAA
>NZ_JBYJEF010000018.1:0-1386 GCF_057732375.1 Tenacibaculum sp. M1.3A | reverse complement strand
AGCGTTGACAAAAAAAGGTAATTTAAACTCGAGTTATTCCACAATAAATTTCTTGCTTTTTAACTCAGAATTGTTTCCGTCTGAGTGATTTTCCGCCATTACTTGCAACGTGATTGTGTATGGTTAGTTGCGTGGTTTAAGCACTAAAGTTAGCAAATAAATCACAGATAGAAAGTCCGCGAGGACTTTCGTAAGTAGGCTATAATCAGCAATTAATTATACACGGTGTTAGCCCACGTTATTTTTCTTCCGCTTCTTTTCTTTTTTCCGCTTCGATTAATGGTTTGTGCCATTCCCAAAGTTCCTTCATAGTTTTAAAATCTTGTGGAATTGGATTACTATTTCTTAATGCTTCTTTTGGTGTTCGAGGTAAATTATGACTAAAATAACTCTCAAAAGTTCTTCTCGGATTATATGCTAAAGAAGAACCAAAATAATTGTCTGTAATATCATAGTGGTGAGTATGAATAAATCCACTCCATTTTTCTCTTAATTCATCTTCGGGCAAAACGTTTATTATCTCAAATTGTTCCATTGCTCTATCATCTGGTGTTCCCCAAGCTTCATTTAATAATCTGACAGCTTCCACATCAGAATCTGGTGCACCGTAACCGAAAATTGTGACTCTTTTTGTTATATAATCTTTTCCTAAATAATATTTAATTCTTTCCCATTCGATATTTATAAATTCGTCGGAAGTATAATTTTTTTGTTCTACTGGGTAAAGAAGTTTTGTCGGTTTAAAAACTGCTCCGTCTCTTTTATCTATTCCAATTGGACCTCTTGCTTTATGTTCTGAACAATAACCAATTGCTACATTTCCGTGAAGAAAACATAAATTAGGTAAATTGTCTATATGTTTTTTATTACGATTCCAAGCTTGGAATAAAAACGGATCCCAATTGAAAGTTGCTATTAAGTCTTTGTTTCTTAATGATAAAACCAAATAATCATAAATAGTTGGTTCATCAGGAAGTTCCATATTTCTAAAATAGTTATTTATCCGTATTTCAATTTCCTTAATTAACTTGGAATTCGAATCGTCAGAGTGAAGATTACTATAAAGAGTTTCAAAGTTTTTATCGTAAAGGTTTTTAGGAATATATTGGATTAAATCAGTTAGTCCAATAACTTCTGTTAGATTATCCATTGAAGGAAGTCTTTTTCCATTTTTTTCCGAATTTCGGATTGTTGATGCAATACTTGCACCTGCTCCTAAAATCACAACGTGTCCACCACCACCATAAACTTGGTTAATTCCTTCTTCGATACTCATTCCTGTCATAAATGGTTGGTTTTAATGTGGGCTAACGTGTTTGTGCATGATTTGTTAAGGAAAAGAGCGCAGCAATTTTCCGTATTTGAACGAAAGATAGTAAAAGTGGG
>NZ_JBYJEF010000017.1:0-1789 GCF_057732375.1 Tenacibaculum sp. M1.3A | reverse complement strand
TCTAATACCACTATTTGGTGTGCATTTTTTACAGTACTTAATCTGTGAGCAATTACAACCGCTGTTTTGTCATAGAAAAATTCATTTAATTTCCCCATAATTACTTTTTCATTATTAGCGTCTAGAGCAGAGGTTGCTTCATCAAAAAACAAGAATTTAGGGTTTTTGTACACTGAACGAGCGATTAATAATCGTTGTTTTTGTCCGGTGCTTAATCCGTTTCCTTCACTTCCTATTTTGGTATTATAACCCAACGGAAGTCCTTCAATATAATCAGAAATGTTAGCGACGTTAATAGCATGTGCTAGTTTTTCTTTATCTACATAATCTTCACCTACAGCGATGTTTTTAGCAATAGAATCATTAAAAATATAGCCTTCTTGCATTACTACTCCACAGTTTCTTCGCCATTCTTTTGGTGAGATATTTTTCAGATTAAAATTATTAATCATAATTTCACCTTTGTCAACTTGGTAAAAGCCAAGTAGTAATTTCATTAAGGTAGTTTTACCACTACCACTAACACCAACAATTGCAGTGGTTTTGTTTGCGGGTATTTCTAAAGATAGATCGTTTAGTACGGGTTCTAATCCGCCAGTATATCTAAAAGAGATATTGTTTAATTTTATGGCAGCGTTTTCAGGAATGTGCGTAATTTTTTCATCACCTGGTTTTTCTTCATCTTCCATATTATGAATTTCACCAAGTCGGTCAATAGATATTTGGGCATCTTGTACATCGCGCATAAAATTAATTAGCTGTGTAATAGGCCCATTTAATTGCCCAACGATATAACTAATAGCCATCATCATACCTAAAGTAATATCTCCATCAATGACTAATTTAGCTGATAGTATGGTAATGAACATATTCTTTAATTCATTAATGAAATTAGAACCTACACTTTGGGTTTGTTCTAAGGCTAAGCTTTTTGTCGCTACTTTAAATAAACGAGCTTGCACATATTCCCAATTCCAACGCATTCGGCGTTCAGCATTGTGGAGTTTAATTTCTTGCATTCCGTTAATAAGCTCAATAACTTTACTTTGTTCTTGACTTACTTGTGAGAATCGTTTATAATCTAATTCCTTTCGTTTTTTAAAGAAGAATAATACCCATCCGAAGTATAAAACACTTCCTATAACAAATACTCCAAAGATTTGTAAACTATAAAATCCTAATACTAAACTGAAAATAATTAGGTTGAAAAAAGAGAATAAAACTGTTAATGAAGAGGTGGTTAAAATTCGTTCAATTCGTTTGTGATCGTTAATTCTTTGTAATAAATCTCCCGTCATACGAACATCAAAATAAGAGATAGGAAGTTTCATTAATTTGATAAAAAAATCAGAGATTAACGAAATATTTATACGAGTACTTAAGTGTAGTAAAATCCAACTTCTAATAATTTCTAAAGCCGCTTTACCTATAAATAAGAATAATTGTGCAAATAAGATTAAATATACAAAGTTTAGATCTTGATTTTTAATACCAACATCAACAATGCTTTGTGTTAAAAAAGGGAGGATTAGTTGCAATAAACTACCGGCTAAAAGACCGATAATTAATTGAATTATAAATTTTTTGTATTTGAATAAGTATTTGAATATAAATGAAAATCCAAATTTTTGATCTTCTTCAAATTCTTCACTATAAAAGCGAGGAGTAGGTTCTACTAACAAAGCAATACCTTCTTCTGTGTTTTGATCGGCATTGTTACCAATCCAAGATTGAATAAATTCTTTTTTAGTAAAAGTGATGAGCCCGTGTGCAGGATCAGAAATATAAA
>NZ_JBYJEF010000016.1:0-1941 GCF_057732375.1 Tenacibaculum sp. M1.3A | reverse complement strand
TGTTACCCCAACGGATCATCCAATTAGGTACATAGCTCAATATTTCTTGAACTTCTTCGCTTCGTATTTCTATGTTTTGATTATTGTTTGGCATATTTTATTTTAAGGGAGTTATATAACTCCCTTATTTGTTTATTTATTAAAAAGAACAAATTGGTTGTGTTCCATTTGAACATAAATCATCGCAATGAGTCCTTATCCAGAAACCTCCAAGTTTTCCAAATTCTCGACAAACACCCCAGTTATTTGAGTTGTGTCCTCCAGAGCCCCCTCCAGAATTACCTCCTCCAGATATAGGATCAGTTCCTCCATTAATTTCTTTCTGTTCCGCTTTATTTAAAGCTTTACCTAAGCTTAAGATTGATTTTTTCATAATTAAAATATTTAATAACTTAGATTAACCCCTTGATCATTTATAGACGCTCAAGGTTTATGTCTATTCCTCGCTAGAATTTTATATGCTATTTCTAATTTTTTTTAAATTATACCTTTACCATATGCAACATGTATCGTTTTCGTCAATACAAAAATGAGTTGGTGTGGTACATCCCCCTCCATTACTACCTCCACCACCATTGTCATTGTCTCTATAACATAAATGATTTTCGCAGTAACTACCCGAGGGACATCCTAACGAAGCATCACAAAAGGCTATTGCAATTCTACCTCCATTAATTTCTTTCTGTTCTGCTTTATTTAAAGCTTTGCCTAAGTTTAAAATTGATTTTTTCATAATTTAATTTTATTTCTTTAGTTTAAAAAATATTCAATGGTTATATTATGAACAGATAGGTTGTGAACCATCTGGACATGTAGAACTGCAAAGAACTGTTGTTGTTCCAAAAGCAGTGAAACAAGCACCTGTAGATTCACCACTTCCATTACCACTTCCTAAACAAGGGTGTCCAGGACTAACGTGACAAGGGCATGCTGGAGGAGCAATATCGCATCCCTCACGACCACCATTAATAGCTTTCTGTTCAGCTTTGTTTAGAGCTTTTCCTAAGTTTAAAATTGATTTTTTCATAATTAAAAATATTTAATAATTTAGATTAAACCCTTGATCATTTAAAGATCCTCAAGGTTTGTGTCTATTCTTCGTGAGAGAATGTTTGTCGCTAGTTTAGTTGCTAAAGCAATTAACTCCTACTTTAACTCTCATTTGGCAATGAGTGGATAGTAAAAAATACTCTTGACATGAGTTGCATCCCATATTAGAAATACCATAACAAGAAGATGAACAGCCATCTATACTACCTCCATTAATTTTTTGTTGTTGGGTTTTATTTAAAGCTTTCCCTAAGTTTAAGATTGATTTTTTCATAATTATTTATAGGTTTACTTGAATTTCACATCTAGCATCAGTAAATGCACAAACTTTATGATGAGGAGGTAAAGCATTATACTCAGCACAAGATCCGCAACCAGCTATACTATCTGAATAACACATTGGACCATTATAATCTGAACAAAGACCAAAGCCACCATTAATTTCTTTTTGTTCAGCTTTGTTTAAAGTTTTTCCTAAGTTTAAGATTGATTTTTTCATAATTAAAATATTTAATAAATTTGATAAAACCCTTGATCATTTAAAGACACTCAAGGTTTGTGTCTATTCTTCGCGAGAGAATATTTTTAGTTATTGTTAGTGGAATGAAGCAATTTTTCTCTTATTAATAAGATTACTTCGTCGCAAACTCCGTTTGGGTATTTTCAATTAAAAAAATATTTTAATTTCAATAATCCTCGTAATGACGTTTTATTTTATTTACCCAAGTCTAATTGATTTTTCACCAAATGATAATAACTTCCATTTAGTTTAATTAGCTCTTCATGGGTTCCTTTTTCGATGATTTTACCTTTGTCTAATACCACTATTTGGTGTGCATTTTTTACAGTACTTAATCTGTGAGCAATTACAACCGCTGTTTTGTCATAGAA
>NZ_JBYJEF010000015.1:0-4669 GCF_057732375.1 Tenacibaculum sp. M1.3A | reverse complement strand
ATTGTTACCAATCCAAGATTGAATAAATTCTTTTTTAGTAAAAGTGATGAGCCCGTGTGCAGGATCAGAAATATAAATAGTATCCTTTTTTATTTTATAAAGAACTACATAATGATTTTTATTCCAATGAAGTATGCAGGGTAGTGGTGCTTCTTTAAGTTTGTTATAAGATAACTTTATACCTAAAGATTTAAACCCCATAGACTCTACAGCGTCGCTTAAGCCAAGTAAGCTACTTCCTTCACGAGTGGTTTCACTTAAACTTCGTAACTGTTGTGTATTAATCGTTTTACCATAGTGTTTGGCTATGATTTTTATACAAGTAGGACCGCAGTCTTTAGCTTCTGTTTGTTTGTAATTTGGAAATTTTTTCAAAAAAAGCTATTTTTTTAAGATTAAAAAAGTTGTTATTTAGTTTAAATATAGCGCTGTGTTATTACTAATAAATTTTTAAAAGAGATAAAGAAAGTCTCTTTTAAAAATTTATTAGTTAATATTTATTAGCAAGAGGTACAATGAGAAAAATCTTGACCATATAACTCCATTTGAAGTTCTATATGGTGTTGCCTATCTTCTTCTCTAAGTCTGCATATATCTACACAGCCCTCAAAAGGTCGAAACATACGTCCACCATTAATTTCTTTCTGTTCTAATTTACCCAATGCTTTTCCTAAATTTAAAATTGATTTTTTCATGTTGATATTTTTAATTTTTTGTAAAGTGTTTTTTATATAGCTTCCATAGGAACTAATTGACAATAAAATTCAGCACATTGTCTACCTACTTCCTCACATACTCGGTCACGGTTTTTATCACACTGTTTTCTACCACCGTTAATAGTTTGTTGTTCAGCTTTGTTTAAAGCTTTTCCTAAATTTAAAATTTGTTTTTTCATAATTAAATTATATTAATTTTATAGTACTTAATTCCTACCAAAAAAAACATCTTCCGTTTACACAACCAACATCTCCAGGTCCTAGATATTTTGTGTAACAATCTTTTTTTGTTCTGCAGTATCCACCATTACCACCATTAACGTTTTTCTGTTCTGCTTTATTCAAAGCTTTCCCTAAATTTAAAATTGATTTTTTCATGATTTATATTTTAAAATGATTTTTTTTTGTTAATTTAAATATTACAAAGAAAAGATCGTAATTCTATGCTACTATAGTAGAATGCACAATAATTACCTCTCTTTTTTATTTACCTTGTACTCCGCTATTATAGGTAGGGAGCAGGGCATTCAAGAGTTCCGTAGCAGCAGTTATATTGGTCTGTCCAGCAGCATCTTTTAATAGGATTCCAATCATATCCTTTGTCTGTTCTACAGTTCCCAGGGTCTTTTCCTCCATTAACGCTTCTTTGTTTTGCTTTGTTTAAGGCCTTCCCTAAGTTTAAAATTGATTTTTTCATAATTAAAAAGGCATTAATTGGCATTGTCTTTCTGCACATTGGCGTCCATATTCTGTACATTCTCCATTGCTCCATGGTGTAATACATTGTAATTTACCACCGTTAATAGTTTTTTGTTCCGCTTTGTTTAAAGCTTTTCCTAAATTTAAAATAGATTTGTTCATAATTAAATTATTAAAGTTACTTTTGCGGCGAACATTTAAAGACACTCACCGTATGTGTCTATTCTTCGCGAGAGAATATTGTTCAAAACACAAAGCTCTGTTTTCAGGGCTTTGTTGTTTTATAAATTTATACCATTACTAATGGTTTATTATTTTCTTCTAGTTCTTCGATAAAAAAGATTAAGTCTGTTCTGTTGTATTCTTTAGGAAACGATCTTCCGTTTATTAAAATTTCAGGAGTAAAATTAATAGCATTCTCTTTACACCAATTACTTCCTTTATCTAATTCAGATACATAATAATTTATATCGTTACAATGGCCCCATTTTTTAAACCAAGCTTCAGTATTTCCATCCTCGTATATTTCCGACATCGCATTTAAGCATGTCGATTCTCCTTTTTTATCGTAAAGCTCTAGTAATTTACTAGTTATCTTAACTAGGTTGTCTTCTATGTTTTTAGAGTTTATCGTAAAACGAGTTGTTATTTTTACATTTTGATGATATCTCTGTAATATTTCATCAATATGCTTATGAACAGGTTTGCAATGTCCACAAAAAGGGTTGGTTAGAAGTACTATCTCTAAGCTAGAATTAGGATTGCCAAAAACAATTTCTTTACTGTTTGGTATTTGTGTATTTAATTTTGGTGATTTTTGTAATAAGCTTTCGAATAGCGTATAGTTTCTTTTAAATTTTACACTTTCAATTTTGTCTTTTTTTAATTGATTAAGGTTAGTTAATAAAGGTTTTAGATAGGTCCAAAATAACCAAGTAACTAGAACTACTATCCCAAGAACAACAGTATCTGTAATTATAAAATCATTTATATAGGTAACTGTAATTAATGGTATTAAAGCTTGTAACCATAAAACACCAACAATGCTTAGGCAAAGTAAACACCATTTTTTTAAAATAGCATATTGATAATATAAAGAGTATAATGTAATGGGAATAGCTATTAAACTTATAGTATATGAAATTATAGGATTAGAAGACTGAAAAAATGTTAATAGCGTCAGTCCAATAAAATACATAATACTAAAATCACTTAATTTATAATTTTTAAATATTTCAGCTCCTTTTGATGTTAAAACAGCATCACAGTCTTTTTTATCATCTGTTCCAGAACAGAAAGCATCACCTATGCTGCTTTTTAACCCTAATTCTTGTTTAACGATTGCAATACTAGCAATAAATCCAATTATTGATAAAGTTAAATGAACAAAAGTATGCCAAGAGTTAGTATTTCTGTAAACTAAAAACGCTGCTAAAAACACTAAAATACTTATAGAAATATTTCTTGTTGTATTCGCGTTCGTTATTGCTTGTGTTTTTTCTTCTGATTGTTCAACAGCTACTATAATTCCTGTAAATTTTTCAAGAAAATCATTTTCAGATAATTTTTCTTTTTTGTTTTCAGTATTATATATATTATAGTTTAGCTTGTCTTTTTCTATTATAACCAAATCTTGACCTTGCTGTGTCTTAACTTGAGCCAAGAAACAAATAGGTAATTGTAAAAGCGTTGCTGTATTAACTGGAACATCTGCAGCTACATTTTCTATATTAAAGTGATCTAAAACACCTGTTATAGCGTGTAGACTAGGATATGAAGGATGACTTTGTATTTGAAAAGAAAGTTCTTCTTTGTCAAATGGAATTTGATTATTCTTTAAAAGTCTCTGAACTAAATTGATTAAGGTATCTTTCAAAAGGTGTTTTTTTTAAGGTAGATATTTTACTTTTTCAAAGCTATTTTTTTAAATTTTAAAAAGAGGATTAAAAACCGTAAAAAAAGTAAGGTAAAACCATATATTATATAAAACCTTTTTCTTTTGCCATTAAAATAAGTTCTCTATCACCTTTGTCTTTTACATTAAAAACTTTTTTTAAATGCCGTTTTCTTTTTTCTATGCTTGCAGCAGATAAAGGGATGTAATTAGGCATATCTTTCATCCTAGCACCTATTGAGAGCTCGTAGAGTATTTTTCGATCTATACCATCAATTGATAAATTAGAAGAAACTTCTTTTCTTAATAGTTTTAAAATAGATTTGCTATAGTAAAGATTATCGTCAATTACAGAATAAATAGCTCTTTTAAATTCACCTGAAGTTAAATCTCTTTTTAAAATAAATCCTTCAGGGTTTATCGTTTTAAATAATGAGTGGATTCTAAAGTTATCATCTGATCTGGTTGAAAGGATAATTTTTGTATTTAGGAGTCTTTTTCTTGCATAATTAACAATGTCTTCACCTGAAATAATCTTTTTACCTGTGTTAAGAGAAAATTTTAATTCTAAAATTAGTAAATCTAACGTAATTTCTTTTTCGACAATCTTATTAATTATTTCAGTGCCCTCATCAGGGCAGTTCGTTAAATTTATTTCTAAATGATAATCATCTTTTTTATTAATTGAGTTGATTATACTTTTGTAAGCTTCTCCTATTAAAGGGCAGTCGTCAATAATTAAAACAGTTTTTTTTTCTTTTTTCATATAGCAAGTAACTTGTATAAAGCAATTTTATACTTGTAAACATAAATTAAAAAGAATGTCTTGTCAATACCCAATACCCCTAATTGATTGTTAGGGTTAACCCTTAGTTAAATAGGGTTAACCCTATTTTCGTTAACATTTCATTAACACTTAGCGTTTTCAGTTAGTAAAAAAGAAGTTCAGTATTGTATTTAAAGTTAGATTGATTTTGTTGAAAGAGAATAATGATCTTAGAAGAGGAAACATGTTTTTTATAAAAACAAAAGAAATAGGTTTTTATTGAATTAATTTAAAGACACTCAAGGTTTATGTCTATTCTTCGCGAAAGAATGTTTATTTAATAATATTTCTTAGCTGATAGAAAAAACGTTCTATCAAGCGTAAGTCTTCTGTTATAATATCGGCAGTTCCTTTCATTTCTTGTCTGAAAGAAATTGTTTTACTGTAAGTAGTTTTTAAGTCTTGGGGTAATTCTACATCTATTAAGTAATTACCTTCTTCATCAGGTATTTGTGATATAGATTTTATTTTTCCGTTTAGCTCACCAAATTCATCAGCAGGATAATTTGATAATTTTATTTGAACCTTTTGGCC
>NZ_JBYJEF010000014.1:0-5603 GCF_057732375.1 Tenacibaculum sp. M1.3A | reverse complement strand
AAAATACTGGTTAAGATAGTTTTAATAAAATGTAAAAAATAAGTTAATTTTTTCTTGTTTGCTACTAATTAAAGAGAGTATCTTTGCAGTCCGATTTAGGGGAAATAGTTCATTAAAATGTTGTAAAAATAAATTTAAAAAAAGCTTCAAAAAGTTTTGTCAGTTTTAGAAAAGTTTATAGATTTGCAACCGCTTTGAGAAAGCGATACGATCAGGGAAATTTTGGAATGATTTTGAAATAAAAGTCAGTTAGTTCGAATCTAGCATTTCTACAAAATTAGGATTTATAACGAGTGTTTTACAGCATGAGTGCGATGCCCTAAAAGTTCATTGAAAATATTGAAATTGACAGCGTAAATAAAGAGTAGAATAACCACGTTCTAATTCGTTAGAACAAATTCTTTTGAAACTTATTCATTAATATTATTTAAAATATACAATGAAGAGTTTGATCCTGGCTCAGGATGAACGCTAGCGGCAGGCTTAACACATGCAAGTCGAGGGGTAACATTGTGCTTGCACAGATGACGACCGGCGAACGGGTGCGTAACGCGTATAGAATCTGCCTTGTACAGGAGGATAGCCTTTAGAAATGAAGATTAACACTCCATAATGTATTGAAGAGGCATCTCTTTAATATTAAACATTTATGGGTACAAGATGACTATGCGTCCTATTAGCTAGATGGTAAGGTAACGGCTTACCATGGCGACGATAGGTAGGGGGTCTGAGAGGATTATCCCCCACACTGGTACTGAGACACGGACCAGACTCCTACGGGAGGCAGCAGTGAGGAATATTGGTCAATGGAGGCAACTCTGAACCAGCCATGCCGCGTGCAGGATGACTGCCCTATGGGTTGTAAACTGCTTTTATACAGGAAGAAACAGTCGTACGTGTACGGCCTTGACGGTACTGTAAGAATAAGGACCGGCTAACTCCGTGCCAGCAGCCGCGGTAATACGGAGGGTCCAAGCGTTATCCGGAATCATTGGGTTTAAAGGGTCCGCAGGCGGTCAATTAAGTCAGAGGTGAAAGCCCATCGCTCAACGATGGAACTGCCTTTGATACTGGTTGACTTGAGTTATACGGAAGTAGATAGAATAAGTAGTGTAGCGGTGAAATGCATAGATATTACTTAGAATACCGATTGCGAAGGCAGTCTACTACGTATATACTGACGCTCATGGACGAAAGCGTGGGGAGCGAACAGGATTAGATACCCTGGTAGTCCACGCCGTAAACGATGGATACTAGTTGTTGGGTTTCGACTCAGTGACTAAGCGAAAGTGATAAGTATCCCACCTGGGGAGTACGGTCGCAAGACTGAAACTCAAAGGAATTGACGGGGGCCCGCACAAGCGGTGGAGCATGTGGTTTAATTCGATGATACGCGAGGAACCTTACCAGGGCTTAAATGTAGATTGACAGGCTGAGAGATCGGTTTTCCTTCGGGCAATTTACAAGGTGCTGCATGGTTGTCGTCAGCTCGTGCCGTGAGGTGTCAGGTTAAGTCCTATAACGAGCGCAACCCCTATTGTTAGTTGCTAACAGGTAATGCTGAGGACTCTAGCGAGACTGCCGGTGCAAACCGTGAGGAAGGTGGGGATGACGTCAAATCATCACGGCCCTTACGTCCTGGGCTACACACGTGCTACAATGGTATGGACAATGAGCAGCCACTGGGCGACCAGGAGCGAATCTATAAACCATATCACAGTTCGGATCGGAGTCTGCAACTCGACTCCGTGAAGCTGGAATCGCTAGTAATCGGATATCAGCCATGATCCGGTGAATACGTTCCCGGGCCTTGTACACACCGCCCGTCAAGCCATGGAAGCTGGGGGTGCCTGAAGTTCGTTACCGCAAGGAGCGACCTAGGGTAAAACTGGTAACTAGGGCTAAGTCGTAACAAGGTAGCCGTACCGGAAGGTGCGGCTGGAACACCTCCTTTCTAGAGAAAGATGGTGAGTTACAAAAGGGAAGTTTTACTCTTTGCTGTTAATTTTAAAAAAACACTAATAACAAGCTATTATAGTCTCATAGCTCAGCTGGTTAGAGCGCTACACTGATAATGTAGAGGTCGGCAGTTCGAGTCTGCCTGAGACTACAAAAAGGCAAGTTATTAGAAAGGAAATTCTGGAAACAAGAGGATTCGACATTCAAATCTGGATAGTAATCTAGAGTTTTATAATGGGGGATTAGCTCAGTTGGCTAGAGCGCTTGCCTTGCACGCAAGAGGTCATCGGTTCGACTCCGATATTCTCCACCAGGTAGCACCTAGAGGCAATTTGTAAAAATTGTTTCAGAGTGTTATAAGAATCAAGTTGATAAAATACTTATCAATTTCGATTCGCAATGTTCATTGACATATTGGTAAAATGATATCGTAAAGAAATCAAGATAGAGAGTTAATCGCAAGATTAACAAATATTTTTTATAATAAATTATAAAGAGCTCGTTCTAAATAGAGATATTTAGAGCAAAAAGTACAATAAGCTAAATAAGGGCGTATGGCGGATGCCTAGGCTTTCAGAGGCGATGAAGGACGCGATAAGCTGCGATAAGTAACGGGGAGAAGCACATATTTTATGATCCGTTAATTTCCGAATGGGGCAACCCGGTATGTTGAAGACATATCACCTCGTAAGAGGGGCAAACCCGGTGAACTGAAACATCTAAGTAACCGGAGGAAGAGAAAACAATAGTGATTCCGTTAGTAGTGGCGAGCGAACGCGGATTAGCCCAAACCATATTTGTTACGGCAAATATGGGGTTGTAGGGCTGCGAGATTAGAATCTAAGTGAACTAGAATTGTCTGGAAAGACAAACCAAAGATAGTGATAGTCTAGTATAGGTAAGCGAAGAAGATATAGCAGTACCCTGAGTAGTGCGGGACACGAGTAATCCTGTATGAATCCACCGGGACCATCCGGTAAGGCTAAATACTCCTGAAAGACCGATAGTGAACTAGTACCGTGAGGGAAAGGTGAAAAGAACCCTAAGTAAGGGAGTGAAATAGAACCTGAAACCGTACGCCTACAAGCGGTCGGAGCACATTTACTGTGTGACGGCGTGCCTTTTGCATAATGAGCCTACGAGTTACTGTTACTAGCAAGGTTAAGGATTTAAGGTCCGGAGCCGAAGCGAAAGCGAGTCTGAATAGGGCGACCATAGTTAGTAGTAGTAGACGCGAAACCGAGTGATCTACCCATGGGCAGGTTGAAGCTGTAGTAACATACAGTGGAGGACCGAACCAGTTGACGTTGAAAAGTCTTTGGATGACCTGTGGGTAGGGGTGAAAGGCCAATCAAACTCGGAAATAGCTCGTACTCCCCGAAATGCATTTAGGTGCAGCGTTGAGCGAAAATTTTATAGAGGTAGAGCTACTGATTGGATGCGGGGGCTTCACCGCCTACCAATTCCTGACAAACTCCGAATGCTATAAAATGTTACTCAGCAGTGAGGGCATGGGTGCTAAGGTCCATGTCCGAGAGGGAAAGAACCCAGACCATCAGCTAAGGTCCCCAAATATATGTTAAGTTGAACTAACGAGGTGAAACTGCTTAGACAGCTAGGATGTTGGCTTGGAAGCAGCCATTCATTTAAAGAGTGCGTAACAGCTCACTAGTCGAGCGGTTTTGCATGGATAATAATCGGGCATAAACATATTACCGAAGCTATGGATTTAGTTATTGAATTAACTAAGTGGTAGGGGAGCATTCTATTTGCGCCGAAGGTGTACTGTAAGGTATGCTGGAGCGGATAGAAAAGAAAATGTAGGCATAAGTAACGATAAAGGGGGCGAGAAACCCCCTCACCGAAAGACTAAGGTTTCCTCAGCGATGCTAATCAGCTGAGGGTTAGTCGGGTCCTAAGGCGAATCCGAAGGGAGTAGTCGATGGATAACAGGTTAATATTCCTGTACTTCTTATAATTGCGATGGGGTGACGGAGTATTGAAAGCACCGCGAACTGACGGAATAGTTCGTTGAAACATGTAGCTATTAGGACTGTAGGTAAATCCGCAGATCTAGGTGAAGTGTGATAGTACAACAAATCTTCGGATGCGTTGATAGTGTGCCTAAAAGCTTCCAAGAAAAACCTCTAAGCTTCAGATTATGAGAACCCGTACCGTAAACCGACACAGGTAGTTGGGATGAGAATTCTAAGGTGCTCGAGTGATTCATGGCTAAGGAACTAGGCAAAATCGACCCGTAACTTCGGGAGAAGGGTCGCCCATCTTCGGATGGGCCGCAGTGAAAAGGTCCAGGCGACTGTTTATCAAAAACACAGGGCTTTGCTAAATTGAAAGATGATGTATAAGGCCTGACACCTGCCCGGTGCTGGAAGGTTAAGTGGAGTTGTTAGCTTCGGCGAAGCAATGAAATGAAGCCCCAGTAAACGGCGGCCGTAACTATAACGGTCCTAAGGTAGCGAAATTCCTTGTCGGGTAAGTTCCGACCTGCACGAATGGTGCAACGATCTGGACACTGTCTCAGCCATGAGCTCGGTGAAATTGTAGTATCGGTGAAGATGCCGATTACCCGCAGCGGGACGAAAAGACCCCGTGAACCTTTACTATAGCTTCGTATTGGTTTTGGATAAGTAATGTGTAGGATAGGTGGGAGACTATGAAGCGGCGTCGCTAGGCGTTGTGGAGTTGTCCTTGAAATACCACCCTTTGCTTATCTAGAGTCTAACTCAGCAATGAGAACAGTGCGTGGTGGGTAGTTTGACTGGGGTGGTCGCCTCCAAAAGAGTAACGGAGGCTTCTAAAGGTTCCCTCAGCACGTTTGGTAACCGTGCGTAGAGTGCAATGGCATAAGGGAGCTTGACTGAGAGACATACAGGTCGATCAGGTACGAAAGTAGAGCATAGTGATCCGGTGGTTCCGCATGGAAGGGCCATCGCTCAAAGGATAAAAGGTACTCCGGGGATAACAGGCTGATCTCCCCCAAGAGCTCACATCGACGGGGGGGTTTGGCACCTCGATGTCGGCTCGTCACATCCTGGGGCTGGAGAAGGTCCCAAGGGTTGGGCTGTTCGCCCATTAAAGTGGCACGCGAGCTGGGTTCAGAACGTCGTGAGACAGTTCGGTCTCTATCTGCTGTGGGCGTTAGAAATTTGAGTGGATTTGACTTTAGTACGAGAGGACCGAGTTGAACTAACCTCTGGTGTATCTGTTGTTCCGCCAGGAGCATTGCAGAGTAGCTACGTTGGGAAGGGATAAGCGCTGAAAGCATATAAGCGCGAAACCCACCACAAGATGAGATTTCTTTAAAGGGTCGTGGAAGATTACCACGTTGATAGGCTATAGGTGTAAAGGCAGTAATGTCATAGCCAAGTAGTACTAATAACCCATAGGCTTATGTATAGTTCCCGGTCTTCGGACCGGGACGCAAACTCTTTTGATAATTTACGATATGATTTTACTAATATGTTAACTTATACAGTTGAAATATACTGAACGATTTAAGGTGATTATCGCAATGGGGCTCACCTCTTTCCATCCCGAACAGAGAAGTTAAGCCCATTTGCGCCGATGGTACTGCCAATGGTGGGAGAGTAGGTCGTTGCCTTTCTTTTAAACCTCAATCTTTA
>NZ_JBYJEF010000013.1:0-9831 GCF_057732375.1 Tenacibaculum sp. M1.3A | reverse complement strand
TGTGGGCAATGAGGGATTCGAACCCCCGACCCCCTCGGTGTAAACGAGGTGCTCTGAACCAACTGAGCTAATTGCCCTCAATTGCGGGTGCAAATATAGTATTGTTTTAGAAAAAAACAACACTATTTTAATTTAATTTTATAAAATTTCTGCCACAACAAACGTACTCCCTCCTACATACACAACATCTTCTTTACTAGCTCGTAGCTTCGCCGCTTCAAAAGCCTGATTTACAGAATCAAAAGAATCACCAATGAGATTACACTCGTTTGCGGCTTCTTTTAATATTTTTTCTGACATGCCTCTCGGAATCGCCGGTTTACAAAAATAATAAACAGCATTTGTTGGAAATAGTGGTAAAACATCCTTTAAACTCTTGTCTGAAACTACTCCTAAAACAATATGCACTGTTTTGCTCTTTTCTTTTTTAAGTTGTTTTAAGGTATAAGTCAAACCTTCTTTATTATGAGCAGTATCGCAAATTATTTTTGGCTGCTGCTGTAAAATTTGCCAACGTCCTTTTAAATTGGTGTTTTTAACAACGTTTAAAAGACCGCTTTTTATGTTTTTTGCTGATGTTTTAAATTCCTTTAGCTGCTGAATAGCTTTTACTGCTGTTTTTATATTGTTGGCTTGATAATCACCTAATAAATCGGTTGGATACCTAAAGGCTTCATCTGAAGCAAATAGCATCTCACTTTTACAAGCATCCGCTTTAGCGCTAAAAACATGCTCAACTTCTTTTTGACGCTCACCAATAATAACTGGAACGCCGTTTTTAATAATTCCTGCTTTTTCAAAAGCTATTTCGGGTAAGGTTTCTCCCAAAAACTGCGTATGGTCTAAACCGATATTGGTAATTACCGAAACTTCGGGCGTGATAATATTTGTAGAGTCTAATCGTCCGCCCAAACCAACTTCTATAATTGCAATATCTACTTGTTGTTTTGCAAAATAATCGAATGCCATGCCTACAGTCATTTCAAAAAACGACAAGCGTTGTGCTTCTAAAAAGAGTTTGTTTTCTGATATAAATGTAACGACACTCTCTTTATCTATCTCTTCTCCGTTTATTCGGATACGTTCGGTAAAATTTTTAAGATGTGGTGACGTATACAATCCCACTTTATAGCCTGCTTCTTGTAAAACACTCGCTAACATGTGACTTGTAGACCCTTTTCCGTTGGTACCACCTACGTGAATTGTTTTGATTTTTTTCTCCGGATTCCCCAATTCATTACTTAAAGCAATACTATTGGTGAGATCTTTTTTAAAAGCTGTTTTACCCTGATTTTGGTACATTGGCAGTTGCGCAAACATCCAATCTAGGGTTTCTTGATATGTCATGTATCTATTTTATAACCTCTCAACATTAATTGAGATTACATTTTATTAAAAAGCTAATTATTTAGACAAAGAAAACTTATAGATAATGGTTCCTCTTTGTTTTGATGGCGCATTTACTGCTGCATTCCATTTTGTTTTTAAAGCAGCTTCTTTAGCTGGCTTTAATAAACACGCTGCCGTATTTGTTGATCCTTTTACTCCCGGAATAGCTTTGATAACTTTTCCGTTTTGATCTACCTCAATACTAACAACCACTGTACCTTCTTCCTGGCAATCTGGTTTTCGTATAGGTTTAGAAAGTGCTGTTCTTCCTTTTAAATTATAATTCCCTCCAGATCCACTTCCTGAATTTCCATAATATTTACTAGCATTCGGATCGCCTTTTTCGTTCCCTTTTACACCCGATTTATTATCATCTCCTTCTCCTTTTGTTGCTCCGTCTTTCGATGTTCCGTTTAACAAACTATTTAACGCATCGGTGGTTTCTTTTGATGGTTTAGGTTTTGGCTTCTTTTTGGGTATTACTTTTTTGGGAGTTTCTTTTACTACTTCCTTTTTTTCTTTTGATTTTTCTATAACGGAAACCTCTTTTGTTGTTTCACTCGTAATTACTTCTTCCTGCACAGTTTCTTGCGGGGTTTCTTTTACAGGTTCGTCAACAACTTCTTCTTGTGGTTTCTCTGGTGACGATTGAGATTTTGTTTTTTCAACAGGTTCACCACTACCAACTTCTGAATTACCAAAATTAATAGCCAATCCGTATTCTATTGGTGGATCTAAATATTTCATTCCGAAATTGAATACTCCAACAATTAAAAGCATCAGAATAACAGCCGTAATAATTGCTGATTTACGTTTATGTTCGGTTTCAAATATTTTCATCTTACTAACTTCTCAATATTTTTTTATCCTTCAAGAAAAAACCCGAAGCATTATTTAATTTATTTAGCTTTTACAGCTAAAATCATTTTTAATTTATTCTTGTTCGCAATATCAATAACTTTCATTACGTTTTTATAAGACGCATTTTGATCACCTCTAATAACGATGGTTTTCTTTTTATCTGCTCCTACTTTTGTTAGAATTGTGCGTTCTAAATCAACTGAATTCACCTTTGCCTTATCAATATAAAAAGCAGCTTTATCAGTGATGGTAACTGCTACTACTTTACTACTTTCGGTTTTACCGCCTGCCTTTGGTAATAAAACATCAATGGCACTTACCGTAACTAATGTGGATGTTAACATGAAAAATATCAATAACAAGAAAACAATATCCGTCATAGACGACATATTAAAACTTGGATCAACTTTATTTCTTCCTTTTAAATTCATTATGCTGGTTCGTTTAGTAAATCTAAAAACTCTACAGATTTTGCTTCCATTTGATGCACTACTTTATCGGTACGAACAACTAAATGGTTATAAGATATGTAGGCGATAATACCAACAATTAATCCGCCAACGGTTGTTGTCATTGCTGTATATAATCCGTCTGAAAGCAATTTAATATCTATTTGTCCTCCAGAATTTGCTATTTCATGTATGGCAACAATCATACCTATTACAGTACCTAAAAAACCAATCATGGGTGCAGCACCTGCAATCGTTGCAACTACAGAAACGTTTCTTTCTAATTGATATACTTCTAATTTACCTGCATTTTCTATTGCTTTGTTAATATCATCTAATGGTTTTCCTATTCTAGAAATTCCTTTTCCGATTAAGCGTGCTGTAGGAGAATTCGTATTCTCACATAATGCTTTAGCACTCTCTATCTTTCCACTTGTAATATAATCTCTTATCTGATTCATGAAGTTTTTATCTACTTCAGAAGCTGCTTTAATAGCAAAAAAACGTTCGAAATAAATATACAATGCTACGGCTAACAATACAAAAAGTAGGCCTATAATAATCTGACCTCCTAAACCACCATCTTTAATTAACTGAAGTATAGATAATGTTTTTTCTTCGGATATTGTTTCTTCTAAATTTTCTTGAATAAATAATAACATCAACTTATTTTTTTAAGTGCTTTTAATACTAACGACTCTTTCCTTCTTTAATTGTTCAAAAAAAAATCATCTTGAATATCGTAAAGCACCTTTATAGAGTACGTTATTTATTCAAAATGATTCTTATAAACTTTTACTTCTATATTATATAATAAAACCTCTCATAATTACGAAAGCGATTGACCCTACTAAAAAGCCAACAAATGCTAACCAAGATATTTTTTTCAAATACCAAAAGAAATCAATTTTTTCCATACCCATAGCTACAACTCCTGCTGCAGAACCGATAATTAACATAGAACCTCCTGTTCCTGCCGAGAAAGCTATAAAATGCCATAAAGGATTATCTATTGGCTCAGAAAACATTCCTAAAGATGCCGCTACTAAAGGTACATTATCAATCACTGCAGATCCGATACCTAATAATATTACTACTAAATCAGATACGTTTGTACCCGTCACTTCTGTTCCCATTAACGGAATACTTTGCTTTAAACTATCTGCAAAATTAAATAGAATACCTAATGATTCTAATGCAGCTACTGCCATTAAAATACCTAAGAAAAATAGAATACTAGGCATTTCTATTTTAGATAAAGATGCATGTACTGGGCTGTGGTGAGCGTGAGCATCTGACTCTTCACTGTTATAATCTGTTAATGAAAACTTAGATCTACTATAAATTTCAGCAAAAGTAGCTACCACTGCTAAAGATAACATCATACCCACATAAGGTGGTAAATGTGTAACTGTTTTAAAAAAAGGTACAAACACAATTGCTCCTAATCCTAGATATAACATTCTAGCACTATGAGGGCTTTTTTTACTTTCTTCTTCTACTTCGTCCGATTCAATATTTCCTTGAAAAGCAGGTAAAAAAGAAGCGATAACCGTAGGTACAATCATACATAGTAATGATGGTATAAATAAGTAAGCTACTAACATTTGTGTGCTTACTTTTTTACCAATCCATAACATTGTTGTTGTTACGTCTCCAATAGGAGACCATGCTCCACCTGCGTTTGCTGCTATAATAATTAAACCCGCAAACCAAATTCTATCTTCTCTACGTTTTACGATTTTCTGTAAAATAGAAATCAATACAATTGTTGCTGTTAAATTATCTATAATTGCTGATAAAATAAATGCTAACACACCAAACATCCACAAAATTTTCTTTTTGCTTTTTGTTTTTACGTAATCTTTAATTGTTGAAAATCCGTCGAAATAATCTATAATTTCAACAATTGTCATTGCTCCTAAAAGGAACACTAATATTTCGGCTGTTTTACCTAAATGATGTAATAAGGTTTCTTCAACCAAATGTAATTTATCATTATGAGGCAAACCTGCAAAACCTTCTACTAAAGCATGCTGCGATGAATCAAACCAATTTGTAAAACCATCAACTCCTAATGCAACTAATGCCCAACAAATAGCCATCATTACTAATGCCGGAATTAATTTATCTAATTTTATATTATGCTCTAAAGTAATGGCTAAATATCCCATTACAAATACTAAAATAATAGCTGCTTCCATTGTTCTAATTTAATTTATATCAATTCTTTTAATGCAATTTCAAATGCAGTTGAACAAATTTTTGTTTTCGATGCACTTTTTGTAAACGCTCTTTGTAATGCTTTTTTAATAATGTTTGATGTATCATCAAAAATAGCTTTATCTTCCATTGGTAATGCTACTTTTGCTTCCATTAAATAAGCAAAAACTCTTGCGATACCACAATTAGAAATAAAGTCTGGTAATAAACTTAAATGATTATCAGTATACTCCATAATTGGTCCGAAGAAAATCTCTTTATCTGCAAAAGGAACATTTGCTCCAGGAGAAATTACTTCTAAACCTGTATCTATCATTTGCTGAACTTGATCTTGAGAAACTAATCTTGATGCTGCTGCAGGTACAAATATTTCAGCAGGCAAACTCCAAATTTTACTGTTAATTTCATCAAAAGAAATCATATCATTAGCTACTAACTTGTTACCGTCTTTTGCTAAAAACAAGGCCTTCATTTCATCCATAGAAAATCCGTTTTCATTTATAACTCCGCCTTCTCTATCTATAATCCCAACAACCTTTGCACCTAACTGCGTTAAATAATACGCTGCTGCTGAACCTACATTTCCAAATCCTTGAACAATGGCTCTTTTACCTTCTATATTACCACCGTAAATATTATAATAATGCTTTACTGCTTCTGCAACACCATAACCAGTTAACATATCTGCAACCGTGTACTTTTTTGATAAATCAGGTGAGAATTGCTTATCTTCAATCACTTTAATTACACCTTGACGTAACTGACCAATTCTATTAATTTTATCAGCCTCGGTTGGTTTAAAATGTCCATTAAAAATACCTTCTTGTGGGTGCCAAACTCCGCAGCTTTCTGTAATCGGAATTACATCTTTATCTGCATCAACATTTAAATCTCCTCCGGTACCATAATAATGTTTTAATAATGGTGTAACCGCTTTATACCAACGCTCTAATACACCTCTTTTTCTTGGGTCGTTCGGATCGAAGTTAATTCCCGATTTTGCTCCACCAATTGCTGGTCCAGAAACGGTAAACTTAACTTCCATTGTTTTTGCTAAAGATAAAACTTCATTTTTGTTTAATCCTTTACGCATTCTTGTTCCTCCACCGGCAGCACCACCTCTTAATGAGTTAATTACTGTCCATCCTTCTGCATCAGTTTCTTGATCTCTCCAATGAAAAACAATTTCTGGTTCTTTTTGTTCGTATATTTTAAGTAAATCTTTCATAAATATCTTCTAATAAATTTTCAACTTCAATTCGTTATAATCTTTAATATCATTTTTAAAATAATCTCTTAAAGAGAAGCTAAAGTTGTGTCATTTAAAAAGTTTTTTTATTGTTATTATTGCTGTTAAAAACAGACTGTCACAAACTTACCATAAAAAAATGATTGCTCAAATATTTTGATTTAAAAATACTAACCATTAAAAATTACTCCTGATGAATGGTCTTTTTTTGCGCCTGTTACACTTCTTAAACAATTCACCTGATTTTCAACACGTAACAACCCTAAAAAAGCAAAAACCAGGGCTTCTTTATAATTAATAAGTTCATCGGTTTGAGTTGCTATTTTATTTTCAGCATAAAATTCGATTCTTCGCATTAAAAAAGAGTTAAAAACACCGCCGCCCGTTATTAAAACTGATTCATTTTTATGAATAATTTTTCCTATTTGCATGGTTGAATGCTCAATAAATGTTCTTAAAATTGTTGGAATGTCTTTTTCTAAATCATCTATCAAAGGCAAAATATTTGTCTGAACCCATTCTAAACCCAATGATTTTGGTGGCGCTTTTTCATAAAACCCTAAAGCGTTTAGTTTTTCTAGTAATTCGAAATTTATTTCACCATTTTCTGCTATTTTTCCTTTATCATCATATTCAAATCCTAGCTTTTGCACATAATAATTTAACACGATATTTACAGGACAAATATCAAAAGCGATTCTGTTTTCATTTTCTATAAACGACACATTTGCAAAGCCTCCAAGATTTACGCAGTAATCATAATTAGCAAACAATAACTCATCTCCTATCGGGACTAATGGAGCACCTTGTCCACCTAAGGCAACATCCTGTGTTCTAAAATCGCAAACCACTTTCTGATTCGTTATTTCAGAAATCTCTTTTCCCCTTCCTATTTGAAGTGTAATTCCTTTATGTGGTTCATGTAGAATTGTGTGCCCATGAGACGCAACAAAGTCGACATTCTTTATCTTATTTTTTTTGATAAAAACATTAATCTCTACTCCTAATAACTCACCGTATTCAATGTCTAATTTCAATAATTTTTCTTCAGAAAAATGAATGGCTGTTTGCAGCTTTTCTTTCCAATCATCCTTATAAGAAATAGTATCTGCAGCTAGTATTTTAAAATTTCTATAATCCTTTTTATCAAACTGAACATACACTAAATCTATTCCATCTAATGATGTTCCTGACATTAAACCTATAATAAAGTAAAAATCGCTATTCATATCCGTAAAAATAATAAAACTCTGTTGAAAATATGCTATGAAAAAAGTATCTTTGAAATCAATTTTTACGAATATAATAATCATATATAATGGATTTTAGTTTAACAGAAGAACACATAATGATTCGTGATGCAGCCCGTGACTTTGCACAAAACGAATTATTACCAGGAGTAATTGAAAGAGATAATGCACAAACCTTTCCAGACGAATTAGTTCGTAAAATGGGTGAAGTTGGTTTTTTAGGTATCATGGTAGATCCTAAATACGGAGGAAGCGGAATGGATGCTATTTCTTACGTATTAATTATGGAAGAGCTTTCTAAAATTGATGCTTCTGCCTCTGTTATGGTTTCTGTAAATAATTCATTAGTATGTTATGGACTAGAAGCATATGGAACTGAAGCACAAAAACAAAAATATTTAACAAAATTAGCTACTGGTGAGCAAATCGGAGCATTTTGTTTAAGTGAACCTGAAGCAGGATCTGATGCTACTTCTCAAGCAACAACTGCCGAAGATAAAGGTGATCACTATTTATTAAATGGTACTAAAAACTGGATTACCAATGGTGGTCGTGCTGGTGTTTATTTAGTAATCGCACAAACCGATCGTAGTAAAAAACATAGAGGTATAAATGCTTTTATTGTAGAAGCTGGAATGGAAGGTTTTCATGTAGGCCCTAAAGAAGATAAATTAGGAATTCGTGGTTCTGACACCCATACTTTACAGTTTAACGATGTAAAAGTACCGAAAGAAAACAGAATTGGTGAAGACGGATTCGGTTTTAAATTCGCTATGAAAACATTATCTGGTGGTCGTATCGGTATTGCTGCACAAGCATTAGGTATCGCATCTGGTTCTTACGAATTAGCTTTAAAATACTCTAAAGAGCGTAAAGCATTCGGAACCGAGATTTGTAATCATCAAGCAATTGCTTTTAAATTAGCTGATATGCACACAGAAGTTGAAGCTGCAAGAATGTTAGTAATGAAAGCTGCCTGGGATAAAGATCAAGGTAACAACTACGATATGTCTGGTGCAATGGCTAAGTTATACGCTTCTAAAGTTGCTATGGAACAATCTGTTGAAGCTGTGCAAATTCACGGTGGTAACGGATTCGTAAAAGATTACCATGTAGAGCGTTTAATGCGTGATGCAAAAATTACTCAAATTTATGAAGGAACTTCAGAAATTCAGAAAATTGTAATTTCAAGAGGAATTATCAAAGGATAAATTGTCTATTTAACAATAGTCGATAACTATAAACTAAAAGTCCATCATTAATCTGATGGACTTTTTATTATTTATACCCTATATAACTTTTCAACCTCATTTAAATCTATAAACAAATCAACTCTACATCACCTTTTAACTAAACCCGTTACCTTTCATTATTCATTATTCACCTCTTACCCTTTTATATGTGCGTTACCACAAGGGTCGCGCTTTCCGTACTCGCTTTTTGTTCATCCTTCACAAAAGAGCTCAAACAAAACTGCAATCGCTAACGCGTGTATTTATAATTATAAGTCTTTAAATTCTAATTTATGTAAATGCAAACCCGAAGCCGGTGCAATATTTTTTATAAAATCAATATCAGATGTCGGATTAAGACTCTCTTTAATAAAATCTAAATCAAATTCACCTTTTCCTAAATCATGTAAAGCTCCCATAATTAAACGAATTTGATTTCTTAAAAAACCTTCTCCTCTTACAACTAAAACAAAGCTTTCCTTCGGAAAAAAAGATGCAGTTAATTCTGTGTTTTTTTCAATTCTACAAAACACAATTTCTCTTTCAACTTTGGTTTCTTCCGTTGGTTTTGTACAATAACGTTTATAATTATGAAAACCTTCAAACAACAAAGCTCCTTGTTTCATTAAATCAACATCTAATTGTTCTCTAAAACGGGTTAAGAACGGAGCAGCATACGGATGGTTTTTTTCTCCATAAGAAAAATAATATCGGTATTCCTTTAACTTCGGATGCTGAATAATATTAAAATTTCTATCAATATCTTCAATTTTTAATGCACGCATATCTCCAGGTGCATTCGCATTAAAATCAACCATAAACTGATCGAAATCTACTTTTTCATCTATAAATAATTGAAAAGCAAAATGAGTTGCCGAAACTCTTGCATCAGTTCTACCTACGCCTAAACTTTTAAGGCGAATACCTTTATAGATAAACTTAAGTGTTTTATCTAAAAAAAGATGACCTGTTTTTAAGTTTGGTTGCTTTTGCCATCCATGAAACCGGAATCCTAAATATTGTAGTGTAACTAAGTAGGTGTATTTATAATTCATCATAACTAAACTAGTTAAATTTCGCGTAAAAAAAAACCTCAATCTATAAAGATTGAGGTTTAAAAGAAAGGCAACGACCTACTCTCCCACCATTGGCAGTACCATCGGCGCAAATGGGCTTAA
>NZ_JBYJEF010000012.1:0-11577 GCF_057732375.1 Tenacibaculum sp. M1.3A | reverse complement strand
CAGAAAAACGTAATTTAAATTAGAATTATTCACAATAAATTTGATGATTTTTAATTCAGAATTGTTTCCGTCTGAGTAATTTCCGCTATTATTTGCAACGTGTTTGTGTATGAGTTGTTGCGTATTTTAAACGATTAATTTAGTAAATACAAACTGAATAGAAAATCCGCGAGGATTTTCGTAAGTAAACACAAACCAGCAATTAATTATACACGGTGTTGTACTCTGTTTTATTTTGTTCCAATAGCTTCAATTGTAATCTCTTTACTTTCATTTAAAGCTTTGTCAATTTTTGCTTTTTCCTTTTCAAGTCTTTCCTTCTCAATTCTATGACTCCATATTGAAAAAAGTTTCAAAGTGTTATTGAAATATGTCTCATCAGATAATCTTACTAGGAGAGGAGCATATTTTTTTACTGTACTGCAAAATGTATGACCAACAGTAAGGTATCCAACTTTTTCTTCTGCTACACCAGATACAAAAAATAAAGAAAAACTTTCTAAAGGATTGAATAACTCTAAGTTTGGAAGTTCGAAAACTTTACTAACTTCATCTTTATCCTTAAAGCGAGGAATTACGTTAATTCCATTTTTTGTTAAAATTGTTTCTGATTTCTCAAAAAATGACACCTTACTTTCATCTACTGCTTTATCAAGATTATTAATCAATGGGATTATTGTTGTCATGAAGTGTTCACACTTTTCAGCAGCAATTTTGAACGATTCTCGTTTTGAAGAGATTAATCTATTTTCTTTAGTCTCATTAACCTGTTTTCTAGTTTCTGAAATTTGTTCTAAAGCTTTAAATGCAAAAAATGCAATTAGAGGTCCACTTAAAAAGTAAATTATTTCTAAAATGTTTTTCAATATTTCCATATCTTTTTTTTTAAATTGAGTACAACGGTTTTTTGTATAGAAAGTTGCTTTGTAAGAGCTCGGCGAATTTTCCGCAGGAAAATTGGACTTAGTTAAAAAACACTAACTATTTAGTTTAGCTAAAATAAAGCAATTTTTATATACAAGTTGTTAGTAAATGCGTTTTTTTCGACAAGTAATTCTGTTTTATGATTTCTGATATTTTCAAAATTCAACGTTTGAATAAATAATTCCGTAGAGATTTTCAACTCCGCAAAGTTGCTAAATTCCGTAAGAGTGATTTTCTAAATTGATTTCTAATTTTTCAACGTTTAAAAATTCCGTTTGAGTAAGAATTTCGCAAATTTGCTCTAAACTTGTGTTTTTTATTTTTCCAGTGTTGGAAGAAAAGCGTAATTTAAATTAGAATTATTTCACAATAAATTACAATATTTTAATACAGAATTGTTTCCGTCTGAGTGATTTCTAAAGTTTTTACTAACGTGTTTGTATATGGTTTGTTGCGTGGTTAAGCACGTAATTTAGCAAATAAAAAACGAATAGAAAATCCGCGAGGATTTTCGTAAGTAAGCAAGAAGCCAGCAATAAATTATATATGGTGTTGGCAAATCGTTTTTTTATTCAGATTATTAATTTTAAAATCAAATATTATGTCAGATACAAGACACATTTTTCACAAACCAATAGATTCCGATTTAATTATTCCAGGAATGCTTTTGGAAATTAAAATTCATTATAATTCCTTTTCTGTTTTTTATCAGTTTGAGGGTTTTGATAAATTCAAACATCAATTAGAAGTTCACGAAAAGATTTTCCCAATCAGCTATTTAGTCCGTTTTTTTAAAATCAACGGTGAAGCTGATAAAAATTATTTTGTTATGCGACCAAAAGAACTTTTAGAAAACTAATTTTTATTCGGCCACAATTTATCTTTTATGCGTTTTTCAAATTCAGGGCAACAACTTTCATATTCCGCTTTTACGTGTGTAGAATCATCTTCTACAAATTTTATAATAGTATCAGTTGAACATTTTCCGCATCGTATTCCTTTTAATTTAGGTTTAAATCCGATGTCTCTTTGTTGTCTGGCTTTTTCATTCAAAAAGCTACTTCCTGTTTTTATCTCGTATTTTATCATTCTTTTGAGTGTGATTGGTAAATGTTTGCCAACGTGTTTATATATGGTTTGTTGCGTGGTTTAAGCAACTAATTTAGTAAATAATTACTGACAAAGAAAATCCGCGAGGATTTTCGTAAGTAGGCAAGAAGCCAGCAATAAATTATATATGTTGTTGTGGGTAGTTTTTTATTTTTCTTTCAATTTGTTCGTTCATTTCTAAAGCTGATAATTCAACTTCTTTTTCAATTTGTTCCAAATTATTTCCTATCTTTTCAACTTTAGAACCTAGTTCGTGAATTAAACTTATTTTCCAGACACAATTTGAAATTTCCTCAATTTCCTCAATTTCCTTTTTCCATTTTCCAAGTTTTTCTTTCATAGCATTCGTTTAATTTAATAATGCACCCAATAAGAATCCGTTTCTTCTCCTTCGTCAACCATTCTAATTCTGACGTTAAATAATTCAGTCAATATTCTATCTTTAGTTGAATTGTCAAATTCCTTAAATTCTAATTTCTCAATATGTTCTGAAATTTTGTCTCCATTGTGCCATTTTTCCGCCACAATTTTTTCAATCAGAACTTTTAATTCAGGTGAAGGAATTTCTTTTTCAGATTTATGCCAAATAAATTCCTGTTGTTCTTCTGGATCGTTTTCATCATAAATTGCAATTCCACTTATTGAGTTCAACGTTTCTTTAGTCAATTCGATTTTCTCAACGCTATATAATTTGAGATATGATTTTAAAAAATTCAGTCTTTTTGATTCTTTCATTTCGGTTTTTCTCAAATTACCCACAACGGTTTTTTGTATAGAAAGTTGCTTTGTAAGAGTTCGGCGAATTTTCCGCAGGAAAATTGGACTTAGTTAAAAAACACTAACTATTTAGTTTAGCTAAAATAAAGCAATTTTTATATACAAGTTGTTGTAAATTGTGGTTTTTTCGATTTATAATTCTGTTTTAAGCTTTTCTATATTTTCAAAATTCAGCGTTTGAGTAAACAATTCCGCAAAGTTGCTAAATTCCGCAAGAGTGATTTTTTGCGTTTAGTTCTGTTGTTGTCAACGTTTAAAATTCCGTTTGAGTAAGAATCCCGTAAAGTTGCTCTAAACTTGGGATTGTTATTTTTCCAGTGTTGGCAGAAAAACGTAATTTAAATTAGATTTATTCCACAATAAATTTCTTGCTTTTTAACTCAGAATTGTATCCGTCTGAGTGATTTTCCGCCATTATTTACAACGGTCTTGTATAAGATTAGTTGCGTGTTTTAAGCACTAAAGTTAGCAAATAAATCACAGATAGAAAGTCCGCGAGGACTTTCGTAAATTGGCTAAAACCAGCAATTAATTTTATACGGTGTTGTAAACAGTGCTTTGTTCATTCTCTAATTTTATTCACTTTCACATAAAACCAAGGAACAGGTTCAAATCCGTTTTCTTTGTCATTCATATATTCCATTATTTTATCCCAATCACTAACGTTTTCGATAAGTCCAAATTCATTAATTAAAAGTCCAAATTTTTCTTTTAAATCATTTGACAAATCGTGGCAATGAAAAGAGTGAAAATCTCCACTAATTTCAATTCCAATTATATCGTAACCTAAAAATTCACTTTTGTCTATTTCGACTTTCTTGTTTTTAAGATTGTTATAAATTCCGATTTCGCCTAATTGAGAATCAGTTTGTTTAATTAATTCCAGAGTTTTGATTAATTCCGATTCAGGGAAACTGATATTTAATATTTCAAAATTCGAGTCATTAGGAAAGAACTTTTCTTTGTATTCGGTCAAAGTTTTTAAGTCCGAAAATGTATTTATCCAACCGAGTTTTTCTTCGTCAAGTTTTTTGTCCGCCCAAACTTGAATTTCCTCAACATTTTGGTCAGTCAGATTAAAAGTTACTTTAGTTTCCTTAAGTTCTTTCTTTTCTGTTGTAGTCCAAGAAATTGCCCAAGAGTCAAAAAAAGAATCGTTTATACAACGACTACAAGTGTAGATTTCAGAACCTTTAATTGTTCCATAATCGACAGGTTTTAATTTAATCAAATAGTATGCTCCAATGTAGTGTTTCACTCGGTTTTCGGCATTGTTTACAACGGTTTTTTGTATAGAAAGTTGCTTTGTAAGAGCTCGGCGAATTTTCCGCAGGAAAATTGGACTTAGTTAAAAAACACTAACTATTTAGTTTAGCTAAAATAAAGCAATTTTTATATACAAGTTGTTAGTAAATGCGTTTTTTTCGACAAGTAATTCTGTTTTATGATTTCTGATATTTTCAAAATTCAACGTTTGAATAAATAATTCCGTAGAGATTTTCAACTCCGCAAAGTTGCTAAATTCCGCAAGAGTGATTTTCTAAATTGATTTTTAATTTTTCAAAGTTTATAAATTCCGTTCGAGTAAGAATTTCGCAAATTTGCTCTAAACTTGTGTTTTTTATTTTTCCAGTGTTGGAAGAAAAGCGTAATTTAAATTAGAATTATTCCACAATAAATTACAATATTTTAATACAGAATTGTTTCCGTCTGAGTGATTTCTAAAGTTTTTACTAACGTCTCGGCTATGGTTAGTACGGGAATTAAAAGTAGTAAACTTTCGATTAAGCACTTAGCCAAAACTTTTTATTTTGTTTTATCTTTTTTGTTATAAAGTCAAATCAAAAAGATTTGGCGGACTTGGTCAAAAGCTCTAAACTTTGGGTCAAGCACCAAAACCCGTATTAATTATAGCCATTGTTAGGTGTTCGTTTTAATTTTATTTTTCAAATCATTTTCTATATAATTCTCAAAACTATCTTTGACAAATATTACATTTTTGCTGATACTTCTATAATTACTTTTAATATTCTCATTAAGAAAAGGATCAACAACTTCTATTTCGGTAGTATCTAGTATGTTCTTTTTAAATAGCGCTTTTATATGTACATCTGCTTCAGGAAAAGAATATCCGACAAATATTATTTTCTTTGTTTTTCTAATTTCTATTGCAGCTTCATCAAATAATTTTGAAATTGCTGGATGATTAAGTTCTTTTATATGAGATGGTGGCACTATAAAAGTATCAAAAGGAGTTCCATCATTTGGGCATTTTAAATCGAAAACTATTTCTTCAGGATTTTCAAAATTTGCTCTAATTCTGCCTTTAAAACCTTGAGAACTTAAGTCTATATCGGTATCCCAAGGAGTTAATAATACTTGATTACAACAGTTACAGTATTTCCAATTTAAGGAACCATGTATTTTTATTATTTTGATTGGTACAGGTGTTTTTTTATCCCAAATACTTACAGGTTCTCTAGGATTAATCCACCAATTGAAAGCATCAATTTTGTCGTAATCTTCATAGTTCATAAAGTTGATACAATAATCAATTAACGCATCACTAGGGTATAGGAAGTCGAACGATTCATCAAGAAGTGTATCATAATTCATAGTGATGATGGATACGTTTTTATTCTCAGTGTTTACACATTCTAAAAACTTCTTATATATTCCTTTTCTGGTTTTTGATTCACTTATTTTGTAATGAATTAAGCGAATAAGAGATTCTTTAATTTTTATTAATTGAAGAGTTGTATATCCTCCTTTTAGACTTTCTTTTTTTGAAATAAAATAATCTAAATAACCAAAAACAGATTCTAAGGAAGGACAATTGTCATTCTCAGTGTCAAAATTACTACAGATAAACTTTTTTACAAGATTAGCTATTTCAGAATTATCATAATTCTCTTTTAATATTTCAGGTAATAAATCTCTTTGTAATGGTCCTCCATCAGATATTGAAGCACCCGCTCCAAAAACGAAAAGAACATCTCTATCTTTTTTATATCTAATATATTTCTCGTTCATAGTTAATGACACCTAACGTGTTTGTATATGATTAGTGGCGTGTTTCAGCACCTAATTTAGCAAATAAAAACCGAATAGAAAATCTGCAAAGATTTTCGTAAGCAAGCTAAAACCAGCCATTAATTATATACGGTGTTGTGCCCAGTATTTTATTCTTTTTCAGTTAATTCATATTCTTCTAATTCAGTATGAATAGATTTGATTTCCGTATTTAGCTGATTTAAATATTCAACACAAATATTGTTATATAAATCTGAACTTTTGTCCTCTAGAACAAATTCAAATAACCCTTTTTTTAATTCTTTTAATATTAAATTAAATGCTGATTTGACGTTATTTGGGTTGTCATCTGTTAAATTAATTTGGATTGGATTTTCTCCAACTTCAAGAACCAAATAAGTATAAGGCTCCTCTCTTTTAATAGTTGCTTTTTTAGTTTCCATATATTTTTCCTCTTTCTCCAAAGGCTGCTTTTCCACCTTCTAATGTTTTCATACTAATTTCTTTCCAATCAAGACTTGGTCTTGAACCATAAATACAATTTAATGAATTTGAAAATGGATTGCCTGTTAGAGTAAATCCTTTCCCTTTGTCTTGAAGTCTATAAATTGAATTATATGGTAATGTTCTAACAGCAATATTTGCATCGTGTGTTGCAATTATAACTTTTTTTGCAAGAAGTGCTTTTTCTTTTATTAAAGGTACTATTACATCATTAATATAGTCATTTCCAAGACTTTTTTCTGGTTCGTCAATTAAGTAAATATCTTTATCGTCTGCTAATTCTTTATGTAATAGAATCATTGAAGACTCTCCATTTGAAGGATTGTAAATTGTTCCGTTCAGCGTGAAATGTTTGTATTTTAATAACAATTCACTAAGTGAGTTAATTGTACTAATATTTTCTATCTCGTTTAATTCTGTGATTTTTAAGAACAACTCATTTGAATGAATATATTTTGAAATAGAAATGATTGCATTTGCAAATTCTTTTTGAGGTGTTTTATATACGTTTTTCACAGCAGTATAATCTCCGTTTGAAAATGAACCATTCTGAAAAAACAAATTTGTTTTACATATTAACTCCCCTTTTTCTCCTAGACTTCCAGCATATTCTTCAATCGGATTTATAGATTTGTTTATTATTTTAATAATCTTTTTGGATGCCCTTTCTATTTTAATTCGATTTCTGGAATATTCTAAGAAACCTGTTCTTGTTGGTTTTGGTGGTTGATTAGTCTTTTTTGCAATTTCATTATTGAAACAAGAAATAATCCCATTAAGCAGCTTGATACTTTTGTTTTCTATAAAGTTTTGTTCTGTACCTTCTTTAAGTTGAACAAGTATTTTTTCAAGAATACCTCCAAGTTCAGTTATTAATGTGACATCAACATATTTAGGTATATCTGAATTTTCATTTATATAATTCTTAAATGTCTTGAAATTGTCTAGAATATCAGTTATTTCTTCAAGTATTCTTTCAGATTTAGCTTCATCTGCTTGAGTAATATTCTTGATTTTTAACTTTTGGGAAATTTTATTTGTTTCTTGAAATGAAAAATGTAAATCATATTTGTTTAAAGTGGTTACTTTCTCTTCAGTAACTTCTTTAAGGAATTTTATTTCATCAATACAATCATCAAGTCCAAAATCAGATGCATCACAATTGAATGAATTGCCTTTAATATCAAATACAGAGTTTAAATGATTATCATTTGATTTATAAACAGAAGTTTTATGTCCTTTACTATTGTAATGTTTAGAAAGAGATTCTAGTATGTCTGTTTTACCCGTTCCTTTACTTCCAAAAAGAATGTTGATGTCTGAGTAGATATCTAAAACTATTTTCTCAAATGGGTCGCTATTAAAAGGAAATAGTTCAATACTTTCCTTAGATTTTTTATCTAAAATAGTACTTATTGTTGCTTCATCTTTTTCAAGTAAAAGACAGAATTGTTCAAAACTCTCAACGGGAAGTCTAAGCTCAGGTAAATTTTGTGATTGTTCTATGTAATTATCCCAGTCTTGTACATCTGAGCCATAAATAGAATTATGTCCGTGACTTATGTATATTCCAGCCGATATTGAGTTAGTTGCTTCTTTTAAAATACGTTTGGGATTTGATACTAAGTCAATTAAAATTTCTATTTCCTTATCTCCTAAATTTGGTTTTTTTACGAAGTAGTGGGCAATGTAAATACAATCTAATGTGTCAAATTTTTCTACGGTTTCTTTTAATGAAATTGTAAAAGTATCTGGATTTTTTTTATCTAATATTTCACTTACGGCTTTATCAAAGGCTTGGTGGTTTTTCGGATTGCAGATAACTATTAGATGAGACCTTTTTCCATTTTCAAAAACATCAAGTTCAATTCCTGGCCATATTTGACAATGACTTTCAACTCCATCTCTAAACTCTTCATATTGTTTCGAATCAAAATGGTTATGGTTGGTTATTGCTAAAATATTAACCTCAGTATCGCTCAGTATTTTGACAAACTTTTCTTTTTCGATGTTTCTTGTCGGTGCATCACCAGACTTTACTTTTCTTGTATGTACGTGAATGTCAATTTTCATTTCAAGGTTTTTCTGATATTGGGCACAACGGTTTGTGGTATGTTTTGTAGCGTGTTTAAGCAATAAATTTAGTAAATAATTATCGACCAAGAAAATCCCTTTAGGATTTTCGTAAGTGTGCTAAAACCAAGCTATAGAATATACCAATTGTTGCCTAATGTTGTTTTACTTTTCAATTTTCAAATCCGTTATGATTGGAAAAGTCAAGAATGTTTTCGGTTTAGTTACAATTTTTCTTTTTTAGTTTTCCGTTCGGCTGAGTTTTATGTTTCAACTCTCAAATCCGAAATGATTGGAAATCTTTCCGTTTCAATTCTCAGAAATCGAAATTGTGCTAAAATCGTACCGATTCAAATTGTAATCTTTCGGTAAACTCAGGTTTTACTTTTCTTGAATATTTTCAGTACTATTATTTAAAAAATAAAGTGCTTTTCCAATTTTTTCTCCTGAAGAGTATGAGAATCCAATGACTAAAATAGATATATAAATTAATCCAATAATTTTTTTTCTTTTTTTATTCTTTTCATTTTTCAGCGTAATTACTGCTGCTAAAATTATTATTCCAATGTAAAAGTAGCTCATAGTTTTATTCTTTTAATTTATCATCCGCAATATTTGGCAACGTGATTGTATATGGTTTGTTGCGTGTTTTAAGCAACTAATTTAGTAAATAATTACCAGCCAAGAAAGTCCGCGAGGACTTTCGTAAGTAGGCAATAAGCCAGCTATAAATTATATACGGTGTTGGCAATCTGGCTTTATTTCCAGAATTTCCACCATTCCGTTTTTGTCTTATTTTCATTTTCGTTCAAATGATTAAACTCCTTATTTTCAATAATAGGTTTTTCATAAGAGTCAGATTCCGTAATATGTCCATCTTGTTCACTTATTCTTGTCAATTTTTCTCCTTCTTTAAACAAAAGTTGAAGTCCGTGTTCTTGTTCCCATTCACATTCACAAGCTAAATTCAGATAGATAATTTCAAATTTGTCGTGACTTCTTGTTATATAAATATCTTGAGGATAAATGAATTTCCAAATTTGGTTTTTGTCTTTAATATTCCAAAGTGGTTGGTCAGCTTCATCAAATTCAACTGCGTTTAGAAATTCCATACAGTTTTCGTATGCGAGATTCGATATTAATAATCTATCAAATACAGATTTTTTTAAAAAGGTTTTTAAAGCTTTATCTGCTTCTTTAATAAATTCAGTATCATTTTCAGGAATGAAATCCATAAAAGTGATTTTCATTTTTTTATTATCAAAAAACGGAATTTCAATGAGTTCACTTTCCCACCAATCCTCAAATTGGTCGTTCTGTTTTAATTCTCCTATTATTTCACTTTTTATCGTTCTCATTTCGGTTTTTAGCTTGTTGCCAACGTGTTTGTATAAGCTTTGTTGCGTGGTTTAAGCAATGAATTTACTAAATAAAACACGAACGGCGAAATTCAGAAGGAATTTCCTAATTGAGCCAAAACTAGCAATAAAGTTTATACGGTGTTACCTACAGTTATTTATTTCCAAATTTCACTAATTCGGGTTTTATTATTATTAATTCCTTTTTTCTTGGAAATTTTCCGTGTTCAAAAATCAGTTCTACACTATTTTCTTTCTTTTCGAGTGATTTTATGTCAACGTTATAAAAGTCCGAAATCACGAACGATTTATTTTCATAACCCAATTCAGTCGGTTGAATTAAAATATGGATATCCGTTTTAGAATTTTCAGTTTCGAGAGGTAAACTTTGTCCATTATAAAAAGTCATTACTCTGACAAAATAGTCATTTCCATATTCCGATTTGACTTGGTCAAAATCACGAAGGACTGATTCAAATTCCGATTTAGAGGTTTGAGTGATTTCAGATGTATGTTTATAAACGAAAAAATTATCTGAAATATCTAAAGTGTCTTTAAAGTTCTTTTTGTCAATTAATTTACGTTCTCCGCTTTTTAATTTTTCCGCAACATTTATTTCAGGATCTGAAGATTCTACGAAGCGATAATAATCTGAAGATTGAGCGTTTTTGGTGTCTTTCTCTAAATCCTTTATTTTCTTTTGCAATTCAGAAATTTGATTGTCCTTTTCAATTATTTCCTCATTCAATTTATTCCACTCTAATTTGTTTGAGTTAAACTCACAGCTTGAAATAAAAATCAATGTTAAAATCAGTAACGGAATTTTTTTCATAATTGTAGGTAACGGTTTTGTGTATGATTAGTGGCGTGTTTAAGCCACTAATTTAGCAAATACAAACCGAATAGAAAATCCGCGAGGATTTTCGTAAGCAAGCTCGAACTAGCCATTAATTATACACGGTGTTGGGCACAGTATTTTTATTTACAAATTTTAAGTTTCTCTGTTTTGATTGAGTCAAATTTTTGGTCGTATTTAAATCCGAATTTTTCTGATAAGTCACTATAAGTCGAAACATAAAATTCGAGAAAATCATATTGCTCATCCTTATTTGTTACTTCTCCTTTTTCGTTAATCATATTTCCAATACTACCTGTTCTTCCCCAATGAAAAATTCCGAGTTTATCTCTCGGTGGTTCGTTTGGGTTTTTTTCTAAAGTCCATTCTTCGTTAAAGTCTCTTACATCCATTTTTGGAATTTCGGTTCGTTTTCCTTTGCTGTCTTCATAAAAGTAGCTGTGTTCAATAAATCCCGTTTTCAACTCATTGTCAATAACTAGAGTTCCATCGCTTGGAATCTTGTAAATAATTCCTTCGTCAGTTTTTTCAAGTTCTGTTCCGCAACCCTCTTTGAATATTATATTTACTCGTCCTTGATAGTTTTCTGTAATCAAAAATGTTTCTGGTCCAACTGAATTTATTTCTCTCCAAATTGGCCAAAAAGCTATAATTCCAATAATAAAAAGTCCGATTGGAATAAGTCTTTGTTTCCAAGTCTTTTTTAGTGATACCAAAGTCAAGATTATTCCTACTATAAAAATTGGTAATCCGATTATCGCAAAGAACGCAGCGAAAGTCAGTCCGAATGCTCCGATTGCGATTAAAATTAGTCCGCTGTAATATAGAATGTTACTTGTTTTATCGGTCATTTTCATATTGTGCCCAACGGCTTTGTGCTTATAGTTTGTTGCGTAAATTTAGCGAAAAAATAATAAATAAAACACAGACTTTTACGCTTGC
>NZ_JBYJEF010000011.1:0-16524 GCF_057732375.1 Tenacibaculum sp. M1.3A | reverse complement strand
TTATTGGCCTATGGTGTAATTGGTAACACACCGGTTTTTGGTACCGACATTCAAGGTTCGAGTCCTTGTAGGCCAACAAAAAAGCTTCTTAATCGTCAGATTTTGAAGCTTTTTTACGTTTAATACCTTTTGTTATTAATGCTTTTTTGAAGATGTGTGTTCGAGTTTCTTACCGGTTTTTAATCGTGAAATTCACTAAAATTGACAGATTTTCATCAAAATAAAGAAGAGATGTTACTTATTTTTCTTTTGAGAACGAGTCTTTTTTCTGTCGAATTAAATCCTGAAAACAATTAATTTACGAGTTCTTTTAGTGCTTCGACTACTTTTTTACTGTTTCCAATAAAAATTTTATCATCAACGATAAAAACAGGGCGCTTTAAAAAAGTATATTCTTCTAAAATAAACTGTTTGTAGTCGTCTTCGGTAATTGTTTTGTTCTTTAAATCTCGTTCTTTGTATAATCTAGCTCTTTTATTAAACAAGCTTTCGTAGCTATCTGTTAGTTTTCTCATTTCTTCTAGCTGATTAACAGTTACAGCATTTGTTTTTATTTCTTGCTTTTCAAATCCGTTAATATTTACTTCTTTTAATATGCGTCGGCAAGTGTCACAAGTTTGTAAAAAATATACTTTCTTCATGGTTTAATAATTATCTTTGATGTACGCTAAAATAAGTAGAATAATGAATACGCAATTTGAAATTTTAAAAAAATCGAGAGAATTAGTTTTAAAAAAAATCGATCATTTATCAATAGAACAATTACATAAAATTCCTGCAGGATTTAAAAATAACATTGCATGGAATGTTGCCCACTTGGTAGTAACACAGCAATTATTAAATTATAAATTATCAGGCTTAAATTGTTTAGCTTCTGATGAGTTAATTGTAAGCTATAAGAAAGGAACCTTACCTACAGAGACATTTTCTGAAGAAGAGTTTGAAGAGTTAAAAGAATTATTAGTGGGATTACCAGATACGTTGCAGGAAGATTACGAAGCTGGGATTTTTACTGAATTTAACGAGTATGAAACAAGCCTTGGTTTTACGTTAGACTCTATTGAATCAGCAATTTCGTTTAATAACTTACATGAAGGAATTCATTTAGGAACTATAATGGCTTTATTAAAGTTAGTGTAAATACTTATTGATTTAATTAAGAATTTGTTTTTAAATTTAGATAAAGATGAAATTCAACACAAAAACAATACACGGCGGTCAAGAGCATGAGAATGCTACAGGTGCCGTGATGCCTCCTATATTTCAAACCTCTACATATGTGCAATCTAGTCCAGGTGTTCATAAAGGTTACGGGTATTCAAGAGGAGGAAATCCGTCACGAACTGCGCTCGAAAAAGCTTTTGCCTCGTTAGAAAACGGAACACACGGTTTTGCTTTTTCATCAGGCTTATCAGCAATCGACTGTGTTTTGAGAACCTTAAATTCCGGTGATGAGGTTATTGCAGGTGATGATTTATATGGCGGAACGTATCGATTATTTACCAGAATGTTTGAGAAATATGGCTTAAAGTTTAAGTTTGTTGATACAGATATTATTGAAAATATAACAAATGCAATATCAGAAAATACCAAGTTAGTTTGGTTAGAAACACCAACTAATCCGTTAATGAAAATTGCAGACATAGCATTGATAACCAAAGCTGTAAAATTAAAAAATCCAGCTATTTTAGTAGGAGTTGATAATACATTTGCAACACCATATTTACAACGCCCTTTAGATTTAGGTGCAGATATAACAATGCATTCTGCAACAAAATACTTAGGCGGGCATTCCGATTTAATAATGGGAGCCCTAATGGTTAAAGACGCTAAGTTGGCAGAAGAATTACATTTTATACAATTTGCTGCTGGTGCTATTGCAGGTCCGATGGATTCATTTTTAGCGTTAAGAGGTATTAAAACATTGCATTTACGCATGCAACGTCATTGTGAAAACGGTAAAGCCGTAGCAGCATATTTAGTAAAACATCCAAAAGTGAGCGATGTTTATTACCCTGGCTTAGAGAGTCATCCAAACCATGATGTTGCTAAAAAACAAATGGATGATTTTGGAGGAATGGTTTCTTTCCGTTTAAAGGATGAAAGTAAACAGGCAGCTTTTACGTTTCTAGAAAACACTAAAATATTTACATTGGCAGAATCGTTAGGTGGTGTAGAAAGTTTGGTAAATCACCCTGTAACAATGTCGCACGGATCTATACCAGGAGAAGTGCGTTTAAAAATAGGAATTACAGACTCCCTTATCCGTTTGAGTGTTGGGGTAGAGGATATAACAGATTTAATTGCAGATTTAGAACAAGCTTTTTTAAAATAGTTTGAGCGTTAAATATATAACTAATAAAAAATCCGAAGTTTAAAAACTTCGGATTTTTTTATAAGCGTAAACTTTAAAAAGTAACATGGTTACTATTTAGCGTTAGCATATCTTTTTTCAACCTCGTTCCAGTTAATTACTTTAAAGAAAGCATCAATATAATCAGGACGACGGTTTTGGTAGTTTAAGTAATAAGCATGTTCCCAAACATCTAATCCTAAAATAGGAGTTCCGCCACAAGTTACACCTGGCATTAATGGGTTGTCTTGGTTTGGAGTAGAACAAACTTCTACTTTTCCACCTGGATGTACACATAACCAAGCCCATCCTGAACCAAACTGAGTTGCAGCAGCTTTAGAAAAAGCTTCGATAAAAGCCTCTTTAGATCCAAATTCAGCCTCGATAGCATCTTTTAAATCTCCTGATAAGTAACCTCTATCTTCTGGGTTCATTACTGTCCAGAATAAAGAGTGATTGTAAAATCCACCTCCATTATTACGAACTGCACCATTAGTCATATCTAAATTAGTAAGAATATCTTCAATAGATTTTCCTTCTAAATCAGTACCAGCAACAGCAGCATTTAATTTTGTAGTATATCCGTTATGGTGTTTGCTATGGTGTATTTCCATAGTTTTAGCATCTATATTTGGTTCTAATGCATCGTATGCATATCCTAATTTTGGTAAGTCAAAAGCCATAATTGTATGTTTTTTAGTAAGTTAATAATTCATTAATATAATTGTAAATTTAATCCAAAAAAATAAGGCAAACAACTGTTTGCCTTATCGATAATTTATTTAGGTATAAATAATTGTTATTCTTTAATAAGTAGGTTTTTCATCTGCAGAAAACTCATTCATAAATCCTTCAGCTTTTTCTACCATTTGTTTACTTCCGCAATAAAAAGGAACACGTTGGTGTAATTCGGTTGGATTGATATCCATTATTCTTGTAAATCCGTCAGTTGCTTTACCACCTGCTTGCTCACAGATAAAAGCCATTGGGTTACATTCGTATAATAAACGTAATTTTCCGTTAGGTGTAATTTTTGTTGATGGATACACGTAAATACCACCTTTAATCATATTTCTATGAAAATCGGTAACTAACGAACCAACATAACGAGCAGTATAAGGCCTGTTATCAGCTTCGTTTAGTTCTTTACAGTGAATTAAAAAACGCTTCATTCCTTCTTGAAAATACGTAAAATATCCCTCGCTTACTGAGTATATTTTACCAATTTCTGGAAATTGCATATTTGGGTGAGATAAGTAAAAAGTACCAATAGCAGGATTTAAAGTGAATCCGTTTACTCCATTACCAGTTGTAAAAACTAGCATTGTAGAGGTACCATAAGCAACATAACCTGCGGCTACTTGTTCGCTTCCTTTTTGTAAAAAATCTTCTTTAGTAACAGGTGTACCGTCTGGAGAAACTCTTCTGTAAATAGAGAAAATGGTTCCAACAGATACGTTTACATCAATATTAGATGAACCATCTAAAGGATCCATCAATAAAACGTATTTATTTTCGTTTGTTTTGCTTTGACCTTCAACAATTACAAAATCATCTTCTTCTTCACTCGCAATACCACAAACAATTTCACGGTTAATTAGCGTTTGTTTAAAAAGATCATTCGCTAAAACATCTAATTTTTGTTGTGCTTCACCTTGAATATTAACATCACCGGCTGCACCAGTAATATCAACTAACCCTGCTTTTCTAATTTCGTGGTTTACCACTTTGGCAGCCAGCCGTATAGAGTTTATTAAACGAGATAATTCTCCCGAAGAATATTTAAAATCTCTTTGATTTCCAATAATAAACTCTCCAAGAGTCATGTGCTTGTTATTCATGTCGAATTTTTGTGTTGTGCACAAAGATGCCAACTTTTTAGAGTAACTACAACGATTTTGAATATTAATTTTTTGTTACTGCAATATCAATTTGTAATAACTTGTTTTTTTAGTTAAAACATTCTTAAAAAAAATTATATTCGCCTCTTAAAAACTATAAAAAATGAAAAAATCAATACTATTATTAACCCTCTTAATTTGTTTAAATTCTTTTGGGCAGAGTACAAATTTAGATAGAGAGAGGTTTCAGGTTTCTTACGTAAAACTACCTACAGAACCAATTTTAGACAATAGTAAGAGAACTTACTCGATTAACATTAATGGAGTTTCTATTAGTGGGTTGTCTAAAGTAAAATCACCAGGAACATTAGATATTAACTATTCTTTCTCCGGAACTAGCGTAAGTGAAGTTAAGATTGATAAGGAGAAGCATGTAAAGAAGGATAAAGATGGAAATATAACATCTACGTGGTATACTTATAAAGTTAAAGCTAACTTTTCGTCTGTAGCAAAGATGAACCTTATAAATGCAAACTCTGGTCAGAGTTATGAAAAGAATTTTGACCAAAAAACAGACTATAAGAGTAGTGATTTTGATCGTTATTACAAAGCAGAAGAATATTATAAAACGAACAAGTACGATATTAAAAGTAATATAAGATCTAAACATCAATCTGCAATTAAAGGAAGTATAAAATCTTATTTAAATCAGAGATATGGTTACAGACCATATAGTACTGAGAGTGAGTTTTTATGGATTTTAGCCTCTAAAAAACACCCTGAGACAGAAAAACATCATGAAGCATATAATCAAATGAAAGTTATTTTTGGTAAAATGAAGTATGATGAACCAACTGATAACATGGCAAAAGAACTAGAGACAGTTATTGCTTATTTTAATGACGTAATTCCTAGGTATGAAGGAACGAAACGTAAAATGAGAAAAGTAAAATACGCTAGTTATTTTAATCTTGCGAATATCTATTATTATTTAGATATGCCAGCAAAAGTAAAAGAATACGCTCAGAAGATAATTGATAATGATTATGATAAATCAGACGGAAAAAGATTCTTAAGATCTGCCGAATCTTTAGAGAAAACTTTAGCTGTTAATAAAATGAATTCTCGTCACATGAAAGTTCATACTGAAGATATTAGTAATATTGAAGAAGAAGAAGAAGAAGAAGAAGAAGAAGAAGAAGAAGTGTTAAAACCAGCAGTGAGTCAAAGCTTAGAGTTAAATAAAGCATATTTAATTACTCAAAAAAGTGATACAATACTTGTAGATATTAATACAAGCGACATTGAAAAAATAGGATATAGTATAAAAACGGTTCAATACAATAATAATGGTACTCCTGTGGGGAGCAGAGTTGAAAAAGCAAAAGGATGTAAAGAGCTTTTGTTTGTTGATGGATTACATTTCAAAAATATTAAATTTAAAGAGTCATCTACAAAGTCGGGGTCAGTAGATGTTACGCAAACTGTTTTAGGTGGGGCAACAGATAAATTATGTAAAGTACTTTTTGAATCTGATAAAATAGGATTGTATAAATTTAACAATAAAGAATTAGTTATTGTTTCTCCAGGAAGTGAAAAAGGGAAATCAACCTCAGGAATGAGTTTTGTTTTCGGTTTTAAGAAAAACCTTGCAAAATTAGCGAAAGATTGTCCGGATGTGGAAGCGAAAGCAAAATCAAAAGGATATAAGAATTCAGAAGAAAGTTTATTAAATTTTTGTAACGAACTTACTGATTGTAAGATTGATTAATATATAGTATAAAATATATAGCAAAAAACCGCAACCACTTAGGTTGCGGTTTTTTGTTATTTTAAAATTTTTAACAAAAAGATACTATGTGTTTTAATTTTCTATTTGTTTTAAAGGAGTATTATAAAAATTATCTTTACACAAAATTTTTTAAAATGAGTTTTAAAGTTAGATCAGGAGAGTGCAAAGATGCAGCGGCAATATTTAATTTAATTATTGAATTAGCTGTTTTTGAAAAAGAACCCAATGCGGTAAAAATTACTGTTGATGATATAATTCGTGACGGGTTTTCAAATAAGCCTAAGTTTAAAACGTTTGTAGCAGAAGAGTTAGATGGTACGATTGTAGGAATGGCACTTTTTTATGAGCGTTATTCTACATGGAAAGGAAAAACACTTCATTTAGAGGATTTAATGGTAACTGAAACTAAAAGAGGAATTGGGGCAGGAAAAAAATTATATACTTCAATTATGAAATATGCACAAGAAAATAATTTTAAAAGAGTTGCATGGGAGGTGTTAGATTGGAATGTAAATGCCATAGATTTTTATAAGAGTACAGGCGCTACGGTTTATGAGCAATGGAGAGTTTGCCAAATGAATGAACAAGGTTTAATACAATTTTGCAATGAGAATATTTAAATTTGGTGGTGCATCGGTAAAAGATGCTGATGGTGTAAAAAATGTAGCCCGAGTTTTAAAAGAAGAAGGTATCGAGAATGGGTTGATTGTTATTTCCGCTATGGGAAAAATGACAAACGCTTTTGAGAAAATTATAGATGCGTATTTTTATAAAAAAGAAAATTTAAAAAGCGCTATAGATTTCGTAGGGGATTTTCATAAAAAGATAATTGATGACTTATTTCCTGAAAATCATCAAATTTATAATAGAGTAGATGCTTTATTAAGTGATTTAAGTGGGTTTATGGCTCGTAATCATTCACAAGAATATAATTATGTATACGATCAAATGATTGGGTATGGTGAGTTGTTATCTACAAATATTGTAAGTGCATATTTATTAGAGATTGGAATAAACAACAAGTTTTTAGATGTAAGAGATTATATAAAAACAGATGTTAATTATAGAGATGCAAAAGTTAATTGGGAAATAACAGAGAACATAATTAAAGAAAATGTAGATACATCACAATTAAATATAACTCAAGGTTTTATTGGTGGTGTTGGTTTAGAAACAACAACATTAGGAAGAGAAGGGTCTGATTATACAGCAGGAATTTTTGCGTATTGTTTAGATGCTGAAAGTGTTACGATTTGGAAAGATGTTGATGGGGTTTTAAATGCAGATCCTCGTGTGTTTACTAAAACAGAATTGCTACATGAAATATCGTATACAGAAGCTATAGAAATGGCTTTTTACGGAGCGTCTGTAATTCACCCAAAAACAATTCAGCCATTAGAACAAAAAGATATTCCGTTATTTGTTCGTTCTTTTGATGATCTTTCTAATAAAGGAACTTGTGTTGGTAGAGGGAACAAAATATCACCCGAAGTTCCTTGTTTTATTGTGAAAAAAAATCAGATTTTGGTTTCGATATCAGCAAAAGATTTCTCTTTTATGGTGGAGAGTAATATTAGTGATATTTTTAAAAAACTAGATACTTATAAGTTGAAAGTAAATCTAATTCAGAACTCAGCAATTAGTTTTTCGGTTTGTGTTGATGATAAGTACACTAATTTTGATGCTTTTTATAACGACTTAAAAACGAAATTTAATATAAAATCATATAAAGAGGTTACCCTTTATACTATTCGTCATTTTAATGAAGACGCAATAAAAGAAATAAGAAAAAAAGGAAAATCGATTATTAGTCAGATTAATACTGAAACAGCGCAGTTGGTTATACAATAAAAAATGAAAGTGTCGCAAAATTCAGTTATATTTGCATTTATGCCAAATTTGAATTAATGGGATTAGTTACATCAAAAGAAATTGCTAAAGTTATTGGAGTTGATAAGTTCGGTGCGGCCGGAACTTTTATAGGTTGGACGTTGATGAAAATTTTACGTATTTCTGCGGTTAATAGATTGTATGATAACAATAAAGATAAATCTGATTTAGATTTTTTAAACGGTCTTTTAGATGATTGTAAAATTGAATTCGAAATACCAGAAGAAGACTTTAAAAGAATACCAAAAACAGGCCCTTTTATAACGATATCTAATCATCCTTTAGGAGGAATTGACGGTATTTTACTGTTAAAATTATTAGTTGAAAAAAGAGCAGATTATAAAATTATTGCCAACTTTTTATTACATAGAGCAGAACCCTTAAAGCCTTACATAATGCCAGTTAATCCTTTCGAAAGCCGAAAAGATGCGAAATCTAGTATGGCAGGTATTAAAGGAGCATTACTACATTTGCGTGAAGGGAAACCATTAGGTATTTTTCCAGCAGGAGAAGTTTCTACCTACAGAGACGGAAAATTAATGGTTGATAAACCTTGGGAAGATGGGGCTGTACGATTGATTAAAAAAGCAAAAGTACCAGTAATTCCTATTTATTTTCATGCTAAAAACAGTCCGTTATTCTATATTTTATCTAAAATTAGCGACACGTTACGAACGGCTAAACTTCCATCAGAAGTAATTTCTAGTAAAAAGAGAGTAATAAAAGTAAGAATAGGAAAACCTATTTCGGTAAAAGACCAAGAGCAATATAAAGATGTACCTTCTTTTTATGAATTTATAAGAAGAAAAACATATATGCTGGCAAATCCGTTTGAGAAAGCTTCTAAGAAAATTTTATCAAGCAATAATATAAAAATACCTAAAAGAATAAGTAAAATAACTTCGCAAAGAGTTCCTGATTTATTTATAAAAGAAGTAAACGACTTAAGGGAGAAAGGAAGTAGATTGTTACAGAGTAAGAATTACGAAGTGTTTTTTGCGAGTGCAAAAGAAATACCAAATCTTTTACATGAAATAGGTCGACTAAGAGAAATTACTTTCAGAGAAGTAGGTGAAGGAACCAATAAAGCAATTGATTTAGATAAATTCGACAGGTATTATCACCACCTTTTTTTGTGGGACAATGTGCAAAATGAATTGGTAGGTTCTTATAGAATGGGACTAGGAAAGGATATTTATAAAAAACATGGAATCAATGGTTTTTATATTCATACTTTATTTAGAATAGAGCCAGAGCTGTATCCGATGATGCAAAATACAATTGAATTAGGTAGAGCTTTTATAGCTAAAAGCTACCAACAAAAACCAATGCCTTTGTTTTTATTGTGGAAAGGAATTGTGCATACAACATTACGATATCCAGAGTATAAATACTTAATGGGTGGTGTAAGTATTAGTAATCAGTTTTCTGACTTTTCTAAATCGTTAATGATTGAGTTTATGAAATCTCACTACTACGATCCGTATGTTGCACAATACATTCATCCTAAAAAAGAATATAAAGTAAAGTTAAAGGATGCAGATAAAGATTTTGTATTTGACTCTACAGAAGCTGATATGCAAAAGTTTGATAAAATTATTGATGAAATTGAACCAGGAGCATTACGTATGCCTGTTTTAATTAAGAAATATGTGAAGCAAAATGCACGTTTGGTTGCTTTTAACGTAGATCCTAAGTTTAATAATGCAATAGATGGTTTAATGTATATTAAGGTGGCAGAAATACCAGAAAGCACAGTAAAACCGGTAATGGAAGAGTTTCAGGCGGAGTTAGAAAAACGCGCTACAGAAAACATGAATAAATAGTAGATTAACTACTTAGATAAACAAAAAAAGCATTCTACTTGGTAGGATGCTTTTTTGTTGCTTAAAACGTAATAAAAAAGACTTTTATCTATGTTGTTTTTCACCTTTAATACTTATTTTTTTACAGCGATAAAATAAGAGTGTTTTAATTTTTAATAACCATATTAGTTTTTATGAAAAAAGAAAACAGTTTCATAGTAAGTTATTTTACCACTGATATATAAACAGAAAAGCATCGTAATTTTTACGATGCTTTTCTGTTTTATAAAGTTTAAGTATCCTTATTTGAATAACCTAAAAATATCATTTCCATTAGCAAATAGTAATAGAATAATCAGTAAAACAAAGCCTGTTAACTGCGCATATTCTAAAAACTTGTCGCCAGGTTTTTTACCGGTAATCATTTCCCATAAGGTAAATACTACGTGTCCACCATCTAAAGCGGGTATCGGTAATAAATTCATAAAACCTAACATGATAGATAAGAAAGCGGTGATGTTCCAAAAAGATTGCCAGCTAAATTCAGCAGGAAAAACACTACCGATAGAAATAAATCCACCTAAACCTTTATAAGCACCTGTGCTTGGGTTAAAAACCTTTTTCATTTGCTTAATATAGTTTGTTAAGGTTGTCCATGCTTTTGTTGTTCCGGCTGGAATCGCTTCACCAAAAGAATATAACTTTTCTGCTAGTTCATAATACCCTAATTTTTCTAAATCAGGTAACGATGCAGCTCCCCAAACAACGCCTAAGTTTCCGTGTTCAGAAACTTTAACAGGCACGTTTAAAACTTCTTTGTTTCTTTTTAAAGTAACAGTAATGTCTTGCCCTTTTAAGCTTTGTAAAATAGGTTTTGCTTCATCGTAATATTTTATTGTTTGTCCGTTAATTGCAGTAATAATATCTTTTTTAAGAATATTTGCACTTGCGTTTAAGGAGTCTTTTTGTAAACCAGCAATTATGAAAGGATATCTTGGCGCGATAAAGCTACCAGCATTTTTACCGCGATCTATTAATTTAGAAATGAAATCAATAGGAATTACTTTTTCTACTTTTACACCGTTTCTCTCAACGGTATAATTGTTTCCATTAATAAACTCTAAAGGAAGTTCTCTAAATTTCTGAATTTTTTCACCATCAACAGAAAGTATTTTATCACCTGTTTGTAAACCTAAATCTTTACCTAGTTGATCTTGTACCCAAATACCATCTTTTAAACTCTCATTCGGTAAAAATTTTTCACCATAAGCATACATTAAGCAAATGTAAATAACGATACCTAAAACAAAGTTTACAATTACACCACCTAGCATAATTATTAAACGTTGCCAGGCTGGTTTAGAACGAAATTCCCAAGGTTGTGGTGGTAATGCCATTTGTTCAGTATCCATACTTTCATCAATCATTCCAGATATTTTTACATATCCTCCTAACGGAATCCAACCAATACCATAAACAGTATCACCTATTTTCTTTTTGAATAATGAAAACTTATAATCGAAAAATAAATAGAACTTTTCTACTTTAGTTTTAAATATTTTAGCAGGTATAAAATGCCCTAATTCGTGTAAAACGATTAAAAGCGATAAGCTTAAAATAAATTGTGATGCTTTTATTAAAATTTCCATAAAGGTGTATATCTAAATTTAAAATCGGACAAATGTACGTTTTTCATAAGAGTTGTAAAAGTTTGTAGTATAGATGAGGTTTGGTTTTAACAAATCTTTTATGATATAAGATAAATAAGCCTTGTTTTTAGTCGTATTTTTGCAAAAAACAAACTAAAATGGATTTAAAATTCTTTAAAAAATCAAAAAGCACTATTATTTTTTTAATCGTTTTTTGTGCGGTAGGGATTCCTGTTTTTTATCATTTAGTAAAAATAGAAGAAAAATTACCTGTTTATAATCCAGCAGATATTAATCCAAGATTGGTAGATGTTTCTGTCAGAAAAAAGTCTAAAAATCATAAAATAGGTGATTTTGAATTAATCAATCAAAACGGTGAAACAATTACAAATGCCGATTATAAAGATAAAATTTATATAGCTGATTTCTTTTTTACACGTTGTACAAATATTTGTATTTTAATGGCTTATAATATGAGTGAATTACAAACACATTATAAAAATGATGATGCTATTATGTTTTTATCACATTCGGTAACTCCGGTTATGGATAGTGTGCCTCAATTAAGAAAATATGCAGATGCTAAAGGTGTAATTGACGGAAAATGGAATGTAACCACAGGAGATAAAAAACACATTTATAATTTAGCTCGTAAACATTATTTTGCTGTTTTAGATGAAGGTGATGGAGGAGAGAACGACTGGGTGCATACCGAAAACTTTGTTCTGATTGATAAAAAAGGACAAATTAGAGGTTCGTATGATGGAACAAAAAAAGAGAATATGCAAAAAATTATTGATGATATTACCTTATTAAAGCAAGAATATGTAAAGTAACTAGTTTAGTTATCAAAATATAAAAACGTCCTTCTTACATATAGTTAGAAGGACGTTTTATGTTTAATTGATTTGTGTTTTTTATTTTATCCTTTCTCCTTCTTCGTCAAAATTCTTATTAATTTCTTGTTCTGTTTTAATAACAGATACCGCTAAAGACAATAACATAATTGCCATAGGTTGCCAGGTTAAATCTTTAGCTATATATGCTAATATTAATGCAGCAATAAGTGAAATTGCAGAATAAATTAAGAATTGTTTATTAAAGTATGAATTAGCAAACTGCCATACAACTTCATTTTTCATGGCTCTATTGGTTCGGTAACCATAAATAGCATTTATTTTTTTAGGTGGAAACAGGTAAAAAAGAATACTGAATACTAAAAGGATTCCGTTTACAGAAAGTACGTAATAATATGGGTTCATTCGTTAGTTTTTAATTGAAGTAATAATTCCTTTTAATAGCGTATTCATATCGGCATTTTTGGTAAGACCGGTACGAACGATTACTAAATTTTCGTTTGGCAAGATAAAAACATTTTGTCCTTTATAACCATTAAAAGAATACATGTTTTTTGGCACATCAGGATATCTGTTACCTGCATTTAACCAAATTTGTGCACCATACCATCCGTCAGAACCAGGAGTTGGAGTAGTCGCATAATTTACCCAGTCTTTATCAAAAAGATGCTCACCATTCCACTCGCCATTATGCAAGTATAAAAGACCAAGTTTAGCCCAGTCTCTTGCCGTTGCCCAACCATAAGAAGAACCTACATAATTACCACTCATATCGGTTTCTATGACCATAGAATTCATACCTATTTTATCGATTAACGCGCTGTACCAAAAATCTAAATACTCTTGATGCGTGTTAAATTGTTTACGAATTAGCCCTGAAATTAAATTGGTGGTTCCCGAAGAGTAGTTCCATGTTTCGTTTGGTTTTCCTACAAGAGGTTTGTTTATTTGACTTTTAGTCATGTCTTCTTCAAGAAAAAGCATTTTAGTAACATCAGAGATTGTATTATAATCTTCCAACCATTCTAAACCAGAATTCATTTGTAGTAAATTATGAAGCGTAATGTTTTTTCGTTCATCATCTTTCCACTCCTCAAATAAATTATCAGAATTCACATATAATTTTCGTTCACATTGCAAGATTCCAACAATAGTACTGGTAATACTTTTGGTCATCGACCAACCTAGTTGTTTAGAATTTTTATCAAATCTGTCGCTATATTTTTCAGCAATAATTTTATCTTTATAGATAACTAAAACCGAACGAGTTTGATTTACATCGTTAAAAATTGTATCAATAGTTTCGTTAAGTTTTTTGTAATCAATATTTGGAAATAGCGTATCTTTTTGATCCGCATTTCCATACGGAAACGGCGTAGAATTATCAGGTTTACTACGTTTAGGAACTAACGTTTTTTTAGAAACATCATATGTATCATTTATTAAAACAGCACCTAAACCTTCTCTGTAAATCGCCTTTCTTTTTAAAAGACCAAAAGCATTACCAGTAGCCGATTTTTCTTCTTTATTTATGGCATCAGAAGTTAAGTTAATCGGAGAAAAATTATTGTCGTTTTTATCAGTAAATGCTAAACCACGTTCCGCTAAAAAAACTGATGAAGCGGTGTTTTTTGCAGAGTAACCGGCAAGAATATTTAACTTCGAATAATTAAAATAAACAGCAATAATTAATACTACAACAACCAGTAATATTATTCTTTTTAGATTTTTCATAGAAAACAATTTTAACAAATGTAAGAATTTAATTGTTTGATGTTTGTATTTGATAAAGCAAGCAGTACCTTTGTTTAAAATAATGATTTTTATATGTTTAATGTAGACGAAATTAGAGCTGATTTTCCTATTCTGAATAGAGAGGTACATGGAAAAAAATTAGTGTATTTTGATAACGGAGCAACTTCACAAACGCCACAAGTGGTTATTGATGCTATTGTTGATTATTACTCTAACTACAATGCGAATATTCATAGAGGCGTACATACTTTAAGTCAGGAAGCAACTGATAAGTATGAAGGAGCACGTCTTAAAGTTCAAAAACACTTTAACGCAAAACAGTCGTACGAGATTATTTTAACAGCAGGTACAACTCACAGTATTAATATTGTTGCTTCAGGATTTGCAGCTATTTTAAAAATAGGCGATGAAGTTATCGTTTCTGCTTTAGAACATCATTCGAATATTGTCCCTTGGCAAATGCTTTGTGAAAAAACAGGAGCGGTTTTAAAAGTGATTCCGATGGATGAAGACGGTTCATTACGAATGGATGTATATCACGAGTTATTAAACGCAAAAACGAAATTGGTTTTTTGCAACCATGTATCAAATGCATTAGGAACTATAAACCCGATAAAAGAAATTATTCATGCAGCTCATAAATTCGGAGCTTATGTTTTAATTGATGGAGCACAAGCAGTACCGCATATAAAACCAGATGTTCAGGAGTTAGATGCTGATTTTTATGTAGCTTCTGCTCATAAAATGTGTGGACCAACAGGTGTTGGTTTATTATATGGTAAAGAAGAGTTGTTAAACTTATTACCACCATATCAAGGAGGAGGAGAGATGATTGAAACCGTAACTTTCGAAAAAACTACCTACGCAGGTTTGCCTCATAAATTTGAAGCAGGAACACCTAATATTTGCGGAGGAATTGCTTTCGGAGCAGCCATAGATTATATGAATGCTATTGGTTTTGAAAACATTGCAAAACAAGAAAGTGAACTGTTAGCTTATGGAACAGCGGAACTAGAGAAAATTGAAAATTTAAAAATATACGGAACAACGAATAAAGCATCTGTAATATCATTTAATATCGAAGGAATTCATCCTTATGATATTGGTAGTATTTTAGATAAATTGGGTGTTGCTGTTCGTACAGGTCACCATTGCGCACAACCTATTATGAATTTTTATTGTATTCCAGGTACGGTAAGAGCGTCATTTGCTTTTTATAATACCAAAGAAGAAATTGATGTTTTGGTGGCTTCTTTAAAAAGAGCACAAATGATGTTGAGTTAAAATTATATAATGTGACGTTCTAAAACAGTGTTACCAATTAATAAATTAAAGGTAGTGATTTTTTATCATTGCCTTTTTATTTCTATATGATTTTTTTTATTGATGCATTAGATTAGGAGTGAGCATGTAATTAGACAAATGAGGTTTTAAATTATTGTAAATACGAATAGATTTTTGAACCAATTTCTGTTTTGTTTCAAGATTCGTATCATATTTATCAATATTAAATTCCCGCTTTAAAATTCCATTTATTCTTTCAATAATAGCGTTTTCATACAAATCATATTGTTCAGTTATACTGGGTAAAATATTATTTTTATCTAATATTTTTTGATATTCAATTGAGAAATATTGCAACCCTCTATCAGAATGATGAATCATAGGTCTTTTTTATGATTTCTGTTTTTTAATGCCATTTCTAAAGCAGCTAAAGAGCCTTTCACACTTAAATTATCCCTCACATTGTATCCCACATTTTTTTTAGAATAAGCATCTGTTATTAGGCTAAATAACTTGGATTCATGCTTTTTTCTTATAGGAATCTTAAGCTCTTTCTCAGCAATATCAAACATAATTGCTTTTTCATCAGCTCTAGAGGCTAAATGTTCAGCCCTGTTCTTTTGCTTCTCTAACAACCTAACTTGTTGTTCTAACTCTAAAATATGCCGCTCTGGTGTTTTGGACATACTTTTGTGAATTGTAAATTGATAATTAAAATTACCATATTTTTTTAACCAAGTTCGAACTGTAGATCCTGCTTGAATACCATACTTATTTAATGCTTTGGTTGCAGTTAGTAAACCTTGTTCAATCTCTTGTGTAATCTGTAGTTTTAAACTTAAACTGTAATCCTTTTGAGTACGCTTTCTGTAGTTTGATTTCATTTTATAATATTGAGTGTAACAATATATCAGGACGGGACAGGTTTTTTATCAGGGAAGTATGATTTAATAGTCTTTTTAATTCTTTTATAAATACAAAGAGCCTGTATTGAGCTTAGTCGAAATGTTGAATCCCTTATTCGAAGATCGTTTCAGGAGTAAATAAACAAACTTAAGAAGTAATTTCAGTATTAAGTATTTAGAAAACAGCACTAAAAGGAATATTTTAAAATTATAATAGAAAGCGTAGTTGTTATGTTAGAAAAGGAATCTATATTTGCACCCGCTAAGGGAAAAACGAGTGTTATAAAGCACGAGTGAGATACTCTAAAAGTTCTTGAAAATACTGGTTAAGATAGTTTTAATAAAATGTAAAAAATAAGTTAATTTTTTCTTGTTTGCTACTAATTAAAGAGA
>NZ_JBYJEF010000010.1:0-92194 GCF_057732375.1 Tenacibaculum sp. M1.3A | reverse complement strand
CTTTTAAATAGTCTGTGCTTTTTTACTAAGTCCAATTTTCCTGCGGAAAATTCGCCGCGCATTTACAAAGCAACTTTCTATACAAAAAACCGTTGTGTGTCATTAAGTAGGAAACCCAATTAATACTTTGAATTGAAATAACATGAAAAAATCTATTATAACTATCCTTTTTATACTTTCCTATTTATGTGGTCAAGCTCAACTGGAAATGAGAATTAATCCATATATAAAAGGGCAAATTGTTTTAAAAAATGACAGTATAAAAAGTGGTTTTATTAAACTAGACGATTCAGCATTTAGAGTAAGGTTTAAAAAAACTAAAGAGCAAAAATCAAAAAATAAAATTGATTATAAAAATATAAATAAAATAATTTTATATTCAGATTCATCATCGGAGAGAGTTTTTTTCTATAAAAGAACAGATTCAGATAAATTTTTAAAGTTTGTAGAATTAGTTTATTCTGGAAAGTATGATACATACTTATATTCTAGTAACAATTTGAGTTTATTCTATAAAGATGTTGATAGAAGTAATGTTAGTGACTTTTTAAGTTTTGGCACAGGTTATCAAAATCAACCATATTATTCTGTTTCAGAAATTAAAAAGAATTTAGCCAGAGTTGTTAATCCAAAATATTTATTAGACATAAAAAAATCAGAAGTATTAAACTTCATTTACTCAAATAGGAAGTTAAGAAAAAATGCGAAAAAATATTTTAAAGGATGTTCAGGTCTTATTAATAAAATAGAAAATAAGGAATTGAAATTAGATGATATTCTTGAGATTGTTGCCTATTATAATAATTGCGGAATAAATGAAACAGAAAAAAAATAACGAACACACAACACCGTATAAAATTAATTGCTGGTTTTAGCCTATTTACGAAAGTCCTGTCAGACTTTCTATTTGTGATTTATTTGCTAACTTTAGTGCTTAAAACACGCAACTAATCTTATACAACAACGTTGTACGCAATATCCCAAAAACATTACGCTTAAATAAATGTTTAGTTTTAAAAAGAATAATTTAGATAAAATAAAGTCATTCATTCGAAATTCGGAGGAAGTTCAAATTGATAAAGACGACAAAGAGCAACTAATCAAAATGATTAGACCAACTGTTGGTATTAGGACTAAATCGAGTGATGATAAAAACCTAAAAATTGGAACATCTAAAATCGGTGGAAAACCTGATTTGCCAAAAGACTTTGAGTGGCCAAAAGCAGATGGAAAACCAATGCTATTTTGTGCTCAATACAATTTGGCTGAATTAACAAAATTTGACAAAGAAAACAAGTTGCCTAATAAAGGCTTTTTCTATGTCTTTTTGAGCCTTGACCAAGATTGGAAAGAGTTTAATGGCGTAAACCAACCATATAAATTCATATTCAGCGAAACTGAAAATATTATCCGAACTGAATTTCCAAATGACCTTGAGGAAAACCAAACATTTAAAACAGCTTTGATTGAATATTTTGAGTTCTACACACTTCCAGACGACGAAAATTATAAACTGTTTGAATTGGAAAAAAAATACAATAATGACTTGTATTTCCTTTTTTATCAACCGACTGAAGAATATATCGCAGAGGAACTTTATCAAGATTCAGATAATTTGCATCAAATACTTGGATACGACAGGTCAATCCAATCAAGTGTAGTCTACGAATTTGCTTCTAAAGAATTAGGTCTTTATTTAGCCGAAAGTTCTGAACATAAAAAACATTGGAATGAAATACTGGAGTTATCCAAAACCTTTGAATTATTTCTTCAATTAGATTGTGATGACTCAAATACTGATTTGTCTAAATATGGAGGAAGTGGAACTTATTATTTCGGACTATCAAGAACTGATTTAGAAAACAAAAACTTTAATGATATTAAAATGTCGTTTCAAATGACATAAAATACTGCGTACAACAACGTATATAATCCATTGCTAGTACTCGCCTACTTACGAAAATCCTCGCGGATTTTCTATTAAGTTTTTATTTGCTAAATTACGTGCTAAACCACGCAACGTATCATATACAAAACCGTTACCACACATTAAAACTGAAACTTGAAATTAACAATCTACATAACGATTTTGACTTTTTTAATATTTGGATGTACAAACCCAAAACGGAATTTAATTATTGTGGAGAACGACTATGAAATTGACTTAACTGAATTAGATTCGGTACGTGAAAATCTGAATGGATTCTGGTTATCTGATTATAACAAAAGATATTTAAAGAAGGAAAATATTGTGATAGTCAATTTTAAAAATAATATCGGAACTTGGGAACATATTGGCTATAATAAAGGGTTTTTAAGTAATTCTGCTTCCTATTATTCTTGTCAACCAATTGCTAATCTAATAAAAGTTAATGACAGTGTGAAAATTGAATTTGTAGGAATGGGAGGTTCGGATACAACTAAAATTGAATATTTATCAAAGACGAAATTAATGCTAAATGGAATTACATACCAGAAACACAAAGGTTATGAATTATTAAAACAACAGGAGGAATAATAAATAACGTGTGGTAACAACGTATATAATTTATTGCTAGTACTCGCCTACTTACGAAAATCCTCGCGGACTTTCTATCTGTGGTTTTTTTGCTAAATTACGTACTTAACCACGCAACAAACCATATACAAACACGTTACCAACCATTTGAAGAATGTACTTTCCTGAAATAGGTTGACTAAAAATTAAACACTTAATTATAGTCACTTATGAAAACACAAAAACAACCCTGGCGAAAAAAAACGTACGAAAAAGCAACCTTAGAACTCAAATTATTCGTCGTTGACCAAATTCAGAATGGACAAATCTCCACAAACTTTGCTTCTAAAAAATATGATGTTCCTAGAACTACAATTGGGTATTGGATCAAAAAATATAGTACTTTAGTTCAACAAAATACAGGTATGAATAAATTAGATGAAATTAAAAAACTAAAGGAGCGTATTGAAGAACTAGAGTTTGTAAAGGATTTTCAGCAAGATATTATTGCGGATATGGAAATCATTACTGGAGTCGATTTGTCAAAAAAGTCGTTGCCCAAAACATTAGCAAAAGAGATAGAACTAAAAAAGAAAAACCGTTTAAAAGAAAATGGTTCTATCAGTGTTTTGGGATTAGTAAACAAGCCTTCTACAAAAGACTCAAAACCCAAGAAAATAAAGAGCTAAACGATGAAAAAGTCATCACAATGATACAGGAATACCGAAAATTAGTTGGTATGAGAACTGGCGGAATTAAGTTATATGATGAACTTAAACAAGATTTCATAAAACAAGGTATTAAAATCGGTAGAGACAAGTTGTACGACGTATTAAGGCTTTATAACTTACTTGTCCCTAAGCTTAAAAACTACGTAACAACTACAAATTCTAATCATCAATTTAGAAAATATAAAAACCTAATTAAAGACCAAGTTCCTAATCGACCAGAACAACTATGGGTAAGCGATATAACATACATTAAAACCGACAATGGACACAATTATCTAGCAATCGTTACAGATGCATATTCGAAGCAAATTATGGGGTATAAACTAGATGACAACATGAAGACATCACTTTGCACAGAAGCGCTCGAAATGGCTATTAAAAATAGAAAATACCCTGACAAAAAATTAATTCATCACTCGGACAGAGGTTTTCAATACTGTAACCCTAAATATACAGCGTTTGCAGAAGAAAATGGCATAATAATGAGTATGACAGAGCAATATGATCCGTATGAAAATGCAATTGCAGAGCGAATTAATAGAACTTTGAAATATGAATATGGCCTTAGAAACTGTATTAAAAACACTACAATTGCTCAAGAAGTAACAAAACAAACTGTATATATTTACAACAATTTAAGAACACATTTTAGTCTCGATTTAAGAAAACCAGCAGAAGTACATTTAAATCCAAACATCAAATACAAATCATATCGAAGAAATAATGTAAATTTGACTGAACTAACAATTTAAAAATAAAACTAGTTCAAAATATTTTTTGCCTTCTATACGGCTAAAAAAATCTTTTGAACGGTATAAATTAACCTAAAAAAAGGTCAACCTATATCAGTATAATACAAAAAAACCGAAAATGCCATTTACTTTTTCACATCCAGCAATAATTTTACCTCTGAAAAATATTTTCGGAAAATGGGTTTCTTTAACTGGACTTATAATTGGAAGTTTAACACCTGACTTTGAATATTTTTTGAGAATGAAAATTCAAAGTAATTATAGTCATACAATAATTGGAACATTATGGTTCAACCTTCCTTTAGGAATATTGCTATGCTTTATTTTTCATAATATCATTAAAAAACCATTAATAGAAAACTCACCGAATTTTATACAATCTCGAATGAAAGAACTGAAGAGCTTAAATTGGAAAGAGTATTATATGAAAAATTGGATAATAGTTAGCTTATCAGTTGTAACCGGAGCATATTCTCATATATTTTGGGATTCTTTCACTCATTCTCATTCTTTTTTTACTAACTTTTTTGAACTTAATAGAAAAATAGACGGAACTAATATTTCAATTTTTAAAACTCTCCAACATTTAAGTACAGTAATTGGTGGAATAATAATTATCAGATATTTCTTAAAACAAAAGACTGAAATAATAGATTACTCGAAACAGAATATTAAGTATTGGATTAATATTGTAATTTTAACAATATCCATTCTAACCGTACGAATTTATTTAGGCTTACGAATTACGGAATATGGAAATATAATTGTAAGTGGAATTGCTTCTGGAATGATAGCTTTGACATTTGCATCACTGTATGAAAAAAAAAAAACTGGTGGCAACACCATGTATAATTAATGGCTGGTTTTCGCCTACTTACGAAAATCCTCGCAGATTTTCTATTCGGTTTTTATTTACTAAATTAGGTGCTTAAAAACGCCACTAATCATACACAAAAACGTTGTAAAACATTAAAAACATTCATATGAAAACTAATTTTAGACTAATTTTCACTCTCGGAGTATTAGCTTCGTTTACAAGTTGTAAAACAATTCTAATAAGTGAGAAAAAAGTACCAACCGAAAAAATTTGTGGAAGCAACGCCAAATACGATTGTAGAGCAACTGGCTTTGGTTCTTCAAATAAAACTTTTAGAATTTTTAAAGAAGAAAGACCAAAAGTAACAGGGAAAGGTGATTTTGCTGGATTAGGACGTGGAGCAGATTTAATTAATCATCATAATACCTACAAAATATTTGACAGAGAACTTGATAGTACTGAAGTCACAATTGAAAAAGTAGAAATAGATTATGATTTAAAGAAAGATAACCTAACAAAAATTGTAGCTGAACTGAATGCTGAACTAAAAAAACAAAAAGTTAATGCTGAAGCACAGATTCAAATCAAAAATGAATTTGAAAAGCAACTAAATAACTTCCTTAAAATAAAAGCATACATTGAAACATATACAATAAGTTCAGAAATTCAAGACAGCATTAGAGATGCCCATAATGGAATTATTACAAACGGAAGATTTAAAAATGCTGCAATTAGATTAAAAGAAAGTAATACTCCACTTATTAGACAAGTAGTTGTAATTAGAGAAATTTGTGATTTTAGTGAAAAAAAGAATGTTAAAAATATTTTAGAACCAATATTAAAAGCAAAAATTGGAGAAGGTGACGCTAAAGCAAATCTTGTATTAAATGGAACATTAAAAAGAGATAAAGTTGAAAACTTTAAATCAAACTATGATTTCACAACTATTTACAGTTATGGTTATTTTAGAGATAATTGGATGAATAAAAAGTAACGTTTTACAACACCGTATATAATTTATTGCTAGTTTTAGCCTACTTACGAAAGTCCTCGCGGACTTTCTTGGTCGGTAATCATTTACTAAATTAGTTGCTTAAAACACGCAACAAACCATATACAACAACGTTGTACAACATTTGAGGAAAACCAGAATAAATGAAATATACATTAGAAAATCAGGAAACAGAAAGATTAAAATTCAGAATTCTAAAAGATTCTGATTTTCAAGAATGGACTGAATTATTTAAAGATAATGAAGTTTCTAAAGTGTTAGGAATGGATAAAATCGGAACACCAAAGGAGCAATGTGTAAAATGGTTTGAGTGGACTTACGACAGATATAAAAATGATTTAGGCGGACAAAATATTTTAATTGAAAAATCTACCAATAAAATAATTGGGCAATGCGGACTTTTAGTTCGTGAATTAAATGGAGTGAGAGAAATAGAAGTTGCTTATTCTATTTTGCCAAACTATAGACGAAAAGGATTCGCTACAGAAGCTTCACAAAAATGCAGAGATTACGCTTTTAAAAATAATTATTTCGAACGATTAATATCAATAATAAATACTGAAAATCCGAATTCTGCCAAAGTTGCATTGAACAACGGAATGGAAAATAATAGAACAATAGAATTTCACGGAAATCAAGTAAACATTTATCAAATTACGATTGATAAGTGGAATAAATTGAATGAATAAAAATCTTTTACAGTAAATAAAACAGACCTATGACGATTAGATTAAAATTTTACTTAACAACAAGTTTACTATTAATAGGGGTTTTAGCTTTTGGACAATCTAACATTGAAAAAGAATTAGAAATTGATTCATTTCTTAATAGCTTAAAACAGGATGATTTTTCTGGAACAATCTTGGTTGCACACAAAAATAAAATAATTGAAAAACGAGCTTACGGTCTTTCAAGTATTGAATTTAAAGTAAAGAACAATTTAGAAACTAAATTTAACATTGCATCTATTACCAAAATGTTTACATCTGTTGCAACCTTGCAGTTATATGAGCAAGGAAAATTAAAATTGGATGTGCCTATTGGCAAATATTTACCTAATTACCCGAATAAACTTGTAAGAGATTCCGTGACAATTCATCAATTGCTATCACACACTTCAGGACTTAATAATTTTTACGTGGCAGATGAGGCTAAAATGAAAAATTTGGAATACAAGAAAACATCCGATTTTGTTCAACTTTTCGTTAACGATACACTTTTATCAAAACCTGGAACTAAATATAATTATAGTGCATCAGGTTTTGTAATTCTTGGCTTAATCATCGAAAAAGTAAGTGGAAAAAACTATTATGACTATATAAAGGACGCTATTTTAAAACCTGCCGAAATGTTCAACACAAGCGAATTAGAAGTTGATTCTATCGTGAGTAATAAAGCAAGTGGATACACCTCAATGTTTGGGGAAAATAAAATTCTCAAAAAGAATGACTACTTTTTAACAAAAGCATCGCCAGGAGGTTTTTATTATTCAACTATAAATGACTTATTTAATTTTTCAAAAGCTTTGAGAAATTATAATTTATTAAAAAAAGAAACAACTGAATTAATGTTTAAACCAAAAGTCAAAGGATATAATACACATATCGGTTATGGAATAGATGTTGACCAAAGGTATAATCAAACTATTCTTGGTCATAGTGGAGGTTGGTATGGAATCCATTGTGAATTAATGAATTTTAAGAAAGACAATTATACAGTAATTATTTTATCGAATATAGACGATGGCGGAAAAAAAGGAGCTTCTCAAGTTGCTGATTTTTTCAAAGAATTGATAGCTGACAAGAAACCGAAAAATTAACGAAAAACATCAAGCATAAAAAACGTTGCACAACAGTGTATAAAAAACATAGGGCGTTTAGGCTAAACCGAAAGGTCTGTGCTTATTAAAGAAGTCCGCTAAATATAAAATTTGGGATTTATAGAAGAAAAGATAAAAGCAAAATATTTATATTTAGCTAAGTAATAAACTGAAACGATAGTGCTTATTTATTGCCCTACGTTTCTTATACTAAACGTTAGCAACTATTACTCACTCAAAATCTGAAAAACTAAAAATTGAAAGAAACTGACTTTATAAACAAATTAGGAATTGGAGCATTTGCATATATTTCAATTAGCGAATTTTGTGGATTATTCGAATATGTATTTGAGAACGTTTTAATTATTAACAAAACGGAACCAAAAATAATAATTTGGCTACCTGGAATTATAAGTCTTATTCTTTTTACAACAATTGTAATTTTAGGAATAAAAAAGTATGGGAAACCGATTGAAATTGATACGCGAAAAACTCTGAATTTATTTATCTATCTATATTTTGGAATTCTAATTACGCAATACCTATTCGTATATTTAGGAACGGACTTTTTAACGGAAAAATATTCTGCTGAATTTGATTTTTATCATAAAGCAAATAAAGGAAGTCTAATGTTACGAGGCTATCTTGCAAATATTCCGATTTTACAATTTATAGTTTTCGGAATAATATTACTTATGAAAAGAAAAACAGTTGCCAACACCGTATAAAAAAAATTGCTAAATTAGTGCTTAAATAAAAGCAGTTGCATTTTTATCAACTTCTGAATTTCCTTCGGAAATTCCTCGCTGACAAAACCGCAACTTTCCTTATACAAACACGTTGCAAGTAATGGCGGAAAATCACTCAGACAGAAACAATTCTGAGTTAAAAAGCAAGAAATTTATTGTGGAATAACTCGAGTTTAAATTACCTTTTTTTGTCAACGCTGGAAAAATAACAATCCCAAGTTTAGAGCAACTTTACGGAATTCATACTCAAACGGAGTTTTAAAAAATTGACAAAAACAGAACTGAACCAAAAAAATCACTCTTGCGGAATTAAAATCTTTGCGGAATTATTTACTCTAACGTTGAATTTTGAAAATATTGGAAAAAACATAAACGGAATTATTAACCGAAAAACCACAACTTGCAACAATGTGCATAATTTATTGCGGTTACAGTTTTTCCTGCGGAAAAACCTCGCAAGCGTAAAAGTCTGTGCTTTATTTATTATTTTTTTCGCTAAATTTACGCAACAAACTATAAGCACAAAGCCGTTGTAACCAATTTGAGAAACTGAATGAGTCCTGAACTACCAATCATAGTTATTATAATCGCTATTCCGACATTTTTTATTTTACGTTGGATATTAAAGCGATTTATAAAAAATAAGAAAACCAGAAATTGGACTTTAATTTTCGGAACAATAATTATTGCACCTCTTTTATATATCGGACTTGTAATGGCTTTCTTTAGTTATTTATTTTACGAACCTCAATATGATTTTGAAAAAGAAAGATGGTTTGCTGACAAAAACGCAAGATTTGAAATGCGAGACGATTTAGTAAATAGTGGAATTTTAAAAGGAAAATTGAAAAGTGAAGTTATTGAACTGATAGGAAAATCGGAAAGTAATGATTCGACTGAAATTTGGACTTATGACTTGGGAATGTCTGGTGCTGGATTTGGTTGGCAATTTAATAGTTTGCAATTGACTTTTAAAAACGGAAAAGTTACTGACGTCAAAAAACACGAAATAGTTGATTAAAAAACTGGTTACAATACCGTGTATAATTAATGGCTGGTTCTCGCCTACTTACGAAAATCCTCGCGGATTTTCTATTCAGTTTTTATTTACTAAATTAGTTGCTTAAACACGTTGTAACACATTTGACCAAACCACATAATTGGAATTAACACAAAGACATATAAAGAAAATTAAATGGACAACTCGAATGGCGTTTGCCTGTTTAGGTGTTTTAATTCTTGCTCTTGTGATAAATGAATTTAGAGAACCATTATTCGGAATAAAAAAAGGTTACGCACCACATAATTTCGGATTTAATTTTATGTTTTTTCTTCCTTCTATGTTACTTGCAATCGGACTTGGATTTGCTGTGATAGGACGGACAATAAAACATTGGAAAACTTGGACTGACTTAAATAAAAAACTAATATTAATCGGATTGTCATTTCCAGCAATCGGAATTTGGATTTTTATAATTATCAAAATGTTTATATACTAAAAATTTGAGTTTTGGGATTTTATTTCGGTAGAGTATTTTTTAATTTCATTGGAGCAGTGATAAGATGGTGTTACGGTAGTATTTGGAGAACATTGTTCCGAAAAAAGAAATTCACTTTCAAAGAATATCTTTATCGACCAAAAGAATCGGATTACTATGACGAAATGGGACATGAATTTAATAATAGAATTATAGGCGCAATAGGATTTGTTTTTATGATTGTTCCGATTATTAAACTGATTTTTGATTAAAAAAAACGTGTTACAACACCGTATAAAAAAAATTGCTGTTTTGTGCTTAACCAAAGTTAGTTGCTTGTTTGTACTTTCCTGAAATAGGTTGACTAAAAATTAAACACTTAATTATAGTCACTTATGAAAACTCAAAAACAACCCTGGCGAAAAAAAACGTACGAAAAAGCAACTTTAGAACTCAAATTATTCGTCGTTGACCAAATTCAGAATGGTCAGATTTCTACAAACTTTGCTTCCAAAAAATACGATATTCCTAGAACTACAATTAGGTATTGGATCAAAAAATATAGTACTTTAGTTCAACAAAATACAGGTATGAATAAATTAGATGAAATTAAAAAACTAAAGGAGCGTATTGAAGAACTAGAGTTTGTAAAGGATTTTCAGCAAGATATTATTGCGGATATGGAAATCATTACTGGAGTCGATTTGTCAAAAAAGTCGTTGCCCAAAACATTAGCAAAAGAGATAGAACTAAAAAAGAAAAACCGTTTAAAAGAAAATGGTTCTATCAGTGTTTTGGGATTAGTAAACAAGCCTTCTACAAAAGACTCAAAACCCAAGAAAATAAAGAGCTAAACGATGAAAAAGTCATCACAATGATACAGGAATACCGAAAATTAGTTGGTATGAGAATTGGCGGAATTAAGTTATATGATGAACTTAAACAAGACTTCATAAAACAACGTATTAAAAAGATGTTTCTAATAATCCTGTATTAAAATAAGCCTTATTAGATGTTGGTTTAAATGCTAATGAAGCCTTAGCTAAATTAGACGATGAAAATGTGCGTTACGAAGTAAGAAATAAACAAAACTATTGGAAAAACCTGGGTGTAAACTCTGTCCCTACTTTTGTGTTTAACAAAAAAAGTGCGATTACAGGAGCACAACCTGTAGACTCACTTAAACAAGTTTTAACTGAATTAATTAAGTAGCCATCAAATAAAACTAACTAAAAGAATAGAAACAAAGACGTATTTAATTTTAAACATCTTAATTTTCTATTTAAATTTGAAATCAAAATTTTAATAACACCTTATGATTAAAGCAAACGCAACAGTAAAATTCTCTAATGGCTCAATAATGAACAATCGTTTCATGTTAGCTCCTTTAACCAATAGACAAAGTCATGAAAACGGTCAGCTTTCTGATGATGAATTAAATTGGTTAAAAATGAGAGCTGAAGGTGAATTTGGTTTAGTGATGACGTGTGCTTCTCACGTACAAGAAATAGGTAAAGGTTTTCCCGGGCAATTAGGTATTTTTAGCGACGACTTAAATGAAGGACATAAAAAACTAACCCAAAGCATTAAAGAGAAAGGCAGTTTAGCTGTTATTCAATTACATCATGCAGGAATGCGTACGCCACATGAATTGATAAACGAAAAACCTGTTTCTTCTTCTGATAATGAGAAAACAGATGCAAGAGGCCTTACACTTACAGAAGTAAAACAATTAAGAGATGATTTTATTACTGCAGCTGTTCGTTCTAAAGAATGCGGTTATGATGGTGTTGAAGTTCATGGCGCACATGGTTATATTTTAACACAATTTTTAAGCTCAGAAATAAATCATAGAACAGATGAATATGGTGGTTCGCTAGAAAACAGAGCTCGAATAATTTTTGAAATTGTAGACGGCATTAGAGAACAATGCGGAAAAGAATTTTTAATTGGTGTTCGTTTATCGCCTGAAAGGTTTGGAATGGATATTGGTGAAGTGAAAATTGTTTGTCAACAATTAATTGATGCAGGAAACATTAATTTTTTAGATATCTCTTTATGGGATTGTTTTAAAATGCCTAATGATGAAAAATATCAGGAAATTAGCTTATTAGATCACTTTAAAAGTTTAGATTTTAAAGATGTTAAATGGACAGTTGCTGGTAAAATTAGCAATGCTGTTGATGTTCAAAAAATATTAGATGCTGGTGTAGATTTTGTATCCATAGGAACCTCTGCTATATTACATCACAATTTTCCGAGGTTAGTCATCAATGATTCTAATTTTACGCCTGTTTCAACACCTGTTTCAGAAGAACATCTTTTAAAAGAAGGTGTAAGCAAAACGTTTATAAAATACTTAAAAAGATGGCCCGATTTTGTTAAAGAAAATTAGAAAGCAACTTCTTTTTTAAATTTAACCATTTTTCTATCAATCTAAATTTAGTTCAATTTATATTTCGATTTTAAACAAACTAAAAAAGCGTCTTAAAATTACTTTTAAGACGCTTTTTTTTAGTAATTAATACCTTTAGAATCGCCAACACACAATACGTGTAACTTTATTTCCCTGACTCATAGGTATCACCTTAAATTCTACTACTTTTAGTTTTTTAGCAGAATCTTCTAAACTTTTTACATTCTCTTTTTTAGATACTAAACTAGTAAACCACTTACTTGCCGTAGGCTGTAATGAGCTTTCATATAAATACGTGTGCAAAAATGCTTTTTCGCCACCAACATACCAAAGTTCATTTGAATTTCCTGCAAAATTACGAACCGTATTATTACCTAAGTTTCTAGATTTTCTGCGGTTTGCTCCTCTTGCTTCTTCTGCCGATTTATAAAACGGAGGATTACACATCGTTGCCGAAAAAGAATCTCCTTCTTCTATAATATCTTTTAAAATATGTGTTTCATCAAACTGTTGACGTAATTCAATTTTATCACTTAAATCATTATCATCAATAATATCTTGTGCATAATCTAACGAATCTAAATCGATATCTGTAGCTACAAAATTCCAGTCATACTCAACAGCTCCTAAAAGCGGATAAATACAACTTGCTCCGGTACCAACATCAAGTACTTTTACATCTTTAGCTTCACCAATTAAATCCGCTAAATGATGAATATAATCTACTCTACCAGGAATTGGCGGACATAAATTTTCATCAGAAAAATTCCAATCTTTTATATTATAATGTGCTGCTAGCAATGCTTTGTTAAATTCTTTTACTGCTATCGGATCAGAAAAATCGATTGTTTCTTTATCAAATTTCTCTATAACAAACTCTTCTATTTTCGGATACTTTTCTTTTAGCAATGTAAAATCATATCCGTTTTTATGCTTGTTATTTTTATGTAATTTACTTTCTTTGTCTTTCATTAATTTTTGTTTATGAAACCGAATTCAAATGTATATTATAAAAAGAAAACTTCTTTGTTCGTAAAAAACTGGAAAACTAAAAGAAATAACAAATCGTTATTTGCCTTTAAAAAGGCACTTAGTTTTGTACTTCCTTTTTCGTTTATATTTATTTTTTGGGAAGTTGGTTTTTCTGAAAAATTCTTTTATAAATTCCCGTTGTTCTTTTTTATCAACATGGTCATCTATTTTACTTTTGCTTATTTCATCTCCTATAAATTAAACGAAAAAAGTTATCAAAAATATAAAAACCAAGGATTTTAATTTAAATTTCTATTACTGTAAATTCTAATTGCAATGGCTGTAAACCTTCTTTTAACGCTTTAATTAAAGTATTTCCGTACTCTAAATAATATTCAGAAAAGTTTCTTTGTCGCTCTTCCAAACTTTGGTTTGGTAATATTTCGTTTTGCAATAATACAATTCTATCTACCAAATCTTTTTGTCTTCGTTTTTCTGCTCGTAACCAACGTTTTTCTAAATTATCTAATCCTTTTAGTTGCTTTTTTTCTTGAGCATTTACAGCACCTACAAATGACACATCTGTTTTTTTAGCCAATTCTCTTAAATCGACAAACTGTTGCTGTAAAAATTCTTTTTGACTCGTAAAATCAACTTTTTCTTCTGAAGTTTCTAATACTTTATCTTTTAGTAAGCTATTTTGATTTTGAAAAGATTCTTCTAATGAGATATCTAGTTTCTCTAGTTTCTTAGCTTGCTTTTCAGAAATTATCTGCACTGAATTACGCAACAATAAAATAGGAAATGGTACTTTAACTTCATCAAAGTAATCTTTTAACTGCATCCAATAAGCCAACTCTCCTCCTCCACCGATATAACATAAGTTTGGCAGCACTACTTCTTGAAATAACGGACGCATAATTACATTTGGTGAAAATCGTTCAGAAAAATCATGAACTTCTTTTAACAACGCATCTAACTCCCAATAAATATTGGTGTTATTTACTTTATACACATCATCTTCAAAAACAATACGTTCACGAATTTCATCCGTTAAATAAAATAAATTAATTTCTCTTGGGTTCACCTGAATCTTATATTCATCGCCCAAACGTTCAATCGTTTCTGTTACTTTTTTGTATGAAATCTCCTCTTTTAATTCGCGCTCAATAAACGGAATAAACTCTTGCTTTAATTCGCGGTTATCAGCATCAAGAATTACCAATCCATATTCACTAAACAATTCATTAGCTATGTATCTTGTTGCATCAGCTAAATTGTTGTGTTTTATATATCCTTCTTTAAAAAGGTTGATTAAATATTGTGCATTTTTTGAAGTTCCTAAGTGGTTCGAAAACACTTCTAAAACATCTTCTAATCCATCTGTTGAAAAACGTCCTACACCTCCTGTTTCATCCGAATTCCATTGTACTTTTTTACCTTTAAAATTAAAGTAGTTTATTTCTTCAAAATCATGATCCTCTGTTGCCATCCAATAAATTGGCACAAAGTTTTGTTGCGGATAATTAGCTCTTAGTTCTTCACATAAATTAATGGTCGAAAATATTTTATAGAGAAAATATAACGGCCCGGTAAATAAATTTAACTGATGCCCCGTAGTTACTGTAAAAGTATTCTTTAACAATAAATCATCAATGTTTTGCTGTGTAGTTTCTGATGTTTTTATCTTATTATATTGCTTTTTTAAAACCGTAACTAACGTTTTTCTTGCCGCTGTTGAAAAAGTTTTACTTTCTATCTGATTTTTAAAACTTTCTAATGATGGAAAGTTTTTATAAAATGGTTGTAGTTTTTCTGATTTCTCTAAATAATCAATCATTGTTTTAGAGAAAAAACCGGTCTTTTTAAAAGGAATATGTGTTACTTTCATTTACTTATTTATTCTTTGAAACAATGTGTAAATATAAGGTCTTTTTCCACCATACGGATTTACAAATGTGTGATTAAATTCTGATATTAATTTAAACTGACTTCCTAAACGTTCTTGCAACATTTCGCTATTGTATCTCTGCAACTCTAAGCCACAACATTTTTCTGCGCCATCTAACGCAAAAACTGCAATAATTACGAATCCGTCTTTAACTACAACTTGCTTTAACAAATTAAAATAAGCTGCTTTTTCTTCTTCTTTTAAAAAGAAATGCAATACAGCTCTATCATTCCATAAATCAATATTACTTAGCTTATTTAATTTTTCAGGCTGTATTAAATCATCCGCAATAAAAGTTACTTTCGAATTTTTTTCAACTAAACGGTCTTTTAAAGTAGTTAATGCTTTTTCAGATAAATCGCTCGCTATTAAACTCGTGTAACCATCAGCTAATAATTCGTCTATTAACAACGAAGAACCAACACCTACATTTAAAATAGTTGCGGTTTTTTTTAATCCTGATTTAGAAATTAAAGACATTGTTTGTGCTGCCTTTTCTTCAAACCAACCTAACTTTTCGGTTGTATTTTTTGTGTATGCAGTATTCCAGTGATTTTTATATTCAATTTTCGCTGGGCTTTTACAATCACTCTCTTTTGTAGTCATAGTCCAAAAATAGTGAAATTTGATATCTTGTCGAAAACAAAACACTTTTCTAACAGATTTTTAACTACATTCTTTTTTAAATCATCAATTTGGCTATTTTTACAGTTAATAAGTTACCTTGTAAAAACATTTTTACAAAAGCTAAATCACTTAAAACCTCACTTAGTGAGCAAAAAATGAACTATGCAGTTTAAACATCCTGAAATTTTATACTTCTTAGTACTTTTACTAATTCCTATTATAGTTCACCTATTTCAATTACAGCGATTTGTTAAAGTTCCGTTTACCAATGTTGCCTTTTTAAAAAAACTAGCACTACAAACTCGTAAAAGTTCTTGCATAAAAAAATGGTTGATTTTAGCTACCCGCTTACTGTTATTTGCCGCCTTAATTATAGCTTTTGCTCAACCTTATTTTAGCAATCATAAAAGCGATCAACAAGAACATTTCTTAATTTATTTAGATAATTCTTTAAGTACAAATACCGATGGCGAAAAAGGAAACTTATTACAAGTAGCTAGCCAAGAAATTATAGAAAACATCTCAGAAAAAGCAACTTACTCTTTAATTACAAATGATGAATTTCATAAAAATAAAACAGCTTCTGATTTAAAAGATATTTTATTAAAAGTAAAAAATACCGCTAAGAAAACAGAATTAAAAGATGTTTTATTAAAAATATCTACCGAAAACAAATCAAATACACTTTCTGAAAACATTATTATTTCTGATTTTCAGAACGTAAAAAAAGAAGACTTATTAAGTTCGCCAAAGAATATTTCTTTTGTAAAATTAAATCCGCAGCAAAAAAGTAATTTATCAATAGATAGTGTTTTTATAAGTGACAACGGAACAACAAATTTTGAAGTAAACATTCTTGTTAAAAATCAAGGTATCTTTAAAAAAAATGTACCAGTTGCTATTTACAACAAAGAGAAATTAATTAACAAACAGCTTTTTTCTATTGAAGAAAATCAAACTAAAAAAGTGGTTTTTTCAATCTTAAAAACAACTGATTTTTCTGGAAAAATTGAACTAAATTTTAAAGACTCTTATACTTTTGATAATTCCTTTTATTTCGCCATAAACTCCAATACTAAAACTGCTGTTTTAAATATTGGCGAACCTGCTGGTTTTTTAAACAGAATTTATACAAAAGAAGCATTTAACTTTACATTTTCTGCTATTAAAAACTTAAATTATAATTTAATTGAGAAACAGCATTTAATTGTTTTAAATGAAATTAATAATATTCCTGAGAATCTTATTACTAGTTTAATTGAATTCACTAAAAATGGTGGGAATTTGGTTATAATACCTTCTAGAGATTTAACTATTTCGTCTTACAGCAGTTTATTTAACAAGCTTAAAATAGGACAGCTACTCTCTAAAAAAACTGATAGTTTAAAAATTACAACTATAAATTACAAACACCCAGTTTTAAAAAACGTGTTTGAAAAAAATGTGCGTAATTTTCAATATCCGTTTGTAAAAACCTCTTATAATACGCAGCTATTAAACGCTAGTCCTGTTGTTTCGTTCGAAAACAAACAAGGCTTTATACAACAGGTAAATTCTACAAATTCGGCAATTTATTGGGTAGCCGCTCCGCTTAGTAAAGAGAATAGTAACTTTATAAATTCGCCTTTGGTAGTGCCAGTTTTTTATAATATTGGTAAATACAGTTTACAACTTTCTAAATTATATTATACGATTGGTGAGCGCTCGGTTATTGATATTAATAAACAATTAGGTAAAGATGAAATAGTAACTATTTCTAATAACCAAACTTCCTTTATTCCACTGCAACAAACACTTCAAAATAGTGTAAAAATTACAACTACTGATCAACCTTTAGTTGCCGGGTTTTATAAAATAAAGCAAGAAACTAGTATTTTAAAAAATAGTGCTTTTAATTATCCGAAGAAAGAAAGCTTATTAAATTTCTTAGATTCAGAAAACTTATATTCAAAAACAATTACTACTTCGGTTAAAAACACCTTAGTAAATATTAATAGCGAAAATAAAATTCAATGGCTTTGGAAATGGTTTTTAGCCTTAGCCATTGTATCTTTGCTTCTAGAAATTTTGATCTTAAAATTCTTTAAACCATGACAACGCTGCTAAAATCGGCTACAATTATTGATGCCTCTAGTCCTTATCACCAACAAACTAAAGACATTTTAATTACTGATGGAATTATTACCAAGATTAACGATACGATTACTTCTAAAAAAGAATATCAAGTTGTAAAACTCGATAATTTACATGTATCTACAGGTTGGTTTGATACCAGTGTTTCATTTGGTGAGCCTGGTTATGAAGAACGCGAAACAATTAAACATGGTTTATTCGTAGCCGCTAAAAGCGGATTTACAGCTGTTGCCGTAAACCCGAATACAAACCCAGTAATTGATAATAAATCTGCCGTGGAGTTTTTAATTCATAAAGCAACCGGATTCGCTACGAACCTATACCCTATTGGTACGTTAACACAACAAGGTAAAGGTATTGAAATGGCAGAATTGTACGACATGCAACAATCTGGTGCTATTGCTTTTGGAGATTATAACAAACCTATTGCCAACGACAATTTATTAAAAGTAGCCTTATTATATACTCAAAATTTTAATGGCTTAGCAATGAGTTTTCCTAAAAACAATGCTATAGCTGGTGAAGGTGTTGTGAATGAAGGTAAAAACAGTACGCTTTTAGGTTTAAAAGGAATTCCTGCTTTGGCAGAAGAGCTTCAAATTTCTCGTGATTTATTTTTACTAGAATATACCGGTGGAAAACTACATATCCCTACAATTTCAACTAAAAAATCGGTCCAATTAATTAAAGACGCTAAAAAGAAAGGTTTAGATGTTACGTGTAGCGTAGCAGTTCATAATTTATTTTTAACAGATGATGAATTGCATGAATTTGATGGCAATAAAAAGGTAAATCCACCACTAAGAACATCAAGCGATATAAAAGCACTTTTAAAAGGGGTAAAAGACGGAACGATTGATATGATTACTTCAGATCATAATCCGATAGATATCGAACATAAAAAAGTAGAATTTTCAGAAGCAAAAGACGGAACCATCGGTTTAGAAAGTGCTTTTGGCGTTTTAAATTCAGTATTAGATTTAGAAACTATTGTAAACTGTTTATCTAACAACACAAAAGAACGTTTTAGAATTGAAAAATCTGTTATCAAAGAAAATGAAAAAGCAAATCTATCAATTTTTAATCCTGATGGATCTTATACTTTTTCTGAAGAAAACATCATTTCGACATCAAAAAATAGTATTTTTTTAGAAAAAGAATTAAAAGGAAAAGTATACGGTATATATAATAACAAGCAATTAATCTTAAATTTATAATTATGGAAAAAAACACAATAACTGACGGTAAAACAAATGCAATAATTAGCCACTTTTGGATTATCGGAACAATAATCGCGTTTGTATTAAACATGAATAATAAAAACGCTTTTACTAGTTTTTACATTAGACAAATGCTTGGATTAAATATTTTATCTTTTTTAAATACTTGGATTATTTATAAGTACTTAGGAGGTTTTGCTGGTTGGATTGTAGGTGTGCTTTTATTTGTTCTTTGGCTTATAAGTTTTATGGCTGTTTTAAAAGGAGAAAAAAAATTAGTTCCCTTTATAGGAGAACAGTTTCAAGAATGGTTTAAAGGAATTTAATTATATGAGTTTACATTATATTGTAAGAGAACCAAATGAAGCGATTAGTAATCCGCCTTTATTAATTTTACTACACGGATATGGTAGTAACGAGCAAGATTTATTTTCATTTGCTGAAGAATTACCTGATAATTTATTAATTGTTAGTGCGCAAGCAACACATAGTATGGGTGGTGGAGCTTATGCTTGGTATGCCATTAATTTTGATGCTAATAACGGAAAGTTTTCTGATTTAGTTCAAGCAAAAGAATCTGTAGATGAAATTGCTTTATTTATTGATAAAATTAAAAAAAAATACAATACCAATTCTGGTAAAACATTTCTTTTAGGTTTTAGTCAAGGAGCTATTTTAAGTTATGCCTTAAGTTTTAATTATCCTAATAAAGTGCAACATGTAATTGCTTTAAGCGGTTATATTAACGAAGAATTATTACCTAAAGAAATACCAAGTACGATTACTACAGATTATTATATTTCTCATGGAACCGTAGATCAGGTATTACCTATTGATTGGGCTCGTAAAGCGCCACAAATTTTATCAGAAAATAAATTACAAAGCGAATACTCTGAGTATCCGGTAGGTCATGGAGTGGCTCCTCAAAACTTTTATAGTTTTAAAAAATGGATCGAAAATCGTTTGTAAAAATTAATTATTATCTTTAAGTAAAAAGGAATATTTTTGTATTCTAAAGAATTTGTATGGGTTTATTAAATCAAGATGTTCTATATTTTTGGAGCACACCGTTTTTTATTTCAATAATTTTAATTGAAATATATTTTAGCTACAGATCGAAAAAGAAAAATTACGATTTTAAAGACACTTCTACCAATATTTATTTTGCACTAATTAACTTTAGTTTAGACATATTGATGAAAGTAATCTCTTTTGGTGTAATGGGAATTTGTTATCATTACCGAATTGTAGATTGGGAATATTTAGCCGTAGCTTATTGGTTATTTGCGTTTATTGGTCAAGATTTTTTATATTATATACATCATTATGTAGATCATCATTCAAGATTTTTTTGGCAGTTCATGTAACACATCACAACTCTGAATATTATAATATTTCAACAGGCTTTCGTTCACCTGTATTACAGCCTTTATTTCGTTATATCTTCTTTTTACCTTTAGCTTTTTTAGGGGTTGAACCTTTACATATTATGTTTGCTTATGCACTGAATCAAATTTACGGTACTTTGTGCCACACAAATTTCATAAAAAGTAAATTAGGTTTATGGGGATTCTTCTTTGTAACGCCGTCACATCATAGAGTTCATCATGCTTCAAACACCAAATATTTAGATAAAAACATGGGAATGGTTTTAATTATTTGGGATCGCATGTTCGGAACATTTCAAGCAGAAGAAGATGAAGTGACTTATGAAAAACTACGTTACGGATTAACTTCTCCGTTAGAAGACAAAGGTCCTATCAATATTATTTTTCATGAATGGAAAGAAATTTTTAAAGATTTCTTTAATAGAAAAAAACATTTACCACTAAGTACTCGACTTAAATATGTTTTTATGCCTCCAGGCTGGAGTCATGATAACAGTTCTCAAACAAGTAAAGAGTTACAAGCTGAATTATCAGCTAAACAAAAATAAAAAAAACCGAGCTTTAAGCTCGGTTTTTTGTTATCCTAAAATTTGTTTAGCGTGTTCCTTTGTTTTTACTTTACTTATTATATCTTCAATGATTCCGTTTTCATCAATTACAAAAGTAGTTCTGTGAATTCCATCATATTCTTTTCCCATAAACTTTTTTGGTCCCCAAATACCAAAAGCATTGATTACTTCTTTAGTTTCATCTGCTAATAGCGGAAAAGGTAACTCGTGCTTATTAATCCAGTTTTGTTGTCGTTTAGCAGAATCTGCACTTGCCCCCAAAACCTCATAGCCTTTTGCTAAAAAAGCCTGATAATTATCTCTTAAATCACACGCTTCATTTGTACAACCTGGAGTGCTTGCTTTAGGATAAAAAAATAAAACCAACTTTTTACCTTTATAATCCGCAAGTTTTACTGTATTTCCTTTTTCATCAACAGATTCGAAATTTGGTGCTTTATCCCCTATTTTTAATGTTGTCATAATTTGTATTTTTGTCGATATAAAGATAAAGAAAATGACCAAGGCAAACAAAGTTCAATTTGTGATAGATACATTAGAGAAATTGTATCCAGAAATACCAGTTCCTTTAGATCATAAAGATCCATACACCTTACTTATTGCCGTTTTATTGTCTGCGCAATGTACTGATGTTCGTGTAAATAAAATTACACCTCTTTTATTCGCTAAAGCGGATAACCCTTACGATATGGTAAAAATGACTGTAGAAGAAATTAAAGAAATCATTAGGCCTTGCGGATTGTCACCAATGAAATCGAAGGGAATTTATGGTTTGTCTAAAATATTAATCGAAAAACATAACGGAAAAGTTCCTGAGAGCTTCGAGTTTTTAGAGGAATTACCTGCTGTTGGACATAAAACTGCTGGCGTAGTAATGAGTCAGGCTTTCGGTGTTCCTGCTTTTCCAATAGATACTCATATTCATAGATTATTATATCGTTGGAACTTAACGAACGGTAAAAATGTAGTTCAAACAGAAAAAGATGCAAAACGTTTATTTCCTAAAGAAATTTGGAATGATCTTCACTTACAAATAATTTGGTATGGACGAGAATACTCTCCTGCTCGTGGTTGGGATTTAGAAAATGATATTATTACAAAAACAATAGGAAGAAAAACAGTTTTAGATGAATATTATAAGAAAAGAGCATAAAAAAGCTTCAACTAGTGCTGAAGCTTTTCCTCTCTTAATTCAAATTCAATTCAATGAGATAGTTTGATTTGGTTTTAACTATTTGTAAAGATTTAGAAAAATTAATCAAAAATTGAATTGTTTCTTGTTTAGGTTTCATAATGAAATCCGAAGATCTCTGTGAGTAAGTTTGCATCATATATTGCCTTTATATATTTTGTTATCAAGTATTTAACGACGCCGTTTTACTAATATTGTCTAATTTACTAAAATTATTTTATTTTTCTCTATTATTTTCCTTAAATTAATTAATGCATATCTCATTCTCCCTAAAGCCGTATTAATGCTCACTCCTGTATTCTCAGAAATCTCATTAAAACTCATATCGTTATAAATACGCATTTTTAAAACTTCTTTTTGCTCTTCTGGCAATTCTTCTACTAAATCTCTAACGTCAGATAAAATTTGTTCTTTTATAATTTTATTTTCAGCATTTAAAGCACCGTCAGTTAGTACCGAAAAAATATCAAAATCTTCTGTGTTATTAAATATTGGCATCCTGTTACTTTTTCTGAAAAAATCGATAATTAAATTATGAGAAATTCTCATAACCCAAGGCAAAAACTTACCTTCTTCGTTATAACGTCCTTTTTTAAGTGTTTTTATTACCTTAATAAAAGTGTCTTGAAAAATATCTTCTGTAGTATCTCTATTCTGTACTTTGCTATATATAAAACTATATAATCTTTGCTGGTGGCGTTTAATTAGCAACTCTATTGCTAACTCTTTTCCATTAATGTAGTCTCTTACTAAAGCGCTATCGCTTACAACATCTTTATGCATCATAATTACTTTTTTAAGAACGTCGTTAAACATTCTTTCGTTAAGGGTAAATCTTTAAAAAGTAATTATTTAGCTATAGGCTTTTTATTTATTGATTAGTAACTAGTTACAAATATTGTTCTTTTTATTAACAAATACAAGTATTAAATTAATTTTATAGTTATTTTTAAAAAAAAGAACAAATTATCTTCTTCATTCATTTACAAAAATGGTATTTTTATACATTATTTTTTTATAGATGAAAACAGATATTTCTACCATTAATCCTAAGGAAAACATTATTATAAAAGGGGCAAAACTACACAATTTAAAAAATATTGATGTTGTTATTCCTCGAAATAAATTAGTTGTAATAACAGGCCTTTCTGGTTCTGGAAAATCTTCTTTAGCTTTTGATACTTTGTATGCCGAAGGACAGCGTCGTTATGTAGAAAGTTTGTCTTCATATGCACGTCAGTTTTTAGGAAAATTACACAAACCTAAAGTAGATTATATAAAAGGAATTGCTCCGGCAATTGCAATCGAACAAAAGGTAAACTCCACAAATCCAAGATCAACTGTAGGTACTTCAACAGAAATCTACGATTATATAAAATTATTATATGCACGTATTGGTAAAACTATTTCGCCAATATCTGGTAATGAAGTAAAAAAACATACCGTTTCTGATGTGCTTACTTTCGTTAAAAATTTCGAAGAGCGCACAAAACTTTTATTACTTGCGCCAATTACCATTAATGAAAACAGAGATTTAAAAACTGTTTTACAAGTATTAACGCAACAAGGTTACGCGCGTTTAAAATATAATGACACTGTTTTAAGAATTGATGATTTTCCTATTGAAGATTATAATGATAAAGCATTATTTTTAGTGGTTGATCGAATTGTATTAAAACACGAAGAAGATTTTTACAATCGTTTAGGAGATGCTATTCAAACTGCTTTTTTTGAAGGAAAGGGGTTCTGTTTAATAGAAAACCTAAATACGAACGTTGTTACTGAATTTAGTAATAAATTTGAGTTAGACGGTATTACTTTTTTAGAACCGAACACTCATTTATTTAGTTTTAACAACCCATACGGAGCCTGCCCTACTTGTGAAGGTTACGGAAGCGTAATTGGAATTGACGAAGATTTAGTGATTCCGAATACCGGATTATCAATCTTTGAAGATGCTATTTTTCCTTTTAAAACTGATGCTTACAGAATATATAAAGAAGAACTAATTCTTAACGCAGAAACATTTGGTATTCCTATTCATAAACCTTGGTTTGAAATTTCTGAAGCACAAAAAGAGCTTATTTGGAACGGAACAAATAAGTTTGAAGGAATACACGATTTATTTAAAAAATTAGAAGAAAAAAGTTATAAAATTCAAAACAGAGTAATGCTTTCTCGCTATCGCGGAAAAACAACCTGTACCGATTGTAACGGTAAAAGATTGCGTAAAGAAGTCAACTACGTAAAAGTAGACGATAAAATAATTTCTGATTTAGTTACACTTCCTTTAGATGAATTGGCTGTTTTTTTTAAGAACATAAACTTAAATGAAAACCATAAAAACATTGCGAAAAGGTTGCTTACCGAAATTAACAATCGTTTGCTTTTTTTAACTGATGTTGGTTTAAAATACTTAACCTTAAATCGTACTTCTAACACACTTTCAGGTGGTGAAAGCCAGCGTATAAATTTAGCCACTTCTTTAGGTAGTTCGCTCGTAGGATCTATGTATATTTTAGATGAACCAAGTATTGGTTTACATCCAAAAGATACAGAAAGACTAATTGAGGTTCTTAAAGATTTACGCGATTTAGGTAACACTGTTATTGTGGTTGAACATGATGAAGATATTATGAAGGAAGCAGATTATATTATTGATATCGGTCCTGAAGCAGGTACTTATGGCGGACATGTAGTTGCCGAAGGTACTTTTGATGCTATTATGAAATCAGATTCGTTAACAGCTAAATATTTATCCGAAGAATTAAAAATTGACATTCCAACTTCTCGCAGAACATCAAAAAACACCATTAATATTATTGGTGCACGAGAAAACAACTTAAAAAACGTAGATGTTTCTTTTCCTTTAAACAACTTAACGGTAATTACAGGAGTTTCAGGTAGTGGAAAAAGTACGTTGGTTAAGAAAATTTTATATCCTGCCATGCAGAAAAAGCTAAACGGGTATGGAGATAAAGTTGGCCAATACACCAACATAACCGGAAGTTTTGATACGATAAAACATATTGAATTTATCGATCAAAATCCGATTGGGCGTTCTTCAAGATCAAACCCTGTTACTTATATTAAAGCTTACGATGATATTCGTAAACTGTTATCAGATCAAAAACTATCTAACATAAGAAATTACCAACCTAAACACTTTTCTTTTAATGTAGAAGGTGGTCGTTGCGAGGTTTGTAAAGGTGAAGGTGAAGTTACGATTGAAATGCAATTTATGGCAGACGTGCATTTGCAGTGCGATACTTGTAACGGAAAACGCTTTAAAAAAGAAGTGTTAGAAGTTACTTTCGGAGGAAAATCTATCGATGATATTTTAAATTCAACTATTGATGATGCTGTTGCTTTTTTCTCAGAACACGAGCAACCTAAAATTGCTAAAAAACTAAAACCTTTGCAAGATGTTGGTTTGGGCTATGTACAATTAGGACAATCGTCATCAACTTTATCAGGCGGAGAAGCACAACGTATTAAACTAGCTTCTTTCTTAATAAAAGGAAACACAAAAGACAAAGCCTTATTTATTTTTGATGAACCTACAACCGGATTGCATTTTCATGATATTAAAAAATTATTAGCATCTTTTAATGCTTTAATCGAAAAAGGACATTCGATTATTGTAATTGAACATAATATTGAGTTAATAAAATGTGCCGATTATATTATAGATCTTGGTTTAGAAGGTGGTAAAAACGGAGGTAATTTAATTTTTGCAGGAACACCAGAAGAATTAGTAAAAAATAAAGAATCTTTTACTGCTAAATACTTAAAAGAGAAACTCAGGTAATAAAAAAGCTGCTTGGTGACTAACCAAAACAGCTTTTCATTAACAAAAACTAACAAAATAATTAACAATTACTGAAGATTTTTATCTCCACTATTAGGGTTATACATGTAATTAAATGTATAATATTGTGCGCCTGAATTTACAGGATCTGCAGAATTTGAGCTATCCATATCTTTATAATAACTTATAATTTCCATTTTAGCATAATGGCCATCATTTGTTTTTACGACTATAATTTTTCCGGCCACAGGGTCTATACTATGATCAGTTCTATCATAAGAATACCATGTGGTTTTAGGTAATGCTAATGCATCAACGGCATCTTGTTTAAACGCATTATCTAAAGGTGCAGTTTTAACATCTGAAAATACACTCTCTACTAATACTAAAGCTGCATCTTTTTTTCTTTCAGGCTCATTTGTAATCCCTGTAGCAACACCACCATTAACCAAAATAGTAGTTCCTCTAAATGCAATATCCCAATTATCAGCTGTTGTTACTGCACCCTTACTAAAACTGAATTTAACAAACTCACCTGATACTACTGCTGGATGTACAGATCTATCTGTTGTTTCTTTTGCGTGTAAATTAACTACTTGTTTAGCAACCACCTCATCAGGTAATGTATCTTTATTCTCACTACATGAAACAGCTACAAAACTTAACATTATTACTATTAAAACTGACTTTAAAACTCTCATTTTTTATTGATTTATATATTAAAAATTAAATTGAATTCTACCATAATAAGTGCTTCCTAAACGCAAAACACTATCGTTATTTTTAAAGGTGCTTTTATTTTCTGTTCCTTTTTCATCGAAAATATTATCAACACCAAATTGAAGGTTCATTAAATTGAAAAATGTTTTTTGAATCGCTATGTTTACTTGTGTATTTCCTGCTACAAAATCATCATTCTCATCTATAATTCCTTGACTATTATTAGTATCAAACAAAGCATATTTACTTCTGTACACAGCTCTAACATTTGCAGAAAAATCGTGTTGATAGTTTTCATAAAAAACTTTAAAATTTGCCATATGTTTAGATCGATTTGGCAATCCGTAATAATTTGAAATTGTCATTTTTTCTGATGAAGATGACGGCGTTCTTCTAATAAAAACCTTACCAGACTTTATTAAATCCTCTTGTCTTTTATCACCTGTATCTAAAAATTGATAACCACCTAAAATGTTGAAATTTGGAGTTATTTTATAATTCACATCTACCTCTAATCCTTGCGTATATACTTTATTGATATTTCTGTAAGAAAAAGTACGTGTTCCGGCGGGAAATCCTAAATCTGAAGCATTTAAGTGTGTATCAAACGCATCTATCAAATCTTTAATATCATTTCTAAACAAGTTGAAATTTATTTTTAAACTTGATAATGGTTTTAGTTGAAATCCGAAGTTATAACCAACCGAGCTTTCCGGTTTTAATTCTTTTTCAATTGATTGTATTTCTGGTAGATTACCATACAAATCATACAATGTTTGGGTTCCTAAAACCACATATCCGCTTGCGGAGTTTCTAAAATTAAAATATAGCTGCCTAAAATCAGGTGCTTTAAATCCGTAACCTACAGATGCTTTTGCGGTAAGCCAATTATTAATTTTATAGCTTGATGATATTTTAGGTGTAAATGCTGATTTATATTGATTACTATTTTCAAATCGAGCACCTATAATAAGATTTAAATTATGGGTTGGATTAAAATCAAGTTGCCCAAAAACATAAGGTGTATCGTACTTTTTAACACCTTTAAATTCCGTTCTTTCTAAAGCATCAAAATTAGCTCCAGCTCCCAAAATTAAAGTTGCTTTATTAAATTTATTTATTGATTTTATTTCTGGCCGCAACAGCGTTTGTTGGTATAATGTTGCATCATTATTAAACATGCTTTCTGCTTTATACTTGGTGGTATACAATCCATAATCTAAGCTCCATTTATCGTTTATTTTATTATTTAATTTCGTATTAACACTCCAATCAGTTTGCCTATTATCATTGCCATTTTCTTTTTGATTTTGATTTTGCTGATAAAACCGATTTGATATCGCTACTTTTAAATTATCTGAAACATCATAACTCAACTTTAAATCTCCTGTAAAATTCTGATATGGTTCTGTTGTTTTTGAAATCGTTTCCGGAGATAAATCATAACCATTACTTGAGTTTAAGTTAATTCCAGAAACCATCCCAAATCGATTCCTTTTCAATTGAACATTTGTATTAATATCAAGCTCATTTTTAGCTCCGCCTTTTGCGTAGTAACTAACAGTTCCTTTTAAATTATCATTTTTTGGCTGCTCGGTAATTATATTAATTACCCCACCTATTGCTTCAGAACCATATAAAGATGATGATGGTCCTTTAACTATTTCTATCTGCTTAACATTATTAACTGTAAGTCTATTTAAATCGATGTTACCAGATGTTCTTCCTACAATCGGAACTCCATCAATTAAAATTAAAGTATAATCTGCCGCAACACCTTGTAGTTGTATTCCTTCTGAACCTCCAAAATCAGCTACTAATGCGATTCCTGTTTGTTCTAATAAAATATCTTTTAATCGTACTGCCCCCGATTTCATTAATTGTTCTTTAGAAATTAATGTTACCGGCATTGGTATTGATGACAATTGGCGCTTAGTTCTTGTTGCTGTAACAACTACTTCTTCTAACTCATTTATTTCTAGAGCCTCATCATTTTGCACTGTTTTTTCTTGCGAAAAAGCAGTTAAACTTATAAAAATAAAAACACCTATTATTTCTCTATTTAGAAACATTCTTAATAATTTTCGACAAATATATTCTTTATTTTAAATCAATCTAAATAAAATTTATATTTTTGTCAAAAAAATATTTCAACTAAAAATAAATCATAAAATGAAAAAAGTATTATTAGGAAGCATGCTATTATTAACTGCTTTAACAATAAATGCTCAAAGTAAAAAAGCAAAAGACAAAGCTGCTATAAAAAAAATGTGCGGTTGTTTTGAGGTTACTTTTAATTTTGCTGAAACTTTTAACAATAGTAAAGATTCTTTATACAAACCATCAAAAACAAAAATTGCAAAAGGTTTAGAGTGGGCCGAATTAATTGAAGATGGTAAAAATGATATCTCTATTCAGCATTTACTGCAAGTAGGTAATCCTGTTAGCCCTCATATTGTAAAACATTGGCGACAAGATTGGGCATATCAAAATCAAGATTTTTATATGTTTAATGGCGATAATAATTGGTTATATGAAAACAAATCAAAAGCAGCTGTAAAAAAACAATGGACACAAAAAGTGTATCAGGTAGATGATAGTCCTCGCTACGAAGGCTCAGGAACGTGGGTACATATAGATGGAAAAAGCTATTGGGAAAACACAACAGATGCGCCTTTACCTCGCAGAGAATACACAAAACGAAGCGACTATAATGTAACTGAAAGAGGAAATCGCCATGAAATTACAAACTATGGTTGGCTACATGATCAAGACAACAAGAAAATAATTAGAAAAGCAGGCACTAAAGATATTGTATTAGCACATGAAAAAGGCTACAACACTTATGTTAAAGTTGCTGATAGTAAATGTAAAGCATCGCAAGATTGGTGGAAAAAAAACACCAACAAATGGCTATTAGTTAGAAATAAGTGGGACGAGGTTTATGGAAGAAACAACAATCTCTCTCTAGAGAAAAAAGTGGAGAACAAACCATTATATAAACACTTGTTTTCAGACCAAATAACCGAGCAACAACAAATAGATGAAACGATTGAATCTTTCGTTAAAAAATAAATAAAACACATGAAAAATTTACAACTTACATTTTTACTTGTTTTCATTACAAGTATGCTACAAGCACAAACAAAAAACATTTTTTTTGATCGTGTTTTCTGGAAAACAAAACCAACTGTTGCTATTATTGATCAAAAAATAAAAGAAAACAACAATCCAAGCGCATTAACATCTAATGGATTTGATGCTGTTACCAATGCTATTTTAGCAGAAGCACCAAATGCGACTATAAAACACCTTCTTAAACAAAAAGGTAATGATGTTAATAAGTTAACACATGATAAAAGGACCTATGTGTTTTGGGCTGCTTATAAAGGTAATTTAGAATTAGTTAAACATCTTATTGATAACAAAGCTCGGTTAGATTTAAAAGATTCTCATAACTTTTCACCGTTAACTTTTGCTGCGGCAGCAGGGCAAACAAACACAAAAATATACGATGTATTAATTAAAAACGGTATCGATGTTAAAAATGATCTAAACGAAAATGGTGCTAATGCATTGTTACTAGTAATTTCTAATTTAAAAGATTTTTATCTGGTTGATTATTTTACTGAAAAAGGACTGTCTCTTAATAGTTTAGACAATGATGAAAACGGAGCTTTTAATTATGCTGCCAAAAATGGTAATAAAAAAATAGCTGAATTATTATTAAAAAAAGGAATTTCACATAAAAACCTAAATAAAAATGGTGGAAATGCCTTTTTATTAGCTTCAAGAGGTTCTAGAAGTGGTTACAATTCTTTAGCGTTTTTCAAATATTTAGAAAGCTTAGGCATCAATCCTAACATAACTAATAACGAAGGTAAAAACCCTATTCATAACTTAGCTTATGGAAATAAAGACATCGCTACTTTTAATTATTTTATATCAAAAGGAATAGATATCAATAAAGCTGATGTTAATGGAAATACTCCTTTAACAAACGCCACTAGAAGAAATTCTTTAGAGGTAATTAAGTTATTAGCTTCAAAAACTAAAAACATTAACCACACTAATAAAGAAGGAAAATCTGCTCTTACAAATAGCGTAAGCAACAGTTTAGAGGTTGTTAAATTTTTATTAGAAAAGAACGCTAATGTAGCGGTAACAGATGCTAAAGGAAATAATTTAAACTATTATTTATTTAAAACTTTCAATGCTAAAAAAACAGCAGAATTTCAACAAAAACTAACGCTTTTAAAAACTAAAGGTTTAAATGTTGAAGAGATACAAAAGGACGGAAATACTTTATTTCATCTAGCTGTTAAAAAACAAAGTATTGCTATGCTAAATTTTATAGCTGATTATAAAATTGATATCAATGCTAAAAACAAAAAAGGATTATCAGCATTACAGGAAGCTGTTTTAATTGCTAAAAATCATAAAATAATAAAAATTTTACTTAACAAAGGAGCAGATAAAAATGTAAAAACAGATTTTGATGAAACTTTATATGATTTAGCTAAAGAAAATGAAAACCTAAAAAACACCGATATTAGTTTTTTAAAATAAACACAAGTAATTAAAAACAAATAAATATGAAAAAAATATTTATAATTTTATTCTTAGCCTTCGGAGATATGGCTTTTACTACTTATAATGATGCTACTTATAAATGTATGATTCAATTAAAAAATTATACAGGCGAAGGTGCTTACATTACAGTTTCTTTATTAAACCCAAATGGCAAATATGAAAAAACACTATATGTACAAGGTGATGATGAAGATTGGTATTCGGATATAACAGAATGGTGGAAGTTTCAAGGTACAAAAAGAGCTGATATAGATGCCATAACAGGAGCTACTGTTAGTGGAGGTAATAGAACTATTAGTATTCTTAAAATTCCGGAAAGCAAATTAAATAAAGGTTATAAAATTAGATTTGAATCTGCCGTAGAAGATCAAGAATATTATAAAGATGATGTTGAATTTGAACTTACTACAGAAAACGTAAAAACCAAGATTGAAGGAAAAGGATTTATACGTTACATCCGCATGATTCCGCAATAATTAGTAAAATAATATTTAATGAAATTAACTACTTCTGTATGGAGGTATAGCCATTTAACACTGGCTATATCTTCATCTATTTTTATACTTATTGCTGCTGTAACCGGTTTTATTTTAAGTTTCGAACCGATATCGAATCAATTAAAACCGTATGCAATAGCTACTGATAATATTTCCCTTTCTCAAACAATTTCTTCTTTAAAAAAAGAGTACAAAGAAGTAATAACTTTAAATGTTGATGAACATAATTTTGTTACCGCTGCTGTAATTACCAAAAACGGAAAAAATGAAACGTTTTACATTAATCCTATTACAGGCAAAAAAATAAGTAGTATCGTTTCTAAATCATCCATTTTTAAATGGACAACCAATTTACATCGTTCTTTATTTTTAAAATCAACCGGTCGTTTTTTAGTTGGTTTTTTCTCTTTTCTCCTATTGCTAATTACTATTACAGGAAGCATTCTTATCATTAAAAGGCAAGGCGGAATTATACGTTTCTTCACTAAAGTTGTTAAAGAAAATTTTAACCAATATTATCACGTAATCATTGGTCGGTTTACCTTAATTCCTATATTAATAATTACAGTAACCGCTGTATATTTATCTCTAGAAAAATTTTCTCTTTTACCTGAAAACAACATTAAGCATACTTTTGATTTTTCAGAGATTTCTTCGGATAAAAAAATTGCCGTTGAGGAATTTTCAATCTTTAAAAACATTCAATTAAATGAAGTTAAAAGTATTGAATTTCCTTTTTCTGACGATGCCGAAGATTATTTTTTCTTAAAATTAAAAACCAAAGAATTGATTATTCATCAATACTCTGGTGAAATTATTAGTGCAAAAAATTTACATTTAACACAAATACTGTCCGATTGGAGTTTGTTTTTACATACCGGTCGTGGCACTATTATTTGGTCAATAATTTTACTTTTATCCTGTCTTGCTATTTTATTTTTTATCTATTCTGGTTTCGCCATGACTTTAGAAAGAAAACGTAAAAGCTCATTACCTAAGAACAAGTTTAAAAAAGAAAATTCAGAAATTATTATATTAGTTGGTTCAGAAACAGGCAGTACTTTTGGTATTGCATCTTCTTTATACGACGCTTTAATTACTGATAAAAAAACTGTTTTTATAGACCATTTAAACAACTACACATCTTATAATAAAGCTACCCAATTAATTGTTTTAACAGCAACTTATGGCGAAGGACAACCTCCTTCAAATGCAAATAACTTCCTAACATTAGCAGAAAAAATTAAACAGCCAAATCCTATAAACTATGCTGTAGTTGGTTTTGGCTCATTCGCATATCCTGAATATTGTAAGTTTGCTATTAAAATTGATAACGCATTTAAAAAGAAAAAGCACTTCTCTCCTACTTTACCTCTTTATAAAATTAACAATCAAAATTTTAATGATTTTAAAACCTGGGGGATACAATGGAGTCAAAAAACAAATATCCACTTACAACTAAAACAAAAACTAGTTAAACCTAAAAAGCAGCAAGCTTTTTCGGTAATAAATACTACTGAACTAAATACGGATGCTTCTTTTTTAATCCGTTTAAGACCTCTTAAAAAATTGCACTTTTCATCGGGTGATTTACTAGCAATCACTCCTAAAAACGATAACATTAAACGCTTATATTCTGTAGGTAAAATTGACAATGACATTTTATTAAGTATAAAAAAACACGAATTTGGGGTTTGTTCAAATTTACTTTTCAATCTTAAAACAGCAAATACTTTACTTGCTAGAATTGAAAAAAATAAAGCGTTTCATTTTTCTAAAAAATCAAAAAAAACAATTCTAATAGCCAACGGAACAGGTATTGCTCCTTTTTTAGGAATGTTACACAATCCTTTAAAAACTCATTTATTTTGGGGAGCAAGAACTAAAGAATCTTTAAAAATGTATGCTCCGTTTTTAACAAATTTAAATGAAGAAAATATTCATATTGCTTACTCCAAAGAGCAAAATAAAGAATACGTACAAGATCTTATTTTAAAAGAACAAGCCTTAATTGCATCGACCCTAAAGAATAACGGCACAATTATGATTTGTGGCTCTATTAGTATGATGAACGATGTTTTAAAAAATTTAAATATTATTGTTCTAACTCAATTACACACTCCGTTGAGTACTTTTCAAAAAACGAATCAAATTAAAACTGATTGTTATTAATATTTACGGTTTTACCCTCCTTTTTTTACGATTTATTTTCTTCATTAATATTTTTAACTATTTAAATTTGAGAAACTTAATTATTATTATTATTATGTTCAAAAAAATTTTAAACTTAGGGACTACATTAAACAAGACTGAGCAAAAATCTATTAATGGAAGTGGTAATTGGCAACAATGTGGGCCTTCAACTTGCTGCCGTACATTACCAAACGGATATGTATTAAGAGAACCTTCTCAATGCTTTTCTTGGGGTGGTTGTATTTTATTATAATAAAAAATAATTTACTTAATAACAGCAGGTAGTTTTACAAAACTATCTGCTGTTTCGTTTTACATCTCTTTCTATTACTATTTCTTAGTTAATGTATTTAAATACATTAACTAAGATTTAACGAATTCTAATTTATTGCTTACGAATTCTAATTAACTTCAAATTATACCTTACTTCTCCCTTAATTTTGACTGTATAAAACAAATATTATGTGGTCAGACAACAATTACTCATCAGTATTAAAAATGTATTTAAGCAAATATAACAGCTTAAAATTACAGATAAACAACAACGGATTAATAGCTTCTGTAGAGAAGCAAAAAAATGGGTTATGGGTTAGTGACAGGAACTTGCCTAACATTTTAAATAAATTATCTACAAATTTTAATTTAGAGAAAAATGTAACCATCATTTTACAACAATAACAAAATAATAACCTTAAAAACAAAACCTATGAAACAACACATTTTAAAAGTAGGAATGGTAATGGGATTACTACTACTAATCGGAACATTTACAAGCTGTAATGAAACAAAAAAAAACAGTACAAAAGAGTTGGGAAACATTGCTAAAAAAGAAGAAACGGTAAACAAAATTAATTTAAACTCAAGAGAACCAATTGTATTTATTGCTGGTTATGATAAAAGCGATAGCAAGTTTTACGACAGTGCTAGGGCTTATTTTAAAGACAAAAAATACCGTGTTATAAATGAGGAATATTCTTTAGAAGAAATTATTACGTGGATGAATAGAAACGCTACTGAAAATCCGTACGGCGATATTCATATTGTTAACTACAGTAATCCTTTTAAAGGTATGCATCTTGAAACAGTTGTAAATGGTGAAAAAATTACAACAGAATCTTTACAAAAAAGTATTTCTAAAGGAAATTTACCTACTATAAAAAAGGGAATTAATATAAACACTAAAATTGTATTTCATTCAAACGGCTTAGGTAAAAACGAAGCACTTTTAAATAGTTTAAAACAAGCTTTTTCTACGGATGAAGTTCCGCAAGTTGTAGCTTCACCTTACTTTAATGTATTCGATGGCGAGTTTACGAATCACTATTTAGCAGAACCGTATTACGTATTTTATCCGACAGCAAACTCACCAGGAAAAGTAGATTTATCTAAAGAGATTGCTAAAAAATATCCGAAGGAAAGAGAAATAGATTGGTTTGCTGCTTTAACAAACGAAAGAGAGCGTTATATAGGAGAGCCATATACAAAACAGTTTAGTGTACCTGTAAGTTTAGAAGTTGATTATTTACATTCAGATGAAGAAATTCCAACTTTTGTAATGCAAGAAGAGTTAATGGATTTTATTGCTAATGATGAAGATTTAATGAAAGACATGGATAAGTTAAATATTCCTGTTGAAAAATTTAGATGGACCTATAAAATAAAGGATAGTAAATTACTTATTAAAGGAAAAACATCTGTGCTGTGTGTATTAAAGCCACTTACAAAACCTTTTGGCGACTTAGAGCACATTAAACCCGACACTAATAATAAGCGCTTATACGCAATGAAATAATTTAATATTTGGGGAACGTCATCGCTAATAAAGTAGCAGTAATTATCTTAAAAAGATTACTTCTTATACTTTATCGCGATGACGTTTAAATTGGTTAAGTTTGTTACTATGAAGTTACTTAAATATGTATTTATTTTTATTTTTTCATCAACTGTTACAAGTACTGTTGCACAGTTAAACACGCTAAAAAACTATAATTTAAATGATGGCTTACCTAGTTTAACTATTACTGATATTACACAAGATGAAAGTGGTTATTTATGGTTTACTTCTAATAAAGGAATCTCTAGTTTTGACGGTTATGAGTTTATAAACTTTAGTAAAAAAGACGGATTAACAACTGATAAATCAACAGTTGTTAGTACTACAAAAAACACTCTTTATATTGGTAGTAATAACGGACTAAGCATCCGAAGTAATAGTACATTTAGTTCTTTTGATGAAAAAAAAATCAACTGTATACTAACTACAAACCATGGTACTTTTTTAGGTACAGATAAAGGTATATTAAGAGTTCGTGAGGATTTCCTTTCTAATATTCGGACTAATTTTCAGATTGATTTAAACATAATAAACGATTTAAAGTTTGATGGTTCTTTTTATTGGATTGCAACCAACAAAGCTTTGTGGAAACTAGATAAATTAGTTAACCCGACTCTTTTAAAAAGAATAGATTTAGGTAATTACACTTCTATTATCTTTCATAAAAAAAAGACTGTTGCAGCTACTTATAACAACGGAATTAAATTAATTAATAACGACCAAATTCAGACAATTACAAGCTCTTTAAAAAACATAATTGATGTTAAGTTTATTAACAATCAATTTTGGATTATTTCTCAAAACGACGGAATTGAAATACTTAATGAAAATTTTAACTTCGAAAAAAACATCAATAAATACAATACATTAACAACAAATAAAATAAATACTGTTTTTCAGGATCAGCAAAAAAATATTTGGATTGCTACAAAAAACAAAGGTGTATATAAATTAAAAGGAAAGAATGTTACAGAAAAAACTCCTGTAATTACCTTTCAAAATATTGACGTAGTTTATAAATCGTTAGACAGCATTGATATTAACAACTATCAAAAAATATTACAATTAAAACCTACTAAAAATCATATTTCATTTACTTATAAAACGGTTAATATCAACAATCCGAAAGATGTTTTATACCGTTATAAATTAAATGATGAATTTAGTAATTGGACTTCTAAAAACACCGTTGACCTTCCTTATTTAAACTACGGAAACTATACTTTTACAGTACAATCTAAAAGTGCTAAAAAAATAAGCAAACCAATACATTTTCATTTTTTTATTGATACACCTATTCATCAAAAAAGTTGGTTTATATGGGCAAGTATCTCTTTTATACTCTTTTTTTTAACGGCGGTAACTTTACTTTATATTCGAAAAATTAAAGCTAAAAATAAAGCTAAAGTTAAAAAACTACAGTTAAAAAATCATTTATTGTCGTTAGAGCAAAAAGCGTTGCAGTTGCAAATGAATCCGCATTTTATTTTTAATGTTTTAAACGGAATTAAAGCTTTAGGTACTAACGGAAAATCAGCAGATCTCAATACAACAATAAGTAAATTTGCAACGCTTTTACGCGGAATTCTGCATAATTCTAGACAAGAAGAAATTAGTTTAACTGAAGAAATATCAGTCTTAAAAAATTATATAGAGCTAGAACAACAGATGAGTTCAAATACTTTTAAATATGAAATCATTACCGATTTAAAACTAGATCCTGAAGAAATATTAATTCCGCCAATGTTAATTCAACCTTTTATTGAAAACAGTATTAAACATGCTTTTAAAACAACATCAGAAGGTAAAATCACGATTTATTTCTCTATTAATAATCAGTTTTTAGTATGTACTATTATTGATAACGGCGTCGGAATTCATCAATCAAAAAAAGACACCAACGCTAATTCTCATAATTCAGTTGCTATTAAAATCACTGAAGAACGTATTAGAGCCTTGTCTAAAAAAAGTTTTTTTTATATTGATGAAATCATCGATAGAAACGAGATAACCGGAACAAAAGTGTCTTTTAAAATTCCTTTAAAAACTGATTTTTAACATGAATAAATTAACTGCTATTATTGTTGATGATATGCCATCTGCTTTAAAAATGTTACAAAACGACATTTTAAAACATCACAAAGAAATAGAAATAATCGGTACCGCAAAAAGCGTTGTAGAAGCATCTATATTATTAAGAAAAAAACAGCCAGATATTTTATTTTTAGATATTATGCTTGGTGACGGTACTGGTTTTGATGTTCTTGAAATTCACCCTAATTTATCATCAAAAATAATTTTTGTTACCGCAAGTGATGAGTATGCTATTAAAGCTTTTAAGTTTGCTGCAATCGATTATATATTAAAACCATATACAAATGAAGATTTATCTAACGCAATTGATAAAGCTAAAAATCAAATTAAACCAGATAAAGAACAATTAACCATTTTACAAGAATCTATAAAGCAACCTAATTTGCGCCCAAAAAAGATTTCTTTAAGCACTTCTGATAAAATTATTGTGGTAAATTTAGATGATATTGTGCGTTGTAAGTCCGATAATAACTATACGGAATTCTTTTTAATAGATAATCAAAAAATTTTAGTCGGTAAAACACTTAAGTACTTTTCAGACATGCTAAAAGAATTTGAATTTATTAGAGTACACCAAAGTCACCTAATTAACATACAGTATATCAAAGAGTTCATTAAATCTGATGGAGGATATTTGGTTTTAAAAAATAAAATTACAATACCAGTTTCTGTTAGAAAACGAAATGAAGTTATTCAGATTTTAGAAAAAATATAAACTTTTTTTACTTTTTATTACATATTTTAACAACTATGTTAAATTTTTATTAAAATTTTACCTATTTTAGTAATATAAATAACTAAGTATATGGTTGCACTTAAACTCGAAAAAGGCAGATTGTTAATTGCAGAGCCTACTATTTTAAATGATTGTTCTTTTAAGAGAACTATTATCTTATTAACAGAACACACACCAAAAAGCTCTGTTGGCTTTATATTAAACAGACCTTTAAATTACGTGCTAAGTGATTTAGTACCAGAAATAGATTGTGATTTCACAATATATCAAGGTGGTCCTGTAGAGGAAGATAACTTATACTTTATACACAAAGCACCTGACTTAATACCAAACAGCATTGAAGTTGCAAATGGTATTTATTGGGGAGGTAATTTTGAGCTTTTAAAAGAGCTTTTAACCAGTAATAAATTAAAATCAACAGATATACGCTTCTTTCTAGGATATTCTGGTTGGGATACAAATCAACTAGAAGATGAATTAAATACCGATTCTTGGTTTATTTCGGAAAATGATTACACAAATATCTTAACTACAAATGACAAAAATTTATGGAAAGAAAAACTACTTCAAAAAGGAGGTAGGTATAAAATATGGGCGAATGCACCAAGTGATATTCAAATGAATTAACCTGTTATTGTTATTAATTTAAGACTACTTTTAATTTTATCAGTTATGCTAGAAGTAAATTCTTTTTTACGGTAATTAGTTACTGATTGAATACCAATAATCGCATTGGTTATAAAAACCTCATCTGCTTTTTGTAATTCGAACGGAGAAATTGTAGTTTCTGCAATAGTATATTCTGGATTTTTCTCTAGAATTTCAATTACTTTCTTTCTAACAATTCCCTTTATACATCCTTCTGTTAAAGCCGGAGTTTTTATTACGTTATCTTTTATTATAAAAATATTTCCGTTGGTTGCTTCAACAACCCCTTTTCTTTCATTTAATAATATACAATTATCTAAATCATTTTCATCTGCAAAAATAGCAGACAATGTATTTAGCATTCTGTTAGAAGTTTTTATGGTTGATAACAATCCTGAATAGTTATAAAAATCTTTAAACAGATCTACTTTATAAATAGATTTTTCTATATAAGTAAAATCAGATGCTTCTATTAAATAATCAATTTCGTTTGACGCTGGTTTATACAATCCTCCATCCTTTCGGTAAACAGTTAATCTTACTCTGTAATTGTTTGCCTCGGGAAGTTCTTTTGTAGTTTTTAAAATTTCTTCTTGTAAGAACTCTAGCGTAAAATTCATTGGTATTTTCATACGCAGCATTCTCATCGATGCCATTAACCTAAAATAATGATCCTCAAAAAAAACAACTTTAGTGTTAAGTACTCTTACCGTCTCAAAAATAGCATCACCATACTTAAAGGCTCTATTATTATTAGATAACTGTAGTTCTTTTTCTGATATTATTTTCCCGTTAAAATTTAGCATCTCTAAAAAATTTTGATTGCAAATTTACAGCTTAGGTAATTAGTAGCCATAAAAAAACTCGACAAAATGTCGAGTTTTTAATATCTACTATAAAAGATTACGCTCCTATACTATTTTTAAGACTTTCTATTTGGCTTTCCCATAACATTTTTGCTTCTTCTACAGCTTCTTCATCATCTGCAAAGTCGGTAACAATTACCACTACATCTTTAGTTAAAGGGTCTACTTCTATTCTAAATTCAAAATAACTTTCATCATCTTCACTTTCTTCCCACTTAAATTTAATGCGTTCATTATTTTTTTTAGCTAAAATTTTAGCCTCTTCTTCAGAATCATCCCACATAAAAGTGATTAATTTTCCTCGAGAATTAACTCTATCAGCAAACCACTCCTCTAATCCTGAAGGAGTTGCTAAACTATTATATAACATACTTGGTGACGCATGTATAGGGAACTCTAATTCGAACTTTACTTTACTCATTTTTTTTTTCTTAAGGTGGCAATATATATCTTTATTTTTTAAAAAAAAATTTCATTTTTTGTTGGTTAAAAGTAAATATCTTGTATATTTGCAGCCGCAAATGGCGAGATAGCTCAGTTGGTTAGAGCGCAGGATTCATAACCCTGAGGTCGGCAGTTCAAATCTGCTTCTCGCTACTGATACTCTGAAACCCTATTCAAATAGGGTTCTCAGAGTATTTTTTTTAAAACAGCGTGTCAAAAACTTGCCATTGATTATCATTTAATTTACAGTCAAATTATCAATTTGATGTAAAAAAAAAATGTCTAAATCTCAGAATTCAAAAAAACTTATTCCTTTTATAGATTACATTCCTGCAGAATTAAAAGAAAATAAAACTTGGGAAATCGTCTATTATGCTATTGATCCTTTAGAAACTGATACTTTTAAACGTTTGAAACGCAAAAGAAACAGAGTAAAGCCAATAACAAATATTATAGAAAGAAGAAAGTTTGCGAAAAGAATAATAGCCAATTTGAATGAAAAACTAGCAAAAGGGTGGACTCCCTTTTTGCATGAACAAAACGCAAAAGTATACACCAAGCTTTTTGATGTTTTTGATATTTTTACAAAACAATTAGAACAGAAAATTGAAAAAGATGCGCTACGTAAAGACACCTTACGTGCTTACAATAGCTACATTAAAAATATAAAAGGTTTTTATGAATCCGAAGGAAAAGAAGATTGTTTTGTAACCGATTTTAATGAAGATTATAGCAGACGGTTTTTAGATGTAATTTTTTACGACCGTGAAAATTCAGCACGAACTCACAATAATTATTTAGGGTTTATAGGTGTTTTTACAAGGTGGCTGATAAAAAGAAGATATATTAATGTAGATTTCACGAGTCTTTTATCAAAAATAAAACAAGGCGACAAAAAGAGGACCATAATACCACAGCAAGAAAGAGTTCGTATTTTTAATTATCTAGAAAAAAATAATTTTAATTATGGTGTACTTTGCCAAGCTGCTTTTTATTGTTTAATCCGTAGAACTGAGTTTACTAAGCTTAAAGTAAAAGATGTTATACTCTCTAACGGAATTATTAACGTGCCTGCAGAAGCTAGTAAAAACAGGAAATCGCAAATAGTAACTATTCCTTTAGATATAATAAATTCTTTAGCGACACATCTTAGCACCGCTAATAATGATGATTATTTATTTTCTTGCAATGATTATAAACCAGGTAAAGAACAATTAACACCTCGTAAAATATCTTACACTTGGGATAAACTAAGAAAAACGATAAAACTAGCCGATACATATCAATGGTATTCTTTAAAAGATACTGGTATAACAAATTATTTACAGTTAGGTATACCAACAATTGATGTAAAAAATCAAGCCAGACATTATTCTATTCAGCAAACAGAAGAATACTTACCTAAAAATATTTTTAAAGCAATTGGCAATATTCAATCAGCAAAATTGAATTTTTAATAAAAAAAGCAGAATCAGAAACCTCTTAAAAAGTTTCTGATTCTGTATTTACTTCCCACAAATTCTTTGATATTCTTCTTTTACGAATCGATTTTATTAAGTGCTTTTTATTGTACTTAAAAACACCTTGCTTAATATTTAATAGTTCTGATACCGCTAAGGTAAAAGTGTCTTTATAAGTTTCTGAATTGGCTCTGAATTTTAACCATTTTTGCCAAAAATTTAAAAATATATCCTGAACACTTAACTTAACATTATCAATATTATCTACAGATAAAGGCTCATCAGCTATTAAACCATCATATAAAGTTAGCATTATATCGGTTTCTTCTTCTGGGTAAACACCTGTAACAATTCCTAAATTTTCTTTTACCTCTAATGGTGTTACATTTAAAGTTAACTCTTCGGTTTCGGCATCAACAAAATCGGTTTTATCATAAATTTGCCCAGTTTTATCAACCATAATCTCATTATCATCTTTACCTGAGTATTTTAAAACAAATAAATTTTGTTTGCTTAATGTTCGTTTTTTATCAGGATCTTCTAAATGAGATTTATCTACATAAATTAAATCATCTGTAATGTTTTCTAAATAATTAATATAAACGGCATTATCAGTATAATCAAACCTTAAATTTTGCCAGTTTTTAACCCTATTTACCAACTCTCTAAAAGTAATATTTGGCAAATAATCGGCTAATGAATAGGTAGTAGGAAATATATTTAATTGCCCTTCTTTATACTCATATTTAAAATTATTATAAGGGGCGATAGATAAATTTTGATAAGACAAACGCAGTTCTACCTCAATATCATAAAATATAGTAGTATTTACGATGTTAATATCTAAAGTTTCGTTTATAATTACTTGTTTACCTGTTGACTTTGCTTCGTACAAAACCACGCCATTCTGTTTTACTTTTAAATGAAAATATTGTGCAATTGCGCTAGACATATTTAAACGCATTTTTAAAGTAAAAGAGCCAATATCAGTTGGCGTATGCGTTCGTTTATAAACATTTACTGTATTACCTTTAATTGTTTCTTGAAATGTAAAGTCTGAAAAACTATAATCAGAAAATTGCGATGCTGAATACTGCTGAAAAAATAACTTAGGCACTAATAACAACTTTTTATTTAATTTATTGTTTACAAAATCACCGCGCATTTCTAAACCTTCAGATGCAAAACCTACACGTAAAACCTCTAGTAAATAAGGCATTGGGCACATTACATTTTTATTTAAAGCAGTGTTTACTCCCTCTATATTTTCTATACTATTGGTAGGAAACTCCCATTGTGAAGTAGTAGCGTTAAACTGATAGTTGTTTAAATAATTATCAAAAGCCTCGTAATTAGTTTCTTCTTTTAGTTTAGGCCTAAATATTTTAACGAAATTATGTGTAGCGGTTGGCCATTGCTTTGTTAATTGATTTTTAGCAAAAGTAGGCAAGCCACCTTGTGCCAAAACAACAGGAAATGGTAACTGAATTAATTTCTTATCAAAAACGGCTAAAACTTCTTTACCGTAAAATAAGGTTAGTTCGGCAATAGTATCTTCTATTTCATTAATAGAAATATAGCCTTCGTAAAAGCTATTATCTACAATAACATTACCATATATTTTATTGGTATAAGAACTAACATTATTAATATTTACCAAGCCTAATTTCTCAGCTACTTCGCCAGTTAATGAAATGCTAAAAGGCATTGAGAATGATTTAGAAATACTATCTGAAAAATAATTGCTATTTTCTTGTAAAGAAATGCCTTTATTGGTTAAATCTAACTCAAAATTAAGTGTTTGAAATTTTATCATACGATGGCTTTTGTAAATTTTAAATCATAAGATTTATCATGTTCTCTGGTCTTATAAATTTCTAATGTTTTGGTAGTCATTATTATTGCTACCCAAACACCTTTTAAAAAAATAAAGGTTTTTTTAGATTTTAAAAATTCTGATAACCACTCTTTTTCTTGCTGAGAGTACATATTACCAGTGTTAACAGTGTATATATAGCCAACAGATAACTTTGTTATTTTTGTGTGCTCTTTATTTGCTACCTGTACAGCGTTTGTTTGTTTTTTTACATCAATAGTTTCTGTAAAAAAGCCTGTACATTCAAATATTTCAAAATTATTCCATTCATTTTCAAAAGCCAACAAGGTATGCTCTAATGCAGGTTCTTTTACAATTACATTGGTTATAATGTTACCGAAGTTTATAGCTATCGTATTACCTGTTACGAGATTTAAAGAAGCTATGTTTATAATAGCATTGTAAACATATAAATTACTTGCAATGGCAGCGCTAATTGTTGCAGTAGCATCGCCAGTTATTTCTATTGCATCTGGCAACGAAAGTGATAATATAGAAAGCGATAAAACTGCCTTATTTGTTACATAAATAGTATTTGGTGTATAGCACAACTTATTTTGAATAGTTGGTGTGTGGCCATTTAAAAAACGAACATTGCTATATTGCCCTAATGGTGTAATTGCGCCAGATATTTTGTTTTCTATTGCTGATGTAAAAGAAATATTTAAAGGTGCAATATTGTTTATAATTCGGCTTGTAAAAACATCGGTAGGATTGGTTGATTGTAATAAATCAGGCGTTTCATTACCTATTAAAACAGCAGCAACACCTTTATAAAATGGGGCTTCTTTTTGATACGGTAAATTATTAGTAGCCGTTGCTGTAATAAAATCTAATACTAAAAATGTATTATCGGCTACATTAGTAACTTGTAACTCATTTAAATCTTCGGCAAAATATAAGGTTTCACTAGTAATACCAGTTTCTAAAAAAACAACAACTTTTAAAGAAACATATACTTTTTTTATAATATCGTTTGCCCTAAATTCTACAAAACCTGTATAAACGCCTACAGATAAATCAACCGAATTTACACTTATTTGCAAATTATGAACACCACTAATACCGCTTGTGGCAGATAAAGAAAGCCATGGTTGAGATATAACTGTAGACCAATTGGTTGAAGTTTCTAAATTTAAATTAAATTCTTTATTGTTAACCTCATTTAACTCTGATACAAACTCTAAATTTCGTGGGTTTACATATAAAAAACTAGTAGGTGTATCTCCTTCATCAATAACAAGAGTTACTATAATAGTTTCTTGCCCTCTACCGTCTGTAATAAACACCTGCGATTCGTAGGTACCAACAGTTAAACTACTAGGATCTACTCCTATTACCAAACTACTATTACCTACTCCATTAGTTGCTGACAATGTAACCCATGATTGCGCAGCGTTAACCGACCAATTATTTTCAGCTGCTATTTGTGCTATTTTATTAGCAGGTAACGTTTCGCCAATAGTATAATTAAATAATAAATTAGTCGGTGTTATCTCTAACAAAGTAGAATCTATTATTGTTAAAGATAATAGAGCTGAAGGTTTTGATTTAGTAAAGTTATTGACGAACCAGTTAACATCTAAATTAAAAATATCTAAATACGTAAAGGTTAAATTTAATTCTGCTTTGTAATCTCCGGGAGACATCGAGTTTATATAATGTTCTTTAATTCTAATATCAAACTCTATTGATTCACCTAGGTTATTTGATGTCTTATTATGAGTTAAGTTTAAAACCTCTAACCAGGGAGCAATATTATCAAAACGAATATCATATACCATGAATGCTGGATGCTGTAAAATATCATGATTATAAACAAAATGAATTGTTTCTAACGGTGTAACATATTTTTTATATTGAAAATGAAACGTACTTGGTGTAAATGTTGACATTTTTTAATTTTTTGAAGCGTTAATAGTATCGTCTAATTTTTTGGCTAAAGCCCTTCGTTTTCGTTCATCATCTATGGTGTAGTTTAATACAAAACCGCCTTGTATTTCTTCTAACAATTTCTCTAAAACATTTATTAAAAAAATACTTGTTGGTTGCGTGGTGGTTTCTTCTGGTAAAGGCAATTCGGTTGTTGCGCCACCTTCTGCCAAAGAAGCTATTGGCTTACCGGTTCTTTTTGCCTCTAAATATTCTACTATTCGTGGTGTTTCTGGCATTTGCATTACTGGTTTTGGTATCATGTATTCATCTGGGTGAATCATTGCTAATTGCCCACCAATACCATCCATACCACCAGTATAAGAACCACCGAATGTATAACCACCTTTGTCTAAAGAAGGTGTTTTAGTTGCATTAATTTGCTTTACGGTTTGTAAACCACTAGCTAAAACTACACCTGTACTTACAACCTTTGAGGCTGTAGCAAAAGGCTCTGGTAATACCGATTTTGCTGACCAAACTTCTGAAACACCTTGATATGTATTTATTGTTGCTTGAGCTGTTGCCGCCGCTTTACCTGCTGCGGTATTTTTACCCAATAACTGAGCGATACCTCCAAACATATTAGCATATCCAGCAACACGTTGTTTTTGAAGTAGCTTTTCAGCTTCAGCAGATTTCTTTTGCGCTGCTGTTTTTTTCTTTTCTAGCTCTTCTTCTTTCTTTGCTTTTAAATCTAGTTTAGCTAAAGCTACTTTAGCCCATTTATCTTTTATTGCTTGTAAATCGGCTTGCTTTGCGTTTTCTAACCTCTTTAATAGTTCTGTTTCTCCAGCAGCTTCTAGCTCTAGTTTGGCATATTTATTATTTAATTCTTCTTCTTCAATTGCCTGTTTCTGTAAGTCTTCTTCAATATCTTTAATTTCCTTTTGAAACTTAGTATCAGCTTCCCACTGATCTAGCCATTCTTTTAATTTTTGTTTAGAAGCTATTATTTTTTTGTCTTCGGCAGTCATTTCTCCATCACCTTTTGGGGTATCGCCTGTTGGAGTATCGGCTGTTGGTGTGTTTACAATCTCATTAGCTTCCTTTGCTGAATTTTGACTATTAAAAAATTCTGTAACAATTTTACCAGCAGCTTTCTTCTTTAAAGTATCTATAGTGTTACCGAGATTATCAACTTCTTTAAAAGCCGCAGAAGTAGATGATTTTACATCAGATGTGAAATCTGAAAAATTTTGTTTAGCTGCGGAAAAATTTAAAGATTTAAGATTATTAAAAGCATCACCTAAATGAGAAAAGGCTTTAAATATACCTTTTGAAGTATTTACAATTGCATCTTTTATTTTAATAAATTTAAGAGGAAGCGATGTTAATGTAATTTTAATATTACTTATTGCCACTTCTATACCTAATTGAAGTAATTGAAATTTATAAACTAAAGCACCAATAAAATTGTAAAAAAATGTTTTTGTTTTTGCCCAAACAACACTAATATCATTAGCAAACTTGTAATAACTATCAGATTTTAACGCATTGTCTTGAGCAAACTTCATTTCTTTATGCGCATCTGTAAGTCTTTTTGTTTCTTTTTGAACATCGGTTAAAGGTTTTGTTTGTTCAGATAGAGCCGTGTTAACGGCTTGCATAACTGTTTTAAAACCTCCAGCATCTTCTCCTGCTCCTTTGAATAAATCTGCGGTTAACTGTGCGTTTTGCTGTACGTTAATTCCTGTTTTATCAGACTCTTTAGCTATACTTTGTAATGCTTGTTTGGTTGTTACTTCTCCTGTTCTTACTTTTTTAAGTAAATCCTCAGTAAAAGCGATACCAAACGCATTAACCAATGCGTCTTTAGTGGTTTTTGTTTGTTCTTTTATTGCTAAATCTGCCTCTTTTAAAGCGTCTGGTAATTTGTCTTTATAAATACCAAGATTATAACCAGTAGATATTATATCTTTAAATTCTTTTGCAGAAAACCCAGCTTTGTTAAAGAATACTCCGTATTCATTTAATGAATCAAAATACTCCTGATTTTTAGATTGCCCTCTAACCAAACCATCTTCAATAATATCAAAAGCTTCGGCATAAGAAACACCGAATTGAACTACTAATTTCTTTGCAGTTTCAAGGTTTTTAGTAAAAGAAGTGTTTTCAAAACTTTTAGAAAGTGCTTCTGCACGCACACGAGCATAATCTAACTGATTTCCTGTTAGTTGTGTTATCTCTGCAGTGGTTTTATTTGCTTCTGCAGCTGCTTCATTATAATTAAACCATTCTTTTGTAGCTAAACCAATACCTGCCAACACAGCTATTGCAGCACCAATTGGTGTAGCAATAAAAGCTAAACCCGCTTTTATTGCGCCTTTTATACCTGTTTTAACCCCTGTAAAACCATCTTGTATTTGTAAAAAATCTCCTTGTTTTAACCCTGAAAATAAAGTTGAAAAACTACTAGAAAAATTAGCAAGTTCTTTTTGCCCTTCAGAAATACCTGCGGTTGTAAGCTTAGTGTCTTGCCTAAAGGCTTTTTGGGCGTTACGTGCATTGTCGTACTCGGTTTCTAACTCGGCAACGGCTTTGTTGTATTTTTTCCAATCTTCGGTACCTTCGGTTGCTTTGTTGGCAGCGTTACGGTATTTTATTAAGTTTTTACGAATACTGGTTAAAGTATTATCTATCTCTTTACCATTTATGTAAAGTTTTATACGTTGTGTAACTGGCTTGCTCATTAACTAATTATTTTTGTGGCTACTTCATGCCCTTTAATTTCGGCAAGTTCTTGTGCGAGTTTTTCTATAGTTGCTTGTGATTTATCAAATAAGGTTTGTATGTTATTTAGTGGTTTTAAAGACATTGCTATTCCGTTGGCTTTTATACCCTCAAAACCATAGTTTAATTTCATTCCTACAGAAGTGGTGTGTATTGTTAATGAATCTAGTTCGCCAAATTTCATTTGTGCTTTTACATGTGAATTTTTAAGAAGTGTGCCAGATTGTTTTACAGTTGCGGTGCTTAAAATATTTTTAAAATTACGCTGTAAAGTTCTGGCAGCTTTTTGCCCTGCCTTTTTTTCTAAATCTTCATAATTTAAAATTGAATTTTCACCACTCATTTTACCTTAATTTATAGCAATTTGGCACAATAATACTGTTGAAAAAAGGACATAAAAAAACCACTCGTTTTGAGTGGTTTTTGGATTTTTAGAGATATTTAATTTAAAAAGACCACCAATTATAACCCAAACCCAAGCCTAAATTAATTTCGCCTTTTGTATTTACAAAAATTGAAGAATTTAAACTCCATCTTTTTTTCTTCTCTACAAAATGAAACGAATCAAAATCGGTTATTCGTAAGTGATTTGTTGAGCTTGTTATTTCTGTTTGCAGTTGGTTCTCAAAGAAACCTGTTGGTTTTAATCCTGTAAACGGAGTTATAGTTGCTCTAGCTCTGAAATCGATACTTAAACCATTTTGGTTTACGATTCCTTTTATTGAAAAGTCTTTAGTAAGTTTCTCAAATGTTCTCTCAAAATTATAAGGTACCGGAATATTAAAAGGAACATCAATACTATCTAACACAAACTGTAATTTTATTTGCATTGCATTGTATAGTTTTTCCCATTTTTTGGATGCTTCTTTAAACTGTGAAGATTCCTTTTTTTGCAGTTCTAAATATCGCTGCAAATCTTCTGATGTACCTTTGTAGGTGTGTTTTTCTGCTACTTCTAAACCAATTGCATTAATATAATACTCAATTGTATCTAATTTTGCTAACTCGTTGTTATTTAGCGTAGTTTTAAACTGCGCAGTTTGTCTGCACTGATTAAATAGCAATACCGATAACAGAATTATAAGGGCTATTTGTATTGTGTTTTTCATTTTAAATAAGGTTTAGGATCTACTAAAACACCATTTTTGTATATCTCTATATGAATATGGTTTATCATTTTTGCTTGATACTTCTTTTTCTTAACGTTGTGATAAGCAGCTACATTTTCAGCGTAACCAACTCTATCTCCAAAGCAAACAATATCACCCTCTAAAACAGAATGTTCTAAATATGATAATCTAATTCTAAAAACAGCATTCGTTACTTCTACGTATCGCAAATGTTTTGCCTTAGAACTATTGTACATATAACCTACTTTTGTAACAGTTCCACTAATCATTGAAACAACACTTTCACCAGGTACGGAAATTATATCGTGACCTCTATGAAATTTTGGGTTTCCATTTTTATCAAAACCTCGTTTTGCTCCGAAATGCCCAAAGCCTGTTGGGTCGTTTCCTCTATCAATTATTTTATGTAATGGTTGGTGCATTATTTATTATTTGTTCAATTAATGGCTTAATATTACTACTTACTTCTATATCTAATTGCGTTAACTCTGTTGGCGGATAAATATCAGGGTGATCTGTAACTAACGATGCGTAAACTAATGCATCATTATTTTCATCTAATGAATAACGCTTTAAAAAAACACCATAACTATAACTGCATTCTTCATTAAAATATATGTTACGTAACATTCCTTTTGGCATGCGAAAAACATCAATTAACATAGACCCTCTTTGCTCAAACTTTTTAAGCATCGAACGATACGTATCGTCAATTTCTACAGATTTAAATTCCCTTTCGATATCAGGATTATCTGATTTATCGCCATATAATGCAAAAACCCTTCTCGGTTGTGTTGTTCCGTTTATTGCTACAAAAATTATAAATCGGTTTACTCTCGTTTTTTTGAAGATTCTATTTTTAATAATTTCTAAATTGCTATACAGCCTTAGTTTCATTAAATTAGATAACAGATTTTTATTAAACTGATGCGCGTTCTTTTGTTCCTTTAGTTCCGAAATTTGGCGAAGCTGTAATTTATCTTTACGGTCTGTTCTATACTTGTAAACCAAAAATAAAAAAGGCACTGCTCCTCCTATTATTTTTACTAAATAGTCGCCAATTTCGGTAACTTCAATATTCATTTATTAAGGGAATTAAAGGGGGTTTTTATTGTATATGCTCTTTATACGATTTGCTTATTGGTTTGCGTTTACCATGCAACCGTACTTGTATGATTCCGCTTATAATTATCATATAAATAACAAAATCGGGTGTTTCTGGTAGGTTTAATTCGGTTTTAGCTCTTAATAAATTAACTCCGTAATCGCTTAATCTTAATATAATTAACGCCCAAAACAAGCCTTTTAAAACATCTAGCAAATTATCGTTTAACCAATAGGTTAGATTAAATTTTGTTTGCGGTTTTAAATAATAGAGTTTTACTGCCATTATACCTATAAACGACCATAAGATACCCGCTAACCAAACTGCAAATGGCTGATCGCCTAATATTTGATTTATTAAATTCATTTTAAATTAATTATTAAAAAAGTTAATCCTGTTGCTATTGTAAAAATAAAATCCATTATTTCTGGAGTTCCATCGCCACAATAATCTTTTATTTCTTTATACGATGCGGGCATTGCAGGAAAAAGCAATACAAAAAAGTTTATGTTTAGTAAGCTGTCTATCAAGATACCCGGTAAAGAATAAATAGAACCCCAAAAAAAGTGTGCTAGTTTATCGGTGGCTGGCGTTAGGTTTAACTTATGGTTTAAAAAGCAAAATAAAGCTGCTAAAACAAAGCCTAAAGCACCAAATATTGCTGTAGAAAAAAGTAGTATTACCGTAAAATAAAACACAATTAACCACTTTCTTTTTGGCGTTATATGCTGCTGATAGTTTATAATTCTTTCTAACATTTTAATACAGTGTTATTGACCAACCTTTTGCAGATAAATTCGCTCTAGCTGATGCACTTACTGCCGTGAAATTATTGTCAATATGTAATATCCCGTTTAAATTTCCGTGATTATCTAAAGCTATTGCAATGTTATCGCTTGCCGTTGCTGTTAAGTCGTTAAATTGGCAGGCTAAAAGAGTTAAATTAACATTGTTCGTTACGTCTAATGATGATATACCGTTTGACTTTAAGTCTAAATGAGTTAAATTAACATTGTTCGTTACGTCTAATGATGTTAAGTTGTTTAGTTGTAAGTTTAAATAAGTTAAATTAACATTGTTGGTTACGTCTAATGCTGTTAAGTCGTTAAATTGGCAGGCTAAAAGAGTTAAATTAACACTGTTCGTTACGTCTAATGATGATATGTTTTTATTCGTAATCTCTAACCGATCAAACTCACTACTAGGAAAAAAACTAACAACTACATTAGCCGTTCCAGTATTTGCGCTAAAATCAATACTCGTACCTGTTCCTGACGTTGTTAAACCGCCTGTAACAACATAATCAAAACTTGTAAATCCTGTTTTAATTATTGACGTTAAATTGAAAGTAGACGTGCTTGTCGTGCTAAATTCTAGTGTACCAATAGTGGCGTGACTATAATTTCTAAAGTTAGATAATCTGTCTTTATTGCCTTTGTAGGTCGCATCAAAGCCTCCATCTATTGAGTTCGTAAACAACTCTGATAGTAGTTTATAATTTCCGCCTATCTCAGCTTCTACATCGCTTTGTTTAAACGTGTTTGTATTCGGCACTTGTGCAAATGCCGAAATATGAATTATTAGTATTAATAGTAATTTCTTCATCTTATAGGCCTATTTTAAAATCTGTTGCCTCAATAGTTCCGTCGCTTTTAAACCTCATTTTAGTAGCTCCGTTAAATTGCAGTTCTATGTTATTACCTACTTGTTTAAACGTCCAGTTTGTAGTTTTAAATTCAGTACCTGTTAATGAACCGTTTGTTTTTAAGTCCCCATCTTTAAAATCAAAATCACCATTAGTATTAATCACAAATCTTTCAATACCAACATCTTCATTATTATGTGTTCTAATTGAAAATGATGGTGCGCCAGTAGTTCCTTTTCTTGCACCATTTAATGTTATACCATAATTTTCCGCACTACTTGTTGATAATGCTATTGATGTTATCCCAATATTATTAGTTGGAGTGGAGTTTGCTTTTAGTTTAAGGTGTGCGTCACTAAATACAGATACGTTATCTTCATTAGATTTTGCAACTATTCTTTGTTTTTCAGTAAAATTATTATTTTCATTTTTACGTGCAATAGTAGCTTCGTCCAATAAATTAATGTTGTCAGAATTAGTGTTTAATTGCGATTGAGCGTTAGAAGTAAGAGAATTAATATACTGAAACTCATCATTGGAAACAGAACCGTCAGCAATTTTATCAGCGTTAATATTACTTGGCAAACTTGTTAGGTAGCCGTTATTAGCGGTAAAAGCATCTACTTGCGTTTCTGATAATTGCGTATTGGTATCAACTGTGTGGTCGCCAATAGCGTAGTTGCCTAATAAATTACTAATTTCGGTTTGGGTGTAATAATCGCTTAAATCTACTTCTACGCCCTGCAAAAAAACCGACCTCGGAATTTTGCGAATTTCATCGTTTGGGGCTATAACCAGTAAACTATCTGATACAACTCCTGTATTTACATTTTTAAGTTTAACCTTGGTGTTATGCACAGTGGTTTGCGCAAATGTTAAAATCGTAAATAGTAATGCTAAAATTGTTATTTTTTGTTTCATAATTTATTCTTTTTCAAATGTTAAAAATGGTGTTTCGGTTGATGTTGTTGTGTTGTACTTTACAACTACATCGCCTGTTTCTTTAAGCTCGATAATAGCAGTTAAATTTGGATTATCTGCGTGTGTAAGCGTAATTTTGTGCGGTTGAATTTGCGCTTCTAAAGCAGCTACTCTTTCTGTTAATGTTGACATATATTTGTTTTAAATTAATGATATATCTTCTATTGGGTTAATCACATTCCAGGCTGTTTTATCATCAGCACTTTTTGTTGCATCTACACACATTGCCATTTGCCAAACCTCCGTTGCACTCCATTGCACGTTGTAAACGATATCGTTGTTTTGACGGGTTGATAGCTTGGTAGGATCGTTGTTGTTTAAGTGTTTGTGTAATTGGTATTGGCGTGTTTTTATTGGTATGGATGGTGCAGGTGGGGTATTTAAAATATTATACCTACTGTTTTGCCATATATATGATTTAAAATCATTTAAGGTGATGTATATTTTATTTGATACTCCAGGAGCTGGTAAGGCTGAAAAACTTGCTACGTAAATAACATATTCGTTTGCAGTACCTATTACCCACTGATTGGTAGTATCATTCCAAATTGCTATTTGTGGTGTAGTGCCAGAGCCTAAATCTATAATTGCATACGAGTTTGGCTCGCCATCAGGGTGTGCCGCTTCTAATAAAGATAAAGACGTATATACGCCAAAGTTTTTATTTGGTGATGCTGCACCTGTTAAACTATCTAAAATAGTTGCATGGTTTTCGGTAACTCTACCAATATCTTCAAAATCTTCGGCTGTAACCTCTGTGCTTCTATCAACTACAGGGCGAATATTGGTTTTATTTTTTGTTAAATCATTTAATCTATCTGCTGCCATACCTATTATTTTTATAAACTAAATGTGCTTTTTGTATTTTTAAAACTAACTACTGTGCCTACTAACTTTGGCTGATAATTAGTAAATAAAACAGGGTTAGCGTTTATTAAATTAATTGCTTTTTTAAAGTATTCTTCGGCAGCAACAATGCGTTCTTGTTTTAAATTAGATAATTGCACTTCTGTTAACGGATTTGTTTTGTAACCCGGTAATTCATCAAACTGCTTGTACATACCTGATGCTGTTAATAAAAAAGCACCACTTTCTACCGCTTTTGCAACGGTATAATGTACTTGGCTGGCTTGCAAAAACTCTAACACTTGTTTTGTTGTAGTATCTGCAGCTGTTTTAACTGTAGCTATTGTAGCTGCATTTAAAACATTAGCAAAGTATTGGTGGTGGGTTTCTAACATATAATGGCGTAAGGCTAAAAATGTTTGACGGCTGTTAGCAATACCAAACCACCTGTTAAATGTTTCTGTTTGATTTACAAACAACTCGTTAAATATGGTGTAGCTTTCTGTGGCCGTCCAAGTAATAAAAGTATTGGTGTTGGCTTCCATTATTTTTAAGGCTTCATCTATTGCTTGCAAACCTGCATCTAAAAGCGATCGTCTTAAATCTCTTATTTGCCACCATTCGGCAGCCTTAGAGTTGTTGCTATTTACTACAGCAATACCACTATCTGAAACTTGTACGTTAGCCAATGGTAGGTATATAAACCACGCTAAGTTTGCAGATGCTTCTCTTAATAATTCAAATACTTTAGCTTCAACTATATCGGTTGGTATTGTAGTGGCGTAATCGTTGTAAATTATATCGCCTACTAAATTTTTAATATACTTTCTGTCGGCTTGTTTTACGTAAGGCTCTAAAGATTCCCACTTAATATTTTTATTAACGGAAACGTATTTTTTAACATCATCGATTGTTTTTAAAAGTGTTGTCATTTATAAAATATTTTGAGTTCCTGTTGGGTTTTTATCCAACGTTGTTAATTCTATATTGCCAAAACCACCTTCTAAATCTTCATCCCAACCATTATAATCTCTTATAAATTGCCACGGATATAAACTGATTTCTCTTTTGCTTTTAAATAATGAGGTTAGTATTGAAAATGCTTCTCGCTTATCGGAACCTGAACCTGTGTTCATTTTTCCACCAGGTATTCCTGCACCTAATAAAGATGGATCTACACCTAATGCAAACATAATTTCGGAATTGGCTGCAGAGGCTTCTGGTAAGTAGGCACCGTCTTTTAATTTATTATCTACAGCTTCGACCTCGATACCTTTCACCCAATTTTGGTTTTGATCTAAATAGGTTACAGATTGGATAGATTTACCAGCGTTTTTATTCCCAGACAAATGGCTATCAATAGCATTTGTTAACTGATCTCTAATTTCCTTGCGTTTTTCTGGTGTGTATTCTAACCAATCTGAACCATAGGTTCTTTTAAAATATTCTTCGGATATGTGAACGATATATTTTACGTTAATTTGATTGGTAAACAATGCTTTTTTAAACTCTGGTATTGAGTTTGCAACGTCCATCCAACCATTATGATACACCGCATGCCAATCGGCTTCTGGATAATAGGTTTCATTCATTAACGGATAAAAAGTAGGCATCACAAATTTGTGAATTTTTTTCTTTTTACAGTATTCTTTTATTTGATCGGCAGACCAATAAGAGTCTATTACTGGTATTTTTTCTACAAACTCACTTGTAACATCAGTATTCGCTTCCCAATTATGGCAGTAGTAAATATTTTCTATTAATCCTGTTTTTGGATTTATTGGTTGGTATCTGCATTTAGATGCTTGTAACCTACGAGTGCTGTATATTTTATTATAATCTTTAGATAAAATAAATTCGGGTTGCGATAGATAAAAAGTTTCTAAATCGGCAATATGCTCGTTCCAAAATCGCTCTAATCGGTTGCGTTTAAAAAAGACTTGTATTTCTTTACCTGCATCTTTTAAGGTGATTATTTTCTTTTTTAATTTATCGTTATCATCAACTTCATTTTTATATAAATAAAAGCCTTGCCCATAATGGGTAGATTTTAAGAAGCGTAACCCTGCACTACCTGATCCATTTAATCGTAATGCTTGTAAAAAATTATCTGGGTATTTATTGTCGACTCCCCAAGGAACAAATGCCTTGGTGTTTTTGGTATTTGGATTTACAACGGTGTGCTTTGACTTGGTATCGCTACCAAAAGAAAACATAGCCTTAGAGCCTACTCCGAAAGCTACATCGCCGTGACTTATAAATTTACCCATTAATAGATTACTTTTTTATTGTTAAACTCGATTATAAACCGAATGTGTATTTTTTTTCGCTCGCCATTTGGCAGCCGTATGTTTCTTGTTTTGTTCTGAAAATGATGCGGATTTTTGCGTTCTTTTAAAACTTTTGGTTGCATTGCTCTTAATGCTTCAACCGAGGTTATACGCTCTTGTTTTTCTTTCATTACCAAACGAGCTTCGGTATATGAATTTAACTTACCACCTTTTTTAGAATATCTGTTAAGCGTACGTACTTTAATAGAAAAAGGAACAGCTTGCCCATCTTTATCGGGGGTTTTCATTTGCTGTAACACATCTTTTAAATATATATTTTCGGCTAACATATAGGCAAGATGGAGAAACATTGCATCTAAAAAAAGGACATAAAAAAACCACTCGGTTTGAGTGGTTTTGATTTTAATTTAACGAGAATAAAGAATTGCTCATTATTGGTATTGGAATAATTGGTTGCGGATTTTTTATTTGATTCAATTCGTGTTTTAACTTGATTAACTCTTCTTGTTTCTGATATTCTTTTAAAAGAATATTTTCGTTTATCTCGTTTATTGCCCTATTTATCTTTATTAATTTATTCAAATCCATAACATTAGCTTTTTAAGATTTGAAAATGAGTTAAAACAGACACGAAATTAACGAGCTTGTGAATATTGTCGTCGTGGGTCTTACTGAGTTCAGTATCATTCACTTCTAACAAAGCACTATGGGCTTCGGTTAATGTGTTTAAAATCGATAACATATTATTGCACGAATAAAAATCGTGTAAATGTTCTGTGATTTTTGGTTGATTTGTTAACTGATGGGTTTTACTTAATAAAGTAAAAACCCCGTTTGGTAGAACTGCTGTTGCTTCTGTATTGTTTCGCATAATATAGATTTATAAATACCCACGCAAGGTTGCGAAACAATACAGACATTAAAAATGCAGATACTTAAACCGAAGTTTAACTCACGTGGGATTTGATTGTGTTTTTTGAATTGTAATGTCATTGGTAATATTGTTTCGCATTACAAATATATAAAATAATTTTTAATTAAATCTGAAATCTCTTCCTTAACGATTTTGTGTTCTTCTTCTAGAGCAATAATTTTATCTGTATTATCAGTTTTTTTTACTTTAGAAATTCGTGTTGCTAGGTTGTTTTTTTTCTTTTGTAAATCATCAAAACCATCAAGATTTTTTAAATCATTAATAGCCCTAATTAACCTTGGTGAAAAGCATAATTTATAATTATAAATTTTTGAATTTAAAAATATTGAAGCTTTCTTTGGTGTTAAATTATATGTTCCTGGAATGAATAAATCCTCTTGTAATAGATGTATTTTACTTATTAATTCTCGGTAAGTATCTTCAAATAAATAAAACTTATAAAACTTTACTAATTTAAAAAATGAATATAATTCATCTAACTGAGATTCTTCTATTTGAACTGCATTAAGTTTATTTTTAATGGCATTATAAACTTCATCAGAAAAAAAAGCTTTGTTATATTTCCATTTACTATAAGCTTTAATTAACTCAAAAGGGTTAGAAGTATTTATGACACTAATAGATATATCATCGTATTTAGTTTCTCTTGTTTCTTTTTTTAGTTTTTCATAAAACCCTCTATCAAAATAGTCCGGGTCTTCTTGATACATTTCTCTTATGGCAATACCTGCTTTGAAGTTAGGAAGAATATCTAAATCAGATAAGGTTTTATATTTTTCGTTACCAGATTGAGTAATTTTATTAATAGGTTTTTCTTTTTTAGTAAGGGGTTTTTTACTTCTGAATAAATTAAATAAAAATTTCATTTTTTACTCACAAAGTACAAAAATCCATTAACTACAAACGGTATCTATATCTGTCCAATCATCGGCAGAAACTATTAGTGGTTGTGTGCCTGATATTTCACCTGTAAATCGGTACCCATATAGTTCCTCGTTAAACGTAGGGCCTACTTTTTGATTTTTTACATTTTCTACTTTAAACTTATTAAAAAGAAAGTGGTTTTTGTCCGTAGCATCTTGGCGCATACGTGCTATTATCTTTAACCCCATGGCTTCGCTTTCGTCTAGCATTTGGTTTTGCTCGTTAAAATTGCCTAGTTCTGGCTTGTACCAAACTGTAAATGCAAAGTTTCGGTTGTGTACTGATTGATTGGTACGGCTATTACTAAAATCGCTTTCGTGGCTCTCGGCTGTTAAACATGGTAGGTTTGCCGAACTTCTGAAGGAACCTTGTATTTCGGCTAAATCCATGCGAAAAAAATCTTCTACGCCTATTAATTTTTCTTGTAAATTTTTAAAATATGCTATAATTATACTGTGTGATATTGTTGCCATAGGTTTTATTTTAAGTCTCTTATATCTTTATCGTAAATGGCTAAAAAATCGGTTGCCAATAAATTTTGTGTGGTTTTTAATTTTGATGGATCGCCTTTTATTTTGTCAAGTATAATTTCTCCAAACGGTGTGTATTTACTACTTAGTGTTGGTTGGGTTATTTCTCTTTTAGGAAATATGTTTTTATAGGTGTCTATAAAATTATTTCGGCAGCCTTCATAGGTATAAGCTATTGCTAGTTTTGTTTTGTAATTTACATTTACAAAGCTCTTAGCGTTGTTGTCTACTAATAATTTATTAAAGGCTTGTCGGTTATCTACTTCTGTGGCAGTCCTATCCGTTACTCGGTATAAAGTAGCACATAAAGCGTTTAAATAGCCTACGTTAAAAGATTGTTTCCAGTTATAAAATAAAGAATCTGCTAAAGAAAACTCGCCAATAGTAATATTTCGTAAACGTGCTGCAGGACCATAATAAATAGTGCTTTTTATTTTTAGGGTTTCTTCAAATACTGTTCTAGTATTTTTTTCGAATATGAACTTTGTAAGTTCTGCGTATTCTTTTGGCTGAATTTCTTTTAAAGCTATTCTTATATATTGGTATTTGTTACCTCGTAAAAACTCTTTAGCTACAGCAATATATAAACGAGTTCTATTTTCTAACTCAGCTTCTTTGTTATCTCTAATTTCAAAATGGTAACACTCTATTTGAAAAGCAATATTTTCTAATTGCTTTTTAGATAGTTCGTTCCAAGTTGTTGGTATGGTTAGTTTTATTTCTTTCATTTAGCTGCAATTTGTAATTTTTAGAACTCTCAAAAAAGGACAGTTATTTTTTAATTAACTGTAACAAAATAAAATAAACCTGCTACAGCATCTTTTTCTCCGTAGGAAACTTTAAACCCTAATTTTTTTAACGATTCATAAACATCTGTTTCATAAATCCACTTTGCTGGCAATACATTTATAACCATTGTGTGAAACTCTTCTAAAGTTTTAGGTAAAGCGGATTTTTCTTGTGAGGTTGAAGGTGTAAAAGTATTTGCTATTAGCCTTTCTATCTCTTGGGTGTAATCTGACTGCATACTATTCTCATTTTAAAATAGTTAATTAATTGAAAATCAATAAAATAAACTAATTTTTTAATATTTTATTTATCATTTTGCGCTCTAATACACCGCCGTGGCCTACGAATAAATGACTCTTGCCATTTAAAAAGTTAAGGTAATATGAAAGCCTATTTTAAATTTACACTGTTGAGTTTGGCAAATCTTCTGTTGTTTTTAATTGATTACCAAACAGTTCACTAAACATTGAGAAGATTGGATAGTCAAACGTATCAGAGAAGTGGGTGGTGTGTTGTTGCTCCTCGCTCTTGCGCTGCTCTGGTCGTTTGTCTTTCTTTAAACCTGATGATGTATCTATAATCTCGGCACGCTCTAACGATATAATTAAGTTAGGACAATTAGATGAGTTGATTCTAATCTTAGGTAATTTACCACGCCCATCTTCCCGAAGCATTACATTAATAAGTCTAAACTTATCCATATAATGTGGATTATTACCCACCGTCATCAGGTGCACCTTCCAACCTGCATTGCGTAATAGTTGTGCTGCCTGCTCGGCAAAGGTTAGCTTACTATTGGCTACCCTACTATTACCTTGCCTATCTCCGTAAAAACGTATTGTCTTAACCGGGTAACTTGCATAGTACGGTATAAACTCTTCTAAGAATAGGTGATCTAATATCTTTGGAGACTTTACATAAAACTCCTTTAAAACTTTATATTCATTGCCTTGCAGCTGCGACACTGTTAAGGTATTAATATTAGCACCCCAATCTACCGATATCAATAAAGGCTGTGAGGCATCTAAATCAGCATCTTGTTTACAATTAAAACTGGTGCCATCTAATTTCTTTAAATCTAAAGTTTCTAAGTAAGCGTTGTTATGTTTGGTGTAATAATGAATATCAGGGTTTAATTGGGCATAATAACCATCGGTTATTTCTTTAGGTCGAATGTTTAGCATTTCAGCATTATAAAGAACTGTGTTATTACCATAACCTTCTTTCATGTACTCAAAGTAATCAGGTCTAACATTGTCTAAATTCCAATGCGCAGTTGCGCTATGAAAAAAGTATTCATTAGGTTTTTCAATCATTAACTTTTCAGCTTCTGTAAACCACTTACCCTTTTTAGTTACCGGTGTAGAAGAAATGTATGTTTCAGAAAACATATAAGGGTTATCTCCATAAATGGTTTTAGCGACGGCTCTATTTGTATTCTTAACATTAACCGCTAATTTCTCTTGGTCAATTAAAGCTGCTTCATCAACTAAAAAACCAGAAGAATTAATTCCTCTACCACTATTAGAACTATTTGGAGAATCTAAGCCTACTAATTGAAAAACGGTGCCATTAGAAAAATGGATTATATTATTCCATTGGTTAGGCTTTTCATAAGGCATTCGATACCCCATTCTTTTACCTTCACTTGAACCAACTACATAATCAACACCTTCATAAATACCGAAAAAAGTCAACCCTTTTTTAGTTGATTTTAAAGTATTTGAAAGTATTTGAGCGTACGTATTACCAACAAGTACAAAAGTAGCTCTAGGCATGTATTTACACATCATAATCATAAAATAAGCGAGTATTGTAGATTTACCTGTTCCACGACCCCATTCTAAATATTTTATTTTTTGTTTTGCAAGAACAGCAACTAACTGAGCAAGGTTAAGTTTAATTTGCTTTCTCATCTTCTTCTTCTACATAAGTAAAATTAACATCAATAGTATCTGGAAGATTCATGTTAATACGCTCCTTTTGATTTAAAAAGTGCTGAATTAAAGCATCCTGTTTATTACTAATTACAACATCATAGTTTTGCGTTTTAATTTTATCAATATCAAAAATTGCATCTTCTTTTCTGAAGTCTAGAATATTATCAATATCTCGTTCTAACTTAGCTGCTAATTCTAAATTCTTTTCTTTTAATGCTAAGCCTATTATTTTTCTTTTGCGTTCAATTTGAATGAATTTCCAAGCTTCTCTATTAAATTTTCTAATGCTTCCGAAAATTATTTCTGTATCATTTATCAATCGATAAGCAGACGATAAACTCATTTCATATTTTCGCATAATCATATTTACAGGGTCAAACAAGCTGTCAGAGGCTACCATTCTATCAAAAGTAAATTCTATTCGTTTTTTTCGTTCCTGTTCAAATTCAGTTAATTCAATTTCTCTTTCATTAAAAAAAGAAGCGAGTATGTTTTCTATAGAGTTATCTTTTCGAGCTAATGCCATTTTTCTTTTACTCATAAAAGATTTTTTATTGTTTTAATATTTATGTTTTTTTGGTGGATTTCTTTTTCACCTTTATTAATCTTATTTTCTATTAAGTGTTGCTTATGCTTATCGGTTTCTTTTGCTAAATCAGTGTACCAAACATCAACACGCTTTTGTTGTTTAGACTTGCTACTTTCTAAATTTCTGCGGATTTTGTCTAACTGTAATTCACTCATTTTTGAGTAGTCTTTATTTTTTGATGGCAATATTGTTTTAAACGTATTCCAATGATGTAGCTCTTTCCATATTAAATCGCGTTCTTCTTCTAAATCATCAATAGTTAGCATTATTTTTAACGCCTTTTCTTCGGCATTGGCAGGTAAATCATTAAGCAAAAACTTAAGTTCTATCATTTCAAAAAAAATGTTTCTTGCTCTAGAGTATCTAATACGCAACTCGGCAGGTAAATCGCCAATACGCACCATGGAAAACTCTTGCTGTAAACTTTCTTGCTTTAAAGCAGTTCTGGTTACCTGAACATTAATAGTTTCTTGAGTAATTGGTTTTTTAGGTTCTTGAACTGTCAAGGATTCTTTTACAGTTGGTTTAACCTTAGTCGTACCATTTTTGTATTTACGCAGTTCGGCTACCAGTGTAGCCATATTTCGGTTGTTTTTACCTTTGTTAAGTAACTTTAATATGCGTGTTTTTTTTACAGGCAATGTTGCGTAAATAGCAACACCTTGGTGGTAATCTTTAGAGTTTTTAAACCAGTTAACAATAGCTTCCATACGGTAAAGAACCCAAAATGGCAAGAGTTAAAAAAGGACATAAAAAAACCCACTCAATAACGAGTGGGTTTTCTTAATTAATAAAAATCAACTAACAACGTATTAAAAAGTATTTATTTTGGTTTCGGCAATTTGCTTTAGGTTTTTGTTAGACTTTACTTCTAACAAATAGTTAACTTCTTGCTCTGAAACGGCTTGCAAAATTAATTTTGCTATTCTTTTTTCTGATAGTTTTTCCTTCTTTAAAAAACCAATTGCCTCTTCGGTAATGGTTATAAAAGGAAACGCTTTATTTTCGTACAAAGCCAAATATTTAGAGTTAGACAACTCCTCTCTAGTATCTAATCTACCAAAATTTGGCACATGATATATTCCTTCTCTTACAGTAAACATTAGGCAGGAGTAAACTCAGTAATTGTTCCGGTATAAACTGGTGCCGGGCAACCTTGCACATCTGAAAATTTAAGAGGTATACCTACTAAATCTCCTGCTTTTCCACCTGTACTTGGTGTTGCTTCGGTCATAAAAGCGGGTGACTTGGCACTACCTAACTGTACATTATCTCCGTTTAATTGAGGAATAATAAAGATCATTGGTACATTTTGGTATTTACGAATAAAACCTTTACTCTTTGCCGAAATATTTGGTAACGTTGCCGAGAATGTATTGGTAATCGATTTACTTCCTTTCTCTCCTTCTGCAGCAGTTTCTACCATTCCTGTTTCAGGTAAAATACCCATTTTAAAAAATCCTTTACCAACAGGAAAAGTATGAGGTCCTTCAATAGTAGCTGCTGCTTCTAAAGTAGTAACTGCATCTTTGGTTGGTAAGGCTACTATAGTTTCAAAATCACTAACAGGGCATGCAAAAACATCAATAGGAGAAACTCCTGGTACGTTTTCGGCGTTGGCGCAAAAATCTAAATTATCGGTTACAATTGTATCTGTGCTCATATTAATGAATTTGTTCTAAATAGTTACTATTTCCGTTTACTAGCTCAAGCATTATTTCTTCATCTTCAATAATTTCATTGATATAAGTACTAACACCATCGATATTTAAAGAGATTGGAGCCGATTTTTTAAATCTAAATCGTTGCCCTCTATCGTCTTTAAATACTTTTCTTACATCCTTTACAGAGTTTTTAGCATCTTTTACAGCAGTTGCCTGCTCGTCTGCTTTTTTGTTTTCTGCAGCTTTAGCCTTTTTATCTGAAGCTGATTTATTAGCAGCTCTTAATTTATTAGCTTCTTGTTGCCTTAATTGAGTTGCATTTAAAACAGGAGTATCATCTAATGCTTTTAGTTCTGCTGCTTTCTTATCAGCAGCTTCTTTATCTACCAATGCTTTAGCTTCTTCTGATGCTTTTACTTCAGCAGCCTTTTCAGCTGCCAAAGTATCTACATTATTATTATTATTTGCCATAATTTCTAGAGTTTTAAAGATTATACTACAGTTACACCATCAATACCGTAGTATTTTTGGTTTAACGCTGTAGATCCTAAACCATATTCTGCATCAGTGTAGTTAGCTACTACAACTAATTCATTGATTAAGAAATCATATCCTTTCCAGAACTCCATAAAGATTTTCATCTTGTAATCTTGTTTCTGAATATCAGTTACTCCTGGTTTACCATCAAAAACATCAATCAACCTTCTGAAGTTGTTTTCAATCGTACCAAAAACATCATCAGTTTCCATTCCTGGTAAAGCAATGATTTCACGTTTTCCTAAACGAGTTTTCATCACATCGTTCTGAAATTTATTTTGACCGAATTGCTCTTCATATTGCAATTGATAACGTTCTGCGTTATTTTCGGACATAAAAATCTTTTTTATCTTTCCCTTTAACTTAGAAGGAAGGTTTCTTTCCCAGACAGTAACCTGATCTACAATATTTGTATCAGTTAATGCAGAGATAGGATTTTTAAAAGGAGTGTGACCTGTTCCTGGTACTTCTGCAAAAAGATTTAAAAGAATCTTTTCAATACCATTCATAGATTTACCAAATGTTCCTAAATCTCCAGCATCATAAACACCTTTAATTTCTAAATGAGCTAAATCATCAATAACCTTTGGTAATAGTTCTTTCTCAATGATATATTTAGAAATCGGCATATCTTCAATAGATAAATCCTCAGCATATAAATGGGCCCAATAAGAACTTAAAATATCAGCAGGAACTAAAGCGAAATTCACTTTTTGTTGGTAGTTTACTAAAATTTTGTGTGCAATTTGCAAAGCACCTAATTCATTCCAAACAGAATCAAATCCTTGTACTACATTAGATAAAAGTGTGCTTCCTTGCGGAAATTTACCTTTTACCTTTGTTAAAGGTTTTGTGTGTTTGTCTAAGATACTTTCAGCTCTATTAATAGATGCTGAAATTAAATCTGGATTTGCAGTTAAGTAAGTATTCACCTCCTTAATTACATCATCAATAACCATGTCTGCCATAATAATTATATTTTATTTTTGTTCGTAAATAGAGGATTTAAAGTCTACATAATCGTGCTTTTTCTCTCCCGTGTTTTGTGCACCTAAATTGGTGTGTATAGCTCCTGGTTGTTCACCAAGCATTGCAATTTTGTTTTTCATTGCAGTAAATGCAGTAGCAACATCTGTTACTTTAGCATCTCCTTCTAATTGAAGAGATGTATTTACTTCATCTACAATTGCAGTGTTTGATAATTTGGTGTTTAAGGCTGCAAATGCACCTGCTACATCTGTTACTTTAGCATCGCCTTCTAACTGTAAAGAAGTATTTACTTCATCTACAATTGTTGTGTTTGCTTGAGTAACTGTATTGTTTGCGGTTTGTAAAGAGGCTAACTTACCTTCTACTTTACCAGCTTCTTCTTCGGTAAGCAATAAACCTGTTCGGTTTTCATCTACTTCAAAAGCAGTCCCTAAAACAGCTTCAATAGCTTTGTATGATTTATTCATTGGTACGGTTTTTTTTGGTGTTGGTGTGGTTTTAGAATTTAATTGTAAGTAATTAATAGCATCATCAAAAGAACCTAAAGCATCTATTAATCCTACTTTTAAAGCTTCTTCTGGCTCATATACTTTACCATGGCAAGCTTCATCTTTTAAAATTGGTCTAAATAATTTCACATCGTTTTCAAACTTTTCAGCTAAAGGATTCAATGCTTCTTTTAACATTGTAAAATCTCCTTCTTTTGCTTTTCTTGAGACTAAATTTTTATCATAACTAGAATCTGCATAAATATCATTTAACTCAATTCCTTGATTTTCTAAATACTTATCTATGTTTTTATAACTTGTCATAGCTCCTATAGAACCAACGAAATCTGCATCAGGCTCCATAAAAACTTTATCTGTAGCACTTATTATATAATAAGCAGCAGAACCTGCAATACCATCAATATATGACGCTGTAGGTAAGCTATATTTTTTTATAAATTTTGCAAATCGTCTAGTTCCTGAAGCTTCTCCTCCTGGTGATGAAGTATAAAATAAAACTGAACTCACCAATTTTTCAGACTGCCATTCTTTCATCTTAGAAATCATAGAGCTAGTTCCTACAGGACCACAAAGTTGATCGTTCTTAAAAACAATGCCTGATAAATTTATAACACCTACTTTATTACTTAAAGTAGGTGCGGAATTTTCACTATTAAAAGATTGTATAGAAAACACAGGTGTATCAGTATCAAATAAAGTACTTAACTCTTTATTTTGCATAAAGCCTGAAAGCATTGGTAAATATTCTCCTATAAACTGAGGAGAAACAAACCAAGGATTACCTATTACTGAAGCTAATGTTTTTTTGTTTTTCAAATTGTACTTTTTTAAGTATTATAACTTTAAAGTACAAGTATATGATTAGCAGTAATCTAAAAAAAGGACATTACAGTGAGGTAGCTAATTGAAGTGCCAAGCCTCTAGAAAAAACATTAAAAGTAACTTCTTCAAATAATTTAGTACCGCCATACCCGGTTCCTGTTAACTGAACACTATAGCCTTTTATTACATTAGGTTTTGCATTGTTTAACTCGCTAAAACTAAACAGTAAAGGCTGTGCCGTTGTGCCATACAAATGATTTGTTTCTCTTTTTGACACCAAAACAACTACTTCTTTATTATTATAGGTTTCTAATAATTGTTGTACATTTTTATCTTGTGGCGTAACTGTAAACGAAATTTTTGTTTTATATAGCTTACCGGATGATTTTGCACTTGATGAATGGTTTACTTTTATATTATTTTGCAATAAATTTAAAAGCATTACCTGTGAAGAATCAGTAATATTTGTTATATACTCTTCAATAACAGCATCTGGAGTTAAATGTGTGAAATTAGGTAAATAACTTTTTTCGAAAACTGCAATTTTATAAAAAGTATCTATGTGATGATCGTCAATATGATTGTGAATTTCTTGTATCATTTTTCTAGGTTTTTAACAGGACAAATTTCCCTTTTGGGTATTTTGTACAGTACTGTTTTTAAGCGACTTGCTTAGGGTTTTTACGTTTAAAATCTCTGTAAATTGTTTCTAATTTTAACTCTTCTTCAGTTATTCCGTATATATCTAAAAAAGATTTTATTATTTTAAAATAACCCTCTTTATGTACTTCTTTTATGCGCCTGCAGTGAGCGTATAATTCATTACGAAACATTTTATCAAATATTTTATTAAAAACCTGCCCTCTCTTAATACCTACAAAAACACCATTACGTAGATACTGCTCTTCTTTAATTATTATTTTCAAGGTTTTATTAAAATTAGATTTACCAATTTTTAAATCCATATTTCTATTTAAGGACGATAAAATTATAATCCCAAAAATATCAGAGCGATCTGCGTTTATTACTTCAGAGCCATTTTTATGAAGAATATATTTGTAAACATGATCTGAAACAGGAATCGTTTCAGTAATTGAATAATCAGAAGAAGTCATGAGTGTTTTTTGTAAAAATAAATAAATTAGATAAAAACAACTAAAATATTAGTCTTTTTTATCTAATTATGTTTTTTAGCAATAAAAAAAAGGTTGTTGTACTGTTGGACCCTAATATTTCAACAGAAATAGTTCAACAGTACAACAACCACCCTAACTAACTGATTTTTAGATGAATATTTATTGGACCATATTAAAAACATGTTGGAACTTGTTGAATAACACCTCTTTTTGTTGGAACAGTGTTTTTGTAATTCAACAAGTTCCAACAAATAAACAGTAATATAATATAGATTAAATAAAGATAAGTGACTAGTAATTAGATACATACTATAAATAAAATCTATATTGTTGGAACTGTTGAACTGTTGAACGCAATATCTTACACTTTTCTAGCTTAAATTTTTTTTTAAATTAGGGGTTGAGGGGAATAAACGCAAAACGACCAGAAGAATTAATCTTCTGGTCATTTTAGTATTCTACATTTCAACAGTTCAACTGTGAGAGTGTCTGTTATATAACCTACAGTTATTTAATTACGCTCTCGCATATTGAACAAATTCATTACCTCTATCAGAAAATTCTTTAATCATAGAGCAAACTAAACCAAATGACATTCCAGAGTGTCCTTGTTCTTCAATAACTGCTTTTACTTCTTTTAATTCACAGTCATTATTTAGCTTTTCCACAATATCAAGACAAGCTCCTAATTCAAATCCTTTATAGAGGTCATTCAATCTAATCGGTACTATTTTAGCCCATAGTTTATGATGCTTTTTATCAAGTATTTTACTGCCCTTTTCAATCCATTCTTTTGTGAGTTTTGGTATTGCTAACTTGTGTTCTTCCTCCTGTCGTTTATATTTATCTTGCCTTTTTCGTTCTGCTTCGTCAAATTCAGATTTAGTTTTTCCAGTTATCTTTTTAAAAGCAGAATCTAAATCGTCAATATCAGAGTAAAGTATTTTACCGTTAAATTTGATACAAACTAAATCTTCGTGTTTTTTTAATTCTTCTATCGCAGATTCTATTGTAGTTACACCCCAAATTTCTATTTCTCTATAATTTTTACTTTCCATTATTTCTACAGTTATTTTTTAATCTTCAAATCCGTTTTCCTTTCTAATCTGCTTCTGTTTATCCTCAATTCTTTTAATGTAAGATTGAATACCTTTAACCGTGTTTCGGTTTCTTGGGTAATCGTAAGCATTTTGAAGCGCAGAATCTAGTTGATGCCCAAATCCCTCTCTTATAGCCCATCTATAACCTAGTATTAATTCAGCAGTAAGTAAATGCCTATCTTCAGTAACTTTATCTACTTTTTCTAAAGCAACGGTCATGTACCAGTCATAAGCAGCTTTTTCATAAACAACATTTTCAGGTTGTTTAAAAGTGATCGTTTCCTCGTTGGTAAACTGCTCTTTTCTTTCTCTTTTGTAAACTTCATTTTCTTTTACTAAATACATAGTTTGCGTTTTTGCGTTAATTTTTGCGTTTTGTTTGCGTAAGTGAAAACCTACAGTTTAAATTTTGCGTTTTTATTACCAGTATTTTTATGCACAAAGGTTTTAATATCTATTCCTTCGTGCTTTAAGCATCTATAAACAGAGCCTTGTGCAATTCCAAATGTTACTTTAATATCTTTAATTGAGTTGGTCTCATCTTTCCACATACTGGTTACGCCCGGAGCAATTTTTCTTAACCTTTTAGATAATCCTTTAGGCCTGCCTCCTATTCTATTTCTTTTTCTAGCCGAAGCTAACCCTGTAATGACTCTTTCTCTAGAAATCTCTCTATCCATCTGATTTAAAGAAGTGAATACATTAAAAATAAATTTACCATGAGGAGATTTGGTGTCTAAAAATGGCTCTTGAATACTTTTAAACTCAATATTATTTGACTCAAAGAATTCCATCATCGATAGCATGTGTTTTACGTTTCTAGCAAGTCGACAAGATTTATACACAACTACATGATCCCCTTCTCTTAACTTCATAAGTAACTTATCTAAACCTTTTCTATCTTCTTTTGCACCTGAAGCGACATCGGTAAGAATGTTATTAGAATGTATTCCGAAAGCTTCTAATGCATCTATTTGCATTTCTAAATTTTGTGAAGCTGTGCTAACTCTAGCATATCCAAATTTCATATTATTGGTTTTTTGAATTTTGTCATATTTTATTGAATTTTAAAACTTTTGTGAATAAACACCCTATTATCTTTTAAGAAAATATTTATGTCTTCCATGTTTGTAGTTTCCTTAATGAAGTAACATTTTTGCTCTACTTCATCGGTTTTAAAACTTTTTAACCAAAAGGGTAAATGCAGTCTTCGTTTATAGATTGCCTCTTTTTCATAATCTGGAAGATCTTTATAAAAATCTATCTCTTTTAAATCAGCTGGAGTTGCAACTACCAATTCTAATTGTATAGTCGTTGTTTCTAATTCTAATGGAAGTACACACATAATTATTAGGTTTTAAAATGGTAAATCGTCTTTTTCTTCTGGTTCTTTTGCAGGTTCTGGTTCTGGAGTAAATCTTTCTAATGAAATAATATTATTACGTCTCATTGCTGTTATATTAAAAGCGTAACAACTATGCACACCGTTTTTAAATCGTTTCCCTTTTACAAGGCCTATAAAGTAGGTTCTACTTTTAAAGTAGTTTCGTAAAGTAGTTTCACCAATTGGTTGCACACCTTCTCTTTTAGTACATTCTTTAGTATAATCTTGGTGAACAGAATTTAAACGTAAATACAATATTTCCTCTTGTTCTGCATTTTTGTAAATCTCAACTTTCTTTTGTGCTGCAGCAATTTTAATATCTACTTTAGAATCAATTACAAATTGAAAACCTTCAGCAATTACTTTATGCTCATACATCCATTGTAAAATGCTCCAGAACTCAGTTAAACCATTACTATCTTGTATTGCTTCACTATTTTCTATAATACCCGCAATTGCTTGTTTAAAAATGCTTTCGTATGTAAATGGAAATGTAATTCTGTTTTCTAAAATCTTATAAGTAATTAGTAAAACAGCATAATTACCAAGTATTCTTTCTTCGTATTCTTGCTCTTGCCCTGGTGTATCAAAAACAGCCTTAATTTCTCTTACAACTTCATTATAAGTTCTCCCTATCGAATCTTCAAAAAGTTGCCTGTGTTCTACAACTTCTAAAATTAAAGAGCTCAAACCTTGTGAACTGGCGTTCATCAATTTTGTAAAGTTTTCTCTTTGTTCACTCGTTCTGTTTCCTAAAGGAAATTGCAATGAAATTAATCTACTTTGTAATGAATTATCATCTCTAGTAGGTAGGTATTGACCAGCTATATAAATAGAAGAATTTATCTTATCGGTTTTTGTTCTATTGTCATTAGTGGCCATACCTTTTTCCCTACCCATTCCTTGATGCGCTCCTTTCATTGCTTGGAACATCTTTTCGTCTAAACGATCATGATATTCATCTAAAAAAACGGTGGTGTTTTTTGTTCTTGATAATCTTCTTGAGAAACCAACTAAAGTTGATGTGTTTAACTCTAGAGCATCTAAATTATAGAAAAAGAAATTTTGCAATACTTTACCAAAGGCAGATTTACCAGAACCTTTTTCGCCAAAACCACCTAATAAAGGAAAGAAATCGTAGTTGGTTAAAAACAAATCTCTAAACAAGGTTGCAAAGTTGAAAAGGATGCCAATTCTGCCCTTTTCTTCAAAAACAGTTAGAAACTGTTGCATCCAACTTTGTAAGGTAATAGGAGCTTTTTTATAAATAAACTTTCGGTCATTTTCATAAGGATCATCTCCATCTTGATTTTTTATATGCATTGCAGAATATGCTGGCGAATAGTAATACTCTACTTTTTCATTATAATCATCTTCTTCTGAAGTATCAACTCCATCTAAATGAATAATTCCGTATTTATTAACTTCTCTAAATTTATCTTTCCAATACACACCGTTAGCAAAAGCAAAAAAACCTTTACTGTTCCATCCCATATTTTGCAGTTCTAATGCGGTATTGAATTCTCTTAATATTTTTTGAGCTAATAAATCAAACTGTGTGGTTGTTGAGCCAGAAAGAAAAATATAGTATCCTAAACGTATTAATTGCTTTTTAAAATCTGAGAAGTTTACAAAAGAATCAGATTCTAAATCTATTAATTGCTTTTGGTTGTTGGTATTTACAACCTCACAAAGTCGTTTGTTTTCCTTTTTTCCTTTAATATGAAAAAGCGGTGTAATTTTAAATTGAGTGCCTTGAAAAAACCCATCTCCTTTAGTAAAGTGATACGCATTACCAATAATACAGAAACGGTCTGATAAAAATTGTTCGTGATCTGCACCATCTGGTAAACCTAATGTTGATTTACTTATTCCTTTGCCTCCAGACTCTTTTTCAATTTCATTTTGTCGTGCTATTCTTAATTCTGAAATCTGATGCTTTATTGTTGCTTGCTTTTGATTTAAAATTTTAGCAGCTACTTTAACATAACTAGCCTGTACAACTTCATTCGTTATTTTAAATAACAATTTAGAAGTTTCGGAAACCACTTTTGCAATTCCAAACGGATCTCCCGCAGTCTCTTTATGTAACTTAGTTAAAAACCATTCTATAGCATCAATCCTATTGCTTTCAATAAAAGTTGGCATATCTAATTGACCTCTGGCACAATCATCAGGATCTGTATCTTCTGGTAACGGAACTATTGAAACTCTAAAGCCATGTTTTAATAAAATATCTAAATCTCTTATCGAAGCTTTTACTCCTGCAGAATCACCATCTCTAAACAAAACAACATGCTCGCAAATACGTTTTAATTTTTTTGCTTGTATTTGGGTAAGTGCAGTTCCGCAGGTGGCAATAGTTTGTGTGCATTCTTTTTGATGCATCGTAATAACATCAGTATAACCTTCACATAAAATTGCAAAACCACTTTTAGCAATACTTCTTTTTGCTAAATGAAATCCATAAAGATTTTCTTCTTTTTTATAGATTTCTGTTTCAGGGCCATTTAAATACTTTGCGTATTTTTCAAAATCTTCACCATTTTGTCTACGTCCGCCAAATGAAATGGTATCTCCGTTTTTATTACAAATAGGAAACATTATTCTTTCTTTGTAAAAATCGTAAGTCTTATTATCGGCAGCTTTACAAACACCTATTTTAACACCTGAAGCTAACTTTGCATGCTCTATAAGTGTTTTTGTAACCTCATTATTTAAATTAGAAAAGCCAATATTAAACTCTAAAATAGTATCGGCATCATAACCTAAAGTAGCAATGTGTTTTTTTGCCCAATGTGTTTCTGGTAACGCTCTAAAATTTTGATGGTACTTTTTTGCAATGTTATTGGTTAAAGCAGTTAAAGAGAGTTCTTCTTTACGAGCCTGTTTTACTTCTGCAGTTTGTTTTTCTTCTTCTAAGTGAATATTACAAATACCTGCAATAATTTTAACCGCTTCTATAAAATCACATTTTTCATGTTCTATTACAAACGATATAACGTTACCGCCAATACCAGTACCAAAACACTTAAATATTTCTTTTGATGGAGAAACAGACATACTTGCTGTATTCTCTTCTTTAAAAGGAGATTTGTAAAACCAATTAGATCCTTTTTTCTTACCGTCTTTACAAAAAGAATCAACAACTGTTACAATATCTGCTTCTCTTACTCTGTCAATAGATTGTCTTGTGTACATTAATTGCGACTGTTGTTAGGAGTTATTTTCTCTTCGTGATAAAATGAATAAGTAGCTACTAAATTAGCAGTAGGATGTTGTTTACAAGTAGCTTTTTTAAAATCTTCAGTTACTTGTTTTGATAAATCTGATATTGAAAAATTAGTATTAACCGTTACAATTTTATGCGCCTTGCAAACAGTTTTTTTACAACGAGAACATTGCTGTACAATCTTTAAATCTTTTATTGTTTCCGTTGGGCTTAATGCGTTGTTCATAATAATCTTGTACGGTTTTAATTTTGTTGTTTACTGCTGACTTTACCGGAGTGTTTAATATTTCTAACAAATACCTATCTGCCTTTCTCCTTATGTCTATAGGAATAACATTATACAATTGTCCCTTTTGAGATAAGCACAACTCCATCTGTAAGTTCACTCTCATTTGCTCTATCTGTGTCGAACTGTAGTAATCTTTCTGGATTTTCTTTTTGTGCGCGGGCTCTAAGTTCTTCGATTTTTCCATTGTAAAAAGTCATTAAGCTATTGTACTGCTCTTCGTTGTATTCGGGCGTGTCTTTCTTTTTAATTAAAACAGCCTTCTGATCGTATATTCTTTGTAAATAATTTAATAGTTGTTCTGTATTCATTAGGCTATAATTTTGTGTTTTAATGATAGTTTAAGAAGGTCCATCTTACTTTCTGCTCCCACAGCTTTAAAAAGTTTGGCTTTATGAAAGTCGAAAGTTTTCTGCGATATATTTAAGAAAGAAGCAATTGCTTTATCTGGTTCGTTGTTACCAATTAAATCGATAATTATTAATTGACGAGGCGTTAAAATATGCTCGTTAATATTTATGTTTTTAGAATTCCATAAAAGAGAAGGGCAATTTTGTTGATCTCTAAAATTTTCTGAAGAAGCAAGTTTCCCATTTTCAATATCTGGAGTACAATCTAATTCGCCATACATATAGTAAGTGTATAATTCTATTTGATGGTGTAGCTTATTGGTAATTGCTGATAAGAACTCGATAGCTTTAGCATCTGCTAAATAAGCTTCTTTTAATAATTCGAAAAAACGAACAGGTAAATCGGTGAAGTATCTGGTAGATCCGTTCTGAATCCACAATACTTGTTTTGTTTTTCGTACGCCAACAAACTCTATATTGTTATCGTTTGGCATTACGCCTGCAATTTGTGGTAATTGGTTAAATGTTGTAAATTTGCTACTGTTAATCATTGGTGTAAGATTTAGTGATTAATAAAAAAAATTAAGAGTCCGTAGTTACAGCTGCGGATTTTTTTGTTTTTATACCAGTACTTATGGCATTTGTTATTTTATTTTTTAAATAAACTGATTTAGACAAATCGCTATCATTAACCGCGGCATATGCCTGTACTATGGTTAGTAATTCGTTATGGCTATCTATAAGTTTTTGCATTCTTGATATATTTAAATAGAGATTCTAACGCCATTTTTATCACTATGATAAACATGTACCATTTTACTTCTTAATTTTCCTTTTTGCGTTCTTTGGTTATCAACCCAAATAACATTATTTCTGTCTGTCTGAAATCCCTCACATGTAATTTCAATATTAGATAAATAGCCTTTAGAGCCATTAAAATTCACACTGAACTTGTTTCCGGTTTCCCTATAACCTATTGAACAAATAGCGCTTACTATATGTAAGTCTTCAATCAAAGGCAACTTGAATTTCATTAATAATTGTTCTTGCATCTTATATGGTTTTTTTAAAACTTCTCCGTTCCCCAAAACGGAGAAGAAAATTTACTATGAAACACGTGGTTGTTTACTCGCCAGTAATTTGTTTTTATTGTTTTAATAATGCTTTTCGTGCATCTTTAGCAGCTTTTTTCTCGATTGCTACTTCATAAATAGCTGCTTCAATAACTTCATGTGGTTTACCATTCATAACATTAGTTATCATACTTGCTGAATGCTCATTGCCGTTTCTATTAAAATTTTTGTTTGCTCGTAAATGCTTTTTAACATCACTCACATAACGAGTTCCTATTAACTTTATAATTCTGTTTTTGTCTCCTTTTGAAATCATATAAACCCCCTATTTTTTTATCTAAAGTTTTATGATACTTTAGTGATAGTTTAGTGACACAAACATAAGACAAATATATCCATTAAAAGGAAAATATATCCATTATTTTTATGACCATAAAGGAAAAAATACGTCAATACCTCGTTTTTAAAGGGATTTCCAAAAGAAAATTTACTACAGAAGCTAACCTTTCGGATGGTTTTTTGAAAGGAAACGGAGCAGTAGGAGCGGATAAATTAATCCTAATAAGGAATATTTGTCCAGATCTAAACATCGATTGGTTACTTTTTGATGAAGGAGAAATGATTGTTTCACCTGAAGAAAAAACATTATTAGATAAAAACCCTACTAAATCTGAGAAAGAAAAAAAGCTTTTCGAGCTTTCATTATTCGCCGTTAACACAAAAGTTGATAACCTTGATAAAGATTTTAAAACGTTTAAAAGGGAGTTTTTAGAATTGATTGAAGAAAAGTTAGTGCAAGCTATTAAGAAAAAAGAAATTTAGAATATGCAATTAAAAGAAGTTTTTCTATCTGTTAAAGAAAATATAAAACAAAAATCAACAAATCCATTTTTCGGTGCTTTAATAATTGTTTGGATTATACATAACTGGGAGTTCGTTTACACCATTTTTAATTTTGAATCCCACAAAACTTTAAATAATAAAGTATCCTTTATAAATGACTACTTATATCCCAGCGTATTTATACTAAACCTTTTAGAATGTATTGCTATAACGTTTGGTGTATTAATAGCAACATATATACTCCTAGCTTTAAGTAAATTAATTTCTGACTTTTACAAAAACATTATTACTCCAATAGTTTCTAAGGTAACGAATAAGAGTAGTATAGTTTTAAAAAGTGATTACAAAATACTTGAAGAAGAAAAAGAAACGTTAATAAAAAAAATTGAAGAAGAGAGAAAATCTAAACTTATATATCAAAAAGAAGTGTCTAATCTTGAAGAGCAATTAAAAGAATTTTTAGAAATTAACAACAGAGCTCTGGATGACAATATAATAGGTTCAGATAATAATAATAATAATAATAATATTATTAGTCATAAAAACCTTTCACTGAAAATAAAAGATGATCTAAATACCTTAAAAGAAAAAAAAAATCAATCAGAAGCTGAAAAATATAAAGCAGATTATATCGAATTTATAACTTCTCCAATATATAAGTATTTCCAAGATATAGGTATTTCTATTAGAGAAATTCAAGAATTCCCAAGACATACAAACAGTATTGTTAAAGAAAAATATATTGCACATGATATAGTAGGTATAGATAATTTCGTTAATGGAAATTATACATATAAATTCACTCAAAAAGGTGAATACTTTTGGAACAATTTTATAATTAACTTAGAAATGAATTCGGATGAGCCTATAGACAAACCCTTCAAAATAATATAGTTTAGTATATGGTTACTAATAAATAGATAAAAAAGTAAAGAGAATTATTAAAGATAAAGAATAAGTGAATGGCTTCTAAAACCTCAGAAATTAAACAACGATTGCGAGAATACACAATACATAAAGGGTATTCGCAAAGAAAGCTTCACAAACTAATCAATGCTTCAGATAGTTTTTTAAAAAGTGATGGTGGTTTTAATGTTGATTTCTTACCTGCTATAAAAAAAACCTGCACGGATTTAAATATGGATTGGTTGGTTTATAATGAAGGAGAAATGTTGCTTACTACTGAAGGAGCTAAATACCAAAACATTAAGTTGTCTTCTATAGATACCAAAGTAGAGAATCTTAGTAACAATTTTACAACACTTAAACATGAGTTTTTAGAGCTGGTTTCAGAGAAATTAGAGAATGCAATTAAAAATAAAAATTAAAACTTAATTCAACCCAAATAATAAATTGTACCCTGATTTTTTCTGGGTATTTTTTTTTGCTTTTAACTCTTCTAATTCATTTTTTAAGGTAAGTAGCTCGTAATATTTTTCAAAGTCATTTAGCGCTGGGTTCTGTTCTATTTTATTAATTTCTTTATTAATTTCAATCAACTTTTTTAAATCCATCTTAATTTTAGGTAATAGTAATCTTATACGAATACATCGTATAGTATTAAAAGTGTATAAAGGAATTTAAGTACCAGCTGGGTTAGCTTATTTGTTTTTAGCAATCTGCTTAATTAAATCAAGCATTTCTTCTCTTTTTTCGGGTTTAGTATTTTTAAAGGTAAATTCAGCTACTTCCATTAAGTTAGTCTTTAACCGTTCCTCTTTTGTCTTTTTATCTTTAAATAAAAAATACAACGCAATGAAAACTAAACATGCAGAAAGTAATGTCATAAATATATATGCAAATTTGCTAAAATCTTGGAACTGCTGGAAGATCCAAAAAAAATAGAAAAAGCAAACCGATAAAATAAATACATGAGTGAATTTATGACCAGGGTTTTCTTTGTTATTATAAATAGACTTAATCAAGTTATATAAAGCGTATATGAAAAAACAAAATATTAAACCAAATCGTTCAACAAAATACCTTAACGATTTAAATCCAAAAATTTTTTCATTTTTTTTCACTTTCATAAAATCATCCCATAACAAATTAGTTTTTTTGTCTTGAGCTTGAAACTGGTTAAATAATTCAGTTCCTTCTGAGTTTTTAATTATCTCTTTATTTATTTTTGTTCTTTCATTTTTTGCAGATTTATGCAAATTTAAGGCAATATCATAACCTTCACTCCGCTTATCAATAAACTGATGTGTATAAAAAGATACTGCACATAGTACAATAACTATGTAAACAAAATATTCTTTAAAGGTCGTTGTTCCCTTCTTCTTCATCGTCGCCTCCAACGTGCGTATCTCCGTCTTTGGTGATTGAGTGTAACTCTTGTTTTTCATTTTCTGGTACTAGTTTATCGTTATCTGTACAAGAGATAAAACCTAAAAAAAACACTAATGCTACTACTCTAACTAAATTTTTCATATCCTATATATCTTTAAAAATTAAGCTTTAAAAATACAATTAAAATATTAGCAATTAATATGTCTAAATTTTACCTCTTTAAGAATAATTCGGTTTTATGTTTTACAGCTAATAAAGCAAGCTGTATGTTTGTTTTAACTCCTAAATTTCTTCGCAATCTTTCAGTGTAACTTCTAAATGTTGTAGCTTTTATTTCCATTTCTTCACAAATATGGTCCTGATCAAAACCTTCAACTAAAAACTTTAAAACTTCTGTTTCTTTTTTAGAAAGCACATCAGTAATTAATAATTGATTCGGGTTTTCTAATTTCATATCTATAACAGTATCTCTAACGACTTCAGAAAAGTAAGTTTTACCATTATATACCGCTTTTACTGCCTCTGTAATACAAAAGCCAGCCTCTTCTTTTAAAATATAGCCTTTAGCTCCTAATTCAATTGATGTGCCAATAGATTCTGAATCACAATAACTTGTTACCATTATTGTTTTTATAGAGCTTTTTGTTTTTTTTAGGTGTTTTAAAACATCAAATCCATTATAATACGGCATTGAAATATCTAACAACAAAACATCACAATAATTATTATCTAACCAATCAATTAAACCAAGTCCGTTAGTGGAGGAACCAACAACATTAATCCCTTCAGCATTCATCATTGCCTTATAGCCTTCTATAACTACTGGATGATCATCTACTAAAAATAATTTCATTCTTCTTCAATTAATTTTCACAAATATATATGTTTGGAATAATTAAAATTGTGGACGTTTGTCGCAAATGATAAAAAAGTGATACTTTCGTGATAGCTTACTGATAATACTTGAAATTATTAGGAGTTTTAACTGTAGATTTAAATAATAAACTATGTGATTTTTCAATAAAAAAGTAAAACTAAATATCCTGTAACCTTTAATTTTAAAGGTTTTTTTTGAGGTTTACGCGTGTCAAAAACTCACCATTAGGATATCGATTTCATAAAAATAAAAACTGTAACCAATTGAATATCAGTGCTAAATATTTACAAAAAGAGGTATTATAAAATCTGCTTCTCGCTACTAAACTCAAACTTAACGGTTTGAGTTTTTTTTTACCTAAATTTTAGTAAACATTTTAAAATGCACACCTACTTTATCAACATTAAACGCTGCTCCTATTTTACTAAAAGATTGCTTTTCATAAAAACAAACTGCCTCTTTTCGAGCATTACACCATAAAACAAGTGTATTTTTTTTTCTTAAAATATTTTTCACTTCATTAATTATCTTTTTTCCACAACCTTTACCTCTTACTTTTAAGATTGTTGCCATTCCTCTTAATTGATATTGATTTTCTTCAAAACCATTCATTTTATTCTGAATAAAAGTAGCAACTCCCACTAACTCATTTTTATAATAGGCGCCCAAATGAAAAGTACTCTCATCAAAGTCTTCTTTAAATTTATAAGGTAAATCAATTTCATTTCGCAAAATAGCTAATCTAATTTCATATGTTTCTTCTGCTTTTATTTCTTTAATATTAATCATTTCTTCTCTTTTAAACTCTTATAAATAGTTTCTCTAATTTTTTTAGCAGAGATAAACCACGCTCCGTATTCCTCCTTATACTCTTTGGTAATATTATTATCGTTAGATACTTCATCAAACGATTTTCCTTCATTTACCGCTTTTTGCACACGATTTCTTAAGGTAACCAACATGCTTTTATAAATTTTTAACTCTTTTTTACTAGAAACACTTCTATGCCCAGGAATAATTTTTGTTTTATCATCTGCAAGCATCAAAACCTTATTTATAGACGCTATATAACCATCAATACTTCCACCCGTTTCTATGTCGATAAAAGGAAATTTTCCTTGAAAATAAGTATCTCCCATATGTATTACATTACTATTCAAAAAGTATACATGAGAATCCCCATCGGTATGTGCGTTATGAACATGAGATACTAAAATCTCTTCATCATCTATATGAAACATCATATCTTTAGAAAAGGTTATTACAGGTAATGCTTCTTTTGGTACTGCTTTTTTGTTTTTTCCGTTTATAACTTGATCAATACTCATTCTTTTCCTAACATTTTCCTGCGAAAATATTAAAACGCCTTCTTTTTTTAGATTTTCATTTCCTCCTGTATGATCTCCATGCCAATGTGTGTTAACTAAATATTTTATTGGTTTATTTGTAATTTCTTTAATTTTACTGATAATTTTATTTGTTAAGGGCGCAAACTGATCATCAATCATAAAAACACCTTCCTTTCCTACAAAAATCCCGATATTTCCACCTTGACCTTGCAACATATAAATATTTTCTGTTATTTTTTCAGAAGTAATTTTCACTTCTTTTTTTTGAGAAAAAACACCTAAACTAAATACACCTAATAAACTTACTACTATTACTTTTTTAAATTTCATGATTTTGATTTTAAATACACAACTATTAACGGACTTCGCACTTTGCAATTACAAGAAGTAAGTTACCATATAATTATAAAAAACAAAACTCTTATTTATATTCTATAAAATTTTAAACTATTAATCAATATCAGCTTTAAACCTATTGATAAAAAAGATAGACTAAGTATTCTTCCGTTACTAAAAAAGATAAATAAAACTACCCCTACTCATGTTTTAAAAGAACGTGTGTTAGAAATGGCTACTTATAACACCTATGAGTGTGTTGGTATTTTTGATAATGATTTATTAATTGGTATTTCTGGACTTTGATATAGTATGCGTCATTATCTCGAAAAAAGTATAGAACCAGGTCATGTTTCAATTTATGAAACATACCGCGGTAAAAATTTAGGAAAGCTTTTTTTGAATTGATTTACGAATATACAAAAGCTAAAGGATGTGAAGCAGCCGAATTAAACACTTATACAAGCAATAGAAAGTCGCATAAATTTTATTATAATGAAAAATTTGATATCTATGGTTTTCATTTCGTGAAAGTTATGAGAGAAGATCAAAAATTTTATTAATTTTATGTAAAAAACCATTGTAAATTCTAGAAACTATTTTATATTTGCAACCGCTTTACAATAGAACTTGTTTTTATTTAAAAGCACAGCAAGTAATTGCAACAATCTTTACCAATGCGAAAGTAGCTCAGTTGGTAGAGCGTCAGCCTTCCAAGCTGAATGTCGCCAGTTCGAACCTGGTCTTTCGCTCAAAAAGCCGAAACATTTGTTTCGGCTTTTTTTATTTACTTCTTTAATTTATCTCCAAACAAAAATAAGCCTACTATAATCACCCCGATAATTCCGATCATTAAAGTATTATTCCCCACCACACTCGGCTTTAATAATATTGTTAATACATAACCTCCTATTGCACCACCTAAATGCGCAGAGTGCCCTACGTTACCTAATTGATTTTTCATACCGTATATTGAATACAATAAATACCCAATACCAAAAATATAACCTGGTAGAGGAATAGGAATTGGCAACATGATTAACTCCATGCCTGGATACAGCATTATTGATGAAAAAATAACACCAGATACAGCTCCCGAAGCACCCACAGCACTGTAATACAATTCTTTTTTATGTTGATATAATGAATACATACTTCCTGCAACCAAACTAACAACGTAAATCAACAAGAAATAAGGAATTCCAAAATTAACAACCACTACTTTGCCAAAAAGATACAAAGCATACATGTTAAACCCCAAATGCATCCAATCTACATGTAAAAAACCAGATGTTAACATTCGTAATTTCTCTCCGCTTAGTATTTTTTGTACTTGAAATTTATATCTATCAAAAAAAATAAGATCATTAAAACCTTTATAAGAGATTAAAACATTTGCGACTATTAGTATTAAAATAATTTGACTCATATTTTATATTTATTGTCACAAAAATAATCAAAAGTTAATAAAGTTAATGATTGATAATTTAATACGATATTTGCATTTTTAAATTTATAATATGAAGTTTTTCACTTTTGCTATTACCTACCCTTTTATATGGTTACTATCAAGATTACCTATGGGGATCTTATATTTAATTTCTGACTTTTTCTTTTTTTTTCTATACCATATTATAGGTTACAGAAAAAAAACTATTGTAGGTAATTTAAATACAGCTTTCCCTAATAAAAAAAGAAAAGAGATAAATAAATTATCAAGAAAATTTACTAGACACTTTGTTGATTTAATTTTTGAAAGCATAAAATCTTTTACTATTAGCGAAAAAGAAATACTTAAAAGATATAAGTACAAAAACCCTGAACTTATAAACGAATTAACAAAACAAGGAAAAAGCATCGCATTAGTTGGTGCCCACCAAGCAAATTGGGAATGGGCTTTTGCAATGCCTAAACTCTTAGATATTAATTGCTACGGAGCCTATACTAAAATACAAAATCCTTATTTCGAAAAAAAGATAAAAGCCTCAAGAACCAAATTTGGTTTCGAAGGAGTTCCTACAATTGAATTTAATAAAACTATTAGTAGCAGAGAAGCAAAAAAGATACAAACTCTTTATATTTTACTTAGTGACCAATCACCTAAAGTACGTAAAACTAGATATTGGTCTCATTTTTTAAATGAAAAAGTTCCAGTTCATACTGGTGCCGAAATCTTAGCTAAAAAATACGATTTAATAGTCGTTAACATGAACACGACTAAGATTAAACGAGGGTATTTTGAGACTGAATTTGAATTAATTACAGATTCTCCTAAAGATTTTAATGATTTTGAAATAACGGATAAATTTATAGAAATAACAGAAAGAAATATAAATAAACAACCTGAGTGTTATTTATGGACACACAAACGCTTTAAACATAAAGACAAATACGACGAATGGTTAAAAATCAGAAAAACTTCTCAAAAATAATTGAGAAGTTTTTTTTGCTGTAAATTAAAAAAGTCTTCTCAAATGAGAAGACTTTTTGGGTGGAAGACGGGATTCGAACCCGCGACCCTCGGTACCACAAACCGATACTCTAACCAACTGAGCTACAACCACCATGTAACTTGCGGGTGCAAATATACAACAGTTTCTAACTTCTGCAAAACTTTTTTTTAAATTAATTTACTTAAATTTTCAACAGCAACGTAACGCTCTGAGGTAAAACCTTCTGCATAATCTACACCTATTAATCTTCCTAAATCTTTTGCTCTATAATTTATACTATCCGTAAAATTCTTACTTGTTATTGGCGTTTCTGGCTCATTACTTGTCGGATCAAAGAACTGAGAACTGTATGCTAAAACTGAAGCTTCTTTTTTATCCATAAATCCAGTTACATCAACTACAAAATCTGGCTCAATATTTTTCCATTGTATGTAATGATACACTTGTTTCGGTCGCCACTTTTCTTGTAGCTCACCATCTAATTCAGTTTCAATCTTCATTAAACCACTTAAAAAACAAGCATCTGAAACAACTTTACTTCCTTTCGGATGATCAATATGTCTATCATCAATTGCATTGCATAATACAATATCTGGCTTGTACTTGCGAATCATCTTTATAATTGCCAATTGATGCTCTTTATCATTAATAAAAAAACCATCAGCAAAGCCTAAATTTTCACGAACGGAAACTCCTAGAATCTCAGCAGAATTTGCAGCTTCTATATCTCTAATATCAGCAGAACCTCTTGTACCAAGTTCTCCCCTAGTTAAATCTACAATACCTACTTTTTTACCTAATGATATTTCTTTCGCAATCGTAGCGCCACAACCTAATTCAACATCATCTGGATGCGCTCCGAACGCCAATATATTTAATTTCATCTATTTTATTATTTTAAAGCTTGCTCTATATCTTCTATTAAATCTTCTGTTTCTTCTATACCTACTGAAAAACGAATTAAACCATCCTTTATTCCTTGATTTGATCTTTCTTCGGATGATAATAAAGAGTGAGAAGTTTCAGAAGGACTTAACATCGTGCTTTCAATACCCGCTAAACTCATTGATGGCTTTATTAATTGTAATTTATTCATAAAATCTATCGCGTTTAAATTTTCATTTAACTCAAAAGAAAGCATCCCTCCGTAGTATTTCATTTGAGAAACTGCTAGCTCATGATTTTCATGAGATTTTAAACCCGGATAATACACTTTTGATACTTGCTTATTACTCTCTAAATAAGTCGCCATTTTTAAAGCATTTTCACTTTGATGCTTTACCCTTAAATTTAACGTTTTTAAACTACGTTCTAACATCCAAACTGTAAAATCACTTAAACTTCCTCCTAAGTTTTTGGCAAGATTCCAAATTCTATCAATATGCTTATCTGATGCAGCTACGGCTCCTGCTAAAATATCAGAATGTCCTCCCATATATTTGGTTGCCGAATGCAGCATAATATCAATATCAAAATCAGCAGGTGTTTGGTTTATTGGCGATGCAAATGTATTATCAATCATTGATATAATATTATGCTTCTTAGCTAAATCAGCCACTGCTTTTATATCAACAATTTTTAATAACGGGTTTGACGGAGTTTCAATAAAAATAACCTTTGTATTAGGTTTAACTTCTTTTTTAAACGCCGCTATATCTAAACTACTCGTAAATGAATATTCAATTCCGAATTTATCAAACTCCTCAACAACAAAATTATATGTACCGCCGTATAATGTTTCTTGCAAAATAACATGATCTCCTTTTTGTAAAAAAGCAAGCATTGTTGTGCTTATTGCTGCCATTCCTGATCCAAAAATTAAAGCTCCTTCTGTTTTCTCTAGAGCTGCTATCTTCTTACATAAATACTCTTGATTAGGCGTATTAAATGAACGTGGATATCTTTTTACATCTACCGCATCAAATTCATAAGATGTAGACATGAATATAGGCGAAATGGCTCCTTTAAATTGCTCGTCTTTTATTTCTCCTACATGCGTACATATAGTATTTATACCTAGTTCACCGGTTTTTTTCATCTTTACAAAATTTAGCAGCTAATTTACTAAATCCATTTTCGTTTTGAAATAAAATATCGATATCTTCGTACTTATGATTAGAATTGCCATTATTGGAGGCGGAAATGTAGCAACACACTTAGCGAGTGCTTTTAATAAAACTAAAGAAGTTTCTTTAGTACAAGTGTATGCTAGAAATATTGAGCAAATTGCGTTTTTAAAGCAAGAAGTTAGCGTAACAGATAACTTAGACTTATTAAAAGATGCCGATGTTTATATCATTGCTGTTTCTGATGATGCTATAACTGAAGTTTCATCAAAAATTAACAAAAAAGATAGCCTAATTGTTCACACCTCTGGAAGCGCTTCATTAGACTCACTAAAAAACAAAGGTAGAAAAGGTGTTTTTTACCTATTGCAAAGTTTCTCTAAAGACAAGGCTGTTGATTTTAGTGAAATTCCGTTTTGCCTAGAGGCTGAAAACGAAGAAGATTTAACTACGCTAAAAACAATTGCCAAGGCTATCGGAAAAAAAATATACGCTATTAATTCCGAACAGCGTAAAACAATACATGTAGCCGCTGTTTTTGTAAACAACTTTACAAACCACTTTTATAAAATTGGTGAAGATATCTGCAAAGAACATCAAGTTCCTTTTGAAATTTTACAACCTTTAATTCAGGAAACAGCCAAGAAAATCATTTCCTTAAATCCAGAAGAAGCTCAAACTGGACCCGCAAAGAGAAACGATCAAAAAACGATTCAGAATCATTTAGCATTACTCAATAAAGAACAACAAGAAATGTATCAACTTATTACAAAATCAATCCAAAATAATGGAAAAAAGCTATAAAGAAATATTACCTCAAATAGATACTTTAATTTTTGACGTGGACGGTGTTTTAACAAACGGAATCGTAACCGTTTTTCCTGACGGACAATTAGTCCGCCAAATGAATATTAAAGATGGATATGCTTTAAAAGCAGCTGTAAAAGCAGGTTTTAAGGTTTGTATTATTTCTGGAGGAAAGAATGAAGGAGTTCGTACTCGATTAGCTAACTTAGGTATTACTGATATTTATTTAGGCGCGCATGATAAAGTTAAACAGTTTAACGAACTTATAGAAAAGTATAATTTAAAATCAGAAAACGTGTTATACATGGGTGATGATATTCCTGATTATCCGGTTATGAAACTAGTTGGAATGCCATGTTGCCCTAATGATGCTGCTAGAGAAATTCAACAAGTATCTAAATATATCTCTGATAAAAATGGCGGAGATGGCTGTGCTCGCGATATTATAGAACAAGTATTAAAGGTTCAAGAAAAATGGAACAACAATTTTGATGCTCAGTACGATTAAATGGAACAATTTTTGAAAACTAATTATTATCTTAAAAACACAATAAAAATGAAAAACACTATTTTAATTTTTTTATTAATTATTAGCTCTTCTATAAGTGCTCAAACTATTTTTGGTAAATGGGAAAACCGTGATGAAGAAACCAATAAGGTAGATTCGGTAATTGAAGTTTATGAAAAAGGCGGCAAGGCTTTTGCTAAAATTATAGAAATTACCGATATAGATAAACAAGATGTTTTGTGCACTGAATGTAGTGGTAAACGTAAAAATACTCCTATTTTAGGAATGAATATTTTAACTGGTTTAGAAAAAGATGGTGATGAATGGAGCGGTGGAAAAATACTAGATCCTAAAAACGGAAAAGAATATAAGTGTTATATTCAGCTAGAAACTAGTAATAAATTAAAGGTACGTGGTTATCTTGGTTTTGCTGCCTTTGGTAGAACTTCATATTGGTATCGTAAAAAATAATTTTTTTTTAACTGCAATAGAAACTTTCTTGCTGTTTCTATTGCAGTTAAAATTTATTTAATTATTAAAAAATTTGTTCTCCTGTTCATTAAATGTTCTTCTCTAGTACATTTAACAGTATTTAAACATTTGTTTTCTATTGCGTTTTCCCCGTAACCTTCATAGAAAACTCTTTTAATTGACACACCTTTTTTTACAATATAATTCTTAATCGATAAGGCTCTCTTTTTAGAAAGTTGCAAATTATACAAATCCGTTCCTCTACTATCAGTATGTGAATTAACTTTAACTTTTATTTGAGGGTACCTTAACATTATATCTACCAACTTATCTAACTTACTCTTACTATCTTCACTAACTTTATAATTATTGTAGCCAAAATAAATATTACCTACAATTATTTGTAATTTATTATCTATAATTTTCACTATTTTTTCTGATAAAATATCTTTTTCTAGAAAAAACTCATATTTGCTTTCCCCTTCGCTTGTTTTAAAAACCTTTTTTAGCTCAGAATATCCTTTTTTAAATGCTGAAAGTTCAAACTTTTTTAAATTGCATTTTTTAACAAACATAAAAGCACCTGTACTTTTAGTTATTTCAGCTCTTAATAGTTTTTCATTATCTGGTTTTAAAAATGCTTTAACATTATTTAAAGGCTCTAAAGTTTTAATATCTTTAAATACAATTTGAATAGAGTCTTGGCATGTTTTTTTCTCTCCCGAAGCCTTAAACGAATAAATATCATCACCTCCCTTACCCCCTAACCGATTTGATGAAAAATAACCTTTATTGAATCCTTTCGTTTTATAAAAAGCAAAATCATCAGATTCACTATTTATTGGAGCACCTATATTTTTTACAATAAGGGTATCCTTATTCAAATTAGTATAATAAATATCTAACCCCCCAATACCTTCTTTAAATCCGTTTGAGGAATAATACAAAATATTATTTTCATCTACAAAAGGAAACATTTCTTTTCCATTTGTATTTACTTCTGGACCTAAATTTTTAACAGGAGAAAAAGACCCATCTGGTAAAATATTAACCATATAGATATCTGTTAAACCATAACCACCAGGCATATCTGATATAAAGTATAGTTTTTTTTGATCTTTACTAAGCCAAGGATGTCCTGTAGAATATTTTGATGAATTAAAAGGTAATTCTTTTATATTACTCCATTTATTTGCTATCAATTTAGCACTATATAATTTTAATATTATTAATTGCTTTATTTTTTTACTAGTTGATGTACTTAAATTATTGGTTGTAAAGTACATTATAGTTTTATTAGCATTAAAAGAAACCGAACTTATATGGTGCTGTATTTTGTTGTTAGTATTAAATAATTCTTCGTTAGTGTAAACATCTTTTACTTTATTCTTAATTGTGTAAACTTTTAAAAAAGGCTGCATATTATCTTTCCAAATTTTTTGATTTCTTTTTGTTTTTTTAGAACTTGTAAATAATAATGTACTATCATCATATTTTAAAGCTCCAAAATCTGAATATTTAGAATTAATAGCTAGGTTTTTTACCTCAATAGAATCAAATTTTCTGTCTTGAGATTTAACCATTATGGTTAACAATAAAGTAAAAAACAGTATAGGATATTTTTTATTATTTATAAAATTCATATTTAAAAGTATCTAGGTGATAAATATTTTTTCTCAATTAACTGAAAATCAAAAAGAAGTATTAGTTCATGCGAACCTGAATTAAATTCGCTAAGATTAGATATTGTATGATCATATGCATATCCAATTCGTAAACTATCGTTTACTCTAAAATTAAGAATACCACTCCATGAATCTTCTATACGATGAGAAACTCCAACCTCAAATTTATTTTTCCATAATACATTCAATGAAACATCTAACGAAAGTGGTGATTGATTTACATATTTTGCTAAAATAGATGGCTTTAATTTAAATTGATTTTTTAGATTAAATACGTATCCTGTTGTTAAAAAACTATGCATTTCTTCAGATGCTCTAGAAATTGTTCTTGCTGATTTTTTAAAATGTAAAGACTCTAATAAATTAGGAATAGATGCGCCTAGGTAAAAATTTTCTCTGTAATAAAATAATCCAAAACCAAAATTCGGATGTGTTTTATTTACATTTTGACTAAACTTAGGGTCATTGGCTTCGGTCTGCGTTAAACTTAACAATCCTATTTGTTGAAAAGTAGCGCCCGCTTTTAAACCAAATGCTAATTTAGATTTTTGAGACATTTTTATAGTAAAAGAGAAATCAGCATAAGCATGTGTTTCGGTAACTGGCCCCGTTTTATCATGAATTAAGGATACTCCCGCTCCCAGATTGTTTCCTATTGGACTATGAACAAAAGCTGAAAAAGATTTCGGAGCTCCATTAACACCTACCCATTGTGCTCTAGCTAAAAAACCTACATTTATGGCCTCATTACTACCTGCATAAGCAGGGTTAACCATTGCCATATTGTACATATACTGTGTATATTGAGGATCTTGTTGTGCTAAATTTTTTGTACTTATAGATAAACAAATAAGTACTATTATATTAGTTATATATTTCTTCATATGTTTTATTTATTTAGATACAACCAACCTTGATAAGGTTTAGTTACACCATCATTAAAGTAAATAATATACCAATAAGTAGCAGCAGGCGCCGTTTTACTATTTCCAGATATTGAAACTCCTTTTTCAGATTTACCATTCCACCATAAAGGATTTAAATTTCCATTATTTTTATAATCATACACAATACTTCCATACCTATTATATATTTTTATTTTAAAATTAGGATATTCATCTACTAATCCTGGAATCATAAATACATCATTAACACCATCTCCATCAGGAGAAAAAGAATCAGAAAAATCTAAATCAGGTACAATATCACTATTTGATTTATTCGCTAAAGTAAATACACCAAATTCATTTACCGTTGCTGTAATTTCTTTATTTAAAATATCAATCTCACCTCCTTCATTTATCCATTTTACACCATCCCATCTAACAATAATAATTTCATTAGGCTTAGATCTTATAAAATTGGGAGTTGTAATATCATTCCATGTTAAAGTAACCGCAACATCCGAGTTGCCAACTTCTCTATTAATTTCCCAAAACTCATTCATATCTATTAAACCAATAGAATCTTCTTTGTTGCTATGCGAAAAATTTACATCAGAATTCGACCAATTAAAAGCTACAAAAAACTGATCCGTAACATCGGCTGGCGCACTAATTGCTGCTGGTCGTACAATAAAAGTATCTGCTTGATAATCTCCCACAGGAAACACAAAAGCTGTGTTCCCTATTTTTCTAGATTTATTATTTGCATAACTTTGATTACCTAAGTTTTCATAATCTGCATTGGCTTGAAAATTCAATACTCCTTGTGCAGTTTCATGTACAATACCTTGCTGAAAAAATGAAGTCCCATTTATGTTAATTTCTTTATCTAAAGAAAAAGCAAACGAACCAAAAGTATTATTAAACTCTATATCGTAACAATTAGTTACTCCGTTTCCATTAATAGTTTGCTCTTGATTTCCTACAAAGTTTAAAACACTTGTATTTTGTGCCGTAGTAAAACTAACTGTACCATTGTTTGTTAGGTTATTAAATAAATATAAATCGCCGTTATTCACTAATTCAGCTCCATTACTATTTACTATATCTTCATATATACTTACTGTTATATTTGGGTTGATGTAAATATCACCTTCATTAACAAATTGAGCATTTAAATTGTGTATAATACAAATAGCTATTATTAATAATATATAAGTTTTTTTCATAATTATAAATTTTAATTATTTATTATATATCACCATCAATAACATACCAATAAAAGTTTGTATCTGGATCTTCACCACATTGATAAGTTACTGATGAATTAACTCCTAGAATTGAAAGACCAACTGCATTTAAAAGGGATCCTTTTATTTGATTTCCGCCTCCAACAACTCCAATATTCAAACCTAAATTCAAAAGCCCTCCTCTATACACTATAGTAATCTTATTGCCTTTATTCCCCAAGAATGGTACAGGCAACTCAACATCACCTATACTTATAGCAATAAGACTTGTATTTTGAAAAATAACCGTCCCATCTGTATTATCAATCGTAGTTGTAACAGCTGAATCAGTCAAAACGCGTATATTATTTAACCTACTTAAATTTGTAATATTAGTTGTATTCGTATTAATATTAGTAGTATTTGTTGTTACATTACCTGCAAGAGTAGAAGTACTTAAATCTACAGTTGAACTAGATTTTGTTATACTAATTGTATTACCACTTAAAGAAATATCTTGTTCATCTTCATCTACTAAAACCCATGTAGTACCATCAACCGTTTTGTACAAATTACCATTAGAAGTATTGGTATACAATTGCCCTGCAGCTCCTGTAACCGCTCCATTAGGAGCTATAACACCTGTAAGCGTGCCAGAAGCTCCGGTAGCTCCAGTGGCTCCTACTAAGCTCGTTGCTGCGCCCCAAGCTCCTGCCGTTTTAGCTCCGTAAATTGTATTATTGGTTGTATCAATATAAAAATCACCGTCTATTCCAAGTCCTGCTAAGGGAACGCCTGCTCCATTTAAAACACTGCTTCCGTCTGATCCATTTGTTCCTGAAGATCC
>NZ_JBYJEF010000009.1:0-127072 GCF_057732375.1 Tenacibaculum sp. M1.3A | reverse complement strand
TCTCTTTAATTAGTAGCAAACAAGAAAAAATTAACTTATTTTTTACATTTTATTAAAACTATCTTAACCAGTATTTTTAGGAACTTTTAGAGTATATCACTAATGCCCTAAAGCATTCGTTTTTCCCTTAGCGGGTGCAAATTATAGATTGCTTTTATTACATAACAACTACCTTTGTGTACCTTTTTTAAAGTATTGTTTTTAGTACTGTTACACAACTACTTAACATCTGTTTTAATCGTGTAGATTATTGTTTTGTTCTTATATTATTAATGAATTGCTCTTCGCGTGAGGGATTGAACGACTTGTTTGAGCTCTTTTTACCTTTTTTAGTAAAAAAGCGAGTAGTGAAAGCCCGACAATTTTAAAAAAATTGACACGCCATAAAACTTTTTAAACTTCATAACAAACCTCTTTAATTATTTTTTATTGCTTTTATTTTTTCTAGCGCGCTTTTTCTGCTGTTTTGCAAACATTATTTTATAGAATTCTACATTTACAGCTCCTCTGCCCTTTGACACTATCGACGAATACTCTTTTTTTAATTTTGGCTCTTGATATTCTAACTTTTCTTCTATAAAAGCACGCTGCAAGACATCTTCTATTAAAAAATCTTCATTCTCTTTTTCTGGAAGGTATTCTGATTTTAATGACAACTTAAACATATTGGCTGTTGCATTATACCAAAAAGCTTTCCAACCGCTCCGTAATTCTTTTACATTATTAAATGCTGTCTTGCCGGATTGACGGTGTATTAATTTCAATAATATCCTCCCTTCTGTTCTTGTTAATTTTTTTAGCGGCTTTGTTAATTCTTCTTCTAAATATTTTTGAGTCTTTTTTACAAATCTTCTTTTTTTTCTGTTTGATTTTATTTTAGCTAATTGAGCATCAACACTGTCTATTTTTTTCACCGCTAATACAGCGTAGGGATACGCTTTAAAAACTTTACGTCGAAACCAATAATAATAACGTGCATCTGACTTTTCGTTATATTTATGCTTTGGTAGAATAGCTATTTCGTTTAATGTAATCATTAAACTATCACCTTCTTTTAATAAAAAATATTCGTTATTAAAATTTGGTAACGTATCTTTTATTTGCCCTATCGCAACAGTAACAAATAGCATTATATATATGTATAAAAACTTTTTCATCATTTATGATTATCAAAAAGGATTCCAAATGTATTCCTTTCTTTTTTAAAACAAAAAAACTCATGAAATTTTCATGAGTTTTTTTGTTTTAATCTTTAATTTATTACCCAGCCATTATAGCCTCTGCAACTTTTTTATAAGTTCCGTTTTCTAATTTCTCTCTTATTCCTGTAAACGCAACAATTGTTTCATCTACATCTTCTTGTGTATGCCTTGCTGTTGGTATTAATCTTAAAATAATTAATCCTTTAGGAATTACAGGATATACTACAATTGAACAAAATACGCCGTGATTTTCACGTAAATCTTGTACCATTGCCATTGCCTCAGGAATCTCTCCTTTTAAAAACACAGGTGTAATACACGTTTGCGTTGTACCTAAATCGAAACCAGCAGTACGTAAACCAGATTGTAAAGAGTTTGTTATTTTCCATAAATTCTCTTTTAATTCAGGCATTGTACGAATCATATCTAAACGCTTCAGTGCTCCTTTTACCATTGGCATTGGTAATGACTTTGCAAACATTTGAGATCTCATGTTGTACTGTAAATACTGAACTACATCTTTATCACCTGCAAAAAAGGCTCCAATACCAGCCATAGATTTTGCAAACGTTGCGAAATATACATCGATACCATCCTGAACACCTTGCTCAAAACCAGTACCTCTACCTCCTTCACCTAGCGTTCCGAAACCATGAGCATCGTCGACTAAAATTCTGAAATTATATTTTTCTTTTAAAGCAATTATCTCTTTTAAACGACCTTGCTCACCTCGCATACCAAAAACACCTTCAGAAACTAATAAAATTCCTCCACCAGTTTTTTCAGCCATTCTAGTTGCTCTTTTTAAGTTTTTCTCACAACTTTCGATATCATTATGACGGTAAACAAAACGCTTACCAGAGTGTAAACGAACTCCGTCAATAATACAGGCATGTGTATCCATGTCATATACAATAATATCATCTTTATTTACCAAAGCATCAATAGCCGAAACCATTCCTTGATATCCAAAATTCACCAAATATGCCGCTTCTTTATCAACAAACTCAGCACATTCTTGCTCTAATTGTTCGTGATATTTTGTGTGACCAGACATCATACGGGCACCCATTGGGTATGCTAACCCATCAGTTGAAGCTGATTCTCCATCTACTTTTAAAACTTCCGGGTGGTTTGCTAATCCTAAATAATCATTGATACTCCAAGTAATTACTTTCTTACCATTAAAAGACATTCTGTTTGAAATTGGTCCTTCTAATTTAGGAAAAACAAAATATCCTTCTGCTTTATCTGCCCATTTTCCTAAAGGCCCTTTATCTTCTTTAATTCTTTCAAATAAATCTTTTATCATTATTACTTTTGTAATTTTATATGTAGCAAAATTAATGCTTTTTAACAGATTTTCAAAATTGATATTTTCTTTATTAATAATCAATAAAAAAGACGCTTTAATACGACATCTTTTTAAATGAAACTATGAGCTTATCCTTTTACCTATTGATTTAATTCCTTAATAAAGGGTTGTTTATATAACCTTTGACCTAGTGCTTTATAAATTGCATTTGCAACAGCACCACCAGCAGGTGGTAAACCTGGCTCTCCTAAGCCTGTTGGCGACAATTGGTTTTCTACAAAATGTACTTCAACTTTTGGAGTTTCATTCATTCTGATTAATCGATAGGTGTCAAAATTTTTGTTGGAAGGTTTTCCTTTATCAAAAGTTAAATCACCATACATTGCGTGTCCTATTCCGTCGATTACACCACCTTGCACTTGATTTATTGCTCCTGTAGGGTTTACTACAATTCCGCAATCTACCGCTGCAACTACTTTTGTAACTACAGGCAACCCGTCTTTTAAGATAACCTCTGCAACTTCAGCAACATGAGTATTATGACAATAATATGCCGAAAAACCTTGAAAAACTCCTTCTTTCGCTTTTCCCCAACCTCCTTTTTCTGCAGCTAGCTTGATGGTCTCTTCCATTCGTTTACCTGAATATTCTATTTTTTTATCTTGAGTATTTTTAACATTCTGTAATAAATCGATTCGTAATTGCACAGCATCGATGTTTAACTCCGTTGCTAATTCATCAAAAAATGATTGCTCGGCAAAAGCTAAAAAATTAGTGTACGGTGCCCTCCAAGCTCCTGTAGTAATATCACTTTGATAATTCTTCGTAGAAACTTTATAGTTTGGAATACATCCGGCAGGGAAAAAATGTGGAATTAATCCGTACATATTACTATTTACTCCCGCTTCTTTTAAATGATATCCTGTAATTTTATTATCTTTTATTGATGCTGCAATTCTATATTTTATTGCTGGACGATAAACACCTGTTGTCATATCATCTTCTCTGGTAGATATAACTTTTACTGGTTTTTTAATTGTATTAGAAATCTCTGCTGCTTCGTACACAAAATCACCATATAAACGACGACCAAATCCACCACCCATTCTTGTCATATGCACTTGAACTTCGGCTAAATCTCTACCCAACATTTCTGCAACCACCATCGCAGCAAACTCTGGAGTTTGTACTGGACCAATTAAATCAATTTTTTCTGAAGTAACATTGGCGAAAAAATTCATTGGTTCTAAACAATTATGAGGTAAAAAAGGTGAATGATACGTTCTTTCCACTATTTTATCTGCTGCTGCAAATGCTTTTTTAACATCTCCGTCTTCTCGACGTACATCAAAATCTTTAGCATCTAAAATATCATTTAGAATTTTATCATGAGCTTCTGTATTTTCTAATTCTTTATTATTCGTTTTCCAAACAGCTTTTAGGGCATTTTTTCCTTTAATAGCTGCCCAAGTATTTTCGGCAACCACAACCACTTTATCTGTTTCAGACATTTTAAAAGTCCAATTAGATTTACCTGAATCTAAAAAACTTCTAACTTTATCTCCAATAGTTATAACATCTATTACTCCTTTTACTTTTTTTGCTTCGGATGCATCAAAAGAAGCTAATAATTGGCCAAATGCCGGCGGTCTTAATACTGCTGCGTATACCATTCCGGGAGCTTTATAATCTATGCCGAATAAAGGTTTACCTGTTACTATTTTTTCTAAATCTACATTGGTTGCACTCTTTCCTATAATGGTAAATTCAGAAGTTTTTTTTAAAGTTACATTTTCAGGTACTTCTAAAAAAGCGGCTTCTTTTACAACATCTCCGTATCCTAAAGTTTCTCCTTTTGCATTTGTAATAACCCCTTTTGATGCTTTACATGTTGTTGCATCCACGCCCCATTTTACGGCAGCTGCATTTACTAACATTTGTTTTGTAGTAGCTCCTGTTTGTCTTAAAGCATCCCATCCAAAACGTATTGACTGACTTCCTCCTGCTAATTGGCGATTATAATTTTTGGTATCTAAAGGAGCTTGTGCTACGTGTACTTTATCCCAATCGATATCTAACTCTTCTGCGATAATCATTGGCATTGATGTTTTTACTCCCTGCCCTATTTCTGGATTTGGAGAATAAATAGTTACATAACCCTCTTCAGAAATTTTAATAAACGCGTTAAAATCGTTATAGTTTAAATTTTCTATATCTATTGATGGAGCTACATTTGGTTTACATGCCGTAAAAAGATTAAAACCAATTATAATTCCGCCACTTGCTAATGCTGATGTTCTTAAAAAATTTCTTCTACTAAACGTAAATTTATTTTCTTGTGTGCTCATAGTTTAATTTTTAAGACATTTTTTTAGCTGCAATTGCTACTGCTTTTTCAATTCTATTATAGGATGCACATCTACATAAATTACCATGCATTGCTTCGCGAATTTCTTCTGTTGATGGCGTTGGATTGTCCTTTAAAAATGAAGCTGCTGTCATTATTTGACCTGCCTGGCAATATCCGCATTGCGGAACATCAACTTCTTTCCAAGCTTTTTGTAATGGGTGATCTGCATTTTCTGATAAACCTTCAATTGTTGTAATTTCTTCTTTATCTAACATCGACATTTTTAACTGGCAACTTCTCATTGCTGTTCCGTCTACATGTACAGTACAAGCACCGCATTGTGCAATTCCACAACCAAATTTAGTACCAACCATATCTAATTCATCTCGTAAAACCCATAATAAAGGCGTATCATCATCCGCAGAAAAAGAGCGTGATTTTCCGTTAATTTTTAAAGTATAATTTGGCATATTGATTGTTTTTTTTATTATCTGTAAGGTACAATAATTTACTTATTTTCATAAAAAAAGCTTTCTTTTAAGATTGCTTAATAATATCTGCTACAACTTCTGGATTTAACAATGTGCTTATATCTCCTAAATTGTCAATGTCGTTATTTGCTATTTTTCGCAAAATACGTCTCATTATTTTCCCTGATCTTGTTTTTGGTAATCCTTTGGTAAATTGTATTTTATCTAATTTAGCAATCGCTCCGACTTGTTCTGCTATAATTTGATTTATTTCTTTCCTTAAATTATCTTGATTTCTAGACTCGCCTGTTTCTTTTAAAATTACGTAACCGCACAATGCGTTTCCTTTAATATCATGAGGAAATCCTACGATCGCTGATTCTGCCACAGCAGGATGTTCATTAATCGCATCTTCAATCGGTGCAGTTCCTAGATTATGTCCTGAAACAATAATTACATCATCTACTCTTCCCGTAATTCTGTAATAACCTACTTCATCTCTTAAAGCTCCGTCTCCTGTAAAATATTTATTTTCATATGCAGAAAAATAAGTTTCTTTATATCTTTTATGATTTCCCCAGATAGTTCTGGCAATCGAAGGCCAAGGAAATTTAATACACAAACGTCCGCTTACTTGATTTCCTTCTATTTCTTTTCCTTCTTCATCCATTAAAGCAGGCTGAATGCCTATAAATGGCAATGTTGCATATGTTGGTTTTGTAGGTGTTACGTAAGGAATTGGTGTTAACATAATTCCGCCATTTTCTGTTTGAAAGTAAGTATCTACTATCGGTGCTTGATTTTTACCGATATTATCATCATACCAATGCCAAGCTTCTTCATTTATTGGTTCTCCTACCGTTCCTAGAACTTTTAGTGATGATAAATCATAATTTTCTACATGACCAATACCTTCTTTAGCTAATGCTCTTATGGCTGTTGGCGCTGTATAAAACTGAGTAATCTTATGCTTCTCTATTGTTTGCCAAAAACGACTATAATTTGGATAGCTAGGAACTCCTTCAAACAAAACAGACGTTGCTCCGTTTGCCAATGGTCCGTATATTATATAACTATGCCCTGTAATCCAACCAACATCTGCACTACACCAATACACATCATTTTCTGTATAATTAAATACATTTTTAAAAGTATATGCCGAATACACCATATAGCCTGCCGTAGTATGTAGCATTCCTTTTGGTGTTCCTGTTGAGCCTGATGTATACAATATAAATAACGGATCTTCAGCATCCATAATTTCAGGTTCACATACTGCTGATGCTACTTCTAAAAGAGGAGCTAACCAAAAATCTCTATTCTTTTTCATTGCAATAAAAGACTGGATTCTTTTAACCACTAAAACAGCTTCAACACCTAAACAACTCTCTAATGCTTCATCTACTATTCCTTTTAAATCTATTGTTTTACTTCCTCTAAAAGAACCATCACTTGTTATTACAATTTTACAATCACAATCATTTATTCTTGTAGACAAAGCTGTTGATGAAAAACCTGCAAAAACTACTGAATGTATTGCTCCTATTCGTGCACATGCTAAAACAGCGTAAACTAATTCTGGAATCATAGGCAGATAAATACAAACTCTATCTCCTTTTTTAACTCCTCTATCTTTTAACACATTTGCCATTTTACATACTTTTTGATGTAAATCTTTGTATGTTATATGCTGTGCTTCTTCATTTATATCATTTGGCTCAAATAGAATCGCTGTTTTATCGCCTCTTGTTAACAAATGACGATCTAAACAGTTTTCAGTAATATTTAATTTAGCTCCTTCAAACCATTTTACTTCTGGTTTCTTAAAATCCCAGCTTAGTACATTATCCCATTTTTTTCTCCAAAGAAAATGTTCTTCTGCAATTTCTTCCCAAAATTTCTCTGGAGAAGCGACTGATTTTTTATATACTTGAAAGTACTCTTCTAAATGTTTTATATGATAGTTACTCATGTGATTTAGTTCATTGTAATTTGTTTTAAATTTAACTTTTTTTATACAAATAAAAAAACATTTTACTTCTGTACATTTTCAAACAACAATTACCCTATTTAAACATCTACCGTAGTTTTAATATTTTTCACAACGCTATAATTTATCCAACTCTAAACGAAAATCATATTGTAAATCTTCGTGTAGTGTTATTATTAATTCTTCTATCAACTTTATTTGCGTCGTTAATATATTTTGTAAACGCGGACTACTCTTTATAGAAGGCTTAAAGTTTTTAAGTTTTACACAGAAATATAGGAGTAATTCGACTTCTGTTTCTTTTTTCTTTGAAAAACGAATGTATTTTTTAGTGCTTGTTAATATTTTACGCGCACTTTTTCTGATAAAAAAATAACTTTTAGTATTAATACCTTCAAATAATACATCTATTTCATTTTTTACACCTAAAATATATCTTTCTTCATCATGAGACTCAAATAACAGGTAAGTAAGTAATTCTTTATTTTCTTTTTTGAATCGAGCTAATTTTAAACACAGCTCTAACAATTCGTTAGAATTTTTATGTTTTAATTCATCTTTTAATGCTTTTACTGTAGCTGTTTCCATAATATAATTTAAAAATTAAATATAACTAAAAAACCTCATAGACTTAATATCTATGAGGTTTTCAATTTATTTTTTTATCGACTTATTGGATACTCGGAATGTTAACTAATTCATTTACATCAACATCATAATCTACTCCGTCAACTTTAAATCCGAATAACTTAAAAAATTCTTTACTATATCCTTCTAAATCTCCTATTTCGGCTAAATTTTCGGTAGTTGCTTTTTCCCATAATTCTGCAATTTCTGCTTGTACATCTTCACGCATTTCCCAGTCATCAACTCTTATTCTTCCTTTAGCATCTAAATTTAAATCACCACCAAATAAACGTTCGCTATACAAACGTTGAATTTGCTCGATACATCCTTCATGAATTCCTTTTGCCTTCATCACTTTAAATAATAAAGAAATATATAACGGAATTACCGGAATTGCAGAACTAGCTTGCGTTACCAATGCTTTATTTACAGAAACGTATGCTTTTCCGTTTAATGATTTTAAATCATCTGTAATTTTAAAAGCTGTTGCTTCTAAATCGTCTTTTGCGGCACCAATTGTTCCGTTTCTGTATACTGGTTTTGTTACTTCTGGGCCAATGTAAGAATAAGCAACTGTTGTAGCACCTTCTGATAATAAGTTCTCAGATTGTAATGCGTCCATCCACATTTTCCAATCTTCACCTCCCATTACCGTTACTGTATTTTCTACATCTTCACCTTCGGCAGGGTTTATAGATATTTCTGATACTTTTCCTGTATGAAAATCAACTGTTTTGTTCGTAAAAACTTCTCCGATTGGTTTCAAAACCGACTTAAAGCGTTTTCCTGATGTTGGATGCGTTCTTACCGGTGATGCTAAACTATAAATAACTAAATCAATTTGACCTAAATCCTTTTTGATTAAGTTTACAACTTGCTCTTTTATTTCGTTAGAAAATGCATCTCCATTGATACTTTTTGCATACAAACCTGCTTTTGTTGCTTCTTTTTCGAAAGCTGCAGTATTGTAAAAACCTGGTGATCCTGGTCTTCCTTCCGTCGCTGGCTTATCAAAGAAAACTCCGATTGTTGCCGCGTCAGAACCAAAGGCGCTTGAAATTCTTGATGCCAATCCGAAACCTGTTGATGCACCTATTACTAATACTTTTTTAGCGCCTTCTATTTTACCTTTCGATTGTACGTATGCTATTTGATCTTTTATGTTTTGCTCGCATCCTATTGGGTGAGATGTTAAACAAATAAACCCTCTAGTTCTTGGTTCTATTATCATTGTTGTTTGTTTTAAAATCTTTAATTTCTAATTGGCTATCTTTAATTCGTTGCCCAATCATCGTTAAAATTCTTTTATTAATATCAGTATTGTTTTCTTTATAAAATGCAAATTCACCAACGGTAAACTGACCTATAATTAAACCTAAAAACTGATTTTTTAAATTTATATTTTTTTTGGTGATATTGTTCACCGCTTTATTAAACTTCTCTTTTTCGACATTTAAAATATCTACTTTTTGATTCTTACAAAAGAAAACAAAAAATTGTAAAAGCAGCTCGTGTTGTAACTTTAAAATTGGCCGTATTGTTTTATTCTGAAAATCTTCTACGGGAATTTCAGAAGATAAATTTAAAACCGGACGAATACTTATTTTGTTACTATCCATTTAAAAAATTAACTACATTTTTTTCTATACGATCTAATACGTTTGTTGTATTTGCTTTTACAAATTTCTCTCCTGTAATTTGTTCGTATAATTCGATATATCTATTTGAAATCTCGATAACCTTTTCGTCAGACATCTCAGGAATTTGTTGTCCGTCTTTTCCTTGAAAATCATTTTCAATTAACCACTGACGCACAAACTCTTTTGATAATTGCTTTTGAGCTTCTCCCTTATTTTGCCTTTTCTGATATCCTTCAGCATAAAAATAACGAGAAGAATCTGGCGTATGAATTTCATCAATCAAGACAATTTTACCATCTTTTGTTTTTCCGAACTCATATTTAGTATCTACTAAAATCAATCCGCGAGAAGCTGCAATTTCAGTTCCTTTTTGAAACAATGCTCTGGTGTATTTTTCTAAAACGATGTAATCCTCTTCTGAAACTACATTTTTCGATAAAATTTCTTCACGTGTAATATCTTCATCATGATCACCATTATCAGCCTTGGTAGATGGTGTAATTATAGGAATAGGAAACTTGTCGTTTTCTTTCATTCCTTCTGCCATTGCTACGCCACATAAAACTCTTTTACCAGCTTTATATTCGCGTGCTGCATGACCAGACATATAACCACGAATTACCATTTCCACTTTAAAAGGTTCGCATAAATGACCAATTGCTACGTTTTCATCAGGGTTTGCATGTAACCAATTCGGAACAACAGCTGCTGTATCATTCATCATTTTAGTGGCAATCTGATTTAAAATCTGACCTTTAAAAGGAATTTGACGTGGTAAAACTACATCAAAAGCAGATAATCTATCTGAAGCTATCATCACTAATAACTCATCATTTATATTATAAACTTCTCGTACTTTACCTTTATAAACCGACTTTTGTTTTGGAAACTGAAAATTGGTTTCGTTAATTGTATTCATTTTTTGTTTGTTGTGTTGTTGACTACAAAAATATGTTATTTATTCTTCTTTTTTATTTAACAACTCTTTTTAATTACCTAAATCCGCTTTTGTAAAAAAACTAAATAGTGTATTTAAAGTAATTAGCACAACTAGGGTAATTAACCTCTGAATTGGTATTTTGCAAATAAGACATTATTGATTCTGCTGCCGAAAGATCTTGTACTTTATTTTCTTCAGGAAAATATTCATCGTGAACAGCAGGAATGTAATCGTTTAAACCTACCGAAAGTATCGTATTATCGTTCATTAAATTACCGGTTGCATCTTTAATTTCAACTTTATTATCTACTTGTTCAATAGTAATTCCTGAATAATAAAAACCAGACGCTGAACCTATTAGAAAGTCTTTTATTTGCTGAACACTCATATCGTATTTTACGGTTCCGTTATTAAAAGGCTCTATTGTATATATTTCTTCCTTCGTTATATTGCCCTTATCTAAAGAACTTCTAACTCCGCCTGAGTTTTGAAAAGAAACATCTACATTCATGGCACTTTTAAGCGCATCAGCATAAAAACAACCTACTTTATGTTTTTCGTGATATATTAATGACTCACCAACTACTTCTTTTAACTCTGGTAAATCGTTATAACCGTCAATAATATCTTTTAAATTCTGATCATATTCTGTTACTTCATCAAGATTGATAAGTGTATATTTAATATTTGTAATTGCTTTATTTTTTACTGATATTTCAATTTTTCCTAAATTCTTTAAATAAGATCCTGATTGAAAAATTGGGATTCCGTTTTCAACAGTATTAATTTCTTGATGAGTATGCCCCCCTACAATTAAATCGAAATACGGATATTGTTCTGCTAATTGTACATCTCCTAACCCTTTATCTGTAGAATGTCCTAAATGAGTTAATGCGATAAAAAGATCTGAACCTTCAGACTTTTTAACATCTTTATATTTGCTTACAACAGCTTCTGGTCTTTGAAAAGCAAAGTTTTTAACTTTCCATGGATGTGTGGACGGAATTGTACCGTTGTCTTTTCCGTTTGTTTCTACCAAGCCTAAAAACGTAATTTTTAAACCATCTTTTAAAACCGTATAATATTCGTTTGGTTGCGGCACATTGGTTTTTAACATATCAACATTTGCGCAAACCCACTTAAAATTAGATTGATCTATTCTATCTTTTAACGTTTCTTCACCGTAGTCGAATTCGTGATTTCCTAAAACTGAAATATCAAATCCTACTCGATTCATAACATCAATCATCGGGTATCCTTGATTGTCTGTATAATTATCAACCACTGGGCTTCCAGAAAACATATCACCACTACACGCAACAACGACACTATTATTTTCTTTTTCCTTATCAATTATATATTTAATTTTAGCAAAATTGTCTAACCGTGCATGCTGGTCATTTACAAAGAAAAGTGTTATATTTTTTTCTGTATTTTCATTTACATTGTCATTATCTGTCTTTGGTGAACACGAAAAAAGTATTAAAAGAGAGATTATATTTAGAAAATACAAAGGCAATTTATTTTTCATTTTATTGATGATTTTAATCGTTTTATTAATTTGATCTAGCTTTATTATATTTAAAATCTAGTCTGTATTATTCAGTTTCTATACTTTTATACGCTTTAATAATGCTTTTAATTAATCGGTGACGCACTACATCTTTATCATCTAAATACACCATCGCAATTCCTTTAATATCTTTTAAAGCCAATAACGATTCTTTTAATCCAGAAATTTGTTTACGAGGTAAATCTATTTGCCCAGGATCTCCGGTTATAATAAATTTTGCATGCATTCCCATTCGTGTTAAAAACATTTTCATTTGATTATGCGTTGTATTTTGCGCTTCATCTAAAATAACAAAAGCATTGTCTAACGTACGACCACGCATAAATGCCAAGGGCGCAATTTGTATAATCCCTTTTTCTAAATGTGATTCTAGTTTTTCATGCGGAATCATATCACGCAATGCATCGTATAAAGGTTGCATATACGGATCTAGCTTATCTTTTAAATCACCAGGAAGAAACCCTAAATTTTCACCAGATTCTACCGCTGGCCTTGTTAAAATTATTCGACGAACTTCTTTTTCTTTTAATGCTTTCACTGCCAAGGCAACAGCTGTATATGTTTTTCCTGTACCAGCTGGTCCAACAGCAAATAGCATATCATTTTTACCCATTAAATCAACCATTTTACGCTGATTTGTTGTTTGTGCTTTTATCAATTTACCATTAACACCATGCACTAAAACTCCTTCAATTTTTCCTGCTTTTCGAATTTCCTCTTCTTTTCCGGTTGATGTTAAAACACGCTCGATACTGTTTTCATCTAACTTATTATACTTATTAAAGTATTTCATTAACATATCAACCCGTTTTTCGAGTTCATCTAAAATCTCGGGCTCACCATAAACTTTAAGCTTATTTCCTCTGGCTACAATTTTCACTTTCGGAAAATACTTTTTCAACTCAGTTATCGTACTATTTTGAGCTCCAAAAAATTCATTTGGGTCGATTTCTGTTATTTCAATGATACGTTCGTTCAAATGATAAAAGTTTTAATTTATTCACATTAAAAATAATGATTATTTTTATTGATTTATGTAGTTTTGCGATAAAATTTAGCCTATTTTTTCAACCCACTAATTAACAAGTACTTATATTAATGTCTCTAATTACATTGACCACCGATTTCGGAATAAAAGATCACTTTGTTGGTGCTGTAAAAGGAGCAATTTATAGTGAATTACCTGAGGCTAAAATTGTTGACATCACACATCATATTACACCGTTTAACATTACCGAAACTGCTTATATTTTAAAAAATACTTACAAGAGTTTTCCTGACAAAACAATACATATTGTTGGTGTAGATTCTGAATTAAGTGTAGATAACAAACACATTGCTATAGAATTAGATAATCATTATTTTATTTGTCCCGATAACGGTTTAATATCAATGATTACATCAGAAATTAATCCTACCAAGATTGTAGAAATTAATATTCATAATCATATAGAAACTAGTTTTCCTGTTTTAGATGTTTTTGTGCAAGTAGCTTCACATATTGCTCGTGGCGGTAGTTTAAATGTTATTGGTAAAGAAATAACTTCTTATAAGAAAATTATTGAGATACAGCCAAAAGTAAATCAAGCGCAAACTGTTATTATTGGTGGTGTTATTTATATAGATAACTACGGAAATGTAATTACAAACATCCACAAAAAATTATTTAATACTATAGGGAAAGGCCGAGAGTTTAAAATATCAGCAAAACGATCTTTTTTTAATAAAATTTACAATCGATATAATGAAATTGTAGACTATACTGTTCCTGAGGATAAAAGACGTTATGACGGAGAAAAGCTTGCTATTTTTAATTCGGCAGGTTTTTTAGAAATTGCAATTTACAGAAGCAATCTAAACACCGTTGGTGGTGCATCGTCTTTATTAGGTCTAGGATATAGAGATACTATTACTATTGAATTTGAAACAATTGAAACACCCGATTTTACCACAATAAATTAAAAATATGTTTGTACGAATTGTAAAGATGAGTTTTCATTCAGAGAAAATTGAAGAATTCTTAGCTAATTTTAACACCAAAAAAGAGTTTATTAGAAACTCACCAGGTTGCCGTTTATTAGAATTGTATAGAGACAAAACAAATTCTGATATCTTTTTTACTTACAGCTATTGGGAAACCGAACAAGATTTAGAAAACTACCGAAACTCTGATTTATTTAAAGGAGTTTGGGCACAAACAAAAGTATTATTTAACGACAAACCATTAGCGTGGAGTGTTGACAAAACCGTAAGCCTACCATAATGAACTACCCTACTATTTTCCCTGAATTATCTACTGAAAGATTAACATTACGTCAATTATCTTTTAACGATAAACGAACTATTTTTAAACTGCGTTCTAACAAAGAAATCAATAAATTAATTATTAGAGATACGCCTAAAAACTTAAATGATGCTGATTCTTTTATTCAAACTTGTTTGGATGAATTTGAAAAAGGAAATCGAATTTTTTGGGCAATTCAGCATCAAGAAAGCAACCAAATAATTGGTACCATTGTTTATCATAATATCAATGCCGAAAATAATTATGCAGAAATTGGTTATGAATTAAATCCCGATTTTCAAAATGAAGGTTTTATGAGTGAAGCTATGGCTACTGTTTTAGAGTATGGTAAATCGGTTTTAGAACTAAACACCATTGAAGCTTTTACACATCAAAATAATACTGCATCAACAACGTTATTAGAAAAACATCAGTTTATTTTAGATGATGAGGATTTATTTGACGACAATACTATTTTCCGCCTCGATATAAACCCAGCATAATGTACGCCATACTAAAAAAAGAATTTAACTCATTTTTTGCATCACCAATAGCTTATTTAGTTATCGGTGTTTTTTTACTCGTAAACGGATTATTTTTATGGGTTTTTAAAGACAATTTCAATATTTTAAATGCTGGTTTTGCCGATTTAAGTTCTTTCTTTTATTTAGCGCCGTGGTTGTTTTTATTTCTGATTCCGGCAATTACCATGAAAAGTTTTGCTGATGAGTTAAATAGCGGAACCATCGAAATTTTAAAAACCAAACCTGTAACCGATTGGCAAATTGTACTTGGTAAATTCACCGCTTCTTTACTTTTAGTATGCATTGCATTGCTACCTACTTTAACGTATGTATATACCGTTTGTTTGCTAGGAAACCCTATTGGTAATTTAGATATTGGTAGTACAATTGGTTCGTATTTAGGATTACTTTTTTTAGCTGCCACTTATACCGCGGTTGGTTTATTTACGTCTACACTCTCTAAAAATCAGATTGTCGCTTTTATCTTAAGTATATTTATCACTTTTATTTTATTCTACGGATTTGATGCTGTAAGCGATACTTTAGGGAATTCGATACAACAATTCGGAATTAACGAACACTTTAAAAGTATTAGTCGCGGTGTGGTTGATACGCGCGATGTTGTTTACTTTTTAAGCGTTACTATTTTCTTTTTATTCATCACCAAACAACAATTAAAAAATGAATAAGAAGCTACAACATATTGTTTTTGCATTTATCGGATTAATCTTGATAAACTATCTTTCTAATGCTGTTTATAAACGATTCGATTTAACACAAGATAAACGATACACAATTTCTGAAGTTACTTATAAGTTGCTCGACAAACTAGACGATATTATTTTGATAAACGTGTATTTAGAAGGCGATTTTCCTGCAGAATTTAAGCGTTTACAAACAGAAACACGTCAGTTTTTAGAAGAGTTAAAAGCAACCAATTCTAATGTTCGCTTTCGATTTATCAATCCGAAAACAATTCGTGAACGTTTGATAAAAAGAGGAATGATGCCAAGTCAATTAACTGTTGAAGAAGATGGTGATTTATCTGAAGCTATTATTTTTCCTTGGGCAGAAATTAGTGTTGGTAAAAAAACGGAGTTGGTTTCTTTATTACCAAACTCGCTAGCCAAAACACAAGAAAATCAATTGCAAAACGCTATTGAAAAATTAGAATATTCTTTTGCTAACGCGATTCATAACATCACCAAAACAACAAAACCAAAAATAGCTGTAATTGCTGGTAATGGTCAATTAGAAGATATTCAATTATACAGTTTGTTAACCGAACTCGGTAAGAAATACCGTTTAGCGAAGTTTACTTTAAATAACGTAGCAACTAATCCGCAGAAAACACTAACCGACTTAGCAAAATACGATTTGGCAATTATAGCCAAACCTACGGAGCGTTTTACAGAAGAAGAAAAATTTACACTCGATCAATTTATTACAAACGGAGGGAAATCTCTTTGGATGATTGATCAAAATTACGCAGATACTGATAGTTTATATAACAACGGAAAAATGTTAGCTTTTCCTCGTGATTTAAACTTAACCGATTTACTGTTTAGCTACCAAGTTCGTGTAAACAACAAGTTAGTTCAAGATTTGTATTCCGCTAAAATTCCTTTAGCTACCGGAAATGTAGGAAACCAAGCACAATTTCAGCATTTAAATTGGTTTTATCATCCGTTGGTAAACGGAAATCCTAATCATCCGATTACTAAAAATCTTGCTCCTATTCGTTTTCGTTTTACCACACAAATAGATACTTTAAAAGGAAACTTAAAAAAAACACCTTTATTAGTAACTTCTGTACTTACAAAAAAAATAGGAACGCCAAATTTTATTGAGTTACAAAGTATTGCAAAGCAACCTGTAGAAAACGAATTTAATAGTGGCCCGCAACTATTAGGAGTATTATTAGAAGGTACTTTTAATTCAGCTTATAAAAACAGAACGAAACCTTTTAAAACACCGCTTTTTAAAGCAGAAAGTAAGGCAAATAAAATGGTGGTTATTGCTGATGGAGATATTGCCAAAAATCAGATTTTAAAAGGGAAACCACACGATTTAGCTTTAGATAAATGGACAGGGGAGCAATTCGGAAATAAAGATTTCTTAATCAATACAATCGATTATTTATTGGATGATTCAGGTTTAATAAATCTTCGTAATAAAACAGTAACCATTAATTTATTAGATAAACAGAAAGCGTTTACCGAAAAACGTTTTTGGCAATTTATAAACATTGGTGTTCCGTTAATTTTACTTGCCTTGTTTGGGTTTGGTTTCAATTATTTAAGGAAGCGGAAGTATTCTTAATCAGCTAACAAATTATTATGAAAAAAGTGTATTTCAGTTTTTTGCCAATACAAGAACTTTTATTGTATTTTCTATAAATTTTATTCTATTACGATATACATAAATATGCTACTCATACTGCCACTAGCAAGATACTCACGCTAGCTAGCGGATATCTGTTGCTTTATATTTTGTTGACATTTATTATTATAATAACTTTACTGTTCTAAATTACCTGTTGTTTTTATTATAAATTAATACATATTACTTACTCATTATCGGCAAGGATTGCAAAGCCGCGCTATCGGGTGCTCGTGACAGCGGAAGTTAGTTTTTAACAGGATATATAACTTTTCCTCCTTTATAATATTTAATTTCTTCTTGAGTAGGTGAGAAATTATAATCTGTAGCAATATTAGGGCATTCTAATACATATTTTATTAAAATTGTATCTCCTATTTTCTTTTTCTTTAATAAACTTCCATTTATTTTAAAGTACTTACTTATACTATCCTTACTTTTATTTATCTTAAATCTAGAGATTGCATGCCAAGAAAATTTTGAATTACTTTTTTCTACTATAATAGCTCTATCTATAATAACCTTACTATTCAATAATAATTTATCTCTTTTTAAATAGTAAACTCTAGAAGAAACTAAAAGTAACACCACAGGTAAAGTATAAATTAACGTTAACCCGTTATATCCTTTCTTTTCAAAAAAATTCCCCATTTGAAAACATAAACCAAATAAAACTATTAATAAAATATACATTGATGATAAATTACTTTCCCGAAATACACAATAATCTTTTAAATCCAGAAAATAACCGCTATTAAAAACTGTAGTAGTTATTAAAATAATAGTATATATAATTAATAAACTGTTCTTCATGTTATTTTTTTCTTTGAAAATATCACTTCTATCATCCTTTATAATATTAGTAATAGCACCTATTGTTATATCTACTCCTTTATCTACAATAACAAGTACCCCTTCCTTGTCTTTTAGTTTAACAAAATATTCTTTGCTTCCTTCTACCATTCTGTAATATTCAAAACGCCCGCTGGCGCAAGCGTCACGCTTGTGCTATCTACAACTCTACAAATCAAATTATTTTACATATCTCTTTTTTCTACACACTCTTATACTGACTCATACTATCAAGAGCAGGTTATTCGCGCTTGCAGAGGTTTAGATTTTAAGCTAACAAATTATCATAAACAAAAGTGTAATTCAATTGCTTTTGTACTTTATCAGCATTTATAATTTTATATTCTAAAGGAGAAGAATCATCAAAAACAGGTGGTGCTGTTCCCAATACTTTCTTCGCGTTTATATAATATTCTTTTCGAGATGGATGATGATTAGAACATGCATTAAAAACTTCACCAAAAACATTTTGTTTTATTATCTGATAAATAATTCCGATACAATCTTGTTGATGTATCATATTTACAAAACCATTTGGTTGTGGTATCTTTTTGTTTTTAAACCAATTCCCTGGGTTTCGGTTTTCTCCAAACAATCCAGCGAATCGAATAATCGTTGTATCGAAGTTACTATTCGTTCTAAAAGCATTTTCTATTTCAACTAAAGGAGAGTCTACAGTTGTATCATTCTCATTCATTTCTTTATTTAAACTCGGATACACAGAAGTTGAACTTATAAAAATCACTTTTTTTATAACCGATTTCTCAATCTCTTTTATCAACTTTTTAAAACCTAAAACATTCTTAGAAGGAATGGCAACGATTAAAACATTCGCAGTTAAAAACTCTTGAACATCCTTATTATCATCTTTAGTTATATCAACTATAAAAGGTTCGATTCCTACTTCTTTAAAAATAGTTAATTTCTCTATAGAAGTCGTTGATCCTTTTATCAAATACTCTTTTTCTATTAAGTATAAAGCCAAAGGCTTTCCTAACCAACCGCAACCTAAAACACTAACATTCATCATCACAACAATTATCGTCTTTAACTAATTTACAAGAAACTACTGCTAACAAAGCCCCTAAAATTGGCGCTAATATATATAACCACAAATGCTCTAAATGACCAGATACTAAAGCTGGTGCAATAGAACGTGCCGGGTTCATAGATGCTTTTGTCATTGGCCCAGCAAACATTGCTTCTAACAAAACCACACCTCCAATTGCAATTCCTGCCATTACACCAACTTCTTTACTTCCCGATGAAACATTGATAATCGTTAACATTAAAAAGAAAGTGAGCAACAACTCCAAAATAAAAGCACGCCATGGTTCGAAAGACGGAATCGTAGCTCCGTAATATTCGCTTGCAGGAAACAAAATCCACAAAATACAACTTGCCAATATTGCACCTAATAATTGGGCAATAATATATTTCGGAACTTCTTTCCATGAAAACTTTTTTGCAAAGGCAAAAGCAATTGTTACAGCAGGGTTAAAATGTGCTCCAGATATTTCTCCGAAAGCATAAATCATGGCCATTACAATTAAACCCCAAGTTATAGCAACACCTGTATGCGTTAAATCGGTTCCGCCAGTAATTTCACTTACTGTCATGGCACCTGTACCACAAAAAACTAAGGCAAAAGTTCCTATTACTTCTGAAATATATTTTTTCATATTGCAAATATCAACTAAAAAAATGATGTTTATTTTAAGTTTTCATTAACATTTAACTGAATTATTCCTTGTAATTTTAACATCTAAATTTAAAACAATCAATTATCATGAAAAAAATAGTTTTAAGCCTATTTGTAGCTGCACTAACATTAACTACAAACGCACAAATAAAAACACCTGCTCCTAGTCCTATTTCTAAATTAGAACAAGCAGTTGGGTTATCTGATGTAACAATTGAATATTCTAGACCAGGAATGAGAGATAGAGTAATTTTCGGAAACTTAGTTCCTTTTGGTAAAGTATGGAGAACTGGAGCTAACGAAAACACGAAAGTTACTTTTAGTACTGACGTTACTATCGACGGAAAAGAATTAAAGAAAGGAACATACGCTTTATATACAAAACCAGGAAAAGATGCTTGGGAAGTAATTTTTTATACGGATGCAACAAACTGGGGAACTCCACAGAAATGGGATGCTAGTAAGGTAGCTTTATCTACAACTGCTAAAGTTGAAATGATGCCTATGAAAATAGAAACTTTTACAATTACCATTGATGATCTTAAAAACGATTCTGCTGTTTTAGGAATGTTATGGGAAGACGTTTATGTTGGTGTAAAATTTAATACGCCTACTGATAAAGCTGTTGAAGCTAGTATTGCAGCAACTATGCAAGGGCCAAAAGCTGGAGATTTTTACTCTGCTGCTGTATATTATTTACAGAGTGGTAAAGACATTACAAAAGCGGCAACTTGGATTAACAAAGCGGTAGATATGACTAAAGATAAGCCTCGTTTTTGGTATTTACGTCAGCAATCTTTAATCTTAGCGAAAGCAGGAGATAAAAAAGGAGCTGTTAAAGCTGCAAAAGCATCTTTAGCTGGTGCTGAAAAAGCAGGTAATGCTGATTATATTAAAATGAACAAAGAGTTTTTAGCTAAAATGTAATCCATTTAAAGTAAAAACGTTTATATAAAATAATGTCTGCAACTTCGGTTGCAGACATTATTTGTTTTGTACCTTTTTTTTATTATCCTAAAAAACAAATACTAACTTTGTGCTATGAAAAAATCAATAGCCATTATTGGCGGAGGTCCTTCTGCATTATTTGCTGCAGCTTTTTTAGATACTAACAAATTTGATGTTACCATTTACGAAAAAAAGAAATCGTTAGGACGAAAATTCTTAGTTGCTGGTGATGGCGGATTTAACCTTAGCCACGGAGAATTTATTGATAAAATGATTGCACGCTACACACCTAGTTCATTTCTTAAAAATGCTTTATTAAACTTTACGAATGAAGATTTACGTAACTGGTTATTATCTATTGCTATTCCAACTTTTGTAGGAAGTAGTAATCGGATATACCCTGAAAAAGGAATTAAACCTATTACAGTTCTTACCAACATCAAACAATTTTTAAGTGATAAAAATATACAATTTGTATACAATTATGAATGGAAAGGTTGGAATGATGAAAGTGAATTGATCTTTAATGAAAATAAAATTATCACCCCTGATTATACTATTTTTTCATTAGGTGGCGCTAGTTGGAAAATTACTGGATCAGAAGGTAATTGGACAAATAATTTTAAGGAAAAAGATATAAATACACTTCCTTTTTTACCTGCTAATTGTGCTTATAATATTAATTGGAAAAGTGATTTTATATCTAAAAATAAAGGACAGCCTTTAAAAAATATTGCACTTTCTTGTTTGGATAAAAAACAAAAAGGTGAATTGGTTATTACTAAATTCGGACTAGAAGGAAACGCTATTTATGCATTGAGTCCGCAAATACAATCGCAACTATCTGCTAATATAAAACCTGTTATTTATTTAGATTTAAAACCGATGTTTACTTTTAACGAGGTTGTTAAAAAAATAAAGGACTCTCATTTAAGAACAACCGATATTCTTAAAAAAATATTAAAGTTAAGTGCACCTCAAATTGCTCTTTTAAAAACTGTTTTAACAAAAGAAGAATACATCAACAAAAATAGTATTGCAGAAAAAATAAAAGCACTACCTCTTGTTATAGAAAATGCTGCTCCTTTAAACGAAGCTATTTCAACTACTGGCGGAATTCCTTTAAGCGAAGTTACCGAAAATTTCGAGCTCAAGAAACTCAAAAATAGTTACTGCATCGGTGAAATGTTAGATTGGAACGCGCCTACCGGAGGTTATTTATTACAAGCCTGTTTTAGTATGGGAACATCTATTGCGAAACATTTAAATGGAAAAAGAATAAGCCAATTACTTTAAACTTCTTCTCATATTAATTAAATGTTTGCTAAAGCCTGCTTTCTCATACGCTTTAATAGCTCCAGGATTATCAGCATATACATCCAATCGAACTTCAAATGTGTTTTTAGATATTACCCAAGTATGCAAAGCATCAATAACTAGTTTATTAATCCCTTTACCTCTATGGGAGTTTTTAACATACATAAAACCTAAATACCCCAAGTTTTGATGTTTTAAATATGGTTTTGCCAATTGTATTCTGGCATAACCAGAACCTACAATATTTTCTTCCTCTATAGCTACAATAACTTCTACTTCATCAGACAAAATCATTGCTTTAATATCGTAATATGATATTTTTTCGTCTTTTAAAGTAATGTCAAAAGGTCTTTCGAAATTAATAAGCGCTTGCTCAAACTCTAAAAGAATAGGTAAATCTTTTAAAGTCGCTGTTCTAATTGAAATCATTCTTATTTCTTATTTAAAAATGGTTGTAATAAAGAAGCTATTAAAATTACCAATCCGCAACCCAAAGCATTCAACCACAAGTAAGGTAAAACGTCCATTTTAAAAACAACAATAATTAGTATTTGTGTTATAATCGCCGCAATAAAAACTGCATTCGATTTTACAAATTTAAAGAAGAATGCTAATAAGAATATTCCTAATACATTTCCATAAAAAATAGAACCTATAATATTAACTAACTCTATTAAACTTTCAAATAAATTACCAACACAAGCAACGGAAATTGCTAAAAGTCCCCATCCTAAAGTAAACCATTTGGTCATTTTAACATAATGTTCTTCACTCCTGTCCTTCTTTTGATTTCTTTTATATAAATCGATAACAGTGGTTGATGCCAACGCGTTTAACTCGGATGCTGTAGACGACATTGCTGCCGATAAAATTACCGCTAACAATAAGCCGATTAAACCTTTTGGTAAATTGTGTAAAATAAAATGAATAAAAACATAATCTTTATCATTCGTTTCTACTAAAGCATCTGCTTTTGTAATTATTGCTTTAGCTTGCTTTTTTATTAATTTATCTTGCTCGTTTAACGCTTGTAATTGTTTTTTATTCGCTGCTGTTAAACCTTCAAAAATTAAAGCTTTCTTTTGATTTTCTATATTGATGTGTTTGTCTCCTAAAATCTTGTATTCTGAAGCGTATTGTGAATTTACAACAGCTTCACTAGCCTTAGGATTAAAGTTTAAAGGCGAAGTATTAAACTGATAAAATACAAAAACCATTACCCCAACTAATAAGATAAAAAACTGCATTGGCACTTTTAACAATCCGTTAAAAATTAAGCCTAACTGACTTTCTCTTACCGATTTCCCTGATAAGTAACGTTGTACTTGACTCTGGTCGGTTCCGAAATAAGAAAGCATCAAAAATGTTCCTCCCAAAATACCTGTCCAAACAGTATATCTATTGCTTAAATCCCAAGAAAAATCTAACACTTGCATTTTATCTGAAGCTCCGGCAATTTCTAATGCTTTTGTAAAGGTTATTCCGTCAGGTAAATATTGTAAAATTAGGTAAAAAGCAATAAACATTCCTGCAAAAATTACCGCCATTTGTTGTTTTTGAGTAACACTTACTGCTTTTGTTCCGCCAGAAACTGTGTAAATAATTACTAAAAATCCGATGATTATATTTAGTGTAATTAAATCCCATCCTAATACGGCTGACAAAATAATAGCAGGCGCAAAAATGGTAATTCCTGCTGCTAATCCTCTTTGTATTAAAAATAGAATAGCGGTTAAAGTTCTTGTTTTTTTATCAAAACGACCTTCTAAATACTCGTAGGCTGTATATACTTTTAATCGGTGATAAATGGGAATAAATACCAAGCAGATGATTACCATAGCAATTGGCAATCCGAAGTAAAACTGTACAAAACCCATTCCGCTATGAAATGCTTGCCCTGGTGTAGATAAAAACGTGATGGCACTTGCTTGTGTTGCCATTACCGACAAACCGATTGTCCACCATTTACTATCATTTCCTCCTTTAATATAATCTTCAGCGTTTTTCCTTCCTCTAGTTTTCCAAACTCCGTAAAAAACAATAAACGATAATGTTAACGAAAGTACTACCCAGTCTATAATTTGCATATTCTATTTAGTATATAAGTTTGTAATAATATAAAATAATGCGATGTAAACTATATTTGCTATCAACACTAAAGTGTATTCTTTTTTCCAAGTATATTTTTGTGAATCCATTTATTTTGTTGGTTTTGCATAAAAGTCACCATCAAATGATGCTTCACTTAATAAAGGTAATACAAATTTGGTAGGTTCGCCTGCTGGTTCTGTAGGGTTACCGTTTTCGTGTTTTTTATACCAAGTTAAAGATTTAGGTAATAAAAACCCATTAACGTTTTGCCAATCGTTATATCTAATAATGCTCTTTTTGTTTGATACTTTTTTACTATGATAGGTAACTGTATAAGCCAACCAACTCATTTCGTTGGTAGTTTCATCATAATAAATAAAATAATTATCATCTGGTGATGAACCTACATTTTCATTGTATGAAATTTTAAAACCTGGATATTTTTTTCCTTCAAACTCTAATGGTTTTGTTTCTGAATAAACGATTCCGTCATCTGCCAAAACAAAAGGCATCGCATAAAAATAAAAATATAAGTTATAGTAAAATTTAGCATCTTTCTTATAAACTGCAGTATCTGAAACCCAAACATCTTTACCATCAAAACCTAATGAATACTCTTTAGCGTTTATAATTGTTTTTCGTGAATGTAAATCTGTTGTATGCTCTTCATTTTTTAAAGTATAAGACAACGTATTCATTTTTTGCCAATTATCAATACCACCATGTTTATCAAAAACAGCAGCCAAAGCTTTTGGATATTTTTCTGAAGTTATTTCTTCCTGTACAACTTCTTTTTTTGCTTCATTTTTACAAGCAATAGAAATTACTGCAATGACAATTAATAAGACTACTTTTCTCATTTTTTTATAGATGTTTTATTACTGAATTTACAGTCGAGTTAGAACAGTAAACTTACACAACTTCTATGAATTTATAAAATAAAAAAGCATCCGAATTCGGATGCTTTTATTTTATAAATTTATTATTACTAATTTTTAAATTTTTGATTGATAGGTATACAACTCAAAATATCTACCTTGTTTAGTAATCAATTCATCATGTGTACCTCTTTCTACTATCGAACCGGCTTCAATCACCAATATTTGATCTGCTTGTTTAATCGTACTTAATCTGTGTGCAATTACAATCGTTGTTCTGTCTTTTATCAATTCTGATAAACTTTTCTGAATCAATGCTTCACTTTCGGTATCTAAGCTAGAAGTAGCTTCATCTAAAATAATAATTTTAGGATTTGCTAAAATAGCTCTTGCAATTGCCAAACGCTGACGTTGTCCGCCAGAAAGCTTTACACCTCTTTCACCTATTAATGTATTTAATCCGTCATCAAAACGATCGGTGAATTCATTTACATATGCTGCTTTTACTGCATTTTGTAATTCTTGTTCCGTTGCATCAGGTCTTGGAAATAAAATATTTTCTCTAATAGTTCCTTCAAATAAAAACTCGTCTTGTAAAACAACTCCCAAATGTTTTCGGTAAGAATTTAATTGCACTTTAGACATGTCATGATTATCAATCGTTACTTTTCCTGATTTTGGATTCAAAAAAGTCGCCGACAAACCTGCAATGGTAGATTTACCAGATCCAGAACTTCCTACCAACGCTGTTACGGTTCCTTTAGGCACCTGAAAACTTATATTATTCAACACTTGCTTTCCTTCTTCATAAGCAAAAGAAACATCGTTAAAAACTAATGTTCCTTCAACATTATCTAACTCAATAACTCTTTCTTCATTATCTTCTTCAGCTTCCATGTTCATCAATTCTTCGGTTCTATCTAAACCAGCTAAAGCTTCTGTTAATTGACTTCCGATATTACTCATTTGCACAATGGGTGCAATCATTAAACCTAATAAAAAGGTAAACGATAAGAAATCACCCACGGTTAATTCTCCAACCATAATTTTATAACCACCAATTCCCATTATTCCGGTAGACGCAATTCCTAATAAGAATGTTGCCGAACTTGTCATGATTGCCGTTGCGGTTAAACTCTTTTTTACGTTTTGAAACAAAAGATCAACTCCTTTTTCAAAAGATTCATTTTCTTGTTGCTCTGCGTTAAATGCTTTTATCACCCTTACCCCTGCCAATGTTTCTGTTAAACGCCCTTTTACCTCAGCATTAATTACGCCTCTATTTCTAAATATAGGCCTGATATACTTAAAAGCTTTTAAGGCAACTAGCCCGAACACAACTACAGGAATCAACACAAAAAGCGTCATTGACCAACTGATGTTTATCAATAAGATTAAAGAAATTACTGCTGTTATTGTTCCTCCTACTAATTGCACTAATCCTGTTCCTATTAAATTACGCACACCTTCAACATCACTCATAATTCGTGAAACCAAAGCGCCCGATTTTGTGTTATCAAAAAAACTAATTGGCAAAGACAATACTTTCTTTTGCACTTTTGCGCGCAATTCTGAAATTAAATATTGTGCTTGTACACTTAAAATACGTGTTAATAAAAATGAAGTTACCGCTTGTATTAAAATCGCTGTTCCAACAACAAATAATAAGCTATAAAGTGCATTGTAATTTTTATTAGGGATTACATCATCTAACAATGATTTAATTTTTAATGGAGCCACCAAACTTGCCAACCTGCTTACCACAATTAATAGTAAACCGATAAAAACTAAATTCCGTTTTGGCCAAATAATCGTTTTAAAAGCAGTAACAATGGTTACTTTGGACTTTTTACTATTTTTATTAGTTGTTGTATGTAGATGTTGCATGGTATATTTTTTAATAACTATCTTATATGACTAGTTCTTTTAAAGTCAAATGATATGCCACTATAAATAAGCATGACAGATTAACAAATATTAAACCACTGTTACATTATTTGTTTTTAATCGTCATATACATAACACACTAACCGATTTCAAAATTAATGCTAAAAAAAGGAAAAACACTAATTTATGTTATTTGGATAGCATTCTTAATTGGATTGCTAATTACCTACCTATTGAACCCTGAACTTATTACAGCCCATAACTTGGTAGCTTTTATAAAAAAATTTAAAGGTGAAATGTTGCTTATATATACTTTGCTAACATTAATAAGAGGTTTTTTCTTAATACCAAGTACTCCTTTTGTTATTGGAGGCGGTATTTTATTTCCTAATCAATTAATATTAGTTTTACTCATCTCAATTATAGGCGTATTATTTTCTGCTACTGCTTTATATTACTTTTCTGACTTGTTAGGTTTCAGTAATTATTTAGAAAGTAAATTTCCTTCAAGAATTTCTGTTTTGAAAAAAAAGTTAAACGCACCAAAATCAACCTTATTGATTGCCTGTTGGTCTATTTTTCCTTTTATTCCGACAGATATTATTTGCTATGTTGCAGGTATCTTAAAAACACCTATAAAGAATGTGCTTTTAGGTGTTTTTATCGGTGAAGTTATTTTATGTAGTTTGTATGTTTATTTTGGGGCAACGATTTTCAATTCACTTTAAATAAAATACTATTTAAGCTTTATCAATCTTAACTTATCTAAAACAATCATTATGCAATAAGTAACATCAATTTCGTGCCATCTTACACCTCCAAAATTTGCACGGCCACCATTAGCATGGTGATTATTATGATACCCTTCTCCCATCATTAAAAAATCGAATGGTAACAAGTTCTTAGAAGTATCACTCACTTTAAAGTTTACATACCCATAAATATGTGCAAACCAGTTAATAATTACACCGTGTATTGGCGCCATTAAAAAAGCAACAGGTAAAAATAACCATTGCCACCAAGCGGTTGCAAAAAGCACAAAAAACAAAACATATAAAGCACCCCAAATTAATCTAGAAAATTTTGAGCTAGCAAAATTGTCAAAGCTTTTCCATTGAGGTACATTTTTGGTGAATTTTGCTTCAATTGCTATTCTTTGATTATTTATATCTTGATATATGTTTTTAGTACGCCACATCATACTAAATAAATTACTATCGTATTTAGGCGAATGCGGATCTTTTTCTGTATCTGCATACGCATGATGCATTCGGTGCATAACACCATAACCATAAGCACTTAAATAATTAGATCCTTGCGTTAACCAAGTTAAAAAGAAGCATACCTTTTCTCCAAAATCCGACATTTTAAAGGTTTGATGTGCTGAATATCTGTGCAAAAAGAAGGTTTGAAAAAACAAACCTGAATACCATAAAATTATTATGAAAATTATTATTGTCATTCTTATAAAATTAGCCTACAAATAACCGACTTTAGTATGGTAAAAAAAATGAACCCAAGTTAAGTAATTCGCTTTCTAATTCGGCTTAAAGCCTGTGCTGTGACGCCTATGTATGACGCTATATATTTTAATGGAATTTCTTTAATTAATTCAGGTCGTTCATCAAATAAATTAAGGTAACGTTCTTCTGCTGTTTCGTTTAATAAAGATTGTTCTCTTTTAGATTTTATTAAAAATAAACGTTCAGACGATAATCTACCTAATGTATTTCCAATACTTGTTTTTTTATAAACCTCTTGTAGGTCTTCATAAGACATACTCCACATTTCTACATCTGTAAGCGTTTCTAATTCGTATAATGAAGGCGATTGTGTTAAAAAAGAATCATATGCACTTACAAATTCATTATTAAAACAAAATCCAAAAGTAGTTTCTTTTTCTTTATCTTTATTTGGGATATAAAACCGTACTATTCCTTTGTCTAAAAAAGAAATATGCTTTTCTATTGTACCTAATTCTAAAAGTTTAATACGTTTTTTTACTTTTCTTAACTTTAATTTAGATGTAAAAAACTCCCAATCACTATCATTAATTGTAAGAGATTTTTCTAGGTATATTCTAATATTTACAATACTCATAGTAAGCTATAGTATATCTTTTATAATTTTAGGCAAGATACAAATCTAGATTTTACTTGATGAGTAATTCTTTTATATTAGCTACCTTTTCTAAATCAAAAAGACTAACACTTTTTAAGGTATTAGTCTTTTCTCTCTTTTTAATTACAATTATAATTAACAAGGGCGGGGGGAATTCATTTCATAGCTTTTTAAATATCTTAAACCCTTTTGATTTAAATTATTTTTATTAATGTTATAAATTTACTCTTAAAATATTAATAATAATTGAACTATATTATCAATTAATTGAACTATATTACTCTTCGAAAAATAAAAAGAAAAAACTATGATGCCCCCCATCCAAAAACACTTTCATACAAGAAAGATAACAACTCTTATTGAGAATAGAACAACTTATGCGTCAGCATATGCAGAACTTAACATTTTCGAGACCTATGAAGCCACTAAAAATGTTTTTTTTAACTTCGATACTACTGTTATTGCCAGTATGTTAACCGGTAAAAAAACAATGCATTTAAATGAAACCAAACCGTTTTCTTTTATACCTGGTGAATCTTTAGTGATACCTGAAAACAATAGCATGAATATCGATTTTCCTGATGCTTCTTTAAATAACCCCACATCGTGCTTAGGTTTAATTATTGATCAAAATAAAATAAATGAAGTTGTTTATAATTTTAACAAAGAAACAGTTATTGAAAGAGAAAATGATAATTGGGATTTTAAAAAAAACTCATCTCATTTAAATAACAATGAAGAGGTAAACCTACTCGTTAGTCGATTAACGAATACATTTATTAACAACACAAAATCTAAAGATCTTTTATTAGATTTAATGATTCAAGAATTAATTATTCGCTTATTACAAAGCAAAGCAAGAAAACTTATTTTAAATAATGTTGATGATATATATGATGATACTCGCATAGGCTATGCTGTAAAATATATTAAAGAAAACTTGACTAAAGGTAATTTGACTTTAGATGATGTATCTGAAAAAGCCTGTATGAGTAAATCGCATTTTTTTAAGAAATTTAAAAACACCCTAGGCGTTACTCCTGTAGATTACATAAATTCTGAAAAAATTAAATTTGCTAAAAAGTTAATTAAAAATAATCCTAATGAAAACATATGTGATATTGCCTACAAAACAGGCTTTAACAACGTAAGTTATTTTAATCGCCTTTTTAAGAAGAATGAGCTATTAACACCTCAACAATTTAAAATATCTTTGAAAGATTAATTTCATATAAATATTGACTTTTTTAATTGATACTTTTGCTTTAAACTGGCATGTAATATTACTATTCTTTACTATTGCTATACTCTACTCTTCTGTTGGTTTTGGTGGTGGCTCTAGTTATTTAGCAGTATTAGCTTTAACTGGTATTGCTTATACACAAATAAGATCTACAGCATTAATATGTAATATTGTTGTTGTTTTTAGTAACGTATTATTATTTCATAAAGAAAAACTACTTGACTGGCATAAAATAATTCCATTGACTCTATTTAGTGTTCCCCTAGCTTTTTTAGGCGGATTTTTAAAAATAAACCAAACTATCTTTTTTATTCTTTTAGGTATTACGCTATTAATTGCTGCAATTACCATGTGGTTTTCTAAAAAGATTACTTTAAGTATTCAAAAAAACAAAATAAATAAAGGTAAAAATGCTATTTATGGTGGGCTTATTGGTTTTATTTCTGGAATGGTAGGAATTGGTGGCGGTATTTTTTTAGCTCCTTTATTACATTTAAAAAACTGGGATATTCCTAAAAAAATTGCAGCAACATCAAGTGTTTTTATCTTAGTAAACTCCATCGCAGGTTTGTTTGGTCAATACATAAACCCTGATTTTATAATCGATTGGAATTTAACTTCTATTTTATTAGTAACAGTGTTTCTTGGTGGGCAAATTGGTAGCAGAATGAGCCATAAATTCCTTAGCCCAATTCAATTAAAAAAGGCAACCGCTATTTTGATTGCCTTTGTTAGTATTCGTATTTTAATAAAATATTTGTTTTAAGTAATTACTCATCGGTAAGTGTTTTCATAAAATCGAGAACTTGCGCTATTTCTTTTTCTGATAAACTTAAATTATCAAAAGGTAATGTTTGATATTCACTATGAATACCCAAACCTGCTCCGCCTCCTTTATTATAAAAATCCATTACTTTCTTTAAAGTTACATAAACACCGTTATGCATATAAGGCGCAGTTTTTGCGATATTTCTAATAGTAGGTGTTTTAAAAAAATGTTTACGCTCTGGTGTTTTATATAAATTATAACGCCCTAAATCTGATGAAATTTCAGCATTAATAGTATCTATAGATATGGGAACACCAATAAACTCTAACTCTGTATCGTTATAATTTGGCGGAACGGTTCCGTTAAAAACAGGTGCAAAATGACACGTTGCGCACATTGCTTTCCCTGCAAACAAATTAAACCCTTTTTGTTCATCTTCTGTTAGTGTTTCTTCTTCTCCACGAATATTTTTATCAAACTTTGAATTAAATGTATTTAAAGTTCTTATGTATGATGCTATTGCATGTCGTATATTAAAATTAACGCGTTTGTTATCGTATAAATTAGCCAGTGCCTTTTTATAGTTCTTATTTTTTAGTACACGATATACAACAGAATCCATCGACATATTAAACTCATTATGATTCTCTACAACTCCAACAACCTGACCTTCTAAACTACCTGATCTAGCATCCATAAAAAAGCCTCTTTGATATGCTGAATAAGCTACTGTTGGTGTATTTCTTGTTTGGTTTTTATCAAATACTCTTCTACCATCTGTAAAAGCTAAATCTTTAACATGGCAAGTTGCACAAGCCATATTATAATCTTTAGAAAGCGATATATCATTAAACAATTGCTTTCCTAAAACCACCTTTTTTATCAATTGTGTGGTATCACTCAAATGGTCTGAAAAATAATTAACATTTAATGTTTCTTCAGAAAATAAGGTTTCCATCGTATTAGATAATGCCATTTCAAAAGGGAATTTAACATTCCAATCTTTTTGAATTTCAACCAATATTTTTAATTGAAGATTCGTGTGTTTTTTTATAAAACTGAACCTATCAAAACTATCAAAATCATGTTTTAAAAATTTTTGAGCATTTATAACCGCTCCTTCAAAATTTACTAATAATTGTTTTGATTTGAACTTCTCCTTATTAAGTTTAATTATTTTTAATACTGTTTCATAAGTATATGAGCTTTCTAATAATGATTGGTTTAAAACTGGCGAATCGAAACCTGTGATACCAGTTACAGCTACACGGGTAATTTGATCTCTTAACAGCCATATAATATGATGGTCTTTTAATTTAAGAATACTATTTTTTTTTATTAATTTTAATCGATTACTTGTAACACGTACGGCTCTTCTTAAAACCTCTTTATCAATATTTTCATCATAAAGAGTTTCTTCTATCACCTGAAAACCTATCGGCTTTATAACTCTTGTATCATTACTCGTTTCTCCTTTAACATTAATTATATTTGGTGCATTTAATGATTTATAATTATCCTTATCAGAAAAAGCTAAAATTGGCTCTAGTAATTTAAAATGCTTTCTTGCTAGCACATAGTATTTTTGCTGCTCTTTAATTGATTTACCTTTCATACTATCTAAATTGTTAATAGTATTAGATAGTTGATTTAGGTATAATTTATTTACACCGTTAGAAATTACTGCAACAGATTTGTATTTCTCTGTTTTTTGATTACACGATACTATTACAAGCAAAAGACATACACAAAGGTATGTCTTAGCTTGACTGAAAAAGTCTTTCATTTTTTATCTTTCTAAACCTGTAATTAAGTGTAAAACAGAACCTTCTTTTCTGTTTGCTAAATTAGGGTTTGCCTTTGGATCTGTAAATGAAGTTCCGTCTGCTGGTTCCCATCCATGGTTTTGAGTCATTACTAAAAATGAGTTCTTGCCATTATTAACGATGTCAGTTACATCAATCATTCCTGTAATTTCCCAATTTCTTGAAGTTGTTCCGTACCCTAAAGATGCTGCTCTTTCTTGATCACATTCTAACACCGTTTTTATAGCACCGGTTGTTAAATTGTATTGGTATAATTTAGAATATCCGATAATATTTGGATTTACAGAGGCATATCCGTTAGGATCTTCTTGAATATAAGCATAGTTTTCGGTAACTAAAATATTATCAGGCGAGTGAAATCCGTCAGCTTTTCCTCCTACTATATCTCCATCTAACACACAGGTAATTTTTGCAGTTCCTGTTGGATCTGTATCATTTAAAACCACTTTATAAACACGACCTAAAATAGAACCTTTACCTACTAAACCTGGTTTATTACGACCTGTTACGGCAAAATAAATCTCTCTATTATTTGCTGCAGAACCTCTTCTCCAGTCAATATCTTCTAATCTAGAGAATCCCATAACACCTTTCGTTTTACATTCTGTATCTAAGGCATTAATTTCTTTTTCTTCAAGCTCTACAAACTCCACATCATATTCAGTTCCTTCGGTCATATCTACTTCATAAGTTACACCAGGAGATGTTACTTTTAATCCATATAATTTACCACCATTTAAATCTCCTCTATCGCCAACATACATCCCTAATTGACCCGATGGCACATTATTATCTGCATTATCATCACCAATAAAAGCGACTGTTTTATCTGAATAAGCATCTTTACCAATTACTACGGCGTTCTCTGTAGACCATTGACCAAATGCTGGTAACATATTACCTGCACTTGCATCTGTAGCTGACTTATAAGGATCTGTTGCAAAAACACCTTTTGATGCGCCACCCCATTCACCTCCTGACAAATACAACGGACCAAAACCATGTTCTTCTGGAGAGATCATTGAACCAGAACATTGAGCCGTTTCTCCGGTTGCTGTTGCATTTAAAATGTATTCTGCTGATAATGGTTTTAAATTTTCATTTAATTTAATTCTTGCAATAGAATAATCTGCTTCTATATTATTAATTAACGTAAAAGTACCGTCAGATTCAGGTAACAATCCTGCACCGTCTGCCATAGAACCGTATACAAAATCAGGTGAATTTGGTATTACATCTTCTGATGATAATATTGGTGTAATTTTTAGTCCGATAAACTCACTTCTTACTTTTAAAAAGTTAGGTGTTTTAGAGGTTTTTAAATAAGCTGTTGCATCAGAACCATCATTCCCATCTGCTCCATTACTTCCATCAATACCATCTACACCATTTGTTCCGTCAATTCCATCTTGACATGCAGTAAAAGTACTTATACCAATACAGGCTGTTAATAATGTTAACAAGCTTAATTTTAGTTTTTTCATTTTAATAATTTTTAAGTTTTTTTAATTCATCAAATTAAAGGAGCGTTTGTAAAACTTATATCAATGCTATTTTAATATCACATCATTAAAATGTAAATTTTATTAAGAGAACTTAAATAAATAGACCAATTCTAAATAAAAAAGGTGTGCTAATTTAGCACACCTTTTACTTCTTAAATAAACTAGACTTATGTTAACCAAGCATTTAACATCCATATTGTTTTTTCTTGCTCAGCAATAAAGTCACTCATCATCGAATTTGTTCCTTCATCATCTGCATTGTCTGATAATACTAAAATCTCTCTTTCTATTTTTAATAGTTCAGCCAATGACTCAACTACTAATTCTACTGCATCAACATCTTTGCTTATATTTTTCCCTACAGGTACTTTTGCTGCTTTTATATAATCATCAAAAGTATGTAATGGTGTTCCTTGCAATGTTAAAATTCTTTCAGCAATTAAATCTACCTTTAGTTGAGAATCTGTATAAAACTCCTCGAACTTAACATGTAGTTCAAAGAAGTTTTTCCCTTTGATATTCCAATGTAATCCTCTTACATTCTGATAATATATTTGAAAATTAGCTAATAAAGTATTTAATTCCTTTACTAAAGTTATCGATTTGTTCTTATCTAATCCTAAAACAGTTGTGTTCATTTTATTATATTTTATATTGTTCTTATCTCTATTCCTCAAAATTAAACATAAATAAACAACAAAAACTATAACTGTTATTGATAGTTTTAATATCTTTATCAAAAAATCTGATACAATGACAATCACACAGTTAAAATATACCCTTGCTGTAGCTGAATATAAAAATTTTACGGTAGCTGCCGAACATTGTTTTGTTACGCAACCTACCTTAAGTATGCAAATACAAAAGCTAGAAGATGAGTTGGATGCTAAAATATTTAACCGTTCTAAAAAACCTATTGAATTAACCGAAGTTGGTAAAAAAATTATTGAACAAGCCAAGGTTATTGTTGATGAAAGCAATCGTATTGTAGATATTGTTCATCAACAAAAAGGATTTGTAGGTGGCGAGTTTAAACTTGGTATTATACCAACGGTTATGCCTACTTTATTACCAATGTTTTTAAAAACCTTTAGTAAAAGCTATCCGAAGGTTCAATTAATTATTGAAGAGTTAACCACCGAAGAAATTATTAGAAAACTTACTGATGGTCATATAGATGCTGCTTTGGCGGCAACTCCTTTAGAGAATGAAGCTATAAAAGAGCGTGTTTTATACTACGAACCTTTTGTTGGTTTAATACCTAAGGAACATAGATTGTATGATCAAAAAAAGATAAAAGTTGAAGATTTAGAGCTTGATGATATTTTATTACTAGAAGATGGTCATTGTTTTAAAAATAGTATTATAAATTTATGCAGAGCTAATAAGAAAAATGCTGCGCATCATTTTCAGTTAGAAAGCGGAAGTTTCGATACACTTATAAAACTATCTAAAGATGGTTTAGGTATGACTTTATTACCGTATTTAAATACACTAGATTTAAACGATAAAGACAGAGAACATTTAAGAGAGTTTGAAACACCACCTCCTGCAAGGGAAGTAAGTTTAATATATCATAAATCACAACTTAAAATGCAATTAATAGAAGCTTTAAAAAGTACTATAGATAGTGTAATAAGAGGTGCTATTGCTTTTAGTGATGTTGCTATTGTTAGCCCGATAAATAAAAAATAACTCATAAAAAATCCCGCAATTGCGGGATTTTTTTATTTAGAATTTATATTCTGATAAAGGTTTCGGAAAATCTTCTGGATTCGCCGCTAAATGATAACGAGGATCCTCTACATCTTCTTCTATAACTCCTGTAAAAATAGGGCTCGCTTTATAAAGCAAGATCTTACAATCTTCACTTAAATGTTTTAAAGTAACTTTTTTACCTGCTGCTTGGTATTTTTCTACCAAACCAAAAATAGCTTCAATTGCTGAGTGATCTGAAACTCTAGATTCAACAAAATCAATTTCTATTTTTTCAGGATCATTTTTAATGTCAAATTTACCGTTAAAAGCTGTAATACTTCCAAAGAATAAAGGTCCCCATATTTCGTACACTTTTGTTCCGTCTGCTTTCATTCTTTTTCTAGCTCTAATTTTCTTAGCGCTTGTCCAAGCAAAAGATAAAGCTGATATAATTACCCCTACAAAAACAGCAATTGCTAAATCGAAAAATACCGTAACTGCAGATACTATTACCAATACAAATGCATCTGAAACCGGAATTTTTTTCATGATTCTAAAGCTAGACCATGCGAAAGTTTCAATAACCATCATAAACATTACTCCTACTAAAGCTGCAATTGGCACTTGCTCTATATATTTATCAGCAAATAAAATAAAGGTTAATAAGGTTAATGACATCATTACGCCAGATAATCTTCCTCTACCACCAGCGTTGATATTAATAACTGTTTGACCAATCATACCACAACCACCTGTCCCACCAAATACACCACTTACAATATTTCCTGCTCCTTGTGCAACACATTCTTTATTTCCGTTACCTCTACTATCTGTTAACTCATCTACTAAATTCATAGTCATTAAAGTTTCTATCAAACCAACAGAAGCCGCTAAAAAGGCATAAGGTGCTATAAATTTAAGCGTATCTAAATTAAAAGGTAAGTTACTCCAAAGTTCTAATAAATTTAGTTTTTTTGATATTTCATCAATACCATTTAAACCAGCGCCACCACCATCTCTAATAAAATCACCAACATTAATTGAACTTAAGCCACTAAATATTGATATTAATGTAACAATTAAAATAGCCGTTAATGCTGCAGGTATTTTAGTAGTTATTTTTGGTAACCCCCATACAATAAGCATCGTTAATAAAACAAGCCCAATCATTGTATAAAGCTTTTCTCCTTGCATGGTTGATTTTACAACTCCGCTATCTTTTACCGAATAAAACCCTTCTTCTGATACATTAAAAACCACTTTTTTTGTTTTAGCGTCAAAAACCTGACCTTCTGAAACGAAAAAAGCTTCTTCGTTTGTGTTATTATTTGTCACTGAATTTCCATCAATAGTAAATAAAACGGTATTCGAATTTAAATCTTTAACTTGATTATCTGTTACATTATAAACCAACTCTTTCGATTCCGTTTTACGCATATTTTGCCCGAAAAAATCTTTTTTATTTTCAGTAAACATTCCCAATTGCGCCATAAAAATAACAATTGCCAATCCGTTTACAAATCCCATCATTACAGGGTGCGGAATTAAACGCACAAATTTACCGAGCTTAAATACTCCTGCGAATACTTGTATCACCCCCATTAAAACAACTGCTGCTAGCAAATAAAAGTATCCCATGTTTTCTACAGGATTATCAAATAAAAGACCTTTTGCATGCCCTTCTTGTATCATCGTTACAAAAATAACAGCTACAGCTCCTGCTGCACCAGAGATAAGACCCGGTCTACCACCAAAAACGGCTGAAATTATACCTACTACAAACGCTCCAAACAATGCTACTATTGGACTAATTTGGGCTACAAAAGCAAAAGCGACCACTTCTGGTATCATTGCTAAAGAAACTGTTACACCTGCTAACGTATCGTCTTTTATGTTAAGTTTCTTATTCTTAAGGTATTTCATCATAATATTTTCGGCTATTGTAAAAGTTGGCAAATGTAAAGATAATTTTATTCATATAGTTTTATGTTTCATCAAGTTTAATTTTGTCCGCAGTTTTTTTTACTTTATTTTTGAACAATGAACTATCATACCAATTTGATAGCAAAACATGAGCAGGAAAACACTACTTACTTCAAAAGAAATTGAAATTATTCTGCATCGATTAGCCTGTCAGTTAATCGAAAACCACAACGACTTTTCTAATACCGTTTTAATAGGCCTACAACCTAGAGGTACTTTTTTAGCAAAACGATTAACAAAATTATTAACCGAAGAGTATAAAATTAAAGACCTTAAACTTGGTTTGTTAGATATTACTTTTTATCGTGATGATTTTCGTAGAAGAAATGCGCCATTAGAAGCAACTACTACTCAAATTGATTTTTTAATTGAAGATAAAAAAGTAGTTATTATTGATGATGTATTATATTCTGGTAGAAGTGTACGAAGTGCTTTAACAGCTATTCAATCATACGGAAGACCAGCAAATATTGAATTATTAGTATTAATTGATCGTCGTTTTAGTCGCCATTTACCTATTCAACCTAATTATAGAGGTAGACAAGTAGATGCTATTAATGAAGAAAAAGTTGTTGTTAATTGGCAAGAGACTCACAAAAAAGATACAATATACCTAGAAACCAAGCCTACTAAGCTTGATGATTAGTTATGATTATAAAAACAAACTAAGATGAAGCAGTTAAGTGTTGAAAATTTATTAGGTATAAAATACCTAAACAAAACTGATTTAGAGCTTATTTTTGAAACTGCTTCTCATTTTAAAGAAGTTATAAATAGACCCATTAAAAAAGTTCCTTCTCTTAGAGATATTACAATTGCTAATTTATTTTTTGAAAATAGCACACGTACAAAATTATCTTTCGAATTAGCTGAAAAGCGTTTATCTGCAGATGTAATTAACTTTTCTGCAGCGCAATCATCTGTAAAAAAAGGAGAGACTTTAATAGATACCGTAAACAATATATTAGCTATGAAAGTTGATATTGTTGTAATGCGTCACGCAAGTGTTGGTGCTGGTATTTTTTTATCGAGGCATGTAGATGCTAAAATTATTAATGCTGGTGACGGAACTCATGAACACCCAACACAAGCATTGTTAGATAGTTTTTCTATGCGAGAAGCTTTAAACAGTAACTTAAAAGGTAAAAAAATTGTAATTGTAGGTGATGTTTTACATTCGCGAGTAGCACTTTCTAACATATTTGCTTTGCAGCTACAAGGCGCTAAGGTTAAAGTTTGTGGACCAACTACTTTAATCCCTAAATACATTACTAGCTTAGGTGTTGAAGTTGAAACGAACTTAAAAAAAGCCTTAGAATGGTGTGATGTAGCCAATGTTTTACGTGTACAACATGAACGAATGGATATTAAATATTTTCCATCGACAAGAGAATACACACAACTTTTTGGTATCAATAAAGAAATACTAAACAGCCTTAATAAAGAAATTGTAATTATGCATCCAGGACCTATAAACCGTGGTGTAGAGTTAACAAGTGATGTTGCCGATAGTAACCAATCTATTATCTTAAATCAAGTAGAGAACGGAGTTGCTGTGCGTATGGCCGTTATATATTTATTAGCGCAACAAATAAAAAGATAAGAATGAAAATAGAAGATAAAATTAATTATACTTTAATTAATTCTGATGAGAACACTTTTTTAGAATTCTTCTCTGAGTTTGAAAAAGAACATATTAAATACGAAAAAAAAACCCTTATTATTCAAATTTCGGATAATTTTAGCACTACTAGAGAAAATATTTTGCTATTTTTGGTATTCGCTGATGAACATCAAAAAAATGGTACATCTTTTGTAATAGTACTAAAGGATGTAAATATTGATGATTATCCAGAAACATTTAACATTGTGCCTACATTAATTGAAGCCGAAGATGTTATAGAAATGGAAAATATACAACGTGATTTAGGTTTTTAACCTTATATTTATTGTCCCCTAAATGAATACATATGGTAAAAAAAGTACTCTTTTTATTCTTATTAGTAACACTATCTAGTTTTTCTCAGCAAAAATCTATAGATAAGTTGGTTGCTTCCCCAAATCCTTTTATTAATAACACAACTATTTTTGTTAATTCTAAAATAGATCAGACTGTAATTTTAACAATTAGAAATGTACTAGGTAAAACTGTATATTCCAAAGAAATTAAAGTTAGCAACGGGCGTAATTCTATTCCTTTTCAGCGTAATGATTTAAAATCAGGCATGTACATATATGCAATTCAAAGCAACAAAGAAGTTATTTCTAAACGCTTTGTAATTAAATAAATGAGTTTAAACTTAACTATTTTAGGTTGCCATTCTGCTACTCCGAGAGTAAATGCACATCCTACCTCTCAATATTTAGAAATTAACAATCGTCATTTTTTAATCGATTGTGGTGAAGGTACGCAAAGACAAATGCGAAAATATAAAGTTGGTTTTTCAAAAATCAATCATATTTTTATATCGCACTTACACGGTGATCATTTTTTCGGTCTCATAGGCCTTATTTCTACTTTTGGTATTTTAAACAGAGAGAAAGACCTGCATATTTATGGTCCAAAAGGAATTAAAGAAGTTACTACTCTTCAATTAAAGTTATCTAAATCTTGGACAAAATATCATATTCATTTTCACGAATTAGTATCTAAAGAAAGTGAATTAATTTTTGAAGATGATAAAGTTTCTGTGCACACTATACCTTTAGATCACAGAGTTTATACTAACGGCTTTTTGTTTAGAGAAAAAGAAAAACCAAGAAAACTACACATTGGTAAAATAGAGGAATGCAAGGAAATAGACACTTGCGATTATCTTAATATTAAAGCAGGAAAAGACTTTGTATTATCATCAGGTAAAATTATTCCAAATTCAGAATTAACGGTAGATCCTCCAAAATCAAAAAGCTTTGCTTTTTGTAGTGATACTGTATACAAACCAAACATAGTTCCTATTATTAAAAATGTTGATTTACTATATCACGAAGCTACATTCTTAAAAAATAGAGAAGATTTATGTGAAAGAACAAAACATTCTACTGCAGAGCAAGCTGCCTCTATAGCCAACCAAGCAAATGTAGCTAAGTTAATTATTGGTCATTATTCTAGTCGATATTCAAACATAGAAGACTTTAAGGAAGAGGCACAAATCATTTTTAAAAATGTAGAATTAGCAGAAGCTGGTAAGTTATATTCTACAAATACGGCTCCTGTTTCAATTTTAAATTAATACTGATTGGTTGATAATAAAACCAATGTACAGGCTACTTCCGATTTGATTTTGTTTTCTTTTAAAAGTTTATAAAATTCGGTATTCTCTGTGCCTGGGTTAAAAATAACTCTCCTTGGTTTTAAAGATATTATATATCCATAATATTCCTTTTGTCGCTCAGCATTTAAATACAATGTAACAGTATCTATCTCTTTAAAAGACACTTTTTCTGTTTCTATAACAACGCCGATTACACTACCTTTTTTTAAACCAATTGCTGATGTTTTTATTTCCTTATCAGCCAATCTTTTAATAGCAATATTTGAATATCTCGTAGGATTTAAAGATGCTCCTATAACTAATGTATGTTGTTTCATAAATATTGAAGATTAGTTTAAATTAATTTTAAGGCGAGGAAAAAAATAAGAAATAGTATATCTATTAAGACGTTTATATGATTGAAAAACAAAAAAACTACGATTACTTATCTTTATTACATAATAATACAATTTATTTACCTAATTTCAAAATAGTTTACCAAAACCAAGCGTTATTTCGGGTAAAATAATCGACCTTACACCAAACGAACTATTCTCATATAATAACTCTTCCTTTAAAATTTTAGTTAGCGGCATTATTAATTATAATGTTTTTTTAAATAAATGAAGCTCATAAAAGTAAACCCATTATTCTAACATAAAAAAACCGAAGTTAATAGCTTCGGTTTTTTTATATTATACATTTAGTTAATATTACCAACGAATCACTACCGATCCCCAAGTAAATCCACTACCAAAGGCAGCCAATACAACTAAATCATTTTCTTTAATCTTTCCTTTTTCCCAAGCCTCAGTTAAAGCAATAATTACAGAAGCAGCGGTAGTATTACCATACTTCATAATATTATTATGCACTTTATCATCACTCAATTGAAACTTCTTTTGAATGAACTGAGCGATACGTAGGTTTGCTTGATGCGGAATTAACATATCAATATCTTCCTTCTTTAATCCGTTTGCTTCTAAACCTTCTATAATAGCTTCAGAAAAACGACCTACAGCATGTTTAAATACAAATTGACCATTCATGTGCGGATAGTAAGAAACATCTTCAGGATCATTTGCTTCCATTATTTCAGGTACCCATCTACTAGTAGAAGGTCCCATTAAAGCCAATTCTTCTGCATGCTTACCCTCAGAATGTAAGTGAGAAGATAAAATACCTTTTCCTTCCTCTTCACTTCTAGACATTACTGCTGCTCCGGCTCCATCACCAAAAATTACAGTAACTCCTCTACCTCTTGTCGATTTTTCTAAACCTCCTGAATGATTTTCTGCCCCAATTACAAGAATATTTTTATACATTCCTGTTTTTATAAACTGATCGGCAACAGACATTGCATAAATAAAACCAGAACATTGGTTACGTACATCTAACGCACCAATAGTTGGCATATCTAACATATTTTGTATTTGTACTCCCCCACCAGGAAAATACATATCAGGACTTAAAGTTGCAAAAATGATAAAATCGATGTCATCTTTAGTTAATCCAGCTCTTTCAATTGCAATTCTAGAAGCTTTTGCTCCCATAACAGCAGTCGTATCACCTGTTTTTGGATCTATCCAACGACGCTCTTTAATACCTGTTCTCTCTTGGATCCATTCATCTGAAGTATCCATAAACTCTTTTAAGTCATTATTAGTAACCACGTTATCTGGCACATAATAACCTAATCCTGTTATTTTTGAATTATACATATTCTATGTTATTCTTTTTGTTGTTTGTTTATTTGTAGCTTGTAAAAATAGTAATTTTTACTTTGATATAAAACTGCCTAAAAAGATAGTCATTATTAGCACAAAAAAATGTCATCTTGTCATAAAACTTCTTTTGGTATTTTTTTTGACTACTACTCTACAATAGAAAACAAAACGAACTGTTGGTTCGAGTGCATTTAATTTCTTATCAGATTAAAAGAAATTTAAATAAGTATCGAGAACATCTCGACTGCGCTCGATGAGACACAAATCAAACAAAATATATAATTATGAGTAAAGGAAGTATTAATGTATCGGTAGAGAATATATTCCCACTGATTAAAAAATTCTTGTATTCTGACCACGAAATATTTTTACGTGAGTTAATCTCTAACGGAACAGATGCAACTACAAAATTAAAACACTTAATTTCTATTGGTGAAGCTAAAACTGAATTAGGTGATGCTAAAATTGAAATTAGTATTAATAAAGAGGCTAAAACCATAACCATTAAAGATCAAGGTTTAGGTATGACAGCTGATGAGGTTGAAAAATACATCAACCAAATTGCTTTTTCTGGAGCTGAGGAATTTTTAGATAAATATAAAGATGATAAAAACGAAACTGGTGTAATTGGACACTTTGGTTTAGGTTTTTATTCGGCTTTTATGGTTGCTGAAAAAGTTGAGTTAATCACTAAATCATTTAAAGATGAACCAGCTGCTCATTGGACATGTGATGGTTCTCCTGAATTTACTTTAGAAGCTCACGATAAAGCTGATAGAGGAACAGAAATTATTTTACATGTTGCTGAAGATTCTTTAGAGTTTTTAGAAGAGGCTAAAATTAGTGGTTTATTAAACAAATACAATCGTTTTAACCAAGTGCCAATTAAATTTGGAACGAAGCAAGTTAACGATCCTGATTTTACTCCACAAACTACAACTGATGCTGAAGGTAAAGAAACTACTGAGCCTCACAAACAGATTGAAGTTGATGCAATTATCAATAATACAAATCCTGCTTGGACAAAAGCTCCTGCTGATTTAAGTGATGAAGATTATACAAACTTCTATAGAGAATTGTATCCAATGCAATTTGAAGAGTCTTTATTTCATATTCACTTAAATGTAGACTATCCGTTTAACTTAACAGGAATTTTATTCTTCCCTAAGTTAACACAGAACTTAGATATGCAAAAGGATAAAATCCAATTGTATCAAAACCAAGTATATGTAACTGATAATGTTGAAGGAATTGTACCAGACTTTTTACAAATGTTAAAAGGTGTTATCGATTCTCCAGATATTCCATTAAACGTTTCTCGTTCTGGTTTACAGGCAGACGGAGCAGTAAAGAAAATTTCTGGTTACATTACTAAAAAAGTAGCTGATAAATTAGCTTCTTTATTCAAAAAAGATCGTGCTGATTTTGAACAAAAATGGAACGATATTAAAGTAATTATCGAATATGGAATGTTATCGGAAGATAAATTCTTTGACAAGGCTAAGAAATTCGCTTTATACCCAACTGTTGCAGATACATACTTTACTTTTGATGAGTTAATTGAAAAAACAAAAGACGCTCAGACTGATAAAGATGGAAATCACGTAATTTTATATGCTTCTAACAAAGAGGCACAACACAGCTATATTCAAGATGCTACTGCAAAAGGATATGAGGTTGTTGTATTAGATTCTCCAATTGTATCTCACTTAATGCAAAAACTAGAAACTTCAGGTGAATCTAAAGTTCAGTTTACACGTGTTGATTCTGATTTTATTGATAATTTAATTAAGAAAGACGAAGCTGTTATTTCTAAATTAACTGATGAAGAAAAAGAAACGTTAAAACCAGTTATTGAAGGTGTAATTGCATCTCAAACATATACTGTTCAATTAGAATCTATGGATTCTTCTTCATCTCCTTTCTTAATTACCGTACCAGAATTTATGCGTCGTATGAAAGAAATGCAAGCTTCTGGTGGTGGAGGCGGAATGATGGGAATGGGTAATTTACCTGAAATGTATAACTTAGTGGTTAATACAAATCATCCATTAGTTTCTGAGATCTTAAATGCAGATGAAGACAAGAAAAAAGGATTAATTACGCAAGCTTTTGATTTAGCTAAATTATCTCAAAACTTATTACATGGTGAAGAGTTAACTAATTTTATTAAACGTTCTTACGAGTTAATTAAATAAGATTTATAGTTACATATAATCTTAATATCAGTTCGATTATTTTATTTTGAAGCTTTTGCTGAAAATAAAATGTATCGAGAACTTTATAACCTCTTTGTTTACTCAAAGAGGTTTTTTTGTAAATTTTCTTAAAATTTCTACTAAACTAGTTTAATTACTAATACAAGTTTCTATTTTTGTAGTTAAGTATTAAGACAAAACACAAGTGATGGATACAGAAAACAATCCAATTAATAACACGACACAATCTGGAGAGCATACAAAAACGAATTTTAAGCCAAAAACTAACGAACAATTAAATAAAGAAAACCCAAACAGACAAAACAGAAAACAGGCTACTGAAGAGCAACTCAACAATCCGTTACATGGTGTTAAACTTGCGCAGATTCTAGAACGTTTAGTTGATCATTATGGTTGGGATTATTTAGCAGAACGTGTAAATATCCGTTGTTTTAAACACGATCCTACCATGAAGTCGAGTTTAGGTTTTTTAAGAAAAACTCGCTGGGCTCGTGAACATGTTGAAGATGTTTATTTAGATATGTTAGAAGAACAACAGCAATAATATAATTTAAAAAATAGAAATCATTAAAATATCAAAAGCAAACACCGCACAAGCTAAACTTTTTTCTAAAATTAGTGTCGCTTCTTTTTTACCTGCCCATGGCCATTCTGCTCCGCCTAAAGATATGGATGCTTATGTAGCTAGTAACTTTAAAGAAAGTGATTTTATAAAAGAATTAGAGACTGCAGAAAATGAATATTATTTGTTAGAATATGAAAATAAAACTGCAGGCTATTCTAAAATAATTTTCAATAAAACCTGTAAAGATGTTGTTACTAAAAACATCACTTATATGAGTAGATTGTATTTGCTTGAAGAATTTTATGGTTTAGGCCTCGGTAAAAAATTATTTGATTTTAATGTAGCCTTATGCAAGGAAAATAATCAAGCAGGAATTTGGTTAAACGTTTGGGTAGAAAACAAAAAAGCGATTCAGTTTTATGAAAAAGTAGGCTTTAAAATAATAGGAGAAACTGATTTTCAAATATCAGCAACACACTCAAACCCGAATCATATTATGTATTTAGAATTTTAAACTACTGTTTATTTAATATTTATTTTACGGTTTTACCTTTATTAATAACATTAATCATTTAACTTTCAAATGTTTTAAATAACACTATAAAAGTTTTTAATAGGGGTTAAAACCTTTTATGAAGAAGAGTTCAGAAATGAACTCTTTTTTGTTCCTATAACTACACTTTTAATTAATTTTGTTTTTTCTATTTTTACGTCATGGAACCAGCAAACCCGATATACGTATTAACTCTATTAGTTTTAGGATTTTCATCTATGATAATTACTATTACTGGAATTATTAAGATTTTAAGAAATGATTTTAAAGGTGAAAAATCAACTTGGATTCTCATTCTCATGATTGCTTTTATTGGTCCTATTCTTTATTTACTAAAAGGAAAAAAGTTAATTGTAAAAAAGAATAAAGCTGTTTAACTAATTTTGTTTTTATGTCTGAAATATTTATTGATACATTATTTCTATTATTCGGGTTCTTTTTCATCAGAAAAGGATCTAAATTCATGATAAATAGAATTAAAAACTTTCATAAAAAATACAAAACAAGTCTCGCTGACATGGATGAAATTTTTTATTATTTTCAGCGTTTTTTTGATTTATTTTCATGGTTTACAATTCTTATAATTATAATTATTTGGATTAGTTACTTTTCTTCTTGAAACCTAAATTTACTTAGTGTTACAACACTTTTTTTTTAATTCCAGAACCACAACCACAGTGTTCGTTTCTTCCAATTTTGGGAGATTTTCTTTTTATTTGCGGTTGGTATCTTCTTTGATTTAGCATAGAATGTGCGATTGCTTCATCTGATATACCTTGTAAATATTTTGCATCCATCATACTACAGTTATTTTAATCTGCTTGTGACCTTGTTTAATTTACTGTGTCTTAGACATGTACATTGAAATCCCCCTTTGTATTTAACGGCTCCTTCGGGGGCTTTTTTCATACCCAAAACCTACAGTTATTTTGTTAATTTTAGTTAAGTAAGGTTTTACCTTACTTTTTTTACGGTTTTTTTAAGCTCTTCTCTTTTGTTTTTATATAGTTTTGAGAAACTTAAAACTCAAATTATGTTAAAGAACATTTCAAACTTAGGTTCAACTTTGAACAAATCTGAACAACAATCTATTAATGGAGGCTTTTGGCCAACAACTGAAGAGGAATGTCTTAGATGCGGTGGTGAATGGGGTAGATTATGTGCATTACCTATGGATTCAGTTTGTGCGTAACAAAATAGCGGACTTCGGTTCGCTTTTTTATATCCTTCATCCTACAGTTTGTTTATCCTTATTCTTTGTTTTTTTATCCACACTTAAATACCATTTATCTAGCTTTTAAAAATTCAAACAGCTTCTTAAATTATATTTACTGTATAGTTTAGGATTTGATTTTTCGTTTATATAGTTTGATTACTTATTTGAACAGAAGCATTACTTTGAAGGGTTGCTTCTGTTCTTTTTTACTACAGTTTTATTAATATTCATTTACTTAAATTTTGACATAAAAAAAACAACACCTTGTAAGTGTTGTTTTGTAGTAAGTAATATTTTAATTATATATGGTTTGTTATATGTTTCTGACTTATCAAATTCAAACTGAATAAAATAATTGACATCACATATAAATAAGAACTTTAACCTATAAAGGACTTAAGTTTTAATTTTTGCCCATATACACTTTCATAATCTATTTTAATTTCTATCTTTAGAAGAACTTCTTTTAATTTATTAAAAGCGGGCTCATTATTAAATGCGCTTTTTTGAACGTTTTGATTAGCTCCAACAGCTAATACTTCTCTATTATCGAATACTGTTACTAAACTTTTTTCATATATGGTTGACTTAACATAATTTGGTATTATTTTAATAAATAATACCTCTAAACTATTGAATATTTCATCTTCATAATAAAACTCCACTTTTGTAAGAATTGCTGGTCCAAAACCTGAATTTGAAATCTCAAAAACAAATGTATTATTTAAAAATTCTCGATGAAGAGTTAAAGAAGGGAGAGTTATTTTTTTATTATGAGACTTCGTTATTTCAAGGGTTTCTCTATTGTATCTCACAGATATAACTAACCCTAATAAACTAACTAATATAGCAATCACAACTAATAACCTGTCAGCTGAAAAAAAAGAAAGTTCTTCAGTTATTTTAGTTATTCCGTGATGCATAAGTAATAATAAATTCATAATATCATTTTTGTAAATGTATTAAATAATTTTTGAAACATCGTAACTGCTTCTTCACTTTACTTACCACAATTTTGTCAAAGAACTTTTCAGTTTTTAGGATCTGAAAACCTACAGTTTATTAAATTTTTATTTTACGGTTTTACCATAATTATATTATGGTTTTTTCTCTCCTCTTTAATATTTAATTATATAATTTTAAGAAATTTAAAAACTCAAATTATGTTAAAGAACATTTCAAGCTTAGGTTCAGTATTGAACAAAACTGAACAATTATCTATCAATGGTGGTATTATGAGCATATGTCCTAGTAAAGGAGATCAATGTCGTGGTATGCTTCCTGTTAATTGCATTACTTCAGTTGCTTATTGTTGTGTCAATGGTTTTTTTGAAGAATGCTAAATCCAAGAGCGAGCTTCGGCTCGCTTTTTTTACATCCTTAATTCTACAGTTTTATTAATATTCGTTTACTTAAATTTTGGCATAAAAAAATCAACACTGGTTAGGTGTTGATATGTGGTAAGTAAAATAATATAAAGATTTTTTTTCTAATCTATTTTAACTCTGAGATTACTTATTTTTTCAGATTCAAAATATAAAAACTTCTTTTTTATTTCTATCATAAATAAATGTTGCTTTTTTTATTGCCCCTACAAATACAGAAACAGAGTCAGTCAGAAATAACTTGTCTTTATATTTAAATGACATTTTTTTTATTTCTTTTCCGTTATATTTCAAATCATAACCTTTATTTATAGCGATATTTATACTAACTAAATTAACAAGAGGTATTAGTATTATACTGCATATTATAATCAAGTTATGAGCACGGTCTAACGTTTCAAAATATTTAGGTAAAATAAATTTTTCAAGCAAAAAATAAAATACATGTAGAAATAAGGCACTCGAAATAAAAATCATCCCTAAATAATCCTTTAAAATAACACTTCTTATTATAAGTAAAATCAATAAAAATATAATAATAAAACCAAAATTTTTAGGAAATTTATTCCTTGTTTTTAATTCATTATCTATTATATTAATGCTTTATTCTAAAATTTCTTTTTTTTATTAAGATCATTTTCTTCTTTGATTAAGTCATCTAATTTAATAGCTTCAGATTTTAGCTTTTTATCAGATTCAATTATGGATATCTTTATTAAAAAGACTATAGTCAGTATTAACAAAGAAATGATAATTGTATCATCAAAAAGGAAAAGAGGTATTTCAGATAAATCTGTATATTTTAGTATATCTATATTAATTTAATGTAACTTATAGTAATTAAAATCAATAATAATAGGGGAAATAATTTTATAAAATTTTCAATTCTTTTCATTCTTAATTTCTTTTCTTTTTCAAGTTTTTATTCTCTTAATTTATAAATGTAAGTATAATTTTAATACTGATATATTCAAAATGAACACTTCTTTTTACTTACCACAATTATGTCAATGAACTTTTCAGTTTTTAGGTCTGAAAACCTACAGTTAATTTATTTATAACAACTCTCATAAACATATGTTATTTTACTAACTTTTTTTAATTAAGCGTTTGTTCTACCCTAAAATAGTGTTAGATTCATTATAAAAAGGGAATCAAATTACAAAAATTTTACATAAAAAAGAATTACAGTTTAAGTTTAAAACTACAAATTGAACAAGAGATTAAACAATGTTTTCGAACTAAAACCAGAGCGTTGGATAAGTATACTGTTCAATTAATACCTAAAGTTCGAACTTGGTTAAAAATTACGGTAACTTTCATTATCAATTTACAATTCATCAAGTTATATTTAAAATACAAGAGAGCAACGTGTTTTAGAGTTAAAACAACAAGTTCAGTTGTTAGAAAAAGCAGAAAAATAGGGGGAATATTAAACTTCTAGAGTTGATAAAAAGCCATTATGTATGATATGATGATTTCTATCAGAAAAAAGCAATAGCTCAAGTAATCTTTTTTTAGATCAGTATATTTAAAGTACAAGCACTTCCTATAATTTATTTAAGTTAGATAGATTAATTGTCGATATATAAAATAAAAAAGTTAAAAAGAAAAAGTAGTGGCAAGAAATCATTTGCTTAGTTTGTAATACTATTTTAGGACGTCACAATTTTATAATTAAAACCTCTTTAGATGTTTCTATAGAGGTTTTTTGTAATTCGGAAAATGAAAGAGTTCATTCGGAAGTAATTTTATAGATTTTAACTTAGAGAAGCTTTAATTTGTTTCAATAAATAAAACTATATAAAAATGAAAAAGAAAAAATTACTATTAACGCTAACAACACTTCTAATAACAAGCTTTGGGTTTTCACAAAATGTAAATATACCTGATGCAAATTTTAAAAATGCTTTATTAAGTGGCCCAAACTCTGGAATAGACACTAATAATGACGGTGAAATTCAAGTAACCGAAGCTATATCTTATACTAATCCGATTGATGTAACTGCTAAAAACATTAGTGACCTTACAGGTATTCAAGCTTTTACTAATATTACATTATTAGCATGTGGGGGCAATAATTTAACCGAGCTTAATGTGAGTCAAAACACTAATTTAGAGACTCTAATGTGTATGTATAATCAAATTGAGAACTTAAATTTAACTAGTAATGTTAATTTAAAAAGCTTAAATGCATGGAATAATAACCTAAAAAAATTAAACCTTGCGAATGGAAACAACAGTAATGTAAATGGCATTAACATTATTAACAATCCAAACTTAAAATGCATTAAAATAGATAATAATTTTACACCTACAAGCTCTTGGATTAAAGACCAAATGGCTAGTTACAGTACTTATCCATGCCCAAATATTGCTGAGCTTCCTGATAAAGGGTTTCCTTCGGTTCAATTTGCACCTGTTTATGAATTTAAAAATTCTGCAATTGTATATATTCCAGATACAAATTTCAAAAATGCTTTACTAAGTAATATTCCTATAATTGACACTAACAATGACGGTGAAATTGAAGTAAATGAAGCTCTTTTAGCATCTCCTTATTTAAACGTTGGCTATAAAAACATTAGTGACCTAACTGGTATTGAAGCTTTTACAAACCTAACTACGTTAGCATGTGCTGGTAATAATTTAACTAATTTAAATGTTAGTCAAAACATTAATCTTGAATTTTTATACTCTGCTAACAATCCAATTAAAAAGTTATCTTTAATTAATAATACTAAATTAAACAATTTAAGCAGTTGGAACTGTAATAATTTAACAAGGGTTGATATTGCAAATGGACACAATACAATCATTACTACATTTGACGTTACTAATAGCCCAAATTTAAAATGTATTAAAATTGATAATGGTTTTACAGGTACAAGTTCATGGAATAAAGATGCCATTGCTCGTTATAGTTTTTACACTTGTCCTCTCACTGCTGCTTTACCAGATAAAGAATTTTTACGCCCTGTAACACCTATAAATGGAAATAAAATCAATGTTTATCCAAACCCAAGTAATGACTATATAAATGTTGAAAATAATAACAATATAGATATTAAAGTAATAGAGGTTTATAACACTAATGGAAATAAAATTTTAAGTGCTAAATCATCAAAAATAAATATATCTTATTTAAAAAAAGGTATTTATCATCTAAAAATAATAACATCTGAAAATGAAATAACACATAAAAAGTTCATTAAAAAATAATTAAAAAGATAAAACCTCTCTATAATAAGAGAGGTTTTATCTTTTTACAGTTCTTTTGTAAAATGATTTTTAAGCATATAAACCTGACCAAAAAACATTATCGTAAAAAAGAAACAAGCATATAATATTGTATTAGAAACTACAAGACCTTCAAATAAGTTTGGCATTTGTACTTCAGATAAAAAACCGAAATTAAGTTCAGGTATTTTAATCGATTTTAATGAACTTCCTCTTGATACATATAAAATACTTGCCGTTAAAACTCCCGCAAGTACTAACCATGTTTTAGTTGAAATTAAAGGCGTGGCTTTATATACCTCAACGTTTTCTTTTTGCAATATTATATCCATCAAATTAGCTGTAAAGTTTACAGACGGACTCTCTATTTCTATTTCTTTGATGTACTTTTTAGTAAAAACATCAAGCTTTTTTATGTCTTTATTTTCTCCCATAATGATTAATTAATTCGGGTTCTACTTTCTTTTCTACTATATTTAATAAACTTTTTCTTGCTCTGTGTAGCTTTACTTTTACGTTTGCCTCAGAGAAATCTGTTACTTCAATAATTTCTTTTAAACTTAATTCTTCAAAATAAAACATCCATAAAATGGCTCTTTCATCTTCGGGTAAACTTAACATACAGTTATTTATTACTTCTGCCCGTTCTTTACGTTCAATTCCCTCTAAAATACCTTCTGTAGATTTTATTTTATTAATAATAACCTCATCTATTGTATCAATATTGTATTTACCTTTATTCTTCTTTAAATTATCTAAAGAGGTTCGATAACCAATTTTATAAAGCCAAGTAGAAAATTTTGAATCTCCTTTAAACTTATTTAAATTTTTATAAGCTTTAATAAACGTATCCTGAGAAATCTCTTCGGCCTCTTCCCTATTCTTTACCATTTTTAAAGCCAAAGTAAACACCATATTTTTATACCTATCTACTAAGGTAGAAAATGCATTGGTATCACCCTTTAATACTTTATCAATATATGTTTGGTCGTTGTTAGTAGTCATTTTATTCTTTGACAGTATATTCTTTTAAAAGGTTACATAAATTTTTAAAAAAAGTTTTTTATTTTTCTGTAACCTTTTTTCTAATAACACGGTCATACTTGCAAACACATTAAAAATAATCATTTAAAATTAAAAATATGGAAGTAGCAGTTGTATTTATGTTCTTATTCGCAATAATATTCGGAATCTTTTATTTATTCTATTCAACACGTAATAAAGAACGTTTGGCTTTAATAGAAAAAGGTGTAGATGCTAAAATATTTATGCAAGGAGAACGAAAAAAATCAACATTAACAGGTAGAATCATCGTTTTAAACTTAGCCTTATTATTAATGGGTATTGGCTTAGGTATTTTCTTAGGATTAATAATAGATACATACACATCTATTAATGAAGACGCTGTTTATCCTGCAATGATTTTTCTTATGGCAGGTGTAGGTTTATTTGCTGGTTTTAGCATTACTAAAAAATTAGATAACGAGTAAACTTATATAATATCTTATTTTTTTTAAGAGAATGAAACAATGTTTCATTCTCTTTTTTGTTTTTGTAATTTAGGAACCTAAATTTTTATACAAAATGAAAAAACTAACATTATTATTTTTTATAATTACCTCAACATTACTAGCACAAACAGATGCTAAAATTTACGATATTATAAATACTATTTCTTCGGATAGAATTAAAGCAGATATAAAAACACTTACAGAGTTTGGTACAAGAAATACTTTTTCTGATACTATTTCTAACACTCGTGGTATTGGTGCTGCAAGACGTTGGATAAAATCTGAATTCGATAAAATATCTACCGATTGTAACAATTGCATAAACACAACCTATCAGAAAGATTTCGTTACCAAAGAAGGCAACAGAAGAGTTCCGCATGATGCTTGGATTGTAAATGTTGTAGCGATACAAAAAGGAACAAAATACCCTAACAGATATGTCATTATGAGTGGTGATATTGATTCGCGAGCAAGTAATACCATGGATTTTACAACCGATGCTCCTGGTGCAAACGACAACGCATCTGGCATGGCCGGTACAATTGAAGCTGCTAGGGTTTTAAGTAAATATAAATTCGAAAGTAGCATTGTGTATGTTGGTCTTTCTGGTGAAGAACAAGGCCTTTTTGGTGGTGCAGGATTGGCAAAGTATGCTAAAAAGCAAGGTTGGGATATTATTGGTGTTTTAAATAATGATATGATTGGAAACATTACCGGAGTTGATGGCGTGATTGACAATCGTAGTTTTAGAATTTTTTCTGAACCAGTACCTGCTAATGAAACCGAAAGACAACGAAAAATGCGCCGTTTTTATGGTGGTGAGGTTGATGGCATTTCACGTCAATTAGCTAGATATATTCATAAAACAACAAAAACCTATATGCCCGAAATGAATCCGATGATGATTTATAGATTAGATCGTTTTGGGCGTGGCGGTCATCACAGACCTTTTAATGATTTAGGTTTTGCAGGAATCAGAATTATGGAAGCTCATGAAAATTATACTCAACAACATCAAGATATAAGAACCGAAAAAGGCATCGAATATGGTGATACTTTTAAACATGTAAACTTTGGTTATGCAAAAAAACTAACGACTGTAAACGCAATTACAATAGCTAATTTGGCATTGGCTCCACCTAGCCCGAAGGAAGTTGCTATAGGCGGAATTGTAGAAGCTTCTGCTAAATTAAAATGGACTAAAGTTGAAGGAGCTAAAGGTTATAAAATTTATTGGAGAGATACCACATCTCCTACTTGGGATAATGCTAGATATGTAGAGACTACTGAATTTACCTTAGACGGAATTGTCATTGACAACTTCTTCTTCGGCGTTGCATCTGTAGGGGAAAACGGGCATGAAAGTGTTGTTGTTTTCCCTAATAAAATTATGCGATAATATTTAAAAAAAATATCGTTATTAAATAAGCTATAGATAATAATTAAATTTAAGTACCTTAGAAATCTCTTAAAAAAAATATAAAATGCAATTAGAAGAACTTGTTATAAAATTTAAAGAAAAGGATGTAAAGGCTTTCGAGAAACTGCATCAAATGTATAATAAAAGTGTAGAGGGTGTTATTTTTAATATTGTAAGGGATAGAGAAATTGCTGAAGAAGTAACGCAAGATGTTTTTATTAAAGCTTGGAATAATGTAGATTCTTATTCACAAAAAAAAGGACGTTTCTTTACATGGATTATCAATATTGCTCGTAATGCAGCTATTGATAAAACACGATCTAAAAACTTTAAGAACAGTTCTAAAAACCTTGACGCTCAAATTTTCGTAGATATATTAGAGACTTACGATAGTTTAGACTCAAGAACCGATACCATTGGTATTAAAAACTTTGTTAGCAAGTTAAAAGATACTTGTGTTAAAGTAATTGAATTACTTTATTTTAAAGGTTTTACGCAAAAAGAAGTTTCAGAGAGCTTAAACATGCCTTTAGGAACCGTTAAAACGAGAAACAGAAATTGTATTAATGAATTAAGAATAATGCTTAAATAATGGAAGCAAAAAAACACATAGAATCTGGTACACTAGAACTTTATATTGCTGGCGCACTTTCTGAAAAAGAAAATGAGCAAGTGTATAAATTAATAATGGAGCACCCAGAAATTTTAAAAGAAGTAAGAGAAATAGAAAAATCAATTTCTTCTCTTACAGCCCATGTTGCTCCGAAAGAAAGTAAGAACTCTTTTAAAGACATTTTAATTAAAATGTTACAAGAAAAAGAGAGCACAACCAAAGTTATTCCGCTAAATACTTCGAAAAGTAATTGGCTTACTTATGCTGGTTGGGCAGCAACTTTAATTATTGGTAGTACTTTACTTTTATCAATAAATAAAAATAATAATTTACAGGCCGAGTTAGATACAATTAATCAAGCAAAAGATCAGTTTGAAATTCAATTAGAAAAATCGAATACGTATTTAGCACAAAACGAAAGCTTACTAAAAGTAATTAGAGATAAAGATATTGTTACTGTGCCTTTACAAGGACAAAAAGTACTTCCGGAAGCATATGCAAAGGTTTACTGGAACAAAAACACAAAGAATATTTACTTAGATGTACAAGGATTACCAGATCCTCCTAAAGGAAAAGTATATCAAGTATGGTCTTTAAAACTTGATCCTTTATCTCCTACTAGTTTAGGAACTATAGATAATTTTACTGCTAGTAAAAACAAAGTATTTACAATAAACAACCCTAATGAATCTCAAGCATTTGGTATTACATTAGAACCTGAAGGTGGTAGTATATCTCCTAATTTAGAGCAATTATACACATTAGGAGCTGTATAATTAATCTTTACATACATCATAAATATAGCCGCTTAAAAGCGGCTATATTTATTTGTAATAAACTTATATGCATTAAAACAATACCTTGCTTATATAGCTTTATTGTAGAAACAGCAATGTATATAACTCCATATTTGCAATCACTTAATTGTATTTAATTACATAACGACTATACTTTCCTTTTAGTATTCTGTTGATTTCTTCTGATATAACATCGTTTTATTATAGTCTAAAATCTTTATTTAAGATTATTGGCTATGAGTTTAATTTGTGTATTAACTACTTAAAAGATTAATAATTGTTAAAACAATACACTAGTTATATACTTCATAAAATGAACATAGCCGCTTAAAGCGGCTATGCTTTGTTATCACTAATCCTTCTAAAAAAAATGATAACAGCTAATAATTGTCCCCCCGAACAATTATATATTTTAAAATGAATATCTTATTGATGCCTTTACTGAAAAAGGTGTACCTGGTGTAAAATGAATTTCCTCTACTGAGTTAGGTTCGTTTTGCAACCTAGATTCTGTTGCAAATTGCGTCTCGTTCCAGGCTACATTAAATAAATTTTCGATAGCCAAACCAAGCGTTATATCATTCATCTTATAACTAATATTTGCATCTGCTACAAAATAACCTTCTGCTACTATCGAATTATCTTCATTTGCAGGTCTATCTCCTAAATATCTATAATCGATACCTCCTGAAAAATTATTAAAATTATTTACTGATAATCCTCCTGTAACTGTTACAATTGGTGCCAACGGTATATTATCTTCACCAGATGGTGTTCCTAAGCTTTTTGCATTTGTTAATGTAGCATCACTATTTAAATACAACCAATCACTTATTTGATATCTAAAACCTACATCTAATCCAAAACGTTCTGTTTTTCCTGAAGGCTCTATAACACCCGAGTCACCAACATACACCAATTCATCTTCAGATAATAAAAACCATAAAGCGGTGTTTATTGCTACTTTTGATGTAGGTTTCCATACATTTCCTATATCTAAACCGTATGCTCTTGGTAATGTTTTTCTATTGGGTTGTTTAGCTACTACTCTAGTATCATTTGTGTGAAACCCAACTCCTGATTTTAAAAACCACTGAGTTTTAGCATTGGGAGTATACGTTATATTTACTTTAGGGTTTACAATTACTTTTGATTTTGAAAACGTTTTATATTCATCTAACAAATAATCATTGTATGAAAAATTTAAATAATCTAAACGCAAAGCAGGTGCTATTGTAAACTTACCTAATTCAAATTCACTATTTAAAAAAGAATAATAATTTGTTTGATGTACTGCTCCTAATTGAATCTCATCTAAAACTTCTTTTCTTTGTAAGGTGTGTGAAAGCTCTAAATTATTAATTATATCTGCCTTTAAACCCGTTCCGAAAGTTAAAGTTACAGGTGTGTTAGAAAGCTTTGTTTTCTTTTTAAACTGTGTGTTAAATCCAAAAATATCTCTATTTTCAGTTTGTTTAATTTGATCGCCGTTTATAGGATCATCTAAGAAAAAAGTAAAGTTAGAAAACAGGTTAAAATTATAGTTTGAATAGAAAACGTTAGAAGTAACCTTTACATCATTTTTTAAAACTTTAGAATGTTCTAAGTTAATATTTGTTCTAGAGGTTGTTCCTCCTTCCGTATCATCAATGCTTCCAAATCGAGTAATATTTCCATTAGCAACTTCTCTTACAGGAATTTGACCCGATGCATCCCATTTACTTGTAAAGTGCGATGCTGATAATGACAAACTACTATTATCTTTTAAAAACGTTTTATATTTTGAGAAAAGATTTATTCTGCTAAAATTCTGAGAAGATTCTACAAAACCATCAGTTGCCAAATATTCTATCGCTACATAAGCGTTATCTGTACTATTTTTATCTAAAAGGTTAAACATACCTAATGTTCTAAAGGCATTAAACTGTCCTATTCCTATTTCAATTTGACTTTCATCCAAATACGACTTTGTTTTAAAATCTACATAACCAGCAGTATTAAAATCACCTTTACTGGCATAATAAGGTCCTTTACCAAAGTTAATTTTTTCTATAGTTTCTGGTATTACAAAATGCAAATCGCTATATCCTTGTCCATGCGCATGAGAAACCATATTTACCGGCATTCCATCTACAGATAATGCTAAATCGGTACCATGATCAATATCAAAACCTCTTAAAAATATTTGCTCTGCCTTTCCTCCTCCAGCATGCTGACCAATAAAAAGACCTGGTATTTTCTGTAAAATTTGTTGTGATGAGCTTACCGGTTTTTTATCTAAATCTATTTTAACAAAAGTTTGCAAAGGATCTTGCTTACTCGATAATGTCATTTCATCTAACATAAAATTCTTCATCGATAAAATTATAACATTTGCTTTGTTAAAGTCTTTATTGGTTAATTGTATTATTTTTTTCTCATATCCTAAAAGACGAAACTCTACAAAGTCACCTACTTTAGCTTTATCAATAGCAAATTGTCCATTTAACTCAGTATGTGTATGGCTATTACTAGTTACATTATATACATATACATTCTCTAAAGGGTTTCTTTTTTTATTGATTATTTCACCAATAAACTCTTGTGAGAATATGTTAAAACAGCTTAAAATAGTTAGAAATAATAGTAGTTTAGTTTTCAAAATAACAAGTTTTTTTTATTAGATATTTAAAATTTTCTTCTCCATCAAAGGTCCTAATTCAAAAGAACTTTCCAAAAGTTCTTTTTTAATTTTTTTCGCTTTTTTATCTATACCATTTGCCTTATATATTTCTGCAATATGGTACTGAACTGATGGTTCGAAAGTTTTTCCTAATACGCTATCATTTACTATTTGTAATGCCTTTTTATACTCTTTATTTTTATAGTAATACCAAGCTAATAAATCGTACGATTGCGGAGTTGGCCTACTGTTTATTTCTTTTTCTATATAAGGGAATGCTTTTTCAGAATCATTAAATTCTTCAAGGTATAGTTTCGCCAAATGTTGGTTATACATTACCCCATATTGACTATTTTTAATAGCCGATAAATAAATATCTATATTATTATTTTTAGATATAGAGTCATTTTCAAATTCAGCTATTTCAGCCTTTAACAAAAAGTAATCTGGCGAAAAATGTTCATCACTTATAATATCTAAAATTCGCAATGCTTCTTTGGGGTTTCTATCATGAGAAAACACAATCCAAGCAATACCTTTTTTCGCATACGCATTATTATTATCTAACTCTAAACTCTTTAAATATAAATTGTATGACTCTTGTATTTGACCATTATGACCATAAAAATCAGCTAAATTGGTATAACTCCATATTTTAAGAGCTGTATTATTTGACTCTTCTGCTTTTTTCATTCCTTTTTCCATAAAACGAATTGCTGCAGTTAAATCTCCCTGATGATCATGCCATTTAGAAACTCTTATTAAATAATCAAAATCTGAATAATCTTCAATTTCAGACAAATATTTAGATGCTTTTTCTGTATCACCCAATTCTAAGTAAACATCGAAAAGCATTTTATTAGTGCTGTTTAAATTATCACCATTTATTGCTACTTTTTTTAATAATCCTAACGACTCTTTAAACCTGTGTTGTGATATGTAATTTCTTGCTAATGCTCGTAAACTCGATGAGTTACTAAAATTAGTTTTTATATTTATTTGAAGTAACTTATTTTCTGCTTCTATTAGGTAAGAGATATTACCTTTTGATGAAAAAAGCATTGTGTTCGCACTTGCGATTTTCGTTAAATAAGGATATTGTGAAGGCTGATTGTTTAGTTTATTTTGCCAAAAATCAAGTTCTTTTTGAGCCAAAAAATCAGATACGTTTACTGTATTATTTAAAAATTTATTATAATCTAACTCTTTTGCTATGTTTGTTTCTTTAGAGGTTGAACAACTTACTAATATGCTTAAAATAGCTAACGAAAGTATTGTTTTTAATGTTTTCATAATCAAGAAGGATTAAATGTCTATTTTCAAAAAACTGGTTGCCAATTAATCAGCAACCAATCTTTTTTAAGGGGAATTTGTTAATTTTTAATCTTATTACCAAGGACTAGCTAAATAAGGGAAAGATGTTAAAAAATCTTTATCGTTAGCACTTACATTATCATCAGACAAGGTTGGGTTCTCTGACATTGTTAAGCCTGCTTCACCTCCAAAAATTAAGATAAGTTCTACCGTAATTACATCGTCTGCTAAAGCTCTACCAGTTAATACATTTGGCCCGTCATAAAATGTTGTTTTACCATCTAAGGACACTGTTAAAACATCTGTTGCTAATACTCCTGCAAATGCTGCTGCATCAAAACCTAGTGCGTTTTCATCTCCTTCATTAAAATAAGCAGGACTTAAAGCTTTTAAATTTGTTTCAAACATTGTTGCAAACGCAGCTCCTTGGTTAGAAGGTATTGTTACATTAAACATGTCTTTTTTATCACTATCTACAAATACTGTGTTAATAGCTGGTCGTCCCATTTGGTCTTTCTGTGCATAAGTTCCTGAAAAGCTAATTGGAGTATCATAATCCATATTATCTTCATCGTCACTACAACTAGTTAGTGTTAAAAATGATAACATTAATATTGTTACTATTTTTATAGGCTTTATTTTTGAAGACTTTGTTAAAATGAAAATTGACACAGCCGACATTGTTATATTTTTTATATTTTTAAGTTTCATAATTGTAGAATTTAAAATTTGATTAATGATTATTGCTTAGCCTTAGTCTCTACCCAAGTATTAATATTTCCTGATCCTCCAATCATCGATTTAGGCACTTCTACAACAACAGATAACACGTTTGTTCCTTTAAAAGTGTCAGAGCCAGGGCTATCAAATCCATTTGCTGTACCTGCAATGATTTCACCGTATTTAGCAAAATCCATAAAGAAAGGGTCATCTCTAGGGCCTGCAAAAAATTTCATTGCTCCTTTTGCACCTATGATAGTATTAGACCCGTATGATGTAATAGACACACCATATTCAGATCCATCTTGTGGCAATGAACTATTTAAACCAGTTACAGATGGTGCATAAGGACCAAAGAAATACATCTTTCCATTTCTAGGAATTGCCTGAATTACCAAATCTTCTATATTATCTAAATCAGTATCTATATTGAACTCTATTAATACATTCTCATCAAATTTAGCCTCGCCTGTTGCAGCCGGACTTAATAAACCTTGAATATTTGCTACAAAGACCAAATTATTTGTGTCTTCTGCCTGAAATGCATAAAAATCTGTAATATCACTTGAGCCTCCTTTTACATCTGGAGCTTCGATATGGTCTGCTGCAAAAAGCATTAATCCTACTAAAGCAAAAGCTCCTGCTCCGATAATTAGTTTAATTTTCTTCATGATTATAAATTTATTAGTTAATTATTCATTCACTCTTACTTACGAGAAAATCTCTCTTACGGTTTTATTTATTGCTGTTTTATTTTTTAAAAAAATATAAAACCCTATGAATACTGCACATTACACACTTTATTTTTTTAATATGAATAACAAATAGCTATTATATATTTTGTACTTTACGGTATAAACTTTGGTTGATTTTAAATAAATGATAAAGAAAATACTCAAATACTTAGGAGTTTTTTTAGTACTATTACTTATGTTGTATGCTATTGGTCCTAAAGCCGAAAAACCAACCTTAACAACTCGATTACCTATTAATAAAACGAGTTTGTTAGAAATACAAAATACCGTTTACGAAGAGAATAAGAATGTGAATATTAGATTAGGTAACCATTCTCGGTTAATTTGGGCGGATAGTATTCCGAAGAAAACAGAATACTCAGTAGTATATCTTCACGGATTCTCTGCAAGCCCAGTAGAAACTGAAATTATTTACACCAATTTTGCAAAACGATATAGAGCAAATTTATATGCTCCTCGTTTATTTAAACACGGCTTAAAAGACAAAGAGCCTCTATTAAATTTTACTGCCGAAGGATACTTAAAATCAGCAAAAAAAGCAATTGCTATTGGTAAACAATTAGGTGAAAAAGTAATTTTAATATGTGTAAGTACTGGTGCTACTGCTGGTTTATTTTTAGCTTCTGAAAACCCAGAAATTGCAGCACTAATATTATCCTCGCCTAATATTGATGTTTACGACACCAACTCTAATTTAGTTACAAAGCCCTGGGGAAAACAAATTTTAAAATTAGTAATGGGCGGTAATTATCAAACATGGCAACCACCAAATGGCGCTGAAAAATATTGGTATAAAAAATATAGAATTGAAGCTATTATTCAGCTGAAACTATTGATAGGAGCTACAATGAAAAAGAACGTTTTTGAAAAAATAAAACAACCTTTGTTTATGGCTTATTACTATAAAAATGAAGAAGAGCAAGACAAAACCGTTTCTGTAAAACGTATGAAAGAAATGTATAATCAAATCTCTACTATTGATAAAAATAAATATCAAGTGGCAATTCCAGAAGCAAAAAATCATTCTATTGCTTCTAAATTTTTCACTGAAGAATATAAAACCGTAGAAAAAGAAATATATCATTTTGCTGATACAGTTTTAAAATTAAAAACAAAATAAAATGAGTAAAATTCTTATCACTGGCGGAACAGGATTAGTTGGCAAACATCTTCAAAAAAAATTAGAAGAAAAAAACCATATTGTTGTTGTACTTACCCGAAGTCCGACTTTAAAAAATGAATTTAAATGGGACATTGCTAAGGAATATATTGATGATAATGCTTTTAAAGATGTTACACATATTATTCATTTAGCAGGAGCTGGTATTGCTGATAAAAGATGGACCACTAAACGAAAAAAAGAACTTATTAGTAGCCGTGTACAATCTGCCAACTTACTTTTTAAAAAAACAAAAGATTTAAAAATTGATTTAAAAGGTTTTATTTCTGCTTCAGGAATTGGCTATTATGGCGCTGTTACTTCTAACAAAATATTTACGGAAGACGATGCTCCTGAGAATGATTTTATTTCTAAAATTTGTATCGAATGGGAAAATGCCGCTCATCAATTTAAACAACTAAACACTGCGGTTACTATTTTACGAACTGGTATTGTACTTACAAACTTAGGCGGTGCTTTACCCAAAATAAATACGCCTTTGTTTTTAGCTGCTTTAGGAACTGGCAAGCAATACATGCCTTGGATTCATATTAATGATTTATGTAACATGTATGTAAAATCAATTGAAGATGTTCGTTTTACAGGAATATATAATGCTGCGGCTCCTGAACATGAAACGAATAAGAGTTTTACTAAAAAATTATCAAAAACTATTGCTAAACCTATATTTCCACTTAATGCTCCATCATTTGTTTTAAAAATGGTATTAGGGGAAATGTCTTCTATATTATTAAAAGGCAGCAGAGTATCTTCTGTAAAAACATCTGCTATTTATTCTTTTATATTTACTGATTTAAAATCAGCTTTAAAAAACATTTATCATAATGACTGATAAACTAAAAAATCCGGTTTGGTATTCTTTAAATGAAACTCATAAAAATATAGCCATTAAATATGAGGATGTACTATTTTACGATCCTGAAATTTGCCCATTTGGCGCTTTTACCGATCACTTAAAAATAACAGCTGCTATAAATGAATATGCTAAGCTTACAGATAGTTTTTTCTTAGTTACAGAAAATGAAATTCCTGTTTACGATACCAATATTGTTTCTTTTGATAAAAAAATAGCGGGTTGTCAAATGGTGTTGCAAGATTTAATTGAGGTGACAATTACTGAGGAAATTATACCACTTACATCTAAACATGTAAATGAAGTTTATGATTTAGTATGGTTAGTGATGCCTGGATATTTTAAAAAAAGAACTTTTGAAATGGGAAATTACTTTGGTATTTTTAAAGACAACAAGCTCGTTTCAATAGCCGGGCAAAGAATGCAAACCAACGATTTTATTGAAGTAAGTGCTGTAGTTACGCATCCTGATTACACTGGCAGAGGTTTTGCTAAACAACTAACTACTCACGTTACTAAAGAAATATTAAAAACAAACAAATATCCTATTTTACATACCACAAAAGGAAACACCGCTATAAGCCTATATGAAAAGTTAGGTTATAAATTAACTCGCGAAATGAATTGGTGGCTTTTTCATAAAAAATAAAAAGCTCAGACAGTACTGTCTGGGCTTTTTTTTAGAAGAAAATAGTATTTACTTTTTCGTAATACTCATGTTCATACTTGTTGTTAAATCCTGCCCTTGAACTTTCATTAACATTTCTATTTTAGATGTTAAAGCGATACCTGTTTTTTTATCAATACTCATGGTTCCTGTAATATTACCTGTTCCAATACCTTCAACATTACCAGAAATATCTAACAACACATTTTTAGTAGTAATTGAATTTACCTTATAAATGAAATTCAATTTCATTCCGTTTGTATCTTTATTCATAGACCAAGTATCACCAACTGAAACTGCTTTTTCAGGATAAACTACATTACTAGATTGTTGTGTTAAATTATTTGCGTTAGGGATATTAGGCTCAACTTTTGTTTCGATAACTTTACCTAAGTTATCTCCTTTCGTTGTTATTAACACCTTCATCATTGGCTCCATTTGAGCTTTCATAACCTCATCTGTAGGACTTAATTCTTCCTCTTTTTTACTAGAGTCATATGACATTAATTGACCTCCTTGTGTAACATTCATTACCATGTTAGTAATTTTCATATCACTTTCGTAAGTGTTATCAGAAACAGCTTTAATTTCTTGATGCATTGTCATTTCTGTATTCATAGACATTAAGCCTGCACCCATCTTTTGAGCTATTTCCATTTTCATTTCATAAATATCGCCTTTTTCATAGTTTAAACGAAGTAATACTTTCTCTTGACCTACACTTACCATTGTTATACCTAATAACAATACAGCTAATAAATTTTTCATCTTTTAAATTTTATTTTTTCATTATTCTGATAGCGAATATACACAAAAACAAAAAAGGCTTAGAAAATTTTCCTAAGCCTTTGTTTACTATATTATGTTGTTATTTAAAAATCTTGATTTACATCCCAAGATTCTAATATTTCTTTTAATGTTTTAATAAACATTCCACCTAAAGCTCCATTTACAACTCTATGATCGTAAGAATGCGCAACAATCATTCTTTGACGAATTCCTATAAAGTCACCGTCAGGAGTTTCAATAACAGCTGGTTTCTTTACAATTGCTCCTAAGGCTAAAATAGCTACTTGCGGTTGGTTTATAATTGGTGTTCCTGTAATACTTCCAAAACTACCTACATTTGTAACAGTGTAAGTACCTCCTTGAATATCGTCTGGCTTTAATTTATTTCCACGAGCACGACCTGCTAAATCATTTACTTGTTTAGTCATTCCTACTAAACTTAACTGATCTGCATTTTTAATTACCGGTACAATTAAATTACCATCAGGTAAAGCTGCTGCCATACCTAAATTAACATTCCCTCTTTTAATAATCTTATCGCCATCAACAGCAATGTTAATCATCGGGTGTTTTTTAATTGTTTGCGCAACGGCTTGCATAAAGATTGGCGTAAAGGTTAACTTCTCTCCTTCTCTTTGTTGATATGCGTTCTTTACTTTATTTCTCCAATTAACAATATTGGTAACATCTATTTCTATAAACGACTGCACATGTGCAGATGTTTGAACAGAATCTACCATATGTTTGGCTACTAATTTACCCATACGTGTCATTTCGATAACCTCGTCTTGACCGCTTAAAGTAACTGGTGCTGCTTGCGTTTTTGCCTTAGGCTTTTCTGCTTTGGCTGGAGAAACAACATCTTTAGGTTGATTACCTCTATTTTCTAAATAAGATAAAATATCTGTTTTAGTAACTCTTCCTTCTTTTCCTGTTCCTTTTATAGTTTCTAATTCAGAGAAAGAAATCCCTTCTGTTTTTGCTATATTTTTTACTAAAGGAGAGTAAAAACGATCACTAGATGAAGTATCAATAGCTCCAGATACTTCTTCTTTTGCATCTTCTATTGTTTTCTCTACTGCTACCACAGTTTCTTTTGCTTCAGCTTTTTTAGGTGTATCGTTTGAAGGGGTATCACCACCTTCTGTTTCAATAATGGCTATAGTTTGGCCTACTTGAATAACATCATCCTTATCAAATAATATTTCTACTAAGGTTCCTTCAACTTCACTAGGCACCTCACTATCTACTTTGTCTGTAGCTACTTCAACAACAGTTTCATCAATTTCAATAGTCTCTCCAATTTCTTTAACCCAAGAAGTTATAGTTGCTTCTGCAACACTTTCACCCATTTTAGGTAACTTCAGTTCGTATCTAGCCATAGTATAAGTTTTTTAACGGTTGCGAAGTTACTAAAAAGCTAGCATTTTTTTAAGTTTTTAGAATTAAAATATTTACAAAAAATAACAGTTATTTTAAACTATTCACAATAAAAAGTCAATTTAACAAAGTATTTCATTTTTTAAAATAGATAGTCCCTTTAAAAATTATTAATTTATCAATTAAAAAAGATTTATTTAAATTCATAAAACCTTTTATATTTAATTGGTAAAAGAATAGAAATAGATTAAAACCTATTTTATTACTTTTACTTGCATCAATAATTTAATTATAAACAACAACTTAACTTTTGTCAGCCCTAATTAAACAACTTAACTTTTCACATACTTGGCGACCTTATCAAGAAAAAATATTATCTAACTTTTCTAAGCACATAGAAGATAACCATTTTCATATTGTTGCTCCGCCTGGTTCTGGAAAAACTATTTTAGGTATTGAAATTTTAAAAAGAATAGGTAAAAAAACCATTGTATTAGCACCAACTTTAACTATTCGTAACCAATGGGAAAATAGGTTGCAAGAATTTTTTACGGAAGATTGTGATTTTAAACAATTCTCTTTTGATATAAAAAAACCTGCTGATATTACCTTCTCTACTTACCAAGGTTTGTATTCTTTTTACAAGACGTTTAACAATAAAGAGGGCTACTTTTTATTCTTTACAAAAAATAACATTGAGGTATTACTGTTAGACGAAGCACATCATTTAAAAAGTGAATGGTGGAAATGTTTGTATGAATTAAAACAGCAACATTTACAAACAGTAATTGCGCTTACCGCAACGCCACCATACGATAGTGAGGTTTCTGAAATTCAAAAATATTTTAATTTATGTGGTGAAATTGATGATGAAATTCTGGTGCCAGATTTAGTAAGAGAAAATAATTTATGTCCACATCAAGATATTATTTACTTTTCTAAACCTGAGAATAAAGAGATTAATACTATTGTTGATTTTAGATTGAAAACAGCTCATTTTATTACTGATCTATTAAAAGACAATGAGTTTATCAACTTTATAAAGCAGCATCGGTTTTATACCAAAACCGAAGAAAACATAAACGAAATTTATAAGTTTTCTGCTTTTTTTTCTGCAATACTTATTTTTTTAAATGAAGCTGGCATCGTTATTTCAAGAGAGAAATTATCAATATTAGGTTTTGAAAAAAATGAGTTTGTTGAGTTCCCTAAAATTACACATAAATGGATTGAAATTCTATTTCAGCATATTCTTGTTATCGATAGAAACGAGTTAATTGTGCATGAAACTTACATTAATTCTTTAGAGAAAAAACTAAGAAAACTATCTCTATACAGTAATAAAAAAGTTAATTTAATTGGAAATACTTTTTTATATAAATCACTTAGCAATAGCCCTAGCAAATTAAATAGTATCGTTGCTATTGTAAAACAAGAACAAATCAATTTAAAGGAGCAACTACGTTGTGTTGTATTATCTGATTATATCAGAAAAGAATATCTTGATGTTACCGCTACCGAAGTAAAAAATATTGAAAAATTAGGTGTCGTACCAATTTTTCATCATATTAGAACAACGACAAGAAATAAACAAAACTTAGCTGTATTGTCTGGCAGTTTGGTTATTATTCATTGTAGTTGTATTGCTAAATTAGATTTAATTGATTCGATAACAAACTACACACAAACCCCATTAAGTTCTGATACGGAGTTTGTAATTATACAATCAAAATCATCTTCTAAAAACACGTTAGTAGCAACTATTACAAAATTATTTCAATTAGGTCATATTAAAATTTTAGTAGGGACTAAATCTTTATTAGGTGAGGGATGGGATGCACCCGCTATTAATAGTTTAATTTTAGCTTCTGTAGTAGGTTCTTTCGTTACTTCTAATCAAATGCGAGGTAGAGCTATCAGAATCGATAATAACGAACCTAATAAAACCGGAATTATATGGCATTTGGCATGTATTGATACTTCTGATATTTATGGCGGAAAAGATTTAGAGGTACTTAAAAAACGTTTTGATGCTTTTATAGGTATTTCAAACAATGATGAAAATATTATTTCTAACGGAATTGACCGTTTAGGTTTACCCAATGTTATTCTTGATGAAAACATAAACATACTAAATGATAACGCTAAAACTATTTCTAAAAACAGGACTTTAATATCAGAAAAATGGAAAAATACTGTCCGTTTTAAAAAAGAAGTTGCTCACGAAATAAAGCTGTATCATAAAAAAGATCAATCTTTTTTAAAACAAAAAAAAACCTATTTAAACGATTTTGTTAAGTATTCAATTCTTGAACTTTTAATTAGTCTCGCATTATTTTTTCCTCAATTTATCTTCAAGAACTTTAATTTAATAGCGTATAAAGGTTTTTACTATTTTTTATATTCTTTACTAACTACCCTAGGTTTATCGTTTGGTTATAAACTGCATAAAACCTTTAAAATGTATTTTCACTATGGCCTTGTTCACAAAAAAATACGTAAAATGGCTTATGCTATTTTAAACTCTTTATATGAATTAGAAGAAATAACCACTCAAAAAAAAGAAATTAACATCGTTGTAGATTTACTCTCTATGGGCGATGTTACTTGTACTATTAATGGTGCTAATAGATACGAAAGCAATTTATTTATTAAGACCTTAGAGGAGCTGTTACAACCTATTGACAATCCCAAATATTTAATAATTAAAACCAATTGGTTTCGTAAAAAATTAAACACTCAAAATTTTTATCCTGTTCCTGATATTTTAAGCAAAAGAAAAGAACAAGCGTTACTATTTCAAAAACATTGGAATCATCAACTTGGTAAGTCTAAACTTATTTACACGAGAAGTATTCGTGGACGAAAACATCTTTTAAGAGCAAGATTATTTCATGCTCATAACATACACAATGAAATTACAAGGAAAAATATAATTTGGAAATAACCCCTAACCTTTAAGTTATTTAAACCCAATTTTTAGGTTTTGCTAAAACCTCTAATAATTTAGCTTCTTCACTTCCTTTTTCTGGTTCCTGATTATAAACCCATTGAACTACAGGTGGTAAACTCATTAAAATACTTTCGATACGACCGTTTGTTTTTAATCCAAATAAAGTACCTCTATCATGCACTAAATTAAACTCAACATAGCGTCCTCTTCTAACTTCTTGCCAATCTTTTTGTTCTTTATTATATGTTATATCTTTTCTTTTTTCAACAATAGGTACATATGAATTTAAGAAACTATTACCAACCTCTGTTACAAAGTTGTAACGATCTTGCATTGAAAACTCTTCCGTTTGCTTTAAATAATCAAAAAACAAACCACCAATTCCACGAGCTTCATTTCTATGAGCATTCCAAAAATAATTATCACACGTTTCTTTAAACTTCGGATGAAATGCTGTACTATGTTTATCGCAAGCCTCTTTACAAACCGAATGAAAATGTATCGCATCTTCAACAAACAAATAATAAGGTGTTAAATCCTGTCCACCACCAAACCATTGGGTAACTATATTTCCATCGCCATCATACATTTCAAAATAACGCCAATTTGCGTGTACCGTTGGTACAAACGGATTTATAGGGTGTAATACTAAACTTAAACCACAGGCAAAAAAATCACCACTCTCAACACCAAATTGTTTACGTAAAGCTTCTGGTAATTCTCCAAAAACCTTAGAAATATTTACGCCTCCTTTTTCAAAAATGGTTCCATTTTCTATTACACGTGTTCTTCCTCCACCGCCTTCCGTACGCTTCCAGTTATCTTCTTTAAACTTTGCTCCTCCATCTACTACTTCTAATTTAGCCGTAATTGTATCTTGTAATTGTTGAATATATGCGTAAAACTGATCTTTCATTTGTTTAATTCTTGAGAAGCAAAAATACTTATTCTATTGCTTTTTTTAGTTGAATATTCTTAATAGTTTCCGTCGTAGCCGCTGTTACCGATAATGGTAAAACAAAAATCACTCCAATAACAGGGACTAATAAAAATAGCATAAATATAATTCCATTTCCTATTGCTGTACCTTTATTTTTCTTTACAAAACTGATACTTTCATTGTACTTAAAATAACGTTCTAAGGTATAATCCATGTTACCAAAACCGGCATAATATGCTTGTATAATAAACAACAAAATTGCTGAGAAGAAACCTATAACAGGTATAAAATTAACTAGTAAAATGGGAATCGTAAAAAACAGTTCTCTTAAAAGGTTTCTTAAGTTTATTCGAATACCTCTTATCAATTGTTCTTGAAAAGAAGTTTTTCTATGTTGATGTGATTCTCCTGTTAAATAATGTTCTATTTTTTCTGAAACCGGACTCATAAATGGTGCCGATAATGCCATTACAATATGTTTATATAAGAGTAAACCAATTACAACGATTAACAGTCCGCTAAAAAAAGTACTAAGCGTTTCAAAGGCTTGCTTACCAAACTCCCATTTCCAAATTCCAGCAATGTACTGACCTACGTTATCTGATAAAGCATAGGCTGATAAGCCTATTAAAATAGCAGTTAAAACACTAATTATTATTGGAACTATAAAATATTTCCAAAGTTTTAATTTTGATATTATTTTAAACGCACCAAAGTATGCTTGTATTCCTTTTAAGATACCTTTTATCATTTTTATTTTTTTACTAAAGTAAAAAACCTCTTTCTGTTAAGAAAGAGGTTTTTTATAATTTATTATAAAGATTATTCGATTACCGGACTAATAAAGGTATCTAATTCTTTTTCATTTATTTTATTTACTTCGTCCCAACCCATTTCTTTTGTTGGAGATACTGCACCTCTCTTAAAATTTAAAATTTTCTTACTACTCGTAATTAAATATGCTGATGGGTAATCTAATTTATGTATAAAACCAGCTGTTCTGATAGAAGATCTATTCCCATTTTTTTCTTTAGATGGTACTAAGAATATTCTTTTATCTAACTTCTTAGCCATTCTTTCTACACCTGCTTCTAAATCCCAGAATAACATTATAAATTTTACTTTACCATCATACTTTTCTACCATTTTATTTAAGGCCGGAATTTCTCCCCAACATGGTGCACACCAAGTAGCTGCGGCTAATAAAACAATAGGTGTATCTATTTTATCTGTACTAATCGTTTCTCCACTTATTGATGTAAAATCGTAGTTAGATATATATTTATCTTTTATACAGTTATACACAATATCGTCTAACATAGCTGCATCATTACTGGCTATTGATATACAATCGTCTACAATGTCTTTGTAATATATTTTCTTCTGTGAAAAACTTTTTGTGACTAATAAAAGGGTTAATAAAAGTAATAATTTTCTCATTTTCAATATTTTAAGGGGATTAAGTATTAAACCTTATACTCTTTTACCGCATCTACAAATGCTTTCGCATTTTCAAGCGGGATATTAGGTAAAATTCCGTGCCCTAAGTTAACAATATATTTATCTTTACCAAACTCATTTATCATTTGGTGTACCATTTTTTTTATTTCAGCTGGAGGAGACAGTAATCTAGAAGGATCAAAATTACCTTGTAAGGTTATATTTCCTCCTGATAAATAGCGTGCATTTCTTGCTGAGCACGTCCAATCTACACCTAAAGCAGAAGCTCCTGATTTTGCCATTTTATCTAAAGCAAACCAACAACCCTTTCCGAAAGCAATTACTGGTGCATCATCTTTTAACGCATCAATAATTTGTTGAATGTATTGCCATGAAAATTCTTGATAATCTGTTGGAGACAACATTCCTCCCCAAGAATCAAAAACCTGAACAGCATTTACACCTGCCTCTACTTTTGCTTTTAAATAAGCAATTGTGGTATCTGTTATCTTCTGAAGCAATTCGTGTGCCAAAACTGGTTTTGTAAAACAAAATTCTTTTGCCTTATCAAAATTCTTAGATCCTTGTCCTTGTACAACATAACATAAAATTGTCCACGGAGACCCAGCAAAACCTATTAAAGGAACCTCATCATTCAACTTTTCTTTAGTTGCTTTTATCGCTTCCATTACATAGCCTAATTCTTGATGAACATCAGGAACAACTACAGTATCTAATCCTTTTTGATCTCTAATCGGATTTGGCAAATAGGGACCGAAATCAGGTTTCATTTGTACCTCTATATTCATTGCTTGTGGAATCACCAAGATATCTGAAAACAAAATAGCTGCGTCCATCCCGTATCTACGAATTGGCTGAACAGTAATTTCAGACGCTAACTCAGGAGTTCTACAACGTGTAAAGAAATCGTATTTCTTTTTTATTACTTGAAATTCTGGTAAATATCTTCCTGCTTGACGCATCATCCATACTGGTGGGCGATCAACAGTTTCTCCTTTTAATGCTCTTAAAAATAAGTCGTTTTTAATCATACTATTTCGTTACAAAGACTATTTCTTTGTTGGTTTTATTAATTTTAACAATATGTATTGGTTGTGTAAGCGCCATTGTTACCATATCTGTTGGCTTTGGTCCTTCAGACGTAATATTAACATGAAGCTTACCGCTTTTTTCTGTTGTTTTTGATATCTCTATCGAAAATCCTCCTGTATTTCTTTTATTATCAATAGCCACTAAAACTGTTTTTTTTGAAAAATCAATAACATCTTTAAATTGATTATCAACAGTTATTTTAGTTAAGAAATCTAGCCATTCTGCTGTAGAGTTAATTACAATATTTTGCTTTGTAAATCCTTCAGACCCGTCACCTTTTAAGCTACCTTGATATATAGAAGCCAGTGCAACTGTTTCTTGATTATTAGGACATGAACTCATTAAAAAACTAAAAAAAATGGTTAGAATAATTTTCATAAATAGTTGTTTTACATTTTAGATACCGCTTCCATTCCTTTATCAATTGCCTTAGCAATCTTTTGAATATCTTTTTCTGTTAAAGCTGATGATAAAAACCATGCTTCAAATTGAGATGGAGGTAAGAAAACACCGTTATGCATCATTTCCCAAAAGAAAGTAGCAAACTTTTTAGTATCCGAAGTTTGAGCTTCTTCAAAATTAGTTACCGTAACATTCGTGAAAAATGGATTGATCATAGAACCAAATCTATTTACAGTAATTTCTACACCGTGTTTCTTTGCTTTTTCTAATAAGAATACTTCAATAATTTGAGCAATCTCATTAAATTTCTCATACGGATTTTGTTTCTTTAACTCTGTTAAGGTAGCAATTCCTCCTGCCATAGCAATCGGATTACCACTTAAAGTTCCTGCTTGATACATTCCTCCTAAAGGTGCTACTTCTTGCATAATTTCATTACGCGCTCCGTAAGCTCCTACCGGAAAACCACCACCAACAACTTTACCTAAACAAGTAATATCTGCTTCTACACCTAATAATTCTTGCGCTCCACCAAATTTAGAACGAAAACCTGTCATTACCTCATCAACAATTAACAACGCTCCTTTAGATTCTAAATAAGCTTTTAACTCTTTTAAGAAATCATTTTGAGGAATTACAACTCCCATATTACCCGCAATTGGCTCTAAAATAACCCCGGCAATATCATCGTGCTCTTCAAAATGTGTTTTTACACTTTCTAAATCGTTATATTTTGCTATTAAAGTATTTTTTACCGCTCCTTCAGGAACTCCTTTAGAACCTGGTAAACTTAACGTTGCTAAACCAGAACCTGCTGCTACCAATAAAGCATCTTGATGCCCGTGATAACAACCTGCAAATTTTATAATTTTATCTTTTCCTGTAAATGCTCTTGCTAAACGGATTCCGCTTAAAACGGCTTCTGTACCAGAATTTACAAAACGTACTTTATCCATTCCTGGAAAAGCATCACAAACTATTTTTGCTAATTTAATTTCATTTTCTGTTGATGCGCCAAAAGTATAACCATTTTTTAAGGCTTTGTCTATTGCTTTCTGAACTTTTTTATGACGGTGACCTAAAATCATTGGTCCGTAAGACAACACTAAATCTACAAACGTATTACCATCAACATCCGTAATTTTGCTTCCTTTTGCCTTTTTGATAAACAACGGATTCCCTCCTACTGAAGAAAATGCTCTTACAGGAGAATTTACTGCTCCAACAAGATGCACCAATCCTTTTTTATATAATTTTTGTGATTTTTTAAATTCCATCTTATATTATTTTCAATGTCAGTTCGAGTATTTTTATGTAGCTTTTGAGAAATAAAAATGTATCGAGAACTTATTAATTAATCATCTCGATACAAATTTGTTTATGCTTCACAAATTTACTCGATGTGACAGTACGTGTTACTTTTTTCCCAACAATACTCTTGCTGCTTCTTTTGCAAAATAGGTAATAATAATATTTGCTCCTGCTCTTTTCATAGATAATAAACTTTCCATCATTACTTTTTCGCCATCAATCCAACCTTTTTCAGCTGCGGCTTTAACCATTGCATATTCTCCACTTACATTATAACACGCAATTGGTCGGTCGAAATTATTTTTTAAATCTCTAATGATATCTAAATATGATAAGGCTGGCTTTACAATTAAAATATCTGCTCCTTCTTGATCATCAAAAGTAGCTCTTCTTATAGCTTCATCTCTATTGGCAGCATCCATTTGATAAGTTCTTCTATCTCCAAAACTAGGGCTAGAGGCTACTGCTTCTCTAAAAGGACCATAATATGATGAGGCGTATTTTACAGAATATGCCATGATTGGTAAGTTTACAAAACCTGTGTTATCTAACGATTCTCTAAGCATTGCTACAATTCCATCCATCATTCCTGATGGTGCCAACATATCTGCTCCTGCTTTTGCATGTGACACTGCTTGTTTGGCTAAATTTACAATAGTAGCATCATTATCAACATCTTTATTATGGATTACGCCGCAATGGCCGTGACTTGTATATTCACAAAAGCATACATCCGTTATAACATACAAACTTGGATAGTTTTTTTTGATAAACCGGATTGCTTGTTGCATAATTCCGTTATCGTTCCATGTTTCAGTACCTACTTCATCTTTTGTTGATGGCACTCCGAATAACATTACTGCTGGAATATTTAAAGCTACTATTTCTTCTAATTCTTTAGATATTAAATCTAAAGAGTATCTAAAAATTCCTGGCATTGAAGAAATCTCTGTTTTTATATTCTCTCCTTCTTCTATAAATAAAGGGTATACAAAATCATCTACCGATAGTGTTGTTTCTCTTACTAATCTTCTGATTCCTTCTGTTTTTCTTAACCTACGTGTTCTAAACATAATTTGTCACTTGTTAGGTCGAGCGCAGTCCAGACCTCATTATAAAATCCTCTCTTATGAGCTGCACTCATTACTTTCTGCAAAATATGTTTTGCAGAAAGTAATACTCGAGGTAACTTTTATTATTTCTTAACAAAATGTAAGTTCACTAACTCTACCACACTTTCTACCGTTGGTAAGTTAGCCACTTGTACATTCTTAAAATGTTTTCTTGCTTCTTTTGCGGTGCTTTCACCAATACAAAAAGCTACTTTATCAGCAGCATTTTCTTGCATATAGCTTTCAACCCCTGATGGACTATAAAACAACACTCCGTTTACTTTTTCATCAACTTTAGAAGGACTATACATTGTTTTGTATGCTTCTACTTCGTTTACTGTAATTCCGTTTACTTTTAAAGCATTTGGTAAGGTATCTAAACGTAAATCACTACAGAAATAAGTTACTTCTTGTCCTTTAATTTCTTTCGCTAGATAAGATGCTAACTTTTCTGCATTTCTCTCAGATTTTACTACTTTTCCTATTTTTTGTTCGATTAACTTTTTTGTTCTTCGCCCAACACAGTAAATATTCTTGAATTTTAATTCATCGTCAGTAAAAGAGTTTGCGATTGCTTCTACGCCGTTTTGACTCGTAATAATTACATTCTCAATCTCATTCTTAATTACCTTAGGTGCAATTCTATTAAAACGAATTTTAATGAAATCACTATCGGTAATACTAACAGATGCTGGCAATAATTCTTTTTGAATTTCTGATAACTTCTTAGTTGAGTAGATAGAAAACTCTTTTTCTACCTCAACATCATCAGCCATTAATTCTTTTCCTCCTCTATTAATTACATAATCAGCACAATCTTTTGCTAAGAAACGATGACGTCCTACTTTTGCATTTTTTGTTACTGATATTTTCTTTTTACCGTCCTTACTTAATAATAAACCTTTAAAGTTTATTTCTTCTGTTTTAGGATCAACATAAGCAATCGCTCCTATTGGTGCTGTACATCCGCCTTCTAATAAATTTAAGAATTCACGTTCTATACCCACACAAACTTGCGATTCGTAATGGTTTAATTGCTCACAAGCATCTCTAGAAAAATCATCATTTTCTAAAGCTGTAATCATAATTGCACCTTGTGCTGGCGCAGGAATCATCCAAGAAAGATTAATTGCTCCTTCTGGTCTTTTTCCTAACCTCTCTAAACCGGCTGCGGCAAAAATGGCACCGTCCCATTCGTTATTTTCTAACTTTTCTAAACGCGTATTTACATTTCCTCGTAAACCAACAACTTCGTGAGTAGGGTAACGATTTAACCACTGTGCTCTTCTTCGTAAACTACCTGTTGCAATTACACCGTTAGGTTGCCCAAAAAACTCTTCGTTGTCTTTTAAAATTAAAATATCGTTGTAATTGGCACGTTTTAAAACGGCTGCTTGAATAATTCCTTCAGGTAAAACTGTTGGAACATCTTTTAATGAATGTACTGCAACATCAATATCGCCATTTAACATAGCAATATCTAAATTTTTAGTAAAAATTCCTGTGATTCCTAATTCATACAAAGGCTTGTCTAAAACAAGATCTCCAGCAGATTTAATCGGCACTATTTCACATTTATACTCTAATTCTTCTAATTCTTTACGAACTTTGTTTGCTTGCCACATAGCCAATTGGCTATCACGTGTACCTATTCTAATTGTCTTTTGCATGGATAGTTTCTAAATTTGCACCAAACACTTTAGCCATTACCTCTATACTATTGCTTACAGAGGTTTCTTCAGCTTTTAAATGCTTTACAAACTGTGTAGTTATTTTTTGAATAAATCTCGAAGTAATTACTTCTGCCTGAGATTCATCAAAGTCTTTTATTTTTTTCTTATGAAAAGCTATTTCGTCTTGTTGAATTGTTTTTAACGATTCTTTTAACGCCGTAATAGCTGGTGTAAATTTTCTATGATGTAGCCATTCACTAAACTCTTCTTTGTGAGTTTCAATAATAGCTTCGGCTGTAGGTATTTCTTGCTGACGAATTGCTAATGTTTCATCTGTAATTTTAGATAACTCATCAACATTTATCAACGTAACGTTTTCTAATTCTGCTACTTCTTTCGAAACATTTGCTGGCATCGATAAATCTAAAATCAGCAATTCTTTAGTCGTTAAAATATGTTCTCTTTTGATAGTCGCTTCTGAAGCTCCTGTAGAAACGACTAAAACATCTGTATTTGCTACTTCTTTCGTTAAATTATTATATTTAACTTTTTTTATAGATGGATGTTCTTTTACAAACTCCTCCGCTTTTTCTTCGGTTCTATTAATTAAACTTACTGTTTTATTCTGCGTATATTCAGCTAAGTTCTTGCAAGTATGTTTTCCCATTTTACCTAACCCGAAAACTAAAATATTTTTCGAATTGTAATTTGGCGAATTTTTAATGATGTATTGAACTGCGGCATAAGAAACCGATGTAGTTCCTGAACTTAACTTCGTTTCGTTCTTTACTCGTTTACTTGCCTGCATTACATGATTTAACAAACGCTCGAAATATGCATTGGTAGTTCCTACCTCTTTTGCTAGTTTAAAAGCTTGGCGCAATTGACCAACAATTTCGTAATCTCCTAAAATTTGGCTATCCAAACCAGTACCCATCCTAAAAAGGTGCGTAATTGCTTCGTTATTTTTATATACATTAGATACTTCTGCAAATTCTTCAACAGCTCCGTTTGAATATTTACAAAGCATACTAATTAATTGAAAAGGGTGTTCTGCAAAACCAGTAATTTCAGTTCTATTACAGGTTGATAATACAAAAATACCATCAACCCCGTTTTGCTTTGCTTCTTCTAAAAGTTGTATTTGATTTTCTTTAGAAATACTAAACTTACCTCTAATAGTAGCATCAGCTTTTTTGTAACTAACACCTATGTTATATAAATTCTTATTATGTGTATCTGCTGTCATTCAGTCTTCTTCAATAAGGTGGGTCAAAAATATAAAGATTAAATATAAAAAAATGTCGCTGAAAGAACTTTTAATGTCGTTATCAGTTTTTTAAACTAAAAACATCTCTAAAACACAGATAAAGTGTATTTTTGCAATGAAACCAGCTAGTGGCAATGTTTCAATTTAGAGTCATTCTAAATAAATTGTTTTTAAATATATTTTAATCCATGTCAAAAAACATCGCAGAAAGTACGTTTAGAGAAGTATTGTTAGAAAAAGGTTTTTTTGTCTTAAAATTTCAAAATAATTCTAACAAAACAGAAGTTTATAAAAGAGATATCGACAACTCTTATATACAACTACATTATTGTGTAAAAGGAAATTGTAAATTCCATTTTAATGAAAACAGCTACACTTTTAACGTATTAGATAAACACGCTATATTTTTATATAATCCGCAGCAAAACCTACCAATAAATTTAGAGATTTTACCAAAAACATCTTTGGTATCTGTTTTAATAACTATCGAAAAATTTCATGCACTATTCTCAAAAGAAGCTAGTTACATTCCATTTTTAAGTGATGATAACAAGAATAAAAAATATTATGACAATACAGAAATAAGCTCAAACACCTTAATGGCTTTGCAGCAAATTTTAACAGCACAAAATCATAGCTCAATGAAAGACCTTTATATCAAAGGAAAAACATACGAACTACTTAGCCTTCATTTTGATACTGGCGAAAATACAGAAAATGAATATTGTCCGTTTTTAGTTGATGATCGTGAAATATTAAAAATAAGGCAAGCTAAAGATATTATTATCTCAAGAATGAGCGAGCCACCAACCTTACAAGAATTAGCAAACGAAGTTGGTTTAAACTTAAAGAAGTTAAAAGAAGGTTTTAAACAAATATATGGCGATACTGTTTACAGCTTTTTGTTTGATTACAAAATGGAACATGCTCGTAAACTTTTAGAAAGCAACCAATACAATGTAAATGAAGTTGGCTTACAAGTTGGCTACAGTACTTCTAGCCACTTTATCGCAGCTTTTAAAAAGAAGTTTGGCACCACTCCAAAACAATATGTAATGAGCTTACAAAACAACTAAATGAAACAACTTACACATTACGACATCGAAAACAAACAACAACTATTTCCTATAACTATTGTTTGCGACGCCATAAGAACTCCCGAAAATATTGGTATGTGTTTTCGAATTTCTGAAAGTTTTGGAGTGCAAAAAATATTTTTACATGATAGTTCGCCCTCTATAAAGAACAGAAATGTATCTCGTACTGCTAGAAACACCATAAATCAAATTGAGCACGCTACTTACAGTGATTTCAACTTACTAATAAATCAATTAAAAAAAGAAGGAAATACTATTATTGGTATTGAAATTACTGATGATAGTATAAATATTCAGAATTTTGATTTCACATCAACAGAAAAAATAGTTTTACTTTTGGGTAGTGAGCGAAACGGAATCGAAAATACAGATTTGTTAGACGCAACTGTTGCGATACCAATGTACGGCCGTAACTCATCTATGAATGTAATACACAGTTTGAGTATTGCTTTATATGAAACAACAAACCAGTTAAACAAAAACATTTTAATAGATAAATAAAATGAAAGGAGCTTTATTAGTAAACCTAGGGTCACCAGAAAGCACAGACCCTAAGGATGTGAAAAAATATTTAGGCGAGTTTTTAATGGACGAACGTGTTATTGATGTTCCTTACTGGTTTCGTTCGTTTTTAGTGAAAGGAATTATTTTAAATACTAGGCCTAAAAAATCTGCCGCTGCTTATAAAAAAATATGGTGGAAAGAGGGTTCGCCATTAATTGTACTTTCTGAGCGTCTGCAAAAGAAAGTACAACAAAAAACGGAACTTCCTGTTGCCTTAGCAATGCGCTATGGTACAATGACCATAAAAAAAGGATTGCAAGAGCTACATGATAAAGGTGTTACCGAAGTTATGCTGGTTCCGCTATATCCGCAGTTTGCCATGGCAACTACCGAAACTATTGTAGTTTTAGCTGAAGAAATTCGCAAAGAGTTCTTTCCGAAAATGAAAATAACAGATGTTCCTGCGTTTTACAATAAACCTGAATATATTAAAGCTTTATCTAACAGTATTAAGGATTATTTAGCTGATAAAGATTACGACCATTTATTATTCTCTTACCATGGAGTTCCTGAACGCCACATTGGCAAATCGGACATTACAAAAAGTCATTGTAAGATAGATGGTAGCTGCTGCAACACACCATCAAAAGCACATGAATTTTGTTACCGCCATCAATGTTATCAAACAACCAAAAATGTGATTTCAGCATTAGGTTTGGATGAAAATACGGTATCTACTTCTTTTCAATCTCGTTTAGGTGTAGACCCTTGGCTACAACCTTATACTGATAGAACGATTGTGAAAAAAGCTGAAAAAGACGGAGTTAAAAAATTAGCTATTGTTACTCCTGCTTTTGTTTCTGATTGCTTAGAAACATTAGAAGAAATTGCCATGGAAGGAAAACATGAGTTTTTAGAAGCCGGTGGAGAAGAATTTTACACGGTGCCGTGTATTAACGACAATGATGAATGGGTAAGTGTTTTAGCCGGATGGATTAATAATTTTTAGTTAGTAGAAAATATAAATTGTTTAGTCGAGCGCAGTCGAGATCTAAAAACTTCTCGACTGCGCTCGAAGTGACATACAATTATCATTTAGAGCATTTTTCTAACTAAAAACGAATGTCAGTTCGAGTAAAATTTTGAGGAACAAAAAAATTTGTATCGAGAACCTTGTTTAATTAGTTTTTGAGCTGTCTCTAAACTATAACAGTTAATAAATTTAAATAGAAAAAATGGATTTTTTATACGTAAAAGCATTACATATTATTTTTGTAGTTACTTGGTTTGCTGGTTTATTTTATATTGGTCGCTTATTTATTTACCATGTAGAAGCCGAAACTAAAGACGAACCCGCTAAAACTATTTTGCAAACGCAGTATAAATTAATGACAAAACGCTTGTGGTATATTATCACATGGCCTTCTTTAGTTTTAGCTAGTTTTTTTGCTTTTTGGATGCTTTATAAAAACCCTGCTTATTTTCAAATGCCTTGGATGCATGTAAAGCTAGCATTTGTTTTAGCTTTATATTTTTACCACGGATTTTGCCACAAAATATATAAAGAATTACAACGGGATGAAATTAACTATTCACCAACAAAACTGAGAATCTTTAACGAAGCACCAACTGTAATTTTATTTGCTGTTGTTTTTTTAGTTGTTTTAAAAAGTGCTATTAATTGGATTTGGGGAGTTGTTGGTATTGTTCTTTTTGGCGTTTTATTGATGATCGGAATTCGTTTTTACAAAAAAATAAGAGCAAAAAAATCGTGGGATAAATTTGAAAAAGAATTGATTGAAAAGGATGAAGAATTAGAGAGATAAAATAATTTATTATTCTTGCATCTTAATTCTAAAAAAAAATATGAAAAAAATTACTTATTTTGTCAATTGCTATTTTTAGCTTAGTATCATGTTCTTCTAATGATGAAAATTTAGATCCTTTTGTTGGAAGTTGGTACTTCTTCTCTGAAAATGATATAGAAATGGATAATTGTAGTAAAAAATCCACTCTAACTGTTCTTGAAAATGGAAATTTATCATCTGTAAACTACGGTAATCAAGATAACATTAATAAATGTGTTATTGAAAATACATTAGAAGCTAAATGGGTTAATAGAGAAAATGGAGATTATACAATTACTCGTAAAAATGATAATTTTAAAAGCACTTCAAAAGTAATTTTCACTAACAATAACAATACTTTTTCGACTTCTGCTACCACAACTGATGGAAGAACTGAATCCACTACATTTAAAAGAAAGTAACCATTCTAATTACATTACAAAAAAGCAAAGTTTTAAAAACTTTGCTTTTTTTATCCTTTTATAGATTGTTCAAAAGGTATTCGATTAACAATACTTCTACCAAGCGTAACTTCATCAGCATATTCTAATTCATCACCAACCGAAATTCCTCGTGCAATTGTAGAGGTTTGTATATTGCATTTTTCAATTTGCTTGTAAATATAAAAATTCGTAGTATCACCTTCCATGGTAGAACTTAAAGCAAAAATCAATTCCTTAATCTTCCCTTCTTTTACTTTATCCACTAAAGATTCTATTTGTAAATTTTGTGGTCCAATTCCTTCGATAGGAGAAATTTTCCCGCCTAACACATGATATACACCTCTAAACTGAGCTGTATTTTCAATCGCCATTACATCACGAATGTCTTCTACAACACATACTATTTCAGCATTTCTGTTCGGGTTATTGCAAATTTCACACAAAACAGTATCAGAAATATTATGGCATTTATTACAAGATTTCACATCAGTTCGTAAATCAGTTAAAGCAGCCGTTAAATACTTTGTATTCTCTGCAGGTTGTTTTAATAAATGCAACACCAAACGAAGTGCTGTTCGCTTACCAATACCAGGTAATCTACTCACTTCATCTACCGCTCTTTCTAATAATTTTGATGAAAAATCCATGGCGCGAATTTACAATTTTTCAAACACAGCACACTAACATATCTCACTTTAAAAAAGTATCTTTGTACTTTAAATTTAAACAAACATTTTTCAATGAATTCAGATATAAAAAACTTAGAACCTAAAGCAATTTGGAAGAATTTTGCGCTTTTAAACGCAGTACCTCGTCCATCAAAAAAAGAAGAAAGAGTTATTCAATTTATGGTTGATTTTGGTAAAAGCCTTAATCTTGAAACGATGGTTGATAAGGTTGGTAACGTAATTATTCGCAAACCAGCTTCTTCTGGAATGGAAAATCGTAAAATGATTGTGATGCAAAGTCACCTAGACATGGTACATCAAAAAAATTCTGATACTGTTTTCGATTTTGATACAGAAGGAATTAAAATGTTTATTGATGGTGATTGGGTAAAGGCAGACGGAACTACTTTAGGTGCCGATAATGGTTTGGGAGTAGCGTCGATTATGGCTATTTTAGAATCTACCGATATTGCACACCCTGCTGTTGAAGCACTGTTTACTATTGATGAAGAAACAGGTATGACTGGTGCAATGGGATTAGAAGGCGGAATTTTAGAAGGTGAAATTTTATTAAATTTAGATACAGAAGATGATGATGAAATTAGCATGGGTTGTGCTGGTGGTGTAGACGTTACTGCAACTAGAACATACAACGAAGAAACTGCTCCTGATAATACCACTGCTTTTGAGATCTCTATTACAGGTTTAAATGGAGGACATTCTGGAATGGATATTCATAAAGGTTTAGGAAATGCTAATAAAATAATGAATCGTTTATTATTTGATGGTTTTACAAACTTCGGATTACGTGTTGCTGAAATAAATGGAGGTAGCTTACGTAATGCAATACCTCGCGAAAGCTTTTCTACGGTAGTTATAGATACTGTTTCTAAAGAGCCTTTTTTATTCGAAATTCAAGAATTAATTAACAGTATTAAAGCTGAATTTTCTTTACTTGAACCAAATTTATCAATTGAATTAAAAACTATAGAAACTCCTAAAAAAGTAATGGATTTAGGTGTTCAAGAAGGCTTGATAAAATCAATATATACTGCTTTAAATGGTGTGTATCGCATGAGTCCGGATATTGAAGGATTAGTAGAAACTTCTAACAATATCGCTAGAGTTATAGTAAAAGAAGGAAAAATTAAAATAGGATGTTTAACTCGTTCTTCTTCTGACAGCAATAAATGGGATTTAGCGAACTCGTTACGTTCAGCGTTCGAATTAGCAGGTTTTGATGTTGAATTTTCTGGTAGCTACCCTGGTTGGTTGCCGAATTTAGATTCTGAAATCTTAAAGATGGTTGCAAAATTATATGAAGATTTACATAAGGAAAAACCAAATGTAGCAGCTTGTCATGCAGGTTTAGAATGCGGTCTTTTAGGTCAGAATTACCCAGAGATGGATATGGTTTCTTTTGGACCAAACATTAGAGGACCACACTCACCTGATGAACGCGCACAAATTTCATCTACTCAAAAATACTGGAAATTTTTATTAGAGATTTTAAAGAATATCCCTAACAAGAATTAATAACTTATATTAAAAAACTTAAAAACCACAACATATCAGTTGTGGTTTTTTGTTTACATTTATAAAATGAATTTTTTAGCACATTTATATCTTTCTGGTAATAATACAGATTTAATGATTGGTAATTTTATTGCAGATCATATTAAAGGAAATAAATTTTCTCATTTTAAAGAAGAAATAAGAAAGGGAATTCTTTTACACCGTCAAATAGATACTTTTACAGACACGCACCCTATTGTTAGAAAAAGTAAAAGACGATTACATGAACGTTATCGACATTATGACGGCGTAATTATCGATATTTTTTTCGATCACTTTTTAGCTAAAAACTGGAGTACTTACTCTGAAATTCCTTTGAGTGTTTATGTAAAGTCTGTTTATAAACTTTTAGAAGATAATTTTGATATTCTTCCAGAAAAAACACAAGAAATTCTTCCATATTTAACTAAGTACGATTGGCTATATAATTATCAATTCGCAAAAGGAATTCAAGAAGTTTTAAACGGCATAAACAAAAGAACTAAAGGAATCTCTCAAATGAATTTAGCTTCTGAAGATTTATTAATCCACTATCAGTTATTTGAAGAAGACTTTACCTTATTCTTTAAAGAATTACGAGAATATTGTAATTCAAAAATCAACCTTACAACTTAAATTTATGAAAAATATATTCTTATTTATTTTCTTTTCAATTATTCTATCAAGTTGCAAAACAGCGCCTCCAAAAGAAAAAATTACAGGATTAGTTACAACCAAAGCAATGGTAGTTTCTGCCAGAGAAGAAGCTTCTAAAATCGGAGTTGACATTCTAAAAAAAGGTGGAAATGCTTTCGATGCAATGGCAGCTACAGAATTAGCTTTAGCAGTAGCATATCCGTATGCTGGTAATATTGGCGGTGGCGGATTTATGGTATATCGTAAAAACACAGGAGAAATTGGCGCATTAGATTATCGTGAAAAAGCACCACTCGCGGCCGCTAAAAACATGTTTTTAGACAGTCTTGGTAATGTTGTTAAAAACAAAAGCACACTTGGCGCGATGGCTGTTGGAATTCCTGGAACAGTTGCCGGAGTTTTCGCTACTCATAAAAAATTTGGAACTTTACCTATTGCTGATATTTTAACTCCGGTTATTGCTTTGGCTAAAAAAGGCGTTATTGTTACTCAAAAACAAGAAAATCGCATAAAAAAACACCAACCATCATTTTTAAAAGCAAATAAAGACACGATTCTTTTTAATAAACATTGGAAAAAGAACGACACTATTAAATATCCTGCGCTAGCAGCAACTTTACAACGTATCTTAGAAAACGGTAGGGATGAGTTTTACAAAGGTGAAACAGCAAAGCATTTAGTGAAATTTATGCAAGCTAATGGCGGAATTATGACTGAGGAAGATCTAGCTAAGTATGAAGCTAAATGGCGAACTCCAGTTACCTTTAAATATGATGACTTGCGCGTAATTTCTATGTCGCCACCATCAAGTGGCGGCGTTTGTTTAGCGCAAATAATGAATGCGATTGAACCTTATGAGTTAGATAAATTTGGACATAACACCACAAAAACGATTCAGGTTGTTACAGAAGCAGAAAGACGTGCTTATGCGGATAGAAGTTTCTTTTTAGGAGATCCTGATTTTGTAAATATTTTACTAGACACTTTAATCAGTAAAAGATATACCAAATACCGAATGAGGGATTTTTCTTTTGATAAAGCAACTTTATCCGAAGATGTTTCTCATGGTAACGTTGAAATGATTGAAAGCGACGAAACAACGCATTATTCTATTGTTGATAAATTCGGAAATGCAGTTTCCGTGACAACTACAATTAATGGCGCTTATGGCTCTAAACTATATTGCTCAGATTTAGGTTTCTTTTTAAACAATGAAATGGACGATTTTAGCAGCAAGCCCGGTGAGCCAAATATGTTTGGATTAATTGGTGCAAAAGCAAATGAAATTGCTCCTGAAAAACGTATGTTAAGTTCAATGACGCCTACTATTGTTGAAAAAAACGGAAAACTATGGATGGTTGTTGGTACGCCTGGCGGATCTACAATTATAACTTCTGTATTACAAACTATTTTAAATGCACACGAATTTAAAATGGGTATGCAAGAAGCCGTTAATCAACCTCGATTTCATCATCAATGGTTGCCAGATGTTATTATGATGGAACCTAATAAATTTGATACCACTGTTAAACAAGATTTACAAAAATTAGGATATCTTTTAAATGAAAAAGACAGCCCTGTTATTGGTAAAGTAGCCGGTATTTTAGTGTTACCTGATGGAAAATTAGAAGGTGGAGCCGATCCTAGAGGTGATGATAAAGCAGATGGATTTTAATAGCTTTTAATTAAAAACATTCTTTTAAAATAATATTTATAACATGAGTTTACAACCATTTCATCTAGCAATTCCTGTTCAAAACTTAGAAAAAAGTAGAACTTTTTATAGAGACATTTTACAATGCGAAGAAGGTAGAAGTTCGGATTATTGGGTAGATTTTAATTTCTTCGGACATCAATTAGTTATCCATCAAAAGGAAGGTTATCAACCAACAAATTCAATTACAAATCCTGTTGACGGACACGATGTTCCTGTTCCGCATTTTGGAATTGTTTTAAAATGGAATGATTGGGTAGCACTTTCTGAAAGATTAAAAACGAATAACACTACATTTATTATAGCTCCTACTATTCGCTTTCAAGGTTTGGTTGGCGAGCAAGCAACGATGTTTTTTAACGATCCAGAAAATAATGCTTTAGAATTTAAAGCTTTTAAAGACATTTCGCAATTGTTTGCTAAATAAATGACCGTATCAGAAACACATAAGGTTCCTACGTTAGAAAAACCGATTCGATTACAAGAATACGGAGTTGGTGTTTTTAAAACGATTCCGACTAAATCTGGTTTAAAAAAAGCACTTAAAAAAGAATTGATTTTAGTAGATGGTAAAATTGCCACTACTGCCCTATTTATAAATGGTAATGAACTTATCGAATTATATAAAAAAGGAAACGACACTACATTTAAACAATTTGAGTTTAACTTAGATATTCTTTTTGAAGATGATTATTTAGCCGTAATTTATAAACCTTCGGGTATTTTAGTTAGCGGAAACTCATTTGCAACGATAGATAATGCTTTGCTGCAAAACATAACAAAAAGCACCCTTTTTGATGCTGTACGACCAAGACCTGTACATCGATTAGATTACCCGACAAGCGGACTGTTATTAATCGGAAAAACAAGCTCGAGTATTATTGCTTTGAATCAATTATTTGAAAATAAGGGAATTCAAAAAACATATCATGCCATAAACATTGGCAAAATGGACGAAAAAGGAGAGATTAATTTCCCGGTTGACACAAAAAATGCATTTACTTCATATCGAGTTTTAAAAACTGTTATTTCTGAACGTTTTAATATTTTAAACTTAGTTGAATTAACACCAAAAACAGGAAGAAAACATCAATTAAGAAAACATTTATTAGCTATTAAAAATCCGATATTAGGTGACAAAGAACATTTTATAGACGGATTAGTTTTAAACGGAAAAGGACTGTATTTACACGCATCTACTTTAAAATTTGAACATCCGTTTACGAAAAAAGCAATTAACATAACAAAAGAGCTTCCGAAGAAATTCAAAAAAATATTTCCATCATAAGTATCCTTTAAAAAATATATCTTTGCCATTATGCGAATAGATATTATTACCCTAGCACCAGATTTACTAAAAAGCCCGTTTGAACATTCTATGATGAAACGCGCCATTGATAAAGGTTTAGCTGAAATTCATTTTCACAATTTACGTGATTACGGAATCGGTTCTTACAAAAAACTAGACGATACCCAATTTGGTGGTGGAGCTGGTATGGTTTTAATGATCGAACCGATTGATAATTGTATTTCTAAATTACAATCAGAAAGAACGTATGATGAAATTATTTATATGACGCCTGATGCTAAAACATTAAATCAATCTATCGCAAACACACTTTCGTTAAAAGAAAATATTATTATTTTAACAGGCCATTATAAAGGAGTCGATCAGCGTGTTAGAGATCGATTTATTACCAAAGAAATTTCTATTGGCGATTATGTTTTAACAGGTGGCGAATTGGCAGCTGCTATTTTATGTGATGCTGTTGTTCGTTTAATTCCAGGTGTTTTAGGTGATGAACAATCTGCTTTAACAGATTCTTTTCAAGACGATTTATTATCACCACCAGTTTATACAAGACCTGCAGAATATGACGGAATGAAAGTTCCTGAAGTATTATTGTCGGGAAATTTCCCGAAAATTGATGAATGGAGAAATGAAAAAGCATACCAACATACTAAGAATATAAGACCCGATTTATTAGATGACTAATCAAAAACCACATCACGATTTAATTATTGTTATTCCTTGTTATAATGAAGAAAACCGATTACCTATAAATCAGTTTAAACAGTTTTTAGATACAACTTCTGATGTGCTTTTATTTTTTGTAAACGATGGTTCTTCAGATAAAACGGATACTGTTATAGAACAATTAGCAACTATTTATCCTAAAAATATAAAACTACTTTCTTTAGATAAAAACGCAGGAAAAGCAGGAGCTGTTAAAGCTGGTTTTAATTTTTGTGAAGCAAATAATTCCTTCTTAAAAATTGCTTATTTAGATGCTGATTTAGCAACCACCTTAGAGGAATGCCATAGTATAAGTAAAGAAATAAACACAACAGTTCAATTTGCTTTCGGATCTAGAATTGCAAAAATAGATACTGATATTCAGCGTAAACAACATCGTTTTTTTATCGGTAGATTTATTGCCACTTTAATATCCAAACAATTAGATTTAAAGGTTTATGATACGCAATGCGGATGTAAAATTTTCAATAAAGAAATCGCTTCAAAAGTTTTTAAAGAAGATTTTATTTCAAAATGGCTGTTTGATGTAGAAATTTTTCACCGTTTAATTTTCATTTTCGAAAAAGAAAACATGAAAAATATCGCTCGAGAAATCCCTTTAAAATCTTGGATTGATGCTGACGATAGTCGTGTAAAAATGACCTATTTCTTTAAACTTTGGTTTGATTTACTTTCAATAAAAAAACGATACAAATCTTAAATACAAATGCGTAACCTAATCAATAAGAAAAACTTTTTCGCCGTTGCTGTTCTTCTCTTAATACTATGGAGAGGTTTTTTAAACGCTGTAGTTCCTTTAATGGACAAAACAGAAGCTCGTTATGCAGAGATTGCCAGAATAATGGCAGAAACAAACGACTATATAACACCACAAATAGATTATGGAGTTCCGTTTTGGGCAAAACCACCACTTTCTACTTGGCTATCTGCTTTAAGTTTTGATGTTTTCGGAGTTACTGAGTTTACCGCAAGATTACCATACTTATTATTAAGTATTTTAATGATATTCTTGATTGGTAAATATGCCAAAAGAGAAAATCTTTCGTTTTTTTTACCGGGATTTATAGCACTTACTATTCCTGAATTTTTAATTCACGCGGGCGTAGTTTCTACTGATACTTCTTTAGCATTTAGTGTAGCCTTAGTAATGCTTTCTTTCTGGGAAGCCATGCATCATCCTGAAAAACCTATTTGGAAATATTTAATTTTTGTTGGTTTTGGATTGGGACTATTGGCAAAAGGACCTATTATTTTTATTTTAACCTTGCCTCCTATTTTTATGTGGACGCTAATTTCAAAATCATTTAAAAAGGTATTTAAAACATTTCCTTATTTCTTAGGAATACTAATAATGGTATTAGTTGCAATTCCTTGGTATTATTTAGCGGAACAAAAAACGCCAGGCTTTATCGATTATTTTATCGTTGGTGAGCACTTTAGTCGTTTTTTTGACAGTAGTTGGTCTGGTGATAAATACGGGTTTCCGAAACAACAACCTTTAGGAATGATTTGGATTTTCCTCTTACTATTTGCCTTACCTTGGATTCAAGTTATTATAGGCAAACTATGGAAAAACCGCACAGAGTTCTTTTCTAACAAATGGATATTATTTTTAAGTGCTTGGTTAATATGGACACCATTGTTCTTTACCGTTTCTAAAAGTTTAATTCACCCATATATATTACCTGTATTAATTCCGATTGCTCTTTTGGCTGTTCATTTTTGGAAAGATATCAAACAAAAAACGACAATCATAACCATTAGTTTAATCGTACCAATTACCACTATTTTGGTTTATGGTTTTGGTTTGGTAAATAACAATATGGAAACATATGCAAATTCTGATAAATATTTCATTCAGGATTCTTGCAAAAAAGATATTCCGATTTATCATCACAAAACAAAAAGTTACTCTAGCCAATTTTATTCTAAGGGAAAAGTGAAATCTATAAAATCAGAAGAACTTGATAGTATTTTAGAAAGTAAAAATTCGTTTTATTTAATAATATCAAAAAAGAATTCTAAAAAAGAAAATATAGATCGTAACCTTAACTACAATTTAATAGCTAATAATAAAAAGAAAAACATCTATTTTTTTAGCCCAAAAAACAATTAATTGTAAAAGCCGTTCTATAAAGGAATAAATATTTTAAATCAAAAGTTCGTATTTTATAATATTTTGATTAATTTTGCAGCCATAAATTAACCTCTGACGAAAATATCGTGAATGTTGTTTTATAAAATCATATAAATATCATTACAATGGATTTAGTAAAGTTTGTTCAAGACGAATTTGTAACAAGAAACGAATTACCACAATTCTCTGCAGGAGACACAATTACAGTGTTTTATGAAATTAGAGAAGGTGAAAAAGTACGTACACAGTTCTTTAGAGGAGTTGTTATACAAAAAAGAGGTGTTGGTGCTTCTGAAACTTTTACAATCAGAAAAATGTCTGGTACTGTAGGAGTTGAACGTATCTTCCCTGTAAACTTACCTGCTATTCAGAAAATTGAAGTAAACAAAAAAGGTATTGTACGTAGAGCACGTATCTTTTACTTTAGAGGTCTTACTGGTAAGAAAGCTAGAATTAAAGAAAGAAGAGGTTAAGATTTACTTCTTAATTCGACTTATAAAAAAGCGTTGTGATTTTCACAATGCTTTTTTTATTCACAATTGTTAATAACTATAGTTCGTAACGTGTTAATATATAAATAGTTAAATATTATTAAAACAAGATACAACTGTTTATATTTACTTCAGAGTTTATATTAAAACCTTATTATTAGCTCATACTCTAATAAGTAGCATTACTATAAACTCATTAAAAGAAATGTTCTTTTTATATATTGCTTTTAAACATTTTTAATTCGCTTATCTAATTTAAATATAATACAAGTTGTTTTATTATTTACAATGGTTTATTAGATATTATTGATAACAAAAAAAGGTTTAAAAACAATGAAACATATCTTTAAAGATCTGTTTCAGTTTAAAATAGGAAAGTAGTCTTTTCATAAAGAGAAGCATAGAACATTGTTCTATTTGATAAGCACAGTATTACATATCAATACGATTACTATTTTAAAAAAAGCCATATTATTACAAGAAATTGTTTAATATGGCTTTTACCTTTAATAAAAACAAGCTTCCAAGCCTTCTTTTATTTATCAAATTCACAATAAAACACCTTAATTAATAACGTTTTAGCATCTAAAAACTCATCAGTAATTCTTAAATTTGCAATACTTCAAAAATAAAATTAATGATTACTGTGTGTATTTTAAATAATACCACCTTAAAACAACTAATATATGAGCAAGACTGCTAAAATCATGTACACTAAAACGGATGAAGCTCCAGCATTAGCTACACGTTCTTTTTTACCTATTGTAAAGGCTTTTACAAAATCATCTAACATAGAAATAGAAACAAAAGATATTTCTCTTGCAGGACGTATTCTTGCTAACTTCTCTGATTTCCTTACGAAAGAGCAACAAGTAGAAGATGCTTTAACTTTTTTAGGAGACTTAGCTAAGAAACCAGAAGCTAATATTATTAAATTACCTAATATTTCTGCCTCTGTACCTCAATTAAAAGCTGCTATAAAAGAATTACAAACTTTAGGATATGCCTTACCAGATTTTCCTGAAGAAGCTAATTCTGATGAAGAAAAATCAATTTTAGCACGTTATAATAAAATTAAAGGTTCAGCGGTAAACCCTGTATTACGTGAAGGTAATTCTGACCGTAGAGCACCAAAGGCAGTAAAAAATTACGCAAAAAAGAATCCACATTCAATGGGAGCTTGGAGCTCTAGTTCAGAAACACATGTTTCAACAATGACTAGTGGAGATTTTGCACATACCGAAAAATCAGTTACCATAACCAATACTACAGATGTAAAAATTGTACATACTGATGCTAACGGAACAAAAAATACTTTAAAAGAAAAAGTTTCTTTATTAGATGGTGAAGTTATAGACGGATCTGTAATGAATAAAAAAGCTTTATTAGCCTTTTTAGCTGAGCAGATTGCAGATACGAAAGAAAAAGGATTGTTATTTTCATTACATATGAAAGCAACAATGATGAAGGTTTCTGACCCTATCATTTTCGGTCATGCAGTTCGTGTTTTCTTTAAAGATTTATTCGCTAAACACAACGCTACTTTCGAAGAAATTGGAGTTGATGTAAATAACGGATTCGGAAACTTACTAAGTAACCTAGAAGAGTTATCTGCAGATAAAAAAGCAGCTATCTTAGCAGATATTGAGACTATCTACGCAAACAATCCTGATGTTGCCATGGTAAATTCTGATAAAGGAATTACCAACTTACACGTACCTTCTGATGTAATTATTGATGCGTCTATGCCAGCAATGATTCGTACTTCGGGACAAATGTGGAATAAAGCAGGAAAACAACAAGATACAAAAGCAGTAATTCCTGATAGTTCTTACGCTTCATTATACCAAGCTACCATAGATTTCTGTAAAGAAAATGGTGCTTTCGATCCTACCACTATGGGAACAGTACCTAATGTAGGTTTAATGGCTCAAAAAGCTGAAGAATACGGATCACATGATAAAACTTTCGAAATTGCATCAAACGGAACAGTAGATGTAATTGACGCAAACGGAACAACCTTAATTTCTCACGAAGTGGAACAAGGTGATATCTGGAGAATGTGTCAAACAAAAGATGCACCAATTCAAGACTGGGTTAAATTAGCTGTTACTAGAGCTAGAGCTGCTAAAGCACCTGCTGTTTTTTGGTTAGACGAAAACAGAGCTCACGATGCTGAAATCATTAAAAAAGTAGAAAAATACTTAGCAGATCACGACACTAACGGTTTAGATATTTTTGTGATGTCTATTCGTGAAGCAACTACTTTCACATTAGAAAGAGTTAAACAAGGTGAAGAAACCATTTCTGTAACCGGAAATGTGTTGCGTGATTATTTAACTGATTTATTTCCTATTTTAGAATTAGGTACTTCAGCAAAAATGTTATCAATCGTTCCTTTAATGAATGGTGGTGGCTTATTTGAAACTGGTGCTGGAGGTTCTGCTCCAAAACACGTTGAGCAATTAGTTAACGAAAACCATTTACGTTGGGATTCTTTAGGTGAATTTTTAGCTTTAGCTGTTTCTTTAGAGCATTTAGGTGAAACGAATAGTAATAGTAAAGCAAAAGTATTAGCTGAAACTTTAGATGATGCTACTGATAAGTTATTAGACAACAAAAAAGGTCCTTCTAGAAGAACTGGTGAGTTAGACAATAGAGGTTCTCATTTTTATTTAGCAATGTATTGGGCAGAGGCGTTAGCTTCGCAAACTAAAGATGCTGATTTAAAAGCACAGTTTACTCCTATTGCAGATAAAATGGCAACAAGCGAAACAACTATTGTTTCTGAATTAAATTCTGTACAAGGAAAAGAAGCTTTAATTGGTGGTTATTATGAACCAACAGATAATTTAGCTGATGCAATTATGAAACCGAGTGCTACTTTAAATACTATTTTACAAAGTATTTAATTCTTTAAATTATATATTATAAAAGCAGGTGATAAATCACCTGCTTTTTTTGTAAAACAAAATATAAAATTCATTAAATTTGATTTATGAGCTTTACTAAAACTACAGAACAATCTTCGAAATACAATCATTTAGAAAAAATGAGTGTTTCTGAATTATTATCAAACATAAATACAGAGGACAAAGCAGTTCCTTTAGCTGTTGAAAAGGCATTGCCCCAAATAGAAGAATTAACAAAACAAATTGTTATCAAATTAAAAGAAGGTGGCAGGTTATTTTATATCGGCGCTGGTACAAGTGGTCGTTTAGGAGTTTTAGATGCTAGTGAGTGCCCTCCTACTTTTGGAGTTCCTCATGAATTGGTTATCGGACTTATTGCTGGTGGAGATATTGCCATAAGAAAAGCCGTAGAAAATGCAGAAGACTCAACAAACCAAGGTTGGGTAGATTTACAAGAACATAGTATATCAAATAAAGATATTGTTATTGGTATTGCAGCCTCAGGTACTACTCCGTATGTAATTGCCGCTTTAGAAGAATGTAATAAAAACAACATTATTACAGGATGTATTACTTGTAACGAAGGTAGTCCGTTATCTTTAACAGCACAATTTCCGATAGAAGTTGTTGTTGGTCCTGAATTTGTAACTGGAAGCTCACGTATGAAAGCTGGTACTGCTCAAAAACTAGTATTAAACATGTTATCTACCGCTACTATGATTCAACTAGGCAAAGTAAAAGGTAATAAAATGGTTGACATGCAGTTATCTAACAAAAAATTGGTAGATAGAGGAGAAAAAATGTTAGTATCCGAATTAAATATCAGCCAAGAAACAGCTAGTAAGCTATTAAAAAAATACGGAAACGTACGTACTGTAATTAAAAACTATCCGAATGAATAAGACAAAAACATTTGATACTGTTGTAAGGAAATTTGTTTTTCTTTTAGGCCTATTAATACTGTCTCCTATTGTATTAAGTTTCGGTTTTAAAGCTTTTAGAATTTACACCGAAGTACCTGAAACTTATATTGCTTATGTATTATTAACTTTAGGTACTTTTTTAATTTTATTTACGGTTTACTTCGGATTTAAAACAATAAAGGGGTTTTTAGACTATTTATTTCAAAAATAACTTGAGAAAAAATTCTACTATACAAAAACTTACAAAATGGGAGCACTGGCCAACAGCTATGTTTTATGTTCCTAATTTACCATATGCTTTTTATTTAGCTTTTAAAGCCAAACACCTTGCCTTTTTTAGCGCTGTAAACCCGGCCATAAAAAGCTCAGGAAATGGTACCGAAAGCAAGTACGAAACTACCATGTTGATTCCTGAAAAGTACAGACCTAAATCGATATTAGTAAAACCTTATAGTGAATTTAATACTGTTATAATTAAAATAAAAGAACAACAAATTCAATTCCCTTTAATAGCTAAACCAGACATTGGTTTTAGAGGTTTATTAGTAAAGAAAATATATTCTGAAGCTGATTTAAAAGAATACTTAGACAAGTATAAAATCAATATTATTATTCAAGAATTTCTTGATTTTGAAAATGAGTGTGGTGTTTTTTATCACCGTAATCCGCAAAACAACAAAGGCCATATCACTTCTTTAACCTTAAAGCGTTTTTTAACGGTTACAGGCGATGGAAAATCATCATTAGAAGAGCTCATTTTAAATGATGATAGAGCTAAGTTATATATAGAATTATTCAGCGAAATTCATCAGAAAAAATTAACTAAAATTCCAAAAGAAAAAGAACTTATAAAACTAACAGCTATAGGTAACCATTCTAAAGGAACGCAGTTTTTAAACGGAAATCACTTAATTAATGAAAGTTTAACAAAAACTTTCGACAAACTAAGTGTACTGATTCCAGGTTGGTATTATGGTAGAGTAGATTTGAAGTACAATTCTTTTTCAGCTTTAGAAAATGGTAGTGATTTCAAAATTATTGAAATAAATGGAATACTAGCAGAACCTACACACATTTACGATGCTGAAAATTACACCTATTTTAAAGCACTTAAATGTATTAGAAATCATTGGAAAAGTATTTATGAAATAGCCGTTATAAATAATAAACAGTTTAACACACCCTATAAGAGTCCAAAAATTTTTACTTTTGAAATTTTAGAATTAAAAAAATACATTTCAGGTATAAAAAAGTTCTCTTAATTAAAAAAATGTGACCTTTGTAAAGAATTAGTGTCTTATTTAACAGTTAATTTCTTTGAATAAAATTTTAATAGAACAAAAAAAAACAATATAATTGTATTATAAAATCAACACTAAGTATGAAGATAAAATACTCATTACTACTTCTTTTACTTATAAATATTTCAATTTCAGCGCAAGTTAAAATTGGAAACAACCCTTCTATTATTAATGTGAATTCAATTCTTGAATTAGAAAGCACAGATAAAGCCTTAGTAATAAGCCGAATGACGGAAGTACAAATGAATGCTATTCAACCATTACGCGGTGGGTTAGTTTTTAACACTGATCAAAACTGTGTGTTTTTATATGACGGTACAGTTTGGATTAATTTATGTAATACGGGCAATAACATTAATGTAACAACCGCTGCAACAGCACCTACAGATAATAATTTAGGAGATTTTTGGATTAACGATGCTTTAAATAACACCACAAGTATTTGGAACGGATCTTCTTGGATCTCTATAGACAACAACCCAAGAAGAGGTAATGGTCCGCCTAATACAACAACTGCTCCAAACCCTACTTCGGGTGATGTTTATGTTGATAGTTCTTCTGGTTTCATTTACGCCTATGATGGTACTATTTGGATTAGTTCAAATGCAACCCCAGTAGCTAACAATGGTCTTTTGATTGATACAGGCAATACTGTTCAACTAGGCGGCTTGTTAATTAAGCCTACAATAATAGAAACAACAGCAATAAATACATTAGCAATTACTGGTTTAGAAGATGGAGATGTTACGTTAGATGACATTGTAACTATAGATAGAGTTACTGGTCAATTAAAAAAAGTAACAACCACAAATCTTATTAGAGAAGAAGTAACACAATTAATAGCTACCGACGGACAGTTAATTTTTAACGGACTGGTATTAAGATCTACTGATAAAATAAACGTTTACAGAAATGGTGTTCGTATAGATTTTACAATCATAGATAATACAAGCTTACAAATAGAACCTGAGGCAATATGCTATTCAGGCGATCAAATAAGAATAGTACAATTTTATTAATAAAACCCCTATTACAAACATTAAAATAACAATTTATGAAAACAATTACAAGCAAATTTAAAATAGCAGCACTTGCTGTTGGTATGTTAGCCCTTGGTACTACTAGTGCGCAAACATTACCTGCAGATGATGGAACAGCTAATACTACGCAAGCAAATGCTGCAGGTGAATCTATTAGACTAATAGATAATAAAGGAACTATCAAATACTTACAAGCAAATAATGGAATAACAACTATTACATCTACTGCTGCAAATAACAGAACAACAACAACATGGCAACTAGGTGGTGCTTTAGTAGAAGATACCTATATTGATGCTAATGGAAACGCATTCGCTTTAGATGGATTAGAATTGGTTACTGATATTTCTACAGCATCTACCAATACAGATGCAGAATTAAATGAAACAGATCATGCCAATGGAACAACAACAGGTTTTACTGTACTAGTAAGAGATGAAGTTTCAGGTAAAACTCAAAAAATTAGAGCTTCTGATTTATTGCAAGTTCAAGGAGTTAAAGTAGAAGAAACTGCAGCTGCTGATTCAACTGCTAACTTAGATATTACTGTTACAGATATAGTTGCAACGACATCTTTATTTAAAGTTTCAGTATATAGAAATGGTGCTAAATTAAGAGCTGGAACTGATTACATATTAGGTGCCGGTGTTGTTACTGTTCAACCACAAACTGTAGCTCCTAATGATTGGGAAATTTATAATGGAGATATTTTCGAAATACATTGGATTAAATAATCATTAATGTATCAAAAAATAGTACATATAATATTAATTTCTTGTGCATTGGCTCTGTTTTCTAATAGAATAAATGCACAGGAAATTCGTGTTATAGATAACAAAGGTACTATTGAAACAGTAAATAATAATAGAGTATTTACATCGGCAACGAATCCTAACAACCCTACTATTATTACTTTAGAAAATGATATTTGGTTTGATACTACTACGACGCCTAATATTGTAAAAATATGGGATAAAAACACAAATAATTGGAAAATTGTAAACGACAATGCTCCACATGTTGGTACTACTGGTTCTATTTTTTTTGCAAATACCGACGGTACTCCTACAGAAGATAACGATCAACTTTTCTGGAACAATTTAACAAAAAGGTTATATATAGGAAATACACTTGCGGGCACAAATAAATTAAATGTAAATGGTACTATAAGAACATCGGGGTTAAATAATGCAAACGGTACACTAGGACTTCCTTCTTATCGATTTTTCAATGATTCAGATACAGGTATGTACAGTGATGCTGATAATGAATTAGGTTTTTCAACAAACGGAATTAATGCATTAACTATAGATGCGAATCAAGATATTAGCATTAATGAAGACATAAGCGTAACAGGTACTTATAATGACAGTAGCGGAGATTCTGGTACCAATGGGCAGTTTCTTTCATCAACAATAACAGGTACAAACTGGGTAGATCCTAACTTAGTTACTGTAATAAATAAAACAGCTAATTACACGCTAGAACTTATCGATAACGGTAAAGTTTTTACATTTAATAGCGCTACGAATGTTACACTTACTGTTCCTAACGGTTTTCCTATTGGCTATAATATTAGTGTTTACCAAACAGGTCTTGGGCAAGTAACCATAATTGGTGGTGCTACAATCTTAAACAGGTTATCACGATTTAAAACTGCTGGTATAAGTGCTGGCGCAGGGTTAATTTCAACAGCTACAAATATATTTCATTTAACTGGTGATTTAAAAAGATAATTTATGAATAAATATATTCTAAATATACTTATAATATTCACACTATCTAGCTATGCTCAAATAGCTAATTATAATCAGTTTCCTAAAATGAAACCTCATCATATACTTGATGACAAATTAGATAATATAAGCTTTGCTTTTTCTATGCGTGTTCTTGAAAGTGATTATAACGGACCGATAGTTAGGTTAAGAAAAACAGTAATTTTATTAGGTGTAGTAGTACAAGAAGAAGAAGATTTTGGCTGGGGAGATAATGATATTGTAGATATTGAAGCAATAAATACATGGAGAGGCACTAGTGATGTATTTGTACGTACTTGGTATGATCAAAGTGGCTTAGGTAGAAATGCAGAACAAACACTAACCATAAGTCAGCCTCGTTTTTATCCAGACCCAAATACACCTTATTTTCAAGGAGATGGTATTAATGACCACTTAACAATTGATACCCCTAACGGGATACAAAACCTTACAAATAATGGTAATGAAGGTACTGTTATTGGTGTAATGAGAGCAACCACTAAAGCACAACATACGTTTGGTGTTTTGGTTAATAGCAATAGGTGGTCTACTCACATAAACTGGAGTAATCAAAATTTATATTTCGACCCAGGTGTTTGTTGTAACAATCCACGTAATTTTAATAACAGCGCTAACTTTAATGTTTGGGAAATATATACATTCATAAAAACAAGCACAAATGTAATAGCTAGATCGGGAGCTATACAAAGGTTTAACGGCACACACACAACAGGTAGATGTACATTAACAGAAGATTTTGCGATTGGATGGGCTACAGGAAATCAACCTGCAAACCATGCAACTACTAGTTTTAACGAACTAATTATGTATAATACAAATATTAATACAGTCCAAGTACAAGACATTGAGCTAAACTCAATAACTTTTTGGGGTGTTTAAAAAACTATATTCATATTGAAACTAGCATATAATAACCTAAAATTAATAATCACCCTTTTATATCTATCCTTTTCATGTTCATTATCTGCTCAAGAGATTAGAGTTATAGATAATAAAGGTACGATACAAAATATTTACACTGGCCCCGTTGTTCATACGGGTTCATTTATTATTGATGCTTCAGGAAATAAAACAATTGTAGGTTTACCTTTTGAACCTTCTCAGATAACATTTGTAGCACATGCTAATATCGAAACTTTATCTATCGATAATGATAATCAAGTTGGTAATAATAATTCAGGCATAAACAACTCATATGGTTCTATGAATGGTTTTGCTAGATTTAATGAAGCTACATTAATCACACCTGCATCAATTACACAAGAAGTGATTTTTGTTGGAGGTAGTGGAAACTCTATTAACGACATCTCTCGTTACTCATCAAATATTAATTGTATTGGTATACGATATGGAAATCAGAATGGAGATAGTTTGGGAAAAATAACAGCTTCTCTAACTTCTTTTAATGTTAATGGCTTTACAATTAATGTTACTCGCACAGTTAACGCTGTAAATGAGAACCTAGTTGTTTTATACACTGCTTATAAATAACATTAAAATTTAGCTCCAATTAAAGTAGTTTAATACAATATTTAAAAATATTTATTAAGCTTAATAATAGTGAATATTGTAAGATAAATTACAATCTACAACAAAACAAAAATAAATATTATAAAATACGGGAATTTTATGAAGTTTCATACATTATTAATGGTATTTATTTTACCATTTACAATTAATTCACAAACTGCATTTCAAAATACAGGAAACTTACAGATGCATACTGGTGCTCGAGTTGGTTTTCATACCAACTTAATAAACAATGGTGTTTTTAACAACAATGAGGGGCTTGCTGGCTTTTACAGTAATGATGTAACGCGAATTGTTTCAGGAAATAATAGACCTATATTTTCTGATATTGAAGTAGATGCTAATAACGATTTAGAACTACAAATTTCTTTAGGAGTAACGAATGAATTTAGTTTTATAAACGGCAAAATAGTAACAGATAAAAACAACACAGGTGTTTCTTTAGATTATATAAATCATAATTTTTATGCTGGTGAAGATGATAATCGATTTGTTGACGGATATACTTCCGTTGTCGGTTTAAACGAATTTACTTTCCCTGTAGGCGATGACAACCGATTAAGACCTATGAGAATTCCTTCTCAATCAGAAAGCACCACGTTTAAAGGCGCTTATTTTTATGAAGACCCTAATACACCTAGTACATTTGGTGAATCTTTTTTAACAGACCAAAAACAAGTATTTATTGAAAATATAAATGAAAACGAATTTTGGGATCTTAACGGAACAATAGAAACTACTGTTACTTTAACTTGGGATAACTTAAGTGATATTAATAATATAACAAATAACATTAATGAATTACGTGTAGTTGGCTGGAGTAAAACTGTAAATAAATGGATTGATCTCGGAAATACAAATGTGATAGGAGATCTAACTCAGGGATTAGTAACATCAAATACATTTATACCTGATGATTATGAAATAATAACAATAGGGTCTGGTGTTGCTGATGGTAACTTAACTGACGTAAATATTATAATCACACCTAATGGAGACACAAAAAATGAGACACTAATATTTGATGGTTTAGAGCAATATAATGAAAGCTATCTTGAAGTTTTTAATCGTTGGGGAAACCTTGTTTATAAAGCTACAAATTATAAAAATGATTGGACTGGTACATCAATTGGTAGGGCAACTATAAATACTAGTAGTAAATTACCTGTTGGTACTTATTTTTATTTATTAAAATTTGGTAACTTTAGTTTGTCTAAAACTCAAAAAGGTTGGGTGTATATTCATAGATAAGGCTATTATTCTATACATACCTTTTTTGGTGTTGTTGGGTTGTATCCAAAATCGGCATCAGGTAACTCTATTTCTAACTGATTTATTATAAAACCTATACTAGCAAAATGATGTATTGCGTGTGTATGTGCTTGTATTAATGCACTTGCTAAAGTATAATTTGCCGTAATTTTACCTGTTCCTAAATCATCAGTAACAGCTACAATAATATCATAATCTGTAATTTTTAGGGAATGTAATTGCGTAATAACATCATTAAAATATTCAATTCCGAATTTCGTTTGTTCTTCTGCTAATTGATTTCTTTCTCTATCTGAAAAATCAACAACATTATTTTCTAATCCATTAAAAAGACACACAAAAACATCTAAAACATGACGCATATTCGCACCTATACTCGAATAGTAAGGAGCTATTGATTTGTTACTGTATTGCTCATCAGAAATAGCATTTAATAATTTTATTCCTCTTTGCAAGTTTTTATCAATAGCATCAATCATTTTTATCCGGGTTTTAAGAGTAAGGCGTATAAATATAGCCTTTTTTATGACTAAAATAAAGTATTTGACAACACATAGGTAAGCGCCTTAAAAACAACACCATACATATAAAAACAATATCGTTTATCTTGTAAACATAGATAACTTAATTTATTTTTGGCACGTTCTTTGAAAATTATCAATCAAATGCGGAAGCCGAAAAGCAAATAGAGTAAGCGAAACCCTAAATTTATCAATTATGAAAAAAGGGATACTTTTATTATTAGCAATTATGTCATTAGCAACAGTTAATGCTGAAAACATAAATAAGTCAACAAATAAAGTTGGGGTTACAAATCGTTATAACGATGCTGTTACCTTTATTGAAAGAGATGTGCAATTTCACGTATTTTTAAACGGTGATTTTGATTTTAATACACATTATAAAAACACAAGATATGTCGATTATAATGGTAGGCGCGCTAAAACAAGTAGCGGTGTTCGTATAGAGCGAGATCGTAGAGGAAAAGTAAGGCGTATTGGTAACACTTTTATTAATTATGATCGTAGAGGTAATGTAACAAGAATTGGTAGTATTTATATTGATTATAGCTATGGAAAATTATCAAAAGTAGGAAATTTAAATATTAGGTATGATCGTTGGAATAATCCTCGTTTTTATGGAAACGTAAGATATAATGATCATTATAATGATGATGTATATTACAACAACGGAGGTATAGATATTGATATTAACATTGGTAGTATATTTAATTATAACGATGCGTATTTTTACAAAAGAGACTTTAGAAAGAATTACAGAAAGTATAGAGAAGATGAAAAGTTTTTTTATTACAGAGCCGTTCCTAATGCAAAAACAGGAAAAAGAGGTAAGCTTTTAAAAAGACGTAAAAATAAAAACTACTCAAAAAAATATCATAAAAAAAGAACAACTCCTGAGCAAAAAGGAAAATCTAAAAGAAATAGATAACAAAAAAGTATTGAAGCCGTTAATCTGAACTTGATTCAGAATTACATAAGATTGGTCATAGACTATCATAAGAACCTAAAATGAATTTCGATTCATGTAAAGCTTTAATTATTTAGGTAGTTTTTTGTAAAAAAAATCCTCATCAATTACGATGAGGATTTTTTAATATAATTAATTGCTATTATTTAGCAACATTAACAGCTCTTGTTTCACGAATCACAGTAACTTTCACTTGCCCTGGATACGTCATATCATTCTGTATTTTTTGCGAAATATTAAATGATAATTCTGCTGCTTTAGTATCATTTACCTTAGCACTTTCTACCATTACTCTTAATTCACGACCTGCCTGAATAGCATATGCTTTTTGCACACCACTAAATCCGAAAGCGATATCTTCTAAATCTTTTAAACGCTGTATATAAGAATCTAATACCTGACGACGCGCACCTGGTCTTGCTCCTGAAATAGCATCACAAACCTGAACGATAGGAGATAATAAACTCTTCATTTCTATTTCGTCGTGGTGAGCTCCAATGGCATTACAAACATCTGGCTTTTCACCAAATTTCTCTGCCCATTGCATTCCTAATAAAGCATGCGGTAATTCACTTTCTGTTTCTGGCACTTTACCAATATCATGTAATAAACCAGCACGTTTAGCTGCTTTAGCATTTAAGCCCATTTCTGATGCCATAATACCACAAAGATTAGCAACTTCACGCGAGTGTTGTAATAAATTCTGACCATAAGAAGAACGGTATTTCATACGTCCAACGATTTTAATCAATTCAGGATGTAAACCATGAATTCCTAAATCGATAACAGTACGTTTACCAACTTCAATAATTTCTTGACTAATTTGTTTTTCTGTTTTCTTAACAACTTCTTCAATTCTTGCTGGGTGAATTCTTCCGTCTGTCACTAATTTATGCATTGATAAACGAGCAATTTCTCTACGAACAGGATCAAAACAAGATAAAATAATTGCTTCAGGTGTGTCATCTACTATAATTTCTACTCCGGTAGCAGCTTCTAAAGCACGAATATTACGACCTTCACGACCAATAATCCGACCTTTAACATCGTCTGACTCTAAGTTAAAAACAGATACACAGTTTTCAACAGCTTGCTCTACTCCTACTCTTTGTATCGTATTTAATACAATTTTACGAGCATCTTGTTGTGCTGTCATTTTAGCTTCTTCAATAGCATTTTGTACAAACGACATTGCATCTGCCTTTGCTTCATCTTTTAAAGACGAAACCAACTCTGTTTTTGCATCTTCTGCTGATAGGCCAGAAATTTGCTCTAACATATCTACCTGACGTTTGTGCTGTTTTTCTAAATCAGATTCTTTTTTATCTAAAAAATCTAATTTATAATCAAAATCTGCTTCTTTCTTCTCTACAGACTTGTTTAATTTTTTATTCTTATCTAGTTCAGATGATACCTGACTCTCTTTATCTCTTACTCTCTTTTCAACATCAGACATCTTTTTTTCTCTCGAAAAAATTACCTTTTCATGCTCAGATTTTAGTTCGATAAACTTTTCTTTGGCTTGTAATATTTTATCTTTCTTTATTGCATCAGCTTCTATTTTAGCCTCTTTTACAATATTTCTTGCTTGCTTTTTTGTTTCTAGTATTAATTTATTAGCAGCCGATTTTTCTAATATTTTAGCGATTATAAAACCTATTGCTATACCTATAATTCCTGCTAATACAGGAAATAATATTCCATCCATAATTTTAATTTGATTGTATAAAAAAAGCCTACATTAATATGGGTTTTATAAACTCCGAAAAAACAGGTTTAGGACTAACTGGCTTATCAAGGATCCGATCTAAAATCGGCTTGCTTTACGAACCAAGACTCATCCTTTCTAAATAAATAGTGTTGAGTTTAACAAACAATGTACTAATGTAGGCAGTATATTAATAATGTATTTTAAAGAACGTTACAAATGTTTATCTAACAAGTTAGCCAAATCATTTATTTTATTTATTACTTCAGTATTTTCTTTAGTATTGGTTAAAGATACTATTTCTGATTTAGATGCAAATTGCAATGCGCACATTGCCAATACATCTTGTTTATCTGATACTGCATAACTTTGTTCAAACTTAGCAATTAAATCGTTAATGTTTTTTGCCGCACTGCGCATCCCTTGTTCTTCATCTGTGTTTTCTACACTCAACGGGTACGTTCTTCCTGCAATTACTACATTAACTTTAATTTTTGCCATGTAAAGAACTTTTTATGAATTCAAAAGAGTAATGCATTTATCAATCTCCCGAACTAATGTATTTATTTTGAGTTTTGTTTCTCTTGTATTTTTGTTACTGCCTTCTATAGTTTTAGCAATTTTTAGCAATTTATATTCTTCTTGCTCTTTATTTAATTCTTGCTGTTTTTCTTGTAATAAAATTTGTAACTCTGCGTTATTTTGAAGCAATACTTGGTTTTCTTCTTTTAAAAATTCATACCTCGAAAGTAGGTTTCTTAACTTATCTTCCAGTAAATGAATTGCTTCTAAAGGGTTACTCATTTATTTGTGAGAATAAAACTATACTTACAAAGTTATCAATATAGAACTTAAATAACAACTATTTTATTGTTTTTTTAACAACACTACTGATTATAAGACATCTAAGTGTTTCAGCTTATTTTTAGTATTTTTGTTTTAAAACCGCTATATCTTGAAATTTTATTTTTCCATTATTTTTTTATTGCTCTTTTATACTGCTAATGCACAAAAGCAATACCCTAAAGACTACTTTGCTTCTCCTTTAAAAATACCGATTATTTTATCAGGTACTTTTGGTGAATTAAGAAGTAACCATTTTCATTCGGGTATTGATATTAAAACTCAAGGCAAAGAAGGTTTGCCCATTTACGCTGCTGCTAGCGGATATGTTTCTCGCATAAAAGTATCGCAATATGGTTTTGGTAAAGCAATATACCTTAAACATCCTAACGGATATACAACGGTATACGCGCACTTAAAAAACTTTAAGCCCGCTATTCAGAAATACGTTAAAGGGATTCAGTACAAGAAAAAGAGTTATCAAACAGGAAATATATTTCCGAAAGAAGAACAATTTCCTGTTAGCAAAGGTCAAATTATTGGTTATAGTGGTGACACTGGTGGCTCTGGCGGCCCACATTTGCATTACGAAATTAGAGATACTAAAACAGAACGAATTATAAACCCTTTACATTTCGGAATAGCTGTAGCTGATGATACATCGCCTAGTATTAAGAAAATAATGGCATATCCTTTAAATGAACAATCAAGAGTTAATAATTCTAATTTAAAATCGGTTTTATCATTTAAAAAAATCAGTGAAAATAATTTTATCAGTGAAAGTATTACTGCTAGCGGAATTATAGGTTTCGGAATTAGTGTTTTTGATAGACTAAACGGTGCTTTAAACAAAAACGGAATTTACAGTTTAGAAATGAAAGTAAATGGTAGCAGAGTTTATTACCACGATGTTGAAACTTTTTCTTTTTCTGAAAGTAAATACATCAATTTATTAATTGATTATAAACACTACAAAACCTATAAAAGTAAAGTGCAAAAAACACATAAAGTAAGTGCCAACAAGTTAAGTTTATATGAAGACTTAATAAATAATGGTAAAATACTTGTTGAAAAAAACGCAAGCTATAATGTTGAAATCATTGCTAAAGATTTTAAAAACAATACCGCTTCTGTTAAAATACCTGTAAGAGGAGTAGAAAGTAATTTAGTATATCAACAAAAAGACACTACAAATTATAAAATTGTTGCTAAAAATTTTCAAAAATTTACGCTTAACAATGTAACGGTTGCTTTTCCTAAAAATACTTTTTACGAAGATTGTTTTATCGATTTTTCTTTTAAGGATGGTATTGCTAAAATTCATAATAAAACTAAACCAATAGATAAAAGATATACCTTAACTTTTGACACCTCTTTTTTAAATGAAAAGCAAAAGCAACAAGTATATATTGCCAATATTACCAACGCTAAATACCCTAGGTATGTTTCAACAAGAAAAAATATTAACAAAATATATACTACCTCAAAAATTTTAGGGGATTATACGCTACTTTACGATACCAATACACCTACTATTAAGTTGTATAATTTTAATGATAAACAGTGGATATCAAAAAATAAAACCTTAAAAGTAAAAATTAAAGACAACGAATCTGGCATAAAAAATTACCGCGCAACCATAGATGGAAGCTGGGTATTAATGGAATACAACCATAAAAAAGGAATTCTCACCTACGATTTTACCGATAAAAAGTTGGTTGGTAGCAAACATCTCTTTAAACTTGTAGTTTCGGACAATGTTGGAAACATTAAGACTGTTACCGCTACATTCTTTAAAAAATAAACTATAAAACCCTTGAAAAAACTACTTTTTTTACTGCTCTTCCCTTCATTAATTTCTGCTCAAAAAACAGCAATTATAAAAGGTATAATAACCAACAAATTTAACACTCCTATAGAAGGTGTAGCAATTACATACCTATCTGAAGGAACCACAACCAATGCCAGCGGAGACTATAACTTTACCATTCCGATGCGTAAAACAGTTACTGTTACCTTTAGTCATGTTTCCTATAAAACGGTTACAAAAAAATTTACTTCTAGAGGTAAAAAAATCTTTAACTTCTCTCCTTCTCTTACTTTTAAAACAGAACAATTAGAAGAAGTTAGTATTAAAAATCTAAGAAAAGAAGCGCAAGGAATTACAAAAATAGACACAAAAAAAGTTCAGAAAATATTAGGCGCCAACGCAGGTGTAGAAAATATTTTAATGACGCTGCCTGGCGTTAGTAATAACAACGAATTAAGCACACAGTATAATGTTCGTGGTGGTAATTTTGATGAAAACTTAGTATATGTAAACGGTATAGAAGTATATCGTCCGTTTTTAATACGCTCTGGCCAGCAAGAAGGATTAAGTTTTATCAATCCGCAAATGGTACAAAATATTAATTTTTCCGCAGGCGGATTTCAAGCCAAATACGGCGACAAGCTATCTTCTGTTTTAGACATCACGTATCGTAAACCAACTGAATTTGGTGCGCAACTAGATGTTAGTTTATTAGGCGGAAGTTTTACCATAGAAGACTCTTTTTTAAATAATAAGTTAAGTGCCATTGTTGGTGTTCGTTACCGCGATAACAGTTTATTTGTAAACAGTAAGCAGGTAGATGTAAATTTTAAACCAACTTTTACCGACCTACAATCTTTTTTAACCTACAAAGCAACCGATAAAGTTACTTTCAATTTTTTAAGTAATTTCTCTCTAAACAATTATAATTACGAACCATTAACAAGAAAAACACGTTTTGGTACGTTGGTAAATCCGTTAGAACTTATTGTTTTTTATCAAGGGCAAGAAAAAGACCAATTTAAAACACTTTTTGGTGCTTTTTCTACCGATTATCAAGTAAATGATAATTTAAAAGTTACAGGAACCATTTCTTCTTTCAACACTCAAGAAGAAGAGTATTTTGATATTGCCGCTTCTTATAATTTAGGAGAAGTGGATAGTAATATTGGTTCTGAAAATTTTGGGGAAGTCGCTTTCTCACAAGGAATCGGATCGCAAATTAACCATGCACGTAACGATTTAGATGCCTTAATAAGTAACATTCAACTAAAAGCAACTTTAAAAGATGGCAAAAATGAATGGAAAGCAGGCGTAAAATATCAAACAGAAAATATAAAAGACCGCATACGCGAATGGGAAGTGATAGATTCTTTAGGTTTCACCGTACGTCCGCCAAACATTACAGGCAACAATCAACCCTACGAACCTTTTACAGGACCCATTGAACCATTTAATACTGTTAGAGCTGATAATAATGTAGATATTAATCGTGTTTCGGGGTTTTTACAATTCAGCAGAAAAAGTAATTGGAAAAATCATCAAATATGGATGAATTTTGGTGTACGCGCTCATAACTGGAGTGTAAAAACAGCTAATGAAAGCGCGGAAAATCAAATTATATTTAGCCCTAGGGCGCAATTTGCTATCAAACCAGATTGGGATAAAGATATGTTGTTTAGAATCTCTGGTGGTTGGTATTCTCAGCCTCCGTTTTATAAAGAATTAAGAGGTTATGACGGTAGTATTAATCCGAAGGTAAAAGCCCAAAAATCAATTCATTTAGTTGCAGGTAATGAGTACAGTTTTACCATGTGGCAACGCCCTTTTAAACTAACAACCGAGTTGTATTATAAAGATTTATCTAATGTAAATTCGTATTCGGTAGACAATGTTCGTATTCGTTATAGAGCAGATAATGTAACTGATGCTTATGCCTACGGATTAGATATTCGGTTAAACGGAGAATTTGTGCCTGGTAATGATAGTTGGGTGAGTTTTGGGTATTTAAAAACGGAAGAAAACATCAACAATCAAGGATATATTGCAAGACCAACTGATCAGCGCTTAAAATTCGGTGTTTTATTTCAGGACTATGTTCCTAATATACCTGATTTAAAAGCCTATTTAAATATTGTTTATAACACGGGACTTCCGGGTGGCGCTCCTGCTTATTCAGATGTATATCAATATCAAAATAGATTAAATGATTACAAACGAGCCGATGTAGGAATATCCTATGTGTTTACAGATGCCAACAAAAAAAGATCAACTGTTTTTTTGCGTAATTTTAAAGAACTAACAGCTGGTTTAGAACTTTTTAATTTATTTGACATCAGAAATTCGATAACCAATACTTGGGTTCGTGATGCCTATAGCAAACAACAATACGGAATTCCGAATTACATGACAGGCAGAGTTTTAAACTTAAAAATAGGAATGCAGTTTTAATTTCACCAAAATACCGACAAATAAATTAAACAACTGACTTAAAACAACTTAACAAGAATTAAACACAAATATTATCAATGATTTTGTATATTTGGTAATATATGAAAACTGAATCAGCACAAAAAAAAGTAATTTCTGTAAAAAAAACATTGCATAGAAAAAAAGTAGTTTTATTACTTACTTTTAAATATGATAATGCTATAATTAACCATATTAGGAGTTTAAAAAAATTTACTTGGAGTAAAACTTTAAAAGGATGGGTTAGCCCTTTTACTGATAAAATACTTTCTGACATACAACAACTATTAACTGCTACTGCTGATTTTAACATTGATGAATCGGTAATTAAAAAATTATATCACAGAGGTGTAAAAACAGAACGTAAACTTACGAATGAGAACAAAGAAATTATTCGGAATTATGTAAAGTATTTGCGAGGTAAACGTTACAGTGAAAGCACGGTGCTTACGTATTTTACTTTTATTGCTGATTTTATTGATTTTAGTCAGCCTGCACCTATCGAGTCACTCACCAATAAAAATGTTGAGTTATTTATTGAAGCTGTTTTTATTGCTAGAAACTACAGTATAAGCTCGCAACGACAATTTATAAGTGCTTTAAAATTATTTGTTGTTTACTATCCTACATGTAATATTGAATCACTTACTTTAGAAAGGCCTAAAATTTCTAGAAGACTACCTGCTGTTTTATCGCAACAAGAAGTTGTAACTTTATTACAAGTTACCAAAAACTTAAAACACCGCGCTATTTTAGCAATGTTATATTCTGCCGGATTACGTATTGGAGAATTAACCAAACTCGAGTTAAGACATATTGATGTTGCTAGAAGACAATTATTTGTACAAAACGGAAAAGGAAGAAAAGACCGGTATGTAATTTTAGCAGACAGTTTTTTACCTTTATTACAAAACTATATTAGCACTTATGTGCCGAAACGTTTTTTTGTTGAAAGCCCAACCGGATCAAAATATTCTGAAAGTAGCATTCGTAAATTCTTGCACACCTCTACCCGACTTGCCAACATAAAAAAACATGTTACTCCGCATACATTAAGACACAGCTATGCTACACATTTATTAGAAAACGGTATTGGTTTACGCCATATTCAGGAATTATTAGGTCATGCAAAGCCAGAAACAACGATGATATATACACACGTAGCTAAAAAGGATTTATTAGAAATAAAAAGTCCGCTAGACACCATATTATTGAGCTTACAAAAAAACACTTCAGAATCAGATCAGTTTTTAAACTCTAGAAAGGTTTAAGAAAAATAATGTCAATTATTTTTATATATTAGTAGCTCTTAAAAAAACATTTTATTGCTATGAAATGCGTTTTTTAAGAGCTGATAAACAAGAACCAAAGTTCCTTTTATCGGGAATAATTTAACAAAAAAAAGGAAGTTATTTCTCTATATAACGAGTTGTACACCATTTGAAAAAAACATTTGTCATACCATTTTTACTTCTGATTTTATCCAATTTTAATATCGGATACGGACAAGTTTGTGGTCAATTTATCAAACAATATGACGAAAGATATTCTGAAATTCCACTTATAAAAGTTTCATTTGAATTGAATACAAAATTAGGTAGTGAATACGAACGCTCTGATGTAAATGGCGAATTTGAACTGGAAATACCAATCGGAAAAAACTTATCTGATTTATATTTTGAGAATACTAACGGATTAATAGTTCATATTAAAAATGTACCACTCAACGACAACAAAAAATTAAATTTAGGACAAATGACAATGCCTGAATTTAAGCATATATCGATTGATGAGTTTAATAAGTTAACTCGAAAAGAAAAAAAAGAATGTATTCCAGATGCTCATTGGGCTGAAATTTACGGATTTTGGTTCTTGAATGAATTACAAACAGATTATCTGATTTTAAAATGTGTGAAAACTGACAAAACTATTATCGATTTTTCATTTGATGCGAAATCAAAAATCATTACATTGGAATGGAATGTGTTTAATGATTGCGAATAAAAAACGGTGTACAACAACGTGTATAACTAATTACTTGTTCTGTGTGTACTCGGAAAATCCTTCGGATTTTCCTCTGGTTCGTGATAGTTTAGTATCTTTAAGCTAGCCAACGTAACTAGCCATAACACGAACACGTTGTAAGCAATACCCAAAAAAACCGAGATGATAAAAGAAAAATTTCTGAATTTGATTAGAAAATATTCGGAGAACGAAGATTATAATCTGGAATGTTGGAACGAAATTGAGAGCAATTATTCATCAAAATCACGTCATTATCATAATCTTGAGCATTTAGAAAATATGCTTTCGGAATTAAACAAAATTCAATCAGAAGTAAAAGATTTAGACTGTTTATTGTTTGCCATTTATTATCACGACATAATTTACAAACCCACAAAAAGTAATAACGAACATCAAAGTGCTTTAACATTTGCAAATAGAATTTCTAAAACTTCATTTGACAAATTAAATGAATGTATGTCACAAATTGAGGCTACAAAAGAGCATAAAAATTCGAATGACTATGACACAAACATACTTTTGGATTTAGACCTTTCAGTTTTAGGAAAAAATCCTCAAGAATATAAAAAATATTGTGAGAGCATAAGAAAAGAATATCAAATTTATCCAGACTTTATGTACCGAAAAGGAAGAAAAAAAGTACTGAAAAACATATTGGAATTGGATTTTATATATAAAACTGATTGTTTAAAGCAATTGTACGAAAACCAAGCAAAAGAGAATTTAAAACTTGAATTAAAACAATTAAGTTAATGGGATTTTGGAATAAAATATTTGGCTCAAAAAATGAGAATACAAACAAAAAACAACCTGAAGATTATTATGAGACAGAAATCACGGACGTTTATGTAAAAGTTACTCATCCAAAAAGGAAAACCGAACAAATCGACTGGAATGAAATTGAAGAAATAAAATTAATAAATACTGACGAAGGACCATTTCTGCCAGATGTTTGGTTAATTTTAATGGGAAATGGAAAAGGCTGTTCTATTCCGCAAGGTTCAGATGGCTGGAATAAAGTTTACGACATAGTTTCCAAATATGATGGATTTAATTTTGAGAACGTGATAAAATCAGCGAGTTGTGCTGATAATGAAACATTTGAACTATGGCAGAAATAAAGTACTGCTTACAACAACGTGTATAATTAATGGCTAGTTCTCGCCTACTTACGAAAATCCTCGCGGATTTTCTATTCGGTTTTTATTTGCTAAATTAGGTGCTTAAACACGCCACTAATCATACACAAAACCGTTGTAAATAATACCCAAACTGACCGCAGAAAATGAATTTAGACGAGTTAGCAAATAACATTCGAAAAATTTCAAAAGAAGATTCCATTCAAAAATTAGCTGATAATTTAGAAAGCTGGAAAACTGACGAAAGAAATGCGATTGAATTAGGGGAAAATATCGAACGTTTTCTTGGAAACACTTGGATTAAAAATCAAAAGGACTTTGATAAAGTTTATGGAATGTGGATTGAACTTAAAAACTCTGCAATTGATGGAATTGGTGGAATGACAATGAATGAAAGACTGTATTGGTTTGGAACATTTAACTTATTCGACAATACAAAAACTGAATCCGAACGAAAAAAAATATATGGAAAATTAATGGCTGCAAAATGAAAGAAGAAATCAAATTGACTTTAGCGGCAGAACCATTTGCAAAATGTTTTGGAATTTTAATTCTGGAAAACGGAGATTATATGATTGAAATTGACCAATCAAAAATTCCAACTGACTTTCTCTCTCGACTGAAAAAATGGTACGAAGAGTATTATCCATATATTGGAATGAGTTTAAAAGAACTTGAGTCTAAAAAGGAACATACCGAAAAATTGGATAAAATCGGAATTGAATTACTAAATGAAATTTATGAAAACAGAATATTTAGCGATTTGAATATTGACAAATATATTTATTACAGCAGAGGAATTGACAAACCAATATTTGAACTGAATTGAAAAAAGTACTATTTACAACACCGTGTATAATTCATTGCTAGTTATAGCTTACTTACGAAAGTCCTCGCGGACTTTCTATCTGTGATTTATTTGCTAACTTTAGTGCTAAAACACGCAACGAAATCATACACAAACACGTTGCAAGTAATGGCGGAAAATCACTCAGACAGAAACAATTCTGAGTTAAAAAGCAAGAAATTTATTGTGGAATAACTCGAGTTTAAATTACCTTTTTTTGTCAACGCTGGAAAAATAACAATCCCAAGTTTAGAGCAACTTTACGGAATTCATACTCAAACGGAGTTTTAAAAAATTGACAAAAACAGAACTGAACCAAAAAAATCACTCTTGCGGAATTAAAATCTTTGCGGAATTATTTACTCTAACGTTGAATTTTGAAAATATTGGAAAAAACATAAACGGAATTATTAACCGAAAAACCACAACTTGCAACAATGTGCATAATTTATTGCGGTTACAGTTTTTCCTGCGGAAAAACCTCGCAAGCGTAAAAGTCTGTGCTTTATTTATTATTTTTTTCGCTAAATTTACGCAACAAACTATAAGCACAAAGCCGTTGTACTGCATTTAAACCAAACATTATGGAAATAGGAAATAAAATGATAAAAATGAGCTGGAAGTACCGAATTATATTTGCAATCGGAACAGGAATTTTTTACACTTTTTTACTTTGGACATTTGACTATTTCTCTGACGAAAAACTTTACTCAATCAATAGTCTTATTTTTCAAGGTGTTTTCTTTGGGATTTTTTTCGGAATTGGATTTCCTTATATTAATGAAAAACTTGCTGGAAAGTTTTCTAAAAAAATGGGAACAAAAATAAAACCTGAACTTGAATTAAATGAAGAAATCGAAATTGAAGGTCCTGCAAACTTATTCCGTGGAATTGAAGGAGTTGGCGGAAAAATTTTCTTGACAAATAAAAAATTGATTTTTAAATCGCACAAAATAAATGTTCAAAAGGGACAAACTGATATTGAATATTCAACAATAAAAGAAATTCTAAAAAGGAAAACCGCAAAACTAATTGACAACGGAATCAGAATAATAACCAACAATGGAAAAGATTTCGATTTTGTCGTTAGTGAAAGAGATTTGTGGTTCGAAAAAATAAATGAACGAATAAAATAAAAAACGCAGTACAACAATGGCTATAAGTAATTGCTTGTTCTCGCCTACTTCTGAAAATCCTCACGGATTTTCAGATTGGTGTGTACTTGTAAATTTAATCGTAAACCAACGCAACTACTCATAGCCGAGACGTTGTAAATAATGGCGGAAAATCACTCAGACGGATACAATTCTGAGTTAAAAAGCAAGAAATTTATTGTGGAATAAATCTAATTTAAATTACGTTTTTCTGCCAACACTGGAAAAATAACAATCCCAAGTTTAGAGCAACTTTACGGGATTCTTACTCAAACGGAATTTTAAACGTTGACAACAACAGAACTGAACGCAAAAAATCACTCTTGCGGAATTTAGCAACTTTGCGGAATTGTTTACTCAAACGCTGAATTTTGAAAATATAGAAAAGCTTAAAACAGAATTATAAATCGAAAAAACCACAATTTACAACAACTTGTATATAAAAATTGCTTTATTTTAGCTAAACTAAATAGTCTGTGCTTTTTTACTAAGTCCAATTTTCCTGCGGAAAATTCGCCGGGCACTTACAAAGCAACTTTCTATACAAAAAACCGTTGTAAAACATTTGACAAAAAATGAGAAATCTAATATTACTGATATTTATTATATTGATTATTGTGGTGAGTTGTGAAAAACCTGAAAAACCATACGAAATAGGAATTTCAGATGTACTTCATTATAAAACTTTTTTCAGAAACTTGAATTGTAATTCGGATGTTTATTATAACATAATAATTAAAAAAGGCACATTGTTTGTTGACGGAAAAATTCGTAATGAATTTGGGAATTATAAAGGAAAGTTAAATGAAACTGAATCAAAGAAATTATCTGAATTAATTTATAAAATTAATCCTAAAAACAGAATAGAAAAAGAAATCAATCCAACAACTGGAATGACAGCATTAATTATTAAGGAAAACGGAAAAGTTCTTGATTCTTTGGTGGACTTTAAAATTGAATGGAATAAAACGGACTTAAATTTGTTCAAATTTATTGGAAAATTAATATGCGAAAAAGAACTAATGAAAATAAATGATTCTGTGATTTATCCGACTTGGGAAATGGTAAAACCGCCCGAATAAAAAACGTTTTACAACACCGTATATAATTTATTGCTTGCTTCTCGCCTATATACGAAAGTCCTCGCGAACTTTCTTGGTCGATAATTATTTACTAAATTAGTTGCTTAAAACACGCAACAAATCATATACAACAACGTTGCAAGTAATGGCGGAAAATCACTCAGACGGAAACAATTCTGAATTAAAAATCATCAAATTTATTGTGAATAATTCTAATTTAAATTACGTTTTTCTGTCAACACTGGAAAAATAACAATGCTAAGTTTAGAGCAACTTTACGGAATTCTTACTCAAACGGAATTTTAAACGTTGACAACAACAGAACTGAACGCAAAAAATCACTCTTGCGGAATTTAGCAACTTTGCGGAGTTTAAAATCTTTGCGGAATTGTTTACTCAAACGCTGAATTTTGAAAATATTAGAAAAGTAGAAATGAAAAAACTACAATTTGCAACAATGTGCATAATTTATTGCTAAACAGTTTTTCCTGCGGAAAAACCTCGCAAGCGTAAAAGTCTGTGTTTTATTTATTATTTTTTCGCTAAATTTACGCAACAAACTATAAGCACAAAGCCGTTGTGTACAATATGATGGAAAATCCTCACGACATAAGAGAAATGAATAAAATAGGGCTGGAAACATATTTGGAAGAATATGAATTTCCTGACCTTGAGATACTTCTTCAATCAGCAATCGAAAATCTATATATTGAAGCTGGAAAAGCGGAAAAGGAATTTAAAAAAGCATACAAAAAAGAAGCTGGAGGAGAATATTACGAAACACCTTATATTTTAGATGAAATATTTTCAATTGAAAACAGGTTATTGTCAATTTATGAAATGATAATAATAAATGATTATAAAGAATTTGAGCTAATCCTAAAAAGACTTTTAAAAGCATCTTTAGATTTTGACGAAAAAGACTTTCGCTCATTTGAAAATTTGAAACCTATTTTTAAAAGCAAAGGAATTATTTTTAGTGACCTGAAAAACTATAATGATATAAACGATTTAAGGAAAGTAAATAATTATATCAAACATTCTAACAACGAGGAAATACCAGACACTCTAAAACAAATTATTGAATTTAGGAAAGCGGATAAATTGAACTTTATTGACCTTAAAAAATTTCATCAAAGAATAAAAGACTTGAGGTACAATTTTATTTTTGACCTAAAAGAGAAAATATTTTCACATTTATATCATTATGACGAAAATAGAATAAATGGAGTTGCTTTAAGAATGGTTAAAAGAATGGATTCAAAACAAATTGACTTGTTAATCAAAAAATTGAAAGAACTAAAATAAATACTGTACACAACACCGTATATAATTTATTGCTGGCTTCTTGCCTACTTGCGAAAGTCCTCGCGGACTTTCTTGGTCAGTAATTATTTACTAAATTAGTTGCTTGAAACACGCAACAAACCATATACAAAAACGTTAGTAAAAACTTTAGAAATCACTCAGACGGAAACAATTCTGAGTTAAAGTATTGTAATATATTGTGGAATAACTCGAATTTAAATTACCTTTTTTTGTCAACACTGGAAAAATAAAAAACACAAGTTTAGAGCAACTTTTCGGAATTCTTACTCAAACGGAGTTTTAAAAAATTGACAAAAACAGAACTGAACCCAAAAAATCACTCTTGCGGAATTTAGCAATTTTGCGGAATTAAAATCTTTGCGGAATTATTTACTCAAACGTTGAATTTTGAAAATATCAGAAATCATAAAACAGAATTACTTGTCGAAAAAACGCATTTACTAACAACTTGTATAGAAAAATTGCTTTATTTTTGCTAAACTAAATAGTCTGTGCTTTTTTACCAAGTCCAATTTTCCTGCGGAAAATTCGCCGCGCATTTACAAAGCAACTTTCTATACAAAAAACCGTTGGCAATAATATGACCAAAACCTACGAAATATTACTAATTTTAATCTCTTTACTCTTTCTAAACGCTTGTCAAGAAAAGTCAATTCTTGAAAATGAATTAGAAAAATTAGATATTAATCATAATGATTTTATGAAAATTGATACAAGTTTTTACGAAGACAAATCAATTGAAAAATTGAAGTTCATTAAGTCCGATAAAGAAGATATTCGACTTTCTTTCTATAAAAGTGGAAAAAAGAAATCTCTTATTCCTGTAAAAAATTCACAAGTTCACGGAGAATGCATTGATTGGTATGAAAATGGACAAATTAAATGGAAACGTTTTTATGATGCTGGGAATTCTATTAAGCAAAGTACGAACTACAATGAAAATGGAAATAGAACCAAAATAGATGATTTTACCGATGGTAGTTTTACGGAATTTTACGAAAATGATAAGCCTCGATTAAAAAGGTCTGACAAATTATATACAGACTACTATTTAAATGGGCATGTAAAGAGCAGTATCATTGGAAAATCTGATGGTTCAGCAACAGTTAAATATTATAACGAAAACGGAAAAGTATCATTCAAAGGCAATTCGGATTCTGATTTTATTCTATATAAAAACGACTCATTATTTACTGGAACTATTATATCAAAATTCATTGATGGAGGAATAGTATTTGAACAAAATTTTATTGACGGATTACCGAATGGAAAGTGCATAAGCAGATTTGGAAATAAAAATGTAGAATATGAATTAGAGTTCCTTAATGGAACTGAAATTGGAATACATAAAAGATATTATTCAAACGGAAATATCCAATCAGTTAAAAATTTTGACACCAAAGAATATAAACAATGGGATGAAAATGGAAATCTCGTTGAATAAAATACTATTGCCAACAACGTGTATAATTCATTGCTAGTGCAAGCTTACTTACGAAAATCCTCTCTGATTTTCTATTTGGTTTGTATTTACTAAATTAGTTGCTAAACTAAGCAACGAAATCATACACAAGCACGTTGGCAAAAACTTTGAAAATCACTCACACGGAAATAATTCTGAGTTAAAAACAAGAAGTTTATTGTGGCATAAATTTAAATTACATTTTTCTGTCAACACTGGAAAAATAACAATCCTAAGTTTAGAGCAACTTTACGGAATTCTTACTCAAACGGAATTTTTAAACGTTGAAAAATTAGAAATCAATTTAGAAAATCACTCTTACGGAATTTAGAACCTTTGCGGAGTTGAAAACCTTTGCGGAATTGTTTACTCAAATATTGAATTTTGAAAATATTAGAAAAGCAAAAAATGGAATTATCTATCGAAAAAAACGCATTTGCCAACAACTTGTATAGAAAAATTGCTTTATTTTAGCTAAACTAAATAGTCTGTGCTTTTTTACTAAGTCCAATTTTCCTGCGGAAAATTCGCCGCGCACTTACAAAGCAACTTTCTATACAAAAAACCGTTATGTGCAATTAAAAAAATCGGTAAGTGAAATTGATATATGAAAATAGAAAGAAATGAAGTTTGTTTTTGTGGTAGTAAAAAGAAAAACAAAAAATGCTGTAACTTAAAGAATATAGAGGATGAAAAGGTTTATGATAAGCTACGTGCTATTTCTGAAAAATCTTTATCACATGATGAATCTCTGCTAATAGAGTCTATAAATGAATTAGAAAACTTATTAATTTATTCTGGTTTATCAAATGAACTTAAGAGACAACTAAATTTGAATTTAACTGGAGCTTATCAACGAAGAGGGTTTCACAATAAAGCATTAGAGTTAATTAAAGAACTTGAAAAAGAAAAAATAAATTCCGATTCTCATATATATATTTATCTTATTCAACTAAAGGCTAAATCACTAACTGCAATTGAGAAATTTGAATTAGCAACTAAAGAATTAGATAAAATAATTAACTACCTACTTTCTGCTATTGATAATAAAGAAGGAGCTGGACTATTTTTAGTAGAAGCTAGTAAAATATATATAAACGGAGGACAAATTCAATCAGCACACAAATGTTTAGACAAATCAATTTCACTTTTAAAAGATAATGAAGAAGAGATAGAGCATTTTGAACGAGCTAAAGCTAACAAAGCTATTTTAATGTTACACAGCCCGAATGATACGATTGTTGATAAAGGTGTCGAATTACTTAAGGAAAACATACATTCAAAGAATCAAATAGGAGATTTAGAAGGTTTAGGCACTAATTATTGTAATCTTGGTTTACACTATTGGAGAAAGGAAGATTTCAAAGGAGCAATCGCATATCTCCGAAAAGATTTATGGATAACAAGAAAAATAGGGGATTTACATGGTATTGCAATTAGTTTAAGGAATCTAACTTCTTTATACTTAGTTTTAAAACAGTTTAAAAAAGCAAAAATTTTAGCTACAGAATCGATTGAAATTGGCAATAAAATTAAAGATACTGTAATTCTACAAAAAGCAGAATTTCAAAAAGAACAAGCTACTGAGTATGCAAAGCAATCAGGAATTGCCAAAGAGCCTTTTGAAAGTAAAGCTTTATGTATATGCGAAAGCGGAAAAAAATATACTGATTGTTGTGGAGAAGCTGACCATGAACCTATTGACTTTCCCTTTCGTTTTGCTGGAATATCAGAGGAGTTAAAAGAAAACAAGAACAAACAAACTTCAAGGTTAGATTTTATTTTTAGAGATAGTGATTTATCAAAAGGTCGTCTATCTTGGCAAAGGATAGAAATTAAAAATGGATGGTATAAGTTGTATGAATTGCCTGATATGGCAAATATGTACTTACTATCTGCAAAGAATATCTTGGAAGAAATAAATAAGAATGATAATGCCATTCACGCTCCACTTTCGTGCCTAATCCTTTCTGTTTCTGCTTTAGAAGCATACATAAATCAAGTCGCTTATTTTTTAGATGATATAAAAAATTATCCAGAATCAAGCCTTCATAAAATACCAAATGAATTTAACAATGGAGCACTTCATTTTCAGAGAAATACAGAGTTAACACTTAAATGGACAATTTTAGGTGAATGTATTTGTGAAGAAATGTGGACTCCAAATCAAAAAATCTGGAACGATTTCAAATCTTTAATTGCAATCAGAAACGAATTTATTCATTTTAAGTTATCAGATTATGAACAAATTATTCCTTCACCAAAAACAACTCATCCAATACTAAAAAAATTACCAAAAGAAGTTGAAACTAGAGAAATATCTCATTCATGGCCTATGAGAGTACTGACACCTAGTTTAGCTATTTGGGCTGTGAATTCAGCTGAAGAAATGTTAAAGTACTTTAAAAAGCAATATGAACAAAAAAGAATAAAAGCACATAACACCGTATAAAATTAATTGCTAATTTTAGCTTATTTACGAAAGTTCTCGCTGACTTTAAATTTGTTATTTATTTACTAACTTTAGTGCTTAAAACACGCAACGTAATTTTATACATAACCGTTGTAAATAATGCGGACAAACTCTGCTGATTAAAATGAAAAACGAAATTAAACTGACTTTAGCTACGGAGGATTTCTCAAAATGTTACGGAATATTGATTCTTAAAAATGGAGATTATATGATAAATGTTGACCAATCAAAAATCCCATCTGATTTTCTTAACCGACTAAAAAAATGGTATGAAGAATATTATCCTTATACTGGAATGAGTTTAAAAGAACTTGAATCTAAACGAGAACATACCGAAAAATTGGATAATATCGGAATTGAATTACTAAATGAAATTTATAAAAACGGAATATTTAGTGATTTAAATATTAACAGATATGTTTATTATAGCAGAGGAATTGACAAACCAATACTTGAACTGAATTGAACAAAAGCACTATTTACAACACCGTGTAAAATTAATTGCTAGTTTTGGCTCACTTGGGAAATTCCTTCGGAATTTCGTCGTTCGTAATTAATCTAGTAAATTAGTTGCTTAAAACACGCAACTAATCTTACACAATCACGTTGTAGCACATTAAAAACCAGTACTAATAATGAATTTAAAAATATTTGCCATTTTACTGTTGATGAGCATTCTAAATTGTAAAGGACAAAAAAATATGACCGTACCGTCTCAATTAAAGCAAAAGTTAGTACAAAAATATCTAGCAGGTAATTCTTTAAGAGAAACTGAAAGTGAAGTTATATTTATCAGAGGAAGGTATCAAAACAATATACATGGAGCTTGCTACTCTAATATTGAAATTAATAACAAAATGCACTATAAATTTGAGTTTTTATGTGCTGGAAGCGGATATTATGATATTGGGAAATTCTCATATAAGAAAGGTGTAATTGAGTTGTCTTCTCTTATTAGCGAATTTTCGGATAATTCGGATTCTTTATACCATCACAAAATTGTAGATATGACAGGAATTACTTTTGCACTAGATACAATTTCCATTAATAAAGTTGATGGAGGAAAATTTTATCGTTTAACCAGTTTTGGAAAAAAAGCAAATGAATTAAATATTTCAAACGATGAAAGAAAGGAATGGGTAAATGAAGTGAAAATTAATGAGCAGACTGAATAGAATTGAACAAAAACGTGCTACAACACGGTGTATACTTAATTGCTTGCTTTTAGCCAATTTACGATAGTACTCACGTACTTTCTATTCAGTAATTATTTACTAACTTTACTGCTAAATCAACGCAACTAATCATACACAATCACGTTGGGTTTCATTAGCGAAAATCGTTAAAAATTCAAGTTTTTCAGTTTTTAAAGTGATTTTTTGCAAAGACGGAAAAATTCACAGAAAAGCTATATTGGAATTTAATTAGAACTCAAAAAAAGTAGCTTGAACAATTTAGTTTTTTAAGTCAATTTTTATAAATCAGAGAAATTCAAGTTTAGAGTTGTTTCGTTAAATAAAAATCTAAAACTGGAGAGGTTTGAAATAAAATTACAAACTTTGAGAGTTTTGAGAAGTTTTGAAAACTGAATTGAATACCAAAACGTGGAAATCATAATTGCGGAATTAGAATCTTTGCGGAAATAATAACTGAAAATTAAAATACAACGGAAAAACCATAAAACGAAAACCCAACAAGGTGCATAATTCATTAAGGTGGAATTTCCTTGCGGAATTTCCTCGCACTTTTATTATCTTTCGTTCAAATTCGGAAAATTGCTGCGCTCTTTTCCTTAACGAAATCATGCACAAAGCCGTTAGCTGTAATTTGAGAAAACGTCCGAATATATCAAATACGGTTTTCCGTAACTAAAGATGTAAGTAAATTATTAATATAGTCAACCTAAAATAATAATATAAAAATATGGCAAGATGTACAGCACCTTCAAGAGGACATAGAACAGCAGGTGGTGCAGCTAATTGTCCAGCGTGTAGAAATAGATATGGTGGATATAGTTCTAGATATTCATATCCATCCTATGAAAACTCTTATACTTCGAGCAGAAGAACGTCTTCATCTGGAAATTATAATAGTTCAAAAGGTCGAACTCGAAAAGCTTCTTGGTCAAATTCTGGCTCTACTATTTATTATACTTCAGCAGAGATAAATACACTTACACCTGTTAGAAAAGTCGTTGAAAAAAGAGCTGAAAAACCTGATATTAGAGATATTTTTCTTTGCCACGCTTGGGATGACAGAAAAGAATCTGCGTTAGAATTATACAACTTGCTAGAATCAAATGGTGTAAATGTATGGTTCAGTGAAAAAGATATACCATTAGGAACTTCATTTCTTCGGGAAATCGATAAAGGTTTAGCAAAATCTAAAATTGGAATTGTTTTAGTAACACCTAGCTTCTTGAAAAGAGTACAGAACGAAGGTGTTGCAGAAAAAGAATTATCTGCTTTACTTGCTACAGATCAGCTTGTACCTATTGTCCACAATACAACTTATGATGAATTGAGAGATGTAAGTCCATTGTTAGGGTCAAGAAATGGATTAGATACACAAGAGGATACAATGGAAAATGTTGCAAAGAAATTGGCTGAATTAATTACTGTGAATGAAAATAACTACAGCTAACAACGTGTATAATTCATTGCTAGTACTAGCCTACTTACGAAAATCCTCGCGGATTTTCTATTCGGTTTGTATTTGCTAATTTAGTTGCTGAAACACGCAACGAAATCATACACAAACACGTTGGCATTCATTGAGCAGAAATCTTAAAAAATGGAATTAAACAAAAAACAAATAAATTATTACAAAAAATGGAAAAGTAAAAGAAAAAATAAATTGAGATATTTACTAAAAGAAGGAATGATTTATTGGGCACTTCCATTTTCGATAATTATGATTCTATTCGAATTAAGCGATAATCGATTTATTTTTTCAATAAAAATTCTGAAAGATTTTATTATACTTTATTCAATATCTTCCGTATTAGGAATTTTGACAGCTCTTTTCTCTTTTAAAAGAATTGACAAAAAATATTTAGAACTTAAAAATAAATCAATAATCTAATTTTTTATAAAAAAGGAATTAAAAAAAAATGAGTTATTGCTCGTTTGCTGAATAGGAAACTGAATAGAAAAGTAGAACCTATATTGAATGCGGAATTAAGCAAGTTGCGGAATTCCTCACTCAATCGGAATTGAAAAAGTTTGCGGAATAAAATAATGAAAGAACTCACTCAAACGCAGGAAAACAAAAAGTTAATTAAGTCGGAATAAAAAACAACGAAATGCCAACACCGTATATAATTTATTGCAGGCTTCTCACCTACTTACGAAAGTCCTCGCGGACTTTCTTGGTCAGTAATTATTTACTAAATTAGTTGCTTGAAACACGCAACAAACCATATACAAAAACGTTGGCAAACATTTATGAGCAACTTTATAAATATAAAAAAACGATTAAATTTAAAAGAAAAATTATGAAAAAAATACTCATCTTGATTATGACAATTGCATCAATAACAAGTTGCTCAAATGACGACGACAATAGCAAGTCTGAATTGAATATTCGATTATCAAATGTTAGTGAATATAACTTCCAAAATATTATTGTAAACACTACGACTGGCAATGCTGATTTCGAGAATATTAGCTCTCAAGAAATGACAAGTTATAAGACATTTGAGACTGCTTATAGATATGCTTTTGTGGAATTAGAAATTGATGGAGAAACCTACACACTACAACCAATAGATTACACAGGAGAAACACCACTTGAAAATGGAAATTATACTTATGAAATTAATGCAAATGATTCTCTTGAACAATATGGAAAATTGAGTTTGACATTAATTGCGGAATAAAAACGATTTGCCAACACCGTATATAATTTATTGCTTGTTCTCGCCTACTTACGAAAGTCCTCGCGGACTTTCTTGGTCGATAATTATTTACTAAATTAGGTGCTTAAAACACGCAACAAACCATATAAAAACACGTTGCAAATAATAGCGGAAATTACTCAGACGGAAACAATTCTGAATTAAAAATATGAAATTTATTGTGGAATAATTGCAGTTTACAATTACGTTTTTTTGTCAACACTGGAAAAATAACAATGCTAAGTTTAGAGCAACTTTACGGAATTCTTACTCAAACGGAATTTTAAACGT
>NZ_JBYJEF010000008.1:0-133694 GCF_057732375.1 Tenacibaculum sp. M1.3A | reverse complement strand
GGCCAAAAGGTTCAAATAAAATTATCAAATTATCCTGCTGATGAATTTGGTGAGCTAAACGGAAAAATAAAATCTATCTCGCAAATACCTGATGAAGAAGGTAATTACTTAATAGATGTAGAATTGCCTCAAGACTTAAAAACCACTTACAGTAAAACAATTTCTTTCAGACAAGAAATGAAAGGAACTGCTGATATTATAACAGAAGACTTACGTTTAATAGAACGTTTTTTCTATCAACTACGAAATATTATTAAATAAACATTCTTTCGCGAAGAATAGACATAAACCTTGAATGTCTTTAAATGATCAAGGATTAATAAATAATAAATTTATAATCATGAAAAAATCAATTTTAAACTTAGGTAAAGCTTTAAATGTAATTGAACAAAAGCAAATTAATGGAGGTAGAATTTCTGCACATGGAGGATACCAATGTTGTAATGCCTGGGGATGTGGAGCCTGTGTTTCAGGATCTAGCGAAAACTGTAGTAGTTACGGAGAAGGCACATATGGTCAACATTGTACTGTTAGTGGAGGGTCACAAGAAATTCAATAATCATAATGAAAAAAACAATTTTAAATTTAGGTAATAGTCTAAATAAATCTGAGCAAAAACTTATTAACGGAGGTAATGAGTACAATAGTGAACATCTTCCTAATAGACAAGGTTGCTATAATGAACCTGTTTCTAATGTTAATTGTGTTAGCCCATGGGTATATGTATCTGGTTGTGGATATACATGTATGACCGAACCAATGAATCCATAACTTATATATAAAATTATATTTTTTTAAACTGCCTAACGGCAGTTTTTTTCACTTATACTAATAAATTCTCAAAAAAAGAACTAAATTAGCAGGCTTGCTAAAAATGTAAATTTAGCAAACTAAATTGTTACATTAATTATAAAAGAATAATGAGTATGAGTCCGAATGATGATAGAAGAATAAAAGAGAAATTACAACCAAAAACTTGGAATGAAATAAAAACAAACGATTCTTGGGCTATTTTTAAAATTATGGCCGAATTTGTTGAAGGATATGAAAAATTAAGTAAAATAGGACCTTGCGTTTCTATCTTTGGTTCTGCAAGAACAAAAACAGACGACCCTTATTATAAATTAGCTGAAGAAGTTGGTTTTAAATTAACTGAAAACGGATTCGGAGTAATTACTGGAGGTGGACCAGGAATAATGGAAGCTGGTAATAAAGGAGCGCATAGAGGAAAAGGAACTTCAGTTGGATTAAACATCGAGTTACCTTTCGAGCAGCACGATAATCCTTGGGTAGATCGTGATAAAAACTTAAACTTCGATTATTTCTTCGTTCGTAAAGTAATGTTTGTAAAGTACTCTCAAGGTTTTGTTGTAATGCCTGGTGGTTTTGGTACTATGGATGAACTTTTTGAAGCAATCACATTAATTCAAACTAACAAAATTGGTCGTTTCCCTATTGTTTTAGTAGGTAGAAAATTTTGGGCAGGTTTATTAGACTGGATAAAAAACACCTTATTAGAAGAAGGTAATATTAGTGAAAAAGATTTAGACTTATTTAGAGTTGTTGATACTGCTGATGAAGCGGTAGATCACTTTAATAAATTTTACAAGAAAAACGAATTAAAACCAAACTTTTAAAAATAATTTTCAAAAAAGCTCGTTGATTCTTCAACGAGCTTTTATCTTTAATTTGAAACATCAATTACTCCTCTTTTTTATTTCACTATTCATGTCCTGTTATACAGTAACAGCGCAAACGAATACTATTGAAATAGATGCAAGATTAGATGATGAAAAGGATTTACTTCACATCAATCAAAAAATTGTTTTCTTTAACAATTCTTCAGATACTTTAAATACTATTTTTTTACATAATTGGCCTGATAGCTATAAAGACAAAAATACTCCGCTAGGAAAACGCCTTATTGAAGACTATAAAAAGGAGTTTTACTTCTCTGAAGCAAAAGAAAAAGGTTTCACTAAAATACATGAAATTACAGTTAACAATCAAATAGCTACTTTTCAAGAAAAAGAAGATCATCCTGATATAATTGAAATATCATTAAATGAAGTTCTAAATCCAAAAGACAGTTTAATTATATCTAAAAATTACACAGTAAAAATTCCGAGTGCTAGATTCACTGGGTACGGAAAAATAAAAAACGGATATCACTTACGCTTTTGGTATATTACACCTGCTGCTTACAACGGTAAATGGCATATAATGAGCAATTTAAATATTGATGATTTATATGAGAATATAACAAATTATAACATAAACATCTCTATCCCTAAAAAATATACTCTCGAGAGTAGTTTGCCTCAAAGCAAAGTGACGCAAAAAAAACATACTCATTATTATTTAAAAGGAAAAAAAAGAAAAGATATTTATCTTCATATTGACTCAATAAATCATTTCACATCTTTTAAATCAAAAGGCAAACAAATAACAACTGATACACATTTAAAAAATATACCTAGAGATACTACCATAAAAATAATAAATAAACAAATTAATTTTATTGAGCGCTTTTTAGGAAAACATCCTCATAATGAAGTTTTTATTGATGCGGCTACCATTAAAAAAAATTCGTTACACGAAATTTACGGACTTCCTAGATGGTTAAAACCTTTTCCTGAAAATTTTAGGTGGGAAATCAACTTTTTTAAAGCACTTTCTAAAAGATATATAAATGATGCACTAGTATTAAATCAACGAACAGATTATTGGTTTACAAATGGTTTAGAAACCTTTTTAATGATGAATTATATTAAAGAATATTACCCTAACATAACAGTTTTAGGTAAATACTCTAAATACTGGCCTATTAAAACGTATAATTTATCTAAACTAAAACAAAACGATAAATATTCTTTTGTCTATCAATTTAGTGCTCGGAAATTTTATGACCAACCATTAATAACCCCTTCTGATTCTCTCTCTAATTTTAACCAAAAGGTTGTTAGCGAATATAAAGCTGGATTAGGTTTGCTTTATCTTCAAGATTATATCGGAGGAGATACTTTAACTCAGTCTCTAAAAAAGTTCTACTCAAAAAATCAGCTAAAAACAACTAACAGTAATCATTTTAAAGAAATCCTTCAAAAAAGCACCTCTAAAGATTTAGCGTGGTTTTTTAATGATTATTTAAAAACGAGTAAGAAAATAGATTATAAGATATCTAAAGTAAAAACCACTAAAAGAAAAGATTCTATAGAAGTTACTATAAAAAACAAAAGAAAGATATCTTCTCCAGTAGCTTTGTATGGCATACAAAAAAAGAAGATTATATTCAAAAAATGGATTATAGGAACCGATTCAATAAAAACAATTAAAATTAAAAAAGGTGGCTTTGATAAACTAGCTTTAAATTACGAAAACATTTACCCAGAATACAATTCTCTTGATAATTTCAGAAAAGTTAATAATACACTTATTAACAAACCTCTCCAGCTCCGGTTTTTTACAGATGTTGAAAACCCGTATTACAATCAATTATTTTATTATCCTGATTTTAAATATAATTTATATGATGGTGTAATTTTAGGTGTAAACATTAACAACCAATCTGTAATAAGTCATAATTTTGAGTTTAGCTTAACACCTAATTACAGTACAAAAAGTAAAAACTTTACAGGTTCTTATGCTTTTTCTTACAACCATTTCTTTAAGAAAACTAAAATATATAAAATTCGTTATGGTTTTAGCGGAAGCAGTTTTCATTATGCACCAGAACTAGAGTACAATACATTTGCTCCTTCTGTTAGTATTCAGTTTAGAAGAAATACATTACGTGAAAACGGATTAAAACTATTAGTTGCAAGGTTAATTAGTGTTAACAAAGAAGTTGAAGCCGGCCAAGCTAAACAAGCAAGTGATAAGTACAATGTACTTAATTTAAGATACATCAACTCTAACTTTAATGCTATTAAAAGAACTCAATATGCTATTAATGCAGAATTAAACTCTAGCTTTAGTAAAATAACAACCGACTTTCGTTATCGCAAATTTTTCTCTGCAGATAGAAGTTTTGATGTTCGCTTTTTTGGAGGAATATTTTTACATAACAAATCTAAAGGAGATTATTTTAGTTTCGGATTAAACCGCGGCTCTGATTATTTATTTGAACAAAACTTATTTGGCCGTTCAGAAAACGAAGGCATCTTTAGTCAGCAATTTGTAATTGATCAAGCTGGTTTTAAATCTAAATATAGTAAACCTCAATTTTCAAATCAATTAATAACATCTATAAACACAAGTATTAGCATATATAAATGGGCTGAAATATATAATGATGCTGCAATGCTAAAAAATAAAAATAGCTCTCCTAATTATTTTTACGAAAACGGCATACGTTTAAATTTTATTCCTAATATTTTTGAATTTTACTTTCCTATTTACACCAACGAAGGTTTTGAGGTTACAAAAGAAGCATATCCTACAAAGGTTCGATTTGTAATTACAACAAGTATTGATAGAATTTATAATTTTCTTAGAAGAGGATTATTATAGATACTTCAACAAAACTTCTTTTTTTATCATTTTTTTGAAGAATATTCAGTGAGAATTGAAATTTTTAAACTTCAACTAAAAAAACTATCTTTGTAAGCACACCAAAACTAGAAGATAATGAAGCAAAAGACCGAAATAGCTAACACTCAACAACTTTCTTTTCAAGATTTTAAAAATGAAGTTTTAAACGACTATCGAATTGCTCGCTTAAGTAGAGAATGTAGTTTGCTAGGACGTAGAGAAGTTTTAACAGGTAAAGCAAAATTCGGAATTTTTGGTGATGGTAAAGAAGTACCACAATTGGCAATGGCTAAAGCTTTTCAGAATGGAGATTTTAGATCTGGTTATTACCGTGATCAAACCTTTATGATGGCAATTAACCAATTAACTCCTCAACAATTTTTTGCAGGATTATATGGTCATACAAATATTGATGCCGAACCAATGTCTGCCGGTCGTCAAATGGGAGGGCATTTTGCTACACATTCTTTAGATGAAAATGGAGATTGGAAGAACTTAACTGCTCAGAAAAATTCTTCTGCAGATATTTCTCCAACCGCAGGTCAAATGCCTCGTTTATTAGGTTTAGCACAAGCTTCTAAAATTTATCGTAATGTAGATGGTTTAGAAAATTTTACTGATTTTTCTAATAAAGGTAACGAAGTTGCTTGGGGTACCATTGGTAACGCAAGTACTTCTGAAGGTTTATTCTTCGAAACCATTAACGCTGCAGGTGTGTTGCAAGTACCAATGGTTATGAATGTTTGGGATGATGAATACGGAATCTCAGTACACGCAAAACATCAAACAACAAAAGAAAGTATTTCTGAAATTTTAAAAGGATTTCAAAAAGAAAAAGATACAAACGGTTATGAGATTTTTGTCGTAAACGGATGGGATTATGTACAATTAATTGATGTTTATAACAAAGCATCAAAAATTGCAAGAGAACAACACATACCTGTTTTAATTCATGTAAAAGAATTAACACAACCACAAGGACACTCTACTTCTGGATCTCATGAAAGATATAAATCTGCAGAGCGTTTAAAATGGGAACAAGAATTTGATTGTCTTGCTCAGATGCGTAAATGGATTTTAGAATTCGAATTACAAAATGAAGACGGAACTACTTTAAAATTTATTGATTCTGAAGAGGATTTAATAAAAATAGAAAAAGAAACTAAAAAAGAAGTTAGTAAAGCAAAACGTGATGCTTGGAGTGCTTACACAAATGAAATAAAGGAAGAAGTTGCTGCTGCTTTAGATTTACTAGAAAAAGTAGCTCAAAAAAGCAACAACGCTTCATTTATCAACAAATATAAAAACGATTTAGCTGCTATCTCTGAACCTATCAGAAAAGATATTTTAGTAGCTGCCCGTAAAACATTACGTTATTTAAAGGATGAAGATTTTGCAGAAAAAACAACACTTCAAAACTTTATTAAATCATCTATAGATAATGCTGAAGTAAAATTTTCTGCACACCTATTAAGTGAAACAGCATTGGCTGCTGAGAAAGTTTCAGCTGAAGCACCAACATATGCCGCTGAGAAAAACTTAGTAGATGCACGTGTTATTATGCGTGATAATTTTGATGCCATTTTTAGTAAATACCCTGAAGCTTTAATTTTCGGAGAAGATGCTGGATATATTGGCGATGTAAATCAAGGTTTAGAAGGTTTACAAGAAAAATATGGCGAATTAAGGGTTTCTGATACAGGTATTCGTGAAGCAACTATTTTAGGGCAAGGTATTGGAATGGCAATGCGTGGTTTACGCCCAATTGCTGAAATTCAGTATTTAGATTACCTTTTATATGCTTTACAAATTATGAGTGACGACTTGGCAACACTTCGTTACCGTACTTTTGGTAAACAAAAAGCACCGTTAATTATTCGTACTCGTGGGCACCGACTAGAAGGTATTTGGCATTCTGGTTCACCAATGGGAGGAATTATTAATAACATCCGCGGAATTCATGTATTGGTTCCAAGAAACATGACAAAAGCTGCCGGGTTCTATAACACTTTATTAGAAGGTGATGATCCTGCTTTAGTAGTAGAATGTTTAAACGGATACCGTTTAAAAGAAGAATTACCTACCAATTTAGGAGAATTTAAAACGCCAATTGGTGTTGTTGAAACAGTAAAAGAAGGAACAGATATTACCGTAATGTCTTACGGTTCTACTCTTAGAATTGTAGAAGAAGCTGCTAAAGAATTAGCACAAGTAGGTATCGATATCGAAATTGTAGATGCGCAAAGTTTATTACCTTTTGATTTAAATCACGATACGGTAAAATCGGTTGCTAAAACAAATCGTTTATTAGTAGTTGATGAAGATGTACCAGGCGGGGCTTCTGCTTATATATTACAAGAAATTGTAGAAAATCAAAACGGATACAAACACTTAGATAGTAAACCACAAACCTTAACAGCAAAAGCACATAGACCTGCTTATGGTACTGATGGTGATTACTTCTCTAAACCATCTGCTGAAGATATTTTTGAAAAAATATACGAGATTATGAATGAAGCAAATCCTGCTAAATTTAAAAGCTTGTATTAATCTATTTTCTTAACAAACTAGTACCTATTGCGCATTGTAAACAACGTTTCTTTGCGCAATAGTTATTTTTAAGCTCTAATAAAGCCTGACTTTCAAAAGCATTTTTAGAAGTGATCTTTAACTCTAAAAATTTAGTTAGTATTGAGTTTTTCTCTGGTTTAATTTGTTGCATCAATTTAAAAAAACCGTCACTATTTACTTCTCCTCTACTTTGTTCGTACACAAACTTTAACGGCAAAATGGTGTTGACCAATAATAAATCTATAAATGACTTTGTGAGTTTTTTAGCTGATTTTTTTGATTCGGTTTCAAATGTATAATGTGTCCTCCAAAAATCAGATATTGTTACTGAAAAAAAAACATAAAAATCTTCTAGTTTAATTAACTCCATCAATTTAGAAAACAAATTTTGATGTTTAAAAAACAACGCTACTAATTGTGCTATTCGAATAGTAGGAAAATTTGTTGGTCGCATTCTAAAAAATTGAAATAAACCATTAGAAATTGGTAGTAACTTATATTTATGCTCTAAATAAGCATATTCTTTTTTTAATTGAATAAAATAAGAATCTTCCACTTCATTTTCTAAAAACCCTGCTTGCCCGAATAATAAAGCTGACAATTGGAATTCATTAAAACGGACTTTTTTTAAAATTGAAAACTCAAACGATTGCGCTAACTGTAAAAAAGCTTCTCCATTAATTTTCAATCCGAAATTTTTAGCTAATAACTGAAATAAAACACTCTCGAAATCATTATTTGATTTCACTAATAACTCTTTTATTAAAACCGCCTTATTTTCTAATCGCTCAAAATACAATCGTTCTAACCAATTACTCATCAAAAAAGAATCTACTTCATTAATTTGTTGCTCACACGGAATCCAACGAAGTTGTTTAGAAAATAACGATTGATAATTATTAAGTACGTTTTTATCAATTAAACCATGCAACTCAAGAGTTGGCAATGGCTTATTATTTTTCATAAAAATAGCTGAATCAAACTGCCAAACTACGTGTAAAATTACGGCATCATAGTTTTTATCTTCTTCATGTTTGTGTAAATACCAATCAGATGAGTTGATGTGAATTTCTACATTCCCAATCCATAATTGATTATTTATTTTAAGATGTGCGTTTAAAAAATCGGGTCCAGTATTTAAGTTATGAGTCCCGGATTTAATTATTTGAATCGTTTCGTTAGCAACAGATTTTAAGCTGTTTGAAGGAAACAACTTGTTTTGCCATAAAAAATGCAGAAAATCTTCTTTCATAATCCGGAGTTAGCAATTATCTTTTGACCATTAAGATATAAAAATATTACTAAACCACTTTTTATCCGCAATTTAAACATCTCTACAAAAGTATTAATCAGATAAAAATCAACTTATTCTACTTTAACAGTTTTCCAGTAAAACAAAATCAAAGATTAAATTTATTGCCACATCAATTTTTACAATAATCAAATAGTTGTTTTTATTAAAAGCTATTGTAATTTTGTAATCTAAATAAATTAGAATGAACAGTATAGAAAATTTAAAATGGCGTTATGCTGTTAAAAAATTCGACGAAAATAAATCACTTTCAGAAGTAAAAATAAACATTTTAAAAGAAGCTTTTAATTTAACAGCTACTTCATACGGATTGCAACCAATTAAAATGGTTGTAATTCAAAACAAAGAAATTCAAGAGCAACTAGTTGTTCATTCTTGGAACCAACCACAAGTAGTACAAGCGTCACATGTATTGGTTTTATGTATTCCCAAAGAATACACGACTAACGATATTGATTCTTATTTTTCATTAGTAAAAAACATCAGAAATACTCCTGATAAAATTTTAAACCCGTTTAAAGAAATGCTTAGTTCTTCAATAGCTAGCAAAACGCAAGAAGAATTAACTATTTGGAACAAAAACCAAGCATATATAGCCTTGGGTAATTTAATGACTGTTGCAGCAAACGAGCAAATAGATTCTTGCCCAATGGAAGGTTTTATTCCTGAAAAATACGATGAAATTTTAGGTTTAGATAAACATAATTTAACATCCGTTTTAGTATTACCTGTTGGTTTTAGAGCTGAAGACGATTATATGAAAGATTTAAAAAAGGTTCGTAAAAATATAGAAGACGTAATTATAGAAATGTAATCTTAAATTAAATGGGCGGGATTGAAATGTTTCAATTCCGCTCATTTAATATTTATTAAACGCTTTACATTTAATTTACAATTACAATTTAGTACATTCGTAATTCATAATTAAACTGTATGCAACCACTACACATAATACTCCTTATTCTTGCCTATTTTGGGGTACTAATTCTTATTTCTTACATCACAAGCAAATCGGCAAATAATAACACTTTTTTTAAAGCAGATAACTCTTCACCTTGGTATTTAGTTGCCTTTGGTATGATTGGCGCTTCTTTATCGGGTGTTACTTTTATTTCTGTACCTGGTTGGATTGAAGGACAGCAAATGAGCTATATGCAAATGGTATTGGGTTATGTTGTTGGGTACGCAGTTATTGGCTTGATATTACTTCCGTTATATTATCGACTAAACCTTACTTCTATTTACACCTATTTAGAAGATCGTTTTGGTAGATATTCCTATAAAACCGGAGCCTCTTTTTTCTTACTATCAAGAACTGTAGGCGCTGCTTTTCGATTGTTTTTAGTAGCCAATGTATTGCAATTAATTTTGTTTGATGCATACGGAATTCCGTTTTGGGTAACCGTAACTATTACTATTTTATTAATTTGGTTGTACACTTTTAAAGGAGGAATAAAAACGATTGTTTGGACGGATACCCTGCAAACTTTATTTATGCTAATCGCCGTAGGAGTTTGTATTATTACTATTAAAGATGAAATGCAGATAGAAAGTTTAACCTCTTACATATCTGACAATAAACTATCTAAAATGTTCTTTTTTGATGATTGGAAATCTGGAAATTATTTTTGGAATCGATTCTTTTCTGGAGCATTTATAGCTATTGTAATGACAGGTTTAGATCAAGATATGATGCAAAAAAACTTAACATGTCGTAATTTAAAAGATGCGCAAAAAAATATGTTTTGGTTTACGCTTGTGTTAGTAATTGTAAACTTTTTCTTTTTAGCCTTAGGTATTTTATTAACCGATTATGCAACTACAAACGAAATTAACGCGCACAAAGATCAATTATTCCCAACGATTGCCATGAGTGGCGAGTTAGGTTTAGCAACTTCTTTATTCTTTTTACTAGGATTAATTGCTGCCGCTTATTCAAGTGCCGATAGCGCATTAACTTCTTTAACAACTTCTTTTAGTATTGATATTTTAGAAATTGACAAAAAAGGAGATGAACAAAAAAATATAAAAACACGAAAAAAAATACATATTTTATTTTCGTTTCTATTGATTGCTACGATTTTAGTTTTTAAATATTTTATTGCAGACGCCAGCGTGATTGCTAAGATATTTCAGTTTGCGGGCTATACTTATGGTCCGTTATTAGGTTTATATGCCTTCGGATTATTTACCAAATTAAATATAAAAGACAAGTTCGTTCCTGCAATTTGTATTGTATCGCCAATTCTTACTTATTTGATAAGTATTTTTAGCAAGTCGCAGTTAAATTTCGACTTCGGATTCTTTGTATTAGTATTAAACGGATTCATTACTTTCTTCGGATTATTAGCTATAAAAAAATCTAAAGATGCCTAAAAAAGGAAAAGCAAAAAACACCGTAAATAAAGCAAAACATACGCGTTTAATGAAACAAAAAGAGAGTAAAGTAAAACTCGAAAAACAACGAAATAAAGAGCGTTTAAAAGCGCTTGTAAAAAAGATGAACGAACAAAAAGAAACAAAATAACTTAATTTGTCTGAAACAATATTTAAACAAAAAAATCCCGAGCTTTAAAACTCGGGATTTTTAGTATATAAATCTTAAAACTATTTATCAATTGATCCTAAAACACGTTTCATAAAATTATTTAACGCTTCTTTTTTAGGAGTACCATCTTTAATCATTTTATCAACTTCAATAGCACCATACATATTAGATATCAACTCGCCAATAACATCTAATTCTTCATCTTTTAATGAAGGAACTTCTGTTAAGGCTTCTAATGTTTCAATCGTTTCTAGTATATAATCCTGATCGTTTTCTTCAATAAATGAAGTTAAGTGTTTTATAACTGGTAATTTCATAATTTTTTCTGTTTTTTCAGGTCTAGCAAAGTTGAGACCTTATTATTATAGTATCGCTACTTTGCGCAAGCTGATAGAAATTATATTACTTCGTTTACTAAATCTTTTAACACATCAAACTTATTGGTTTGTGCTTGATTTACAAACTTACCATCTACAAAAGTGGCAAAGGTTGGTAAATTACTTACATCTGCCAACTGCCTACTTTCAGGAAATTTTTCTGCATCAACAATTACAAAAACCATTGCTTCATTTTCTGAAGCTAATTTCTTAAATTTTGGTTTCATAATACGACAATTACCACACCAAGTTGCCGAAAACTGTACCGCTACTTTTTTATTGTTTGCTACTAAATCTGCTAAATTATCTTGATTTAATTCTTGTACCATAGTTTTATTTTATTAAAAAGGAGTTCGTGTATTTCATCCCCCAATTAGTACACGAACATGCTCCTTTCGTAGTATTATTAGTTTGCTGCTAAATACTCAGCTGTTCCTTTTGCGTTTGGCTTCATTGCTGTTTTACCTTCTTCCCAGTTTGCAGGACATACTTCTCCATTTTTTTGAACGTGAGCATATGCATCAATTAAACGTAAAAATTCATTTACATTACGACCTACTGGCATGTGGTTAATTCCTTCATGAAAAACAGTTCCTTCTTCATCAATTAAATAAGTAGCTCTATACGTTACATTATCTCCAACAACTTGTACTGTTTGAGTTGCTTCATCAAAAACCTCATCAGAAATATCTAAAATCCCTAAGATTGATGATAAATTACGGTTACTATCTGCTAAAATTGGGTATGTAACACCTTCAATTCCTCCGTTATCTTTTGGTTGATTTAACCATGCAAAATGCACTTCTGGAGTATCACAAGAGGCACCAATTACAATTGTATTTCTTTTTTCAAATTCTCCTAATGCTGCCTGAAAAGCATGTAACTCGGTAGGACAAACAAAAGTAAAGTCTTTTGGGTACCAGAATAACAATACTTTTTTCTTGTTATTTACTGCCTCTTCTAAAACATTTATTTTGAACGTATCTCCCATTTCGTTCATCGCATCTACATTTAAATCTGGAAATTTTTTACCTACTGCTGTTGCCATTTTTATATTTTTTTATTAATTATTATTCATTTTAACGAGTACAAATATACCAAGCAAAACAAGTAGAATAGAAAAAAACGGATGCTAATTTTTTATATTTATATCAATTTTACTTATACCTAAACTCAATAATTATTACTTTATACTATTTTAAATATTTTAACTGATCTTTTTAAATATATAAGTTAAAAGAGTTAATTATAGTTTTGTATACGTTAATTTAACTGTAGTTTTTCTATTACTTTTGATGTAACTTATTTATAGCTATGAGCAATTTAAAAAACAAAACAATTCCCAAAGAAATTTTAAACAAGGTTACAAAAGCACTTTCGTACTTTCCTTCTTTAGAAAACACACCTATTACCTTTAAATTTAAAAAGGACATTAAAAAATCGACTATGCAAGCGCAACCTGAGTTTTTAACCATTTTATTCGGAAAAAAACCAAGGCATTATGTTATTTTCATCAGCGAAAAATTTAAAATATCAGGTACAGAATTAAGAACAAGAGATATTCCTTATGATGTGTTTGTTGGTTGGATTGGTCATGAACTTGGGCATATTATGGATTATGAAGAAATGAGTAATTCTCAATTAATATGGTTTGGTTTTAAATATATCCTTCTCGAAAAACACATTATTAACGCCGAAAGAAAAGCGGATCATTTTGCTGTTCAACAAGGAATGGAAGATTATATTATGAAAACTAAAAACTTCATTTTAAATCACGCCGATATAACACAAACATATAAAAACAGAATGAAGCGTTATTATTTATCGCCAGAAGAAATTATGCAACTAGTTAACGATCGCGATAATGTTACTTTAAAACCTTAACCTTTTAAAGCTTCTTTTACAAAGGCTTCCCACTCTGTAAACTTTTCACTTCCCATAACTCTTTCCATTTTTACTTGACCTCCTTTTTTCTTATTTCTCTCGCTCCAACTATGAAAAATAGCGGCAGGTATTATATTCACCTTTACTCCTTCTAAAGCTTTACTTCTCGCTACTTTGTAATTTTTATTTGCTTCTTTTAAAAATGCGTCTAATTTTTCAGCAACTAGCGATTCATCTTCTTTTAAATCTGTTCCGATATACCAAGTATGATAAAACTCATCATCTTTGTGTCGTTTTGCACAAATAGTATATTCTGTTATTTGTGTATTAAACTGCTCTTCTAAATGCTTCATACCTGCATCCATTTTATTAACAGATAATTGCGATCCAACCGTGTTTAAGAAAAACTTAGTTCGCCCTGTAATTTTTATTTCTGCTCTTTCAACATCAGTAAATTCAATTGTATCACCTATTAGGTATCTCCACAAACCACTTACCGTACTTATTATTAAAACATAATCTTGATTTAATTCTACATCTTTTAAACTAATGGATGGTGAATCATCTTTTAACGACCCGTCTGAAAGTATATATTCAGGTTTAAAAGGAACAAATTCAAAATAAATACCTTCATTTGTATTTAACTGCATTGCGTCTGTTTCTGGTCTTACTTGTGTTGCAATATATCCTTCGGATGCTAAATAGGTATCTATTACGGTTATTTCTTTACCTAATAACGCTTTAAAACTTTTTTCATAGGGCCCAAATGCAACACCACCTGAAGTATATACTTGAAGGTTTGGCCATATTTCGTGAATATTATTTAGGTTGTGATATGCTATTACTTTTTGCAACATTAATTCTATCCAAGAAGGTATTCCGCTTAAAGCACCGATATCCCATTTTTCTGCATCTTCAGCAATTTTTTGTACGCGTGTGTCCCAATCACTTATTTTAGCAATATCTTCACCTGGTTTGTAATAGCTTTTAAACCAAAAAGGAATATTACTTGCCGTTATACCACTTATTTCACCTTCTTCTTTGTCATCTTTTCGTTGATTTAAATCAGTAGAACTGCCCAGCATCATAATTTCTTTCTCAAAAAAATCAGAAGGTAAATCGAAGTTTTTAAGGGCTAATACTTGTTTAATTCCAGATTGCCTTATCGCTTCTAACATTTCGTTAGTAACAGGTATCCTTTTACTTTCTGACCCTGTTGTTCCTGAGCTTAATGCAAAATAATCTGGACTATTAGGCCATGTTACATTTTCTTGTCCTTCATGTAACTTAAACCACCACTCTTTGTTCATTGTATCATAATCAAAATAAGGAACTTCTTTAGCAAAGGAAGTTGCTAATTGTGGTGTTTTTAAAATATCTTCAAATTTATATTGCTTACCAAACTGTGTGTTTTTTGCTGTAGCTAATAAATCATTTAAAACCTTTTCTTGATTTTCTATATGATTATCGCTCTTTACTAGTACGCTTGCTACGTCAATTATTCCTTTTATAATACCTCCTAAAACTGCCATAAACCTTAATTTTTTATCAAAAATAAGCAAGAAAAAGCATTAAACAGCACAAAAATAGCGATTGAGTTAACATTAATATTTTTTGAGTCAAGTTCTTCTCTTCTTCTCTATTACCTTTGTAGTATCAATAATTATTAACCTTAAAATAAAATAAACATGAGTGATAATAAAAATATTTTTGGAGTATTAATAGGAATCGCAGTTGGTGCTGGAATTGGGGTGTTATTTGCACCAGATAAAGGAAGTAAAACAAGACAAAAAATAGCAGATGGAGCTGTTTCTGCAAAAGAAACTATTGTTACCGAAGCTACGCATCTTAAAGATGAAGTTGCTACAAGAGCTGAGATTTTAAAAAACAATGTTTCTGATACTTTAAGTACCAAAAGCCATACGTTAGAAGAAAAATTAGATACCATTATTACAGACGCTAGTTATAAAGCTGAAGATGTAATTTCTAATTTAGAGCTGCGTCTTAAAACATTAAAGGCTAAGAACAAAAAATTTCAAACAAAATAATGTCTGTTTTTAAATCTTTACATACAAATTCAGAAAGAGCGATCGAAAAAGGCGAGGATTTTATTAAAAACTCTGAAAAATATTATAAACTAAAAGTTTTTCAGGTTTTAACCTCTTCTCTTAGCATGATTTTTAATTTTGCCATTGTAGGTATTTTTATACTTATTGCCTTTATATTTTTAGCTGTTGCAATGTCGTCAGTTATTGGTAAGTATTTAAACAATCCTTTTTTAGGATATATTTTAGTCGCATTACTTTTTTTTGCTTTTGGACTTATTGCATATTTAGTAAGAAACCGTATAGAGAACTTTGTTATTAAAAGTTTATCTGAAAAATATTTTGATGATGAAGAAACACTATAAAAACAGTCAGGAAATAACTACCGAATTAAAAAAACTACGCCTTAAACGTGATATTTCTGTTGAAGAAATTAAACTGATAAAAGAGCAGTTAAAAGAAGATTTATCAATTGCTAATTGGATAAGAACATTGGCAACCAATCTTGGTAAATTAGGTGCTTATAATTTTGCAAAAAAAATGATGAAATAACATATTATATGTATACAGGAATTTTCTTTAACGAAAAAATACCTAGAAAATGTTTTAAAACATCTTTCTAGGTATTTTTATTTAATAGCAATTTTAATTTATTTACTTGCAAATAATTTTATATCATTTTCTGACACTTCTTTCTCTCCAAGAATAATTAAACGCTCTACTACATTGCGTAATTCTCTAATATTACCGGTCCAGTCATATTCTTGTAACAATTTAATGGCACTTTTCGAAAAACCTTTTTTTGACATTCCCTGTTCTGTTGATATTTTCTCAGAAAAGAAATCTACTAATAAAGGAATATCATTTCTACGATCATTTAATGCTGGTACTTTAATTAAGATAACCGCTAAACGATGGTATAGATCTTCTCGAAACCTTCCTGCTGCAATTTCCTTTTTTAAATCTTTATTTGTGGCTGCTACAATACGTACATTTACTTTTATATCTTTATCAGAACCTACACGCTGAATCTTGTTTTCTTGTAAAGCACGTAATACTTTTGCTTGTGCCGACAAGCTCATATCCCCTATTTCATCTAAGAAAATAGTTCCGCCATTTGCGGCTTCAAACTTCCCAGCTCTATCTTTATTTGCTCCTGTAAAAGATCCTTTTACGTGACCAAACAACTCACTCTCTATTAATTCAGACGGAATCGCAGCGCAATTAACCTCAATCATTGCCCCTTTTACTCTATCTGATTTTTCGTGTAACCAATGTGCCACCAACTCTTTTCCGGTTCCATTCGGACCAGTAATTAAAACGCGTGCATCAGTTGCTGCTACTTTTTCAATGATTTCTTTAATATGAGTAATCGCATCACTCTCACCAATCATTTCGTAATTCTTGCTTACTTTCTTTTTTAATCGCTTGTTTTCTACAACCAATTCATTTTTATCTAAAGCATTACGAACCGTATTTAATAAACGATTTAAATCTGGCGGCTTAGAAATATAATCAAAAGCTCCTAAACGCATTGTGTTTACTGCGGTATCTAAATCTCCATGTCCAGAAATCATTACTATAGAAGTTTCTGGTTTTATTTTTTTAGCTTTTTCTAATACCTCAACACCGTCCATTTTTGGCATTTTAATATCACATAAAACTAAATCATAATCATTGTTTTTAATCATTTCAAATCCTGATAAACCATCTTCAGCTTCTTCAACTTGATAAGCATCATTCTCTTCTGAAATAATTTTTTTTAATACCCTGCGAATTGCAGCTTCATCTTCTATTATTAATATTTTCGACATATGTATGTATTATCTTTTTAATAATTACTAAAATGCAAGAACCAAGCCATTATACCTTCTTTTCAATAATATGAATATCTCTTTGAGGAAACGGAATTGAAATATTGTTTTCTCTAAATAATTCGTCTATCTTAAAACGTAAATCGCTCTTTGGAATTTGCGCTTGAAAACTATCATTTAATGTAAAAACAAGTTTAAAATCTAATGAACTATCTCCAAAATTTTCAAAAAACACCACTGGCTCTGGATGGCTAAAAACTTTTGAATGAGAGATGGCTGCTGTTAATAATAATTTTTTAACCAACTGTACATCGCTTCCATATGCTACACCTACTTTTACGCTTTCTCGAGTTGTGGTTCCGTTTTGTGTCCAATTATATAAACTATTCGTTAAGTACTTATGGTTAGGTATTACCAATACTTTATTATCAATAGTTACTGCTCTTGTGGTACGCAATTTTATTTCTTCTACCCTACCAACTTTATTATCTAACTCTATAATATCGCCAACATGAACACTTTTATCAAGAATGATAAAAACACCTGATATAATATCCTGAAAAAAGGTTTGCAATGCTAAACCAATACCTATTAACAATGCTGATGACGCTACTAATATTGCACTTAAATTAACTCCTGCAGAAGATAAACTTATTGAAAAAACGATCAAATAAAGAAGCCAACTTGCAAAAGAAAAGATTGTATCAAACTTATTTTCGTCTTCTTTTTCTAACCTATTCTTTACAAATTTTTTAAAATACTTAAGTATAAACCTTACTATTATAAAAGCTATGATTAACAATAAAATTGTTTTTATTGTTATATCTATTTGTTTTCCTCCTAAAGGAACTTTAATGTTTAAAAAACTTGTAATCTCTTTTAGTATATCTTTCATTTTAAAAAATTATTTAGCCATTGTAACGAATCCATTTCCATAAATCTTTATATGTTGGTTTTTTACCATACATTAAAATACCTACTCTGTAAATTTTTGCAGCAAACCATACAATTACCATAAATGTAAGAATTAATAGTAACATTGATATTGCTATTTCCCACCAAGCTACACCAAACGGAATACGCATTAACATTACAATTGGTGATGTAAAAGGTATATATGAAAAAATTACGGATACAGGCCCATGAGGATCGTTCATTACTGTAGCAAAACCAACATATACACCTAAAATTAAAGGCAACATTATTGGCATCATAAATTGCTGAGTATCGGTTTCATTGTCAACCGCGGCTCCTACTGCCGCAAATAATGAGCTATACAACATATAACCTCCTAAGAAATAGAAAATAAATAAGAAAAACATTTTTAACAAAGGCAACCTAAGTATTTCCTGAATAACCATTTCACCTTTACCTCCTGCCGCTTTTTGCATCGCTTCCATTTGTTCTGCGGGCACTTTTGCCGTTTGCATTTCTACCATATCAACTCCAAAAACAGATGAAGCTACTAAACTAAATATCAATAATAAAATTCCCCAAATGAAAAATTGCAACAAACCAGCAGATGCATTACCTATAATTTTACCTAACATTAACTGAAAAGGTTTTACTGACGAAACTATAATTTCTATAATTCTGCTTGTTTTTTCTTCAATAACGCTTCGCATTACCGAAGTACCATAAATCATTACAAACATCATTAATAAATAACCAGCTAAGCCACCCATGGCAATTTTTAATCCGTTTATTAATTTAGATGATTTTTCGCCTGAGAAATTAAACATCTTTATATCTGTCGACATTTTTGATGCTTTAATTTGTGCTAAATCAATTCCGAATTTCGTTAACTTTCCGTTTTGTAATGTTTTATCGACCTTACTTTCTAAATTCCCCATGATTGACATACTAGGAGAATCTTTTGAGAAAAATTGAATTGAATTTGCCAACAATTCTAAACTATCTTGTTCAGGAATATATAGTGCACCATAATAATCGCCATCTTCTACCTTCTTTTTAGATTCTTCAATTCCTAAAGTTGTAAAATCTTCGTATTTAACTGTTTTAGAATCTTTAAAAATATCTTTAGAAAATAATCCAGACTCATCTACATATACTATTTTCTTAACTTTTTCGTCATTTTTTTTCATCAAGAAAAAAACCAACGCACCCATACCAATCATTAATAACGGACTTAAAAAAGTCATCATTATAAACGATTTATTTCTAACCTTAGCAATGAACTCACGTTCTATAATTAATCGTAATCTGCTCATCTCTTTTAACTGTTTTTATTTACTGCCTGAATAAAAATATCGTTGGCACTTGGTATTAATTCAACAAAATGCTGCACTTGTCCTTGGGTTGTTAAAAATGACAATAAATCATTTGCCGAATTACCATTGGTTAGCTGTACATTTAATTTTAATCCGTCGTTTAACAATTTAAAATCAGCTGGCAATACGTTAAAGCTCTCTTTTAACTTGGCTTCAACCTCTTTCGGATTTGCAGTGTTTACACCTACCTGAAAAGTATTTGTTCTAAACTCTTTCTTAATATCATCTAACCTACCATCTAAAATCTTGTTAGATTTATCTATTAAAGCAATATAATCACACATTTCTTCTACAGATTCCATTCTGTGCGTAGAAAATATTATGGTTGCTCCTTCATCACGAAGTTGTAGAATTTCTTTTGCTATTAATTGTGCATTAATCGGATCAAACCCAGAAAAAGGCTCATCAAAAATTAATAATTTAGGCTGGTGCAATACGGTTACTATAAACTGTATTTTCTGAGCCATTCCTTTAGAAAGCTCTTCAATCTTTTTATTCCACCAAGCACCAATATCAAATTTATCAAACCAATATTTCAATCGTTTTTTCGCTTCCGATTTACTTAATCCTTTCAATTGTGCTAAATACAAAGCTTGCTCACCAACTTTCATCGATTTATACAAACCACGTTCTTCTGGTAAATAACCAATGTACTCTATATGATTGGGAGCTAGTTTTTCTCCGTCTAAAATAATCTCACCACTATCAGGCATTGTAATTTGATTAATGATTCTAATCAAAGATGTTTTTCCTGCTCCGTTTGGCCCTAAAAGGCCGAAAACACTTCCTTTAGGTATTTTTAAAGACACATCGTTTAATGCTGTATAATCGCCATAGCACTTTACTACATTATTAATTTCTAATAAATTATTCATCGATTTTATAGTTGATTATCTGCTGTTTGTCGAAAACAAGCAATGACAAACTTACATATTTTTATACTGATTAGTAACATCTTTAAAGCAAACGTTACATATTAATTCTGTGTTAAATTTACTATGCACGCATAACTTTTTTAAAAAATACTATGCGTGCATAATAAATTTCTGTATCTTTGGCTTCACATGGATAAAGATAAATCAATAGATCATCAATTAAGAGCCACATGGCAAGCTGTTGCAAAAATGTACAATGAGCAAGCTGCAAAGCATGACAGTACGATGGCAACTGCTTTTGTTTTATTGAATATAGATTTTGAAAACGGAACTCCATCAACTGCTTTAGGCCCTTTAATGGGAATGGAACCTACAAGCCTTTCTCGATTATTAAAAACGATGGAAGATAAAGGAGTTGTTTGTAGAGAAAAAAGTGCAACAGATGGAAGAAGCGTTATTATAAAACTTACAGATTATGGTAAGGAAATGCGTCAGATTTCAAAAGGTCATGTCTATCAATTTAACAACGAAGTACGAAAACATATTACTGAAGAAGAATTAAATTTATTTTTTAAAGTAACAACAACCATAAACAAACTTATTACAGAAAAGACGGTATATAGTGATACCAACAAAAAAGCTGTATAAAACAAACCTATAAACAAATGACAAGAAGAATTAAAAAAGTAGCAATCGTCGGTTCTGGAATTATGGGAAGCGGTATTGCTTGTCATTTTGCTAACATTGGCGTTGAAGTCTTATTATTAGACATCGTTCCTAGAGAACTTAACGACAAAGAAAAAGCAAAAGGACTTACGTTAGAAGACAAAGCTGTTCGTAATCGTTTGGTTAATGACGCTTTAACGGCTTCTTTAAAATCGAAACCCTCTCCTATTTACAAAAAAGAATTTGCAAGTAGAATTACTACTGGAAATTTAGAAGATGATATCGCAAAAGTTGCGGATGTAGATTGGATTATGGAAGTTGTTGTTGAACGATTAGATATTAAAAAAATCGTTTTCGAAAAATTAGAAAAATACCGTACTCCTGGTACTTTAATTACTTCTAATACTTCTGGAATTCCTATTAAATTTATGAATGAAGGAAGAAGCGAAGATTTTCAAAAGCATTTTGCGGTTACTCACTTTTTTAACCCTCCTCGTTATTTAAAATTATTTGAAGTTGTTCCTGGTCCAGATTGTAAACAAGAAGTTACTGACTTCTTAATGGATTATGGCTCTAAATTCTTAGGAAAAACCTCAGTATTAGCAAAAGATACACCTGCTTTTATTGGTAACAGAATTGGAATCTTCGGAATTCAATCTTTATTTCACCAAGTAAAAGAATTAGGATTAACTGTTGAAGAAGTTGATAAATTAACCGGTCCGGTAATCGGTCGCCCAAAATCAGCAACTTTTAGAACTGTTGATGTTGTTGGTTTAGATACTTTAGTACATGTTGCTAACGGTATTTACGAAAACTGTCCTAACGACGAAGCTCACGAATTATTTAAGCTACCAGGTTTCATCAACACTATGATGGACAATAAATGGTTAGGAAGTAAAACAGGACAAGGTTTCTACAAGAAATCAGTAAACGCTGAAGGAAAGAAAGAAATTTTAACGTTAGATTTAGATACGATGGAATATCGTTCTAAAAAACGTGCTTCTTTTGCAACTTTAGAATTAACAAAAACTATTGACAAACCAATTGATCGTTTTAAAGTATTAGTTGACGGAAAAGATAAAGCGGGTGAATTTTACCGTAAAAACTTCGCAGCAATGTTTGCGTATGTTCAAAATAGAATTCCAGAGATTTCTGATGACTTGTATAAAATTGACGATGCAATGAAAGCTGGTTTTGGATGGGAAAATGGACCTTTCGAAATTTGGGATGCTATAGGTGTAGAAAAAGGTATCGAATTAATGAAAGCAGAAGGAAAAGAACCTGCTGCTTGGGTTACAGAAATGTTAGCGAAAGGATCTAAATCTTTCTATTCAGTTAAAGATGGAGCAACATACTATTATGATGTTCAAGATAAAGCTCAAACTAAAAAGCCAGGTCAAGATTCATTTATCATCTTAGATAATATTCGTAAAACTACCGAAGTATTTAAAAACTCAGGAGTTGTTATTGAAGATTTAGGAAATGGAATCTTAAACTGTGAATTCCAATCTAAAATGAACACCATTGGTGGCGATGTTTTAGCTGGATTAAATAAAGCAATTGACTTAGCTGAAAAAGATTTTCAAGGATTAGTTGTTGGTAACCAAGGAGCAAACTTCTCGGTTGGAGCAAATATCGGAATGATTTTTATGATGGCTGTAGAGCAAGAATATGATGAATTAAACATGGCTATCAAGTATTTTCAAGATACAATGATGCGCATGCGTTACTCTTCTATTCCTACAATTGCTGCACCGCATGGTATGTCTTTAGGTGGTGGATGTGAAATATCATTACACTCAGATAAAGTCGTTGCCGCTGCTGAAACCTATATGGGATTAGTAGAATTTGGTGTTGGAGTTATCCCTGGTGGTGGTGGTTCTAAAGAAATGGCTTTACGTGCTTCTGATACTTTCCGTACAGGAGATGTTCAGTTAAACGTATTACAAGAGTATTTCTTAACTATTGGTATGGCTAAAGTAAGTACTTCTGCTTATGAAGCTTTCGATTTAGGATTGTTAGAAAAAGGAAAAGATGTAGTTGTTGTAAACAGAGAACGTCAAATTGCTGAAGCTAAAAAGCATGCAGTATTAATGGCAGAAGCTGGTTATACACAACCTGCTGCACGTAAAGATGTATTAGTTCTTGGTAAACAAGCGTTAGGTGCATTTATGGTAGCGACGGATTCTATGCAAGCAAGTAATTTTATATCAGAACACGATCAGAAAATTGCAAATAAATTAGCCTATGTAATGGCTGGTGGAGATTTATCAGAACCAACAAAAGTTTCTGAACAGTATTTATTAAACCTAGAACGCGAAGCTTTCTTAAGTTTATGTTCAGAGCGCAAAACACTAGAGCGTATTCAACACATGTTAAAAACTGGTAAACCATTAAGAAACTAAGAAATATGAAAACAGCATATATAGTAAAAGGATATAGAACTGCCATAGCAAAGTCTAAAAGAGGTGCGTTCAGATTTAAAAGAGCTGATGAATTAGCTGCTGAAACTATCGCATATATGATGGAGCAGTTACCTGATTTTGACAAAAGTCGTATTGATGATGTTATTGTTGGTAATGCAATGCCAGAAGGTTCTCAGGGTTTAAACATGGCACGTTTAATCTCTTTAATGGGATTAAAAACTGAGGATGTTCCTGGAGTAACCGTAAACCGTTTTTGTTCTTCAGGAATAGAAACGATTAGTATGGCAGTTGCAAAAATTCAATCAGGAATGGCTGAATGTATTATTGCAGGTGGAGCTGAAAGTATGAGTTCTGTACCAATGACAGGATTTAAACCAGAATTAAACTATGATACAGTTGCGGCTGGTCATGCTGATTATTACTGGGGTATGGGAAATACTGCAGAAGAAGTTGCTAAGAAATACAACGTTTCTCGTAAAGACCAAGATGAGTTTGCTTTACAATCTCATTTAAAAGCATTAAAAGCACAAGAAGAAAACCGTTTTCAAGACCAAATTGTTCCTATTAAAGTTGAAGAAACTTATGTAGATGCAAACGGAAAACGCGCAACAAGAGAATATACAGTAACCAAAGATGAAGGACCTCGTAAAGGATCTAACATTGCAGGTTTAGAGCGTTTACGTCCAGTATTTGCTACTAACGGAAGTGTTACTGCTGGTAACTCATCTCAAACAAGTGATGGCGCTGCATTTTTAATGGTTATGAGTGAAGATATGGTGAAGGAATTAAACCTTAAACCAATTGCTCGTATGGTAAGTTATGCTGCCGCTGGAGTACCGCCTAGAATTATGGGTATCGGGCCAGTTGCTGCAATTCCAAAAGCATTAAAGCAAGCAGGATTAAAACAAGAAGATATCAGCTTAATTGAATTGAACGAGGCATTTGCTTCACAATCATTAGCTGTAATTCGCGAATTAGGATTAAATGCAGACATCATTAATGTAAATGGTGGAGCAATTGCGTTAGGACACCCATTAGGATGTACCGGAGCAAAATTATCTGTTCAATTATTCGACGAAATGCGCAAACGTAACATGCAAGGAAAATACGGAATGGTAACAATGTGTGTAGGTACCGGTCAAGGTGCTGCAGGTATTTTCGAATTCTTAAACTAACAACAAAAAATAACAAAAATGGCAGATTTATTAAGAGGAGGTCAATTCCTTGTAAAAGAAACAAAATGTGAAGATATATTCACACCAGAAGATTTTTCTGAAGAACAAGTAATGATGAAAGAAGCGGTTAAAGAATTTAACGACCGTGAAATCATTCCTCATAAAGTACGTTTCGAAAAGAAAGATTATGCTTTAACCGAAGAAACTATGCGTAAAGCAGGTGAATTAGGTTTCTTAGGTGTGTCTGTTCCTGAAGCTTATGGCGGATTAGGAATGGGGTTTGTTTCTACCATGTTAACTTGTGATTATATCTCAAGTGGTACAGGTTCTTTTAGTACTGCTTTTGGTGCGCATACAGGTATTGGTACTATGCCAATTACTTTATATGGCACCGAAGAACAAAAACAAAAATTTGTTCCTGCTTTAGCAATGGGTGAGCGTTTTGGTGCTTACTGTTTAACGGAGCCAGGTGCTGGATCGGATGCTAACTCTGGTAAAACTACTGCTGAGTTAACTGAAGACGGGAAAAACTATAAGATCAACGGTCAAAAAATGTGGATTTCGAATGCAGGTTTTGCTGAAATTTTTATTGTTTTTGCTCGTATCGGTGATGACAAAAATATTACTGGTTTTATCTTAGAATATGACAAAGCAAATCCTAACGGAGTAACTTTAGGTGAAGAAGAACACAAATTAGGTATTCGTGCTTCTTCTACGCGTCAAGTATTCTTTAGCGATACTTTAGTACCAGTAGAAAACATGTTATCTGTTCGTGGTGGTGGATTTAAAATCGCTATGAATGCATTAAATGTAGGTCGTATTAAATTAGCTGCTGCTTGTTTAGATTCTCAAAGAAGAGTAATCACTTATGCTACACAATATGCTACAGAACGTAAGCAATTTAAAACTCCTATTGCAGAGTTTGGTGCTATAAAAATGAAATTAGCTGAAATGGCAACTAATTCTTACGTAGGTGAATCTGCGTCGTATAGAGCTGCTAAAAATATTGAAGACAGAATTTCAATGCGTGAAGCAGAAGGAAGCAGTCATCAAGAAGCTGAATTAAAAGGTGTTGAAGAATATGCAATCGAATGTTCTATCTTAAAAGTAGCTGTTTCTGAAGATGTACAAGCTTGTGCTGATGAAGGAATTCAGATTTTTGGAGGAATGGGATTCTCTGAAGAAACTCCAATGGAGTCTGCTTGGAGAGATGCTCGTATTGCTCGTATTTACGAAGGAACTAACGAAATTAACAGATTACTTTCTGTTGGTATGTTAGTAAAGAAAGCAATGAAAGGTCATGTTGATTTATTAGGACCAGCAACAGCTGTTGGTAACGAATTATTAGGTATTCCTTCTTTTGATACTCCAGATTACTCAGAGTTATTTGCTGAAGAAAAAGGAATGATTGCAAAGCTTAAAAAAGTATTCTTAATGGTTGCCGGTGGTGCCATTCAAAAATATGGACCAGACTTAGAACAGCACCAACAATTATTAACTGCTGCTTCTAATATTTTAATTGAAGTTTACATGGCAGAATCTGCTATTTTAAGAACTGAAAAGAATGCAAAACGTTCTGGTGAAGCTTCTCAAAAAGAGCAAATTGCAATGTCTCAATTATATTTATACAACGCTGTAGATATCATTATCAAAAATGCTAAAGAAGGAATTATTTCTTTTGCAGAAGGTGATGAGCAACGTATGATGTTAATGGGTCTTAAGCGTTTTACAAAATACGCAAACTACCCTAACGTAGTTGAGTTACGTAACACAATTGCAGAAAAATTAAAAGCAGAAAATAAGTACTGCTTCTAATCCTCTAAGAGGAATTAGGTAATAATATATTTCATAATTAGCCAGAGTTGTTATAGTAACGATTTGTTATCTAATTGTAATAGCTAATTACTGATTTAAAATCTTCTTAAACTTTATAGGTTTTAGAATTTAGTTGTTTGTTTAAAGATCGTCAAATTAATTTTTGACGGTCTTTTTTTATCCCTATAACTTCAAATTATTAATAGTATTAAAACGCAGGTTTTAGATTGCCGAAACTTAAAAACGGTACAAAATACTTTTAATGGAATTATATGCGGATTTGTAATCCCTTATTTATCAAAAAATGATTGCTCTAAACTTATTTCAGATTGTACTAACATATTAGATAATAAAGGTATTTTATATTTAAGTTTTGTAAACGGGAATTCCGAGAAATTAGGATTCATATCTGGAAGTTCAGGAAACAGTGTTTACTTTTATTATCATGAATTAGAAACGATGAAAAAAGAAATAGAACTACACAATATGCTTATTATCAACATAATTGAAAAAGAGTATAAAAAATCAGATTCAGCGTTTGAAACACACACTATATTAATTGCAAAAAAAAGCAATAATAAACAATGATAATTGTAAGTAAACTATTCTTATTTGACTACCTATAAAATAACGTTAATAAGCTATAAACAAAGCTTAACAAAACGTGTTGCAATATTTTTAAAAAAATCTAATTAACGTATATTGCAACCTATTTAAAAGTGAACATTATGCAAAAGAATAAAATAGTAAATTATATTAAAGATGTACTAAAAAATATGCCAACAGGTTGGTTAAATATTACAACACATCGATTAGATATTTATAATGAAGAATTAGCAAAAAAAGAATTTTTAGAAAAGTTTGAAACTTTATACAACAATAATAATTCTGAATTAAAGGCACTTGATCAGTTGCCAACTGCATATGATTATATTCGCTTAGGACACCCGTTATCTTGTGTTTTAGAATGGGGAATTGCCAATTTAAATAACCTTAAATCAGAAAACGTAATTAGTTTTGATTCTAAGACAGTTCCTGTTTTAGCAATCTTAAGAAAAAATTTATTAGAAAATAAAAACACTCAAATAGTTTATAAAGGAGAGTTACCAAACTGTTTTGATGTTGAAACTATTCAGCATATTTATGGTTATAAATTTGATTTGAAGCAACTTAAAGAAACAGCTGAAATTCCTGAATTTGATGGTAGCACAATATTCATTTCTCAACAAGATGAAATTGGTTCACTTAACTTAAATACTGCTATTGATTTTTTAATCAATATTCATTCTCAAATAGGAAGTGTTTTAGTTATAAACGGCGAGAAGAACGAAAGTTATATTTCAGATATTCAGCACGTAAGAAGAAGAGAAACTGTTGCTATGACACCTAGTAATTCTCTTGTGGCCTTAAAGGCTTTAACTAGCAAAACATCCATTGAAAATGAAAAAATTGATAGTTCAAATAAAACGAGTGTCTTAAATTCTATTAAAAAAATTACTGGAGCAAATACAAAACCATTAGTAGCATCAAGCGGATTATCTATTCAGTATGCTATTTTAATGGGACTGATACATGATGCCCTAGAGAAACATAGCGGAAAAGATATAAAAATAATTGTACCACCTAATTGTTATGGAGGAACAAACGACCAAGCAAGGCGTGTTGCTGCTTGTATTAAAAATGTTGAAATTGTAGATTTACCAGTAGATGGTGATAATGACATGGTACAGAGTATTGAAATTGTGTTGGCAAAAATCGCTAGCCAAGATGCTGTTCCGTATATTATTGCTGAAATACCTACAAACCCTAGAGTTGAAGTTCCTAACCTTATTGAGTTAAAAGAAGTTTTAAGTAAAAAACGTACAACTTCTTCTGGAGAAACCGCCATTGATCCTGTTTTTATTCTAGATCAAACATTTTGTCCGAATGTTCATTTTTTAGGTGAAAATGAAATTCTATCAACTGTAAGAACAATTTCTTTTGCTAGTGGATCTAAATTTCCTAGTGGTGGACAATGTACTGCTGGTTATTGTATTGGTAACGAAAAAACAACTGCATTAATCAATAAAATAGAAATGCATTTAAATCTTTGCGATAATGAAGCTACAGAGTTTCAGTATGAAATATTAGCAAAACAAATGCCTTCTATGAATCAGCGAATTATAGATGCTTATAAAAACACCCGTGAATTTGTAAACTTTATTCATGAGGTTTTACCTGCTGCTAAAATTAATTTTGTTTCAGAAGAATTAGCTGAACAAGGCTTTACTCCTTCTGTTTTTTCTTTAGATCTTCCAACAAAAGGAAATTCTGATGAAGAAAGAGAAACCTATAAAAGAGCTTTAAATTTAAAGTTAATCAATTTAATGATTACTGAAATTCCGAATGAAAGCAAATACTGTGTAAGTTACGGACAATTAAAAGGTTGTTATTGGACGATACCTGCAACATCAACACAAGGAACCACTAAAGAAGGTGACAAAGATTATATTGCTCGTGTATCACTTTCGCCTGATATGGATCTTGACCGTCATAAAAAAGTCTTTTTAGATTTTGTAAAAAGCATCTAGTTAGAATCTTCTTATCATGAATATAAACGCCGAATTTAAAACTATAGAAAATTATTTTTCTCCAAAAATAATATCCGAAGTTAATGATCAATATGTAAAATTAGCGAAGATTAAAGGAGAAGATATTCCTTGGCATAATCATGAAAACGAAGATGAACTGTTTTTTATTTCTGAAGGTTCTTTATTAATGGAAATTGAAAATGAGCCTAGTTTTACAATGACTAAAGGAGATTTATTTGTTGTTAAAAAAGGCGTAAATCATAGAGTATCCGCAAAAAAAGAATGTTTGATTATGCTTATTGAAAGTAAAACAACCAAACATACAGGAACTACAGAATCGACTATTACGAAATCAATAGAAGAACAAAAATATTAATCGTAAAAAAAGCTTCCAAATTTGGAAGCTTTTTTTATTCTAATAGTAACTTAGTTACTTATTTTAAAGCACCTAAATAACGCTCAGCATCTAAAGCTGCCATACAACCTGATCCTGCTGCTGTAACTGCCTGACGGTATTCTTTATCTTGTATATCACCTGCTGCAAAAACTCCAGGTAAATTTGTCTTCGTAGACTTTCCTTTAGTTATTAAATAACCAACTTCATCCATATCTAAAACTCCCTTAAATAAATCAGAATTTGGTTTGTGTCCAATCGCTATAAAAGCTCCTGTAACCGCAATTTCTTTTTTATCTTTTGTTTGGTTGTTTACAACACGAACACCTTCAACAACATCTTTTCCTAAAACCTCATCTAATTCGGTATTATATAACACTTCGATATTTGCTGTTTTATCTACACGATGTTGCATTGCTTTAGAAGCTCTCATAAAATCTTTACGAACTAGCATTGTAACTTTTTTACAAATATTTGCTAAATACGTTGCTTCTTCTGCCGCAGTATCTCCTGCACCAACAACCACAACATCTTGTCCTTTATAAAAGAAACCATCACACGTAGCACAAGCCGAAACTCCACCACCTATTAAACGCTGTTCACTTTCTAACCCTAAATATTTAGCTGTTGCACCTGTTGAAATAATTATTGTTTCAGCCTCTATCTCGATAGTTTCATCAACAATAACTTTATGAATACCACCAACCTCTGTACTTAAATCAACCTTAGTAACCATTCCAAAACGAACATCTGTACCAAAACGTTCAGCTTGTTTTTGTAAATCGTTCATCATTGCTGTTCCATCAGTTCCGTTTGGATATCCTGGGTAATTATCAACTTCGGTTGTTGTTGTTAACTGCCCTCCCATTTGCATACCTGTATACATAATAGGTTTCATATCTGCTCTTGCAGCGTATATTGCAGCACTATATCCTGCTGGTCCTGAACCAATAATCAAACATTTAATTTTTTCTGCCATCGTCTTAATTTTTTTGGAATTACAAATGTAATTTTTTTTTAGTTCTATTATCTTTTTTTAATATATATTTTGATTATTAGGCGATAAACTAAAGCTATAATATTTTCTGAAAATTTTTATTATTTTTTGTTTCAGATGTATTTATTTTTTATACATTTGCACACCGATAATTATTCGGGGTGTAGCGTAGCCCGGTCATCGCGCCTCGTTTGGGACGAGGAGGTCGCAGGTTCGAATCCTGCCACCCCGACAAAATTAATAATCAATTAACATCAAAACCTTGGTAATCGTAAGATTATCGAGGTTTTATGATTTTTAAGCAATCATAAGATTTGATATTATTTGATTAAAAAAGTGACCTATTCGGTTACCATTTTATAATAGGTATATAGGTAACCGAATTATTGATTTGACTTTCGTCAGTAAACAAATGTTTAACTAAAGACGAAAGATATGAAAACTTCGACAACGTTTAGTATTCTGTTTTGGCTCAAACTATCAAAAGCTAAAAATGGAAAAGCACCTCTTTATGCACGTATAACGGTAAATGGGAAAAGAGCAGAAATTAGCCTCAAACGAAAAATTAAAATTGAATTTTGGAGCTCTGCCAAAAACAAAGTAAAAGGAACCAACCAAGAGGCTCGAATTATTAACGCATATTTGGACCAGGTATCTTCAGAGCTTCACCAATCCAAAAACGAATTAAAATCCGAAGGTAAGATTACTTCAGCTCAAACCGTTAAGGCTCGTTACCTAAAAGAAGATGAACAAAATTATTCTTTAAATGATATCATAAAATATCATAATGAAGATATGGTAGGGAAACTCAAATGGGGTACTCAAAAAAATTACTTCACAACACAAGGGTACATTGCAGATTTCATTTTTGTAAAATATAAAGTTACAGATATGTATTTAAAGCAATTGGATTATAATTTCATTTTAAAGTTTGAAAAATACTTAAGAAATTTCACACCCACAGATCACCAAAAACCAATGGGTAACAATACTGTAATGAAGCATATTGAACGCTTTAGAAAAATGATTACACTATCTTATAAACTGGAATGGATTGAAAGAGATCCGTTTATAAACTTCAAATCTAAATTTGTAAAAGTAGAAAGAGGCTATTTAACTGAAATGGAATTGAACGAAATTGAAGAAAAAGATTATTCAATTGAAAGACTACAATTAGTAAAGGATCTATTTGTTTTCGCCTGTTACACCGGCTTGAGTTATATTGATGTAATAAACTTAACAGCAAGTGATATTAATTATGGTATAGATGGCGAGTTGTGGTTAATTATGAAAAGAGAGAAAACAAACAATGCCTTACGAATTCCTATACTACCTAAAGCACTTACTTTAATTAATAAGTATAAAGAAAATCCAAAATCATTAGCAAATGCTACTGTATTTCCAAAAATGTCAAACCAAAAATTAAATGCTTATTTAAAAGAAATAGCAGATTTATGCAGAATAGAAAAGAATCTAACATTTCATCTGGCACGACATACATTTGCTACAACAGTAACTTTAAGTAATGGCGTACCTATTGAAACAGTATCTAAACTTTTAGGTCATTCTCGCATTTCAACAACACAAATTTATGCTAAAGTGATTGAACGTAAGGTAAGTGATGATATGAAAACATTAAGAGCAAAATTTGAGAAAGGTGTAAAAACAACCAAAAACCAATCAAGTTTTATTTAAAGCAAAGTTAAAATCTATTCAAATTGAATTAAATTTTATACCTTTGTTTTCAATATGAAACAAGTATTCCATAAAATAATGTCACTTTTAATGGCTTTTGTAGTGTTATTTTCTACAATGTCATTTACTGTAGATATGCACTATTGTGGAGATACTTTAATGGATACAGCTATATTCCATAAAGCAGAAACCTGTGGAATGGAAATGGAAAACCCATTAACTGATGGGTGTTCTATAACAAAAAAGAATTGTTGTAGTGATGAACAATTAGCTGTTGATGGTCAAAATGAATTACAACTTCAAGTTGATAAAATTACTTTTGAGCAGCAGGTATTTATTGCTTCTTTCGTATATACTTACATTAACCTTTTTGAAGGGTTAGATAATAACGTATCTTCTTTCGAAGAATACGAACCACCACTTGTCGTCAAGCAAATCTTCAAGATTGACGAGACTTATTTAATTTGATTTTTAAACATTAGACTGTTTTATCCTATGGCTGTATGTCATAAGGATGATTTTTTGTATTCGGTGTTTTCTTAACACCTATGTCTAACTGTTTAATAATCAAAGACAATGCTAAATAAAAGCATCAAATTTTTAATAGAAAATAAACTCGTAGCAGTATTATTACTTGTTCTCTTTATAGGCTGGGGAACGGTAAATGCACCATTTAATTGGGAAACAGGATTTTTACCAAGTAACCCTGTAGCTGTAGACGCTATTCCCGATATTGGAGAGAACCAACAAATAGTATTTACTAAATGGGATGGTCGTTCACCACAAGATATAGAAGACCAAATAACCTATCCATTAACAACATCTTTACTCGGTATTCCAGGAGTAAAAACCATTCGTAGTTCGTCTATGTTTGGCTTTTCAAGTATCTATATCATTTTTGAAGAAGATATTGAGTTTTACTGGAGTCGTAGTAGAATATTAGAAAAACTCAACTCGTTACCAAGCGGATTATTACCCGAAGGTGTTAATCCTGCTTTGGGTCCAGATGCCACAGGATTAGGGCAAATTTTTTGGTACACATTAGAAGGTCGTGATGAAAACGGAAATGTTACTGGTGGTTGGGATTTGCAAGAATTACGCAGTATTCAAGACTACTATGTAAAGTATGCCTTATCATCTGCAAGTGGTGTTTCAGAAGTTGCTTCTATAGGTGGCTATGTTCAGGAGTATCAAGTAGACGTAAATCCAGAACTAATGCGTCAGTATAATATTGGATTGCATCACGTTGTAAAAGCAGTTAAGGAAAGTAATAAAGACATTGGTGCACAGACTTTGGAAATTAACCAAGCCGAATATTTAGTTCGTGGTTTGGGTTATGTAAAATCTATTGCCGACATCGAAAATGCAGTAGTCACTTCAGAAGATTACACCGCAATTAAAATTAAAGACATTGGAAATGTGTCATTAGGCCCTGCAACACGAAGAGGATTATTGGATAAAGAAGGTGCGGAAGTTGTAGGTGCTGTAGTCGTAGCTCGTTATGGTGCAAACCCAATGGAAGTGATCAATAATGTAAAAGAGAAAATTAACGAATTAAGTGCAGGATTACCTTCAAAAGTATTAGCGGATGGAAGAACATCACAAGTTACCATAGTGCCTTTTTACGATAGAACAGAACTGATACAAGAAACATTAGGCACACTCAATGAAGCATTAACATTAGAAATACTGATTACCATTTTAGTTATAATCATTATGGTATTTAATTTACGTGCTTCTGTATTAATCTCTGGCTTATTACCTGTTGCGGTTTTAATGGTATTTATAGCAATGAAACTCTTTGGTGTCGATGCTAATATTGTGGCTTTATCAGGTATCGCTATTGCTATTGGTACAATGGTCGATGTTGGTGTCATACTATCAGAAAATATCATTCGGCATTTAGATGAAGATGATGGGACACAATCAATTAATACGGTAGTTTACAATGCTACAGCAGAAGTGTCTGGCGCAATCGTAACTGCAGTAATGACAACCATTATAAGTTTTATTCCTGTATTTACAATGATTGGAGCTGAAGGAAAATTATTCAGACCGTTAGCCTTTACTAAAACATTTGCCTTAACAGCTTCAATTATTGTAGCGTTGTTTTTAATACCACCCTTTGCTGCATTTTTATTTAAAAAGAAAAGCATTAAAACCAATTTTAAATATGTTTTAAATGGCATTTTAATAGCATTAGGTATTGCTGCAATAGTATACGGTTATTGGTTAGGATTAATATTGGTTGGATTTGGAATTGTTGCACTTATAAAGCAACAAGAAATAGTATCAGAGAAACAAGCTAATCTTATCAATATCATTATTTCAGTATCTACAATTGTGTTCTTATTAGCAGAGTATTGGAGACCACTAGGCGTTAGTAAAAGCATCTTTTTGAACCTCATTTTTGTGAGTGTTATTTGTTTTGGTTTATTAGGTGTTTTCTCATTATTTATCAAATATTACACACGTATTTTAAGGTGGTGTTTAGATAATAAGTTGCTCTTTTTATCTGTGCCAACCGCTATTGTAATTGCAGGTTTTTTCATTATGAAAAATACAGGCAAAGAGTTTATGCCCTCATTAAATGAAGGCTCATTTCTACTGATGCCAACCTCGATGCCTCATTCTGGCGTAGAAGAAAACAAACGAGTGTTACAACAGTTGGATATGGCAGTAGCCAGTATTCCAGAGATAAAAACTGTAGTTGGTAAAGCAGGTCGTACAGAATCAGCTTTAGATCCAGCGCCTTTGTCTATGTATGAAAATATTATTCAGTACAAACCAGAATATATGCTGAATAAAAACGGAGAACGTCAACGTTACAAAGTAAATGATGATGGTTTATTTGAATTAAAAGATGGACGTTTCATCGCTAATCCTAATAATACAGAAAATGTCACTTTGAGCGCTGTAGAAAGGTTACAATTAATAGAAGATAATAATGGTGAATTTTATCGAAACTGGCGACCTGAAATACAATCACCAGACGATATTTGGAATAACATTGTTAAAGTTACCAAGTTACCTGGTGTTACTTCTGCACCTAAACTACAACCTATTGAAACACGATTGGTAATGCTGCAAACAGGTATGCGTGCACCAATGGGAATAAAGGTTAAAGGTCAAGACTTAAAACAAATTGAAGCCTTTGGTGTACAGTTAGAAGGGATTTTAAAACAAGCTGAAGGTATTAAAAAAGAAGCTGTTTTTGCAGACCGTATTGTAGGGAAACCCTATTTGTTAATTGATATTGATAGAGAAAAAATTGCACGTTATGGCATTTCGATACAAGATGTTCAAGATGTATTAAAAGTAGCAGTTGGCGGTATGGTATTAACGCAAACGGTAGAAGGTCGTGAGCGATATGGCGTACGAGTACGATACCCAAGAGAATTACGCGCAAACCCAACAGACTTACAACAGATTTATGTGCCAGTTGAAAAAGGTAGTCCTGTGCCATTAAGCGAATTGGCAACTATAAGATACGAACAAGGTCCACAAGTCATTAAAAGTGAAGATACTTTTTTAGTAGGTTATGTCTTGTTTGATAAATTAGATGGTTTTGCAGAAGTAAGCGTTGTTGAAAATGCACAAGCATTGATTCAAGAAAAGATAGATTCTGGTGAGTTAATTGTACCAAAAGGAATCAACTATGCATTCACAGGAACGTATGAAAATCAGTTACGAGCGGAAAAAACCTTATCGGTTGTTGTACCGTTAGCATTGGCAATCATTTTCTTAATTCTGTATTTCCAGTTCCGTTCGGTTGGTACGTCCTTAATGGTATTCACAGGTATCGCAGTAGCGTTTGCAGGTGGTTTTATAATGATTTGGCTCTATGGTCAAGGTTGGTTTTTAAACTTCAATTTCTTTGGTGAAAACCTACGCGACTTATTCCAAATGCACCCAATCAATTTAAGTGTTGCAGTTTGGGTTGGGTTTATTGCACTCTTCGGTATAGCAACCGATGATGGTGTAGTAATGGCAACTTATTTAACCCAAACATTCGATAGAAACACACCAGATAATAAAAAGGAAATTAGAGCATCAGTAGTTGAAGCAGGAGAAAAACGAATCAGACCCTGTTTAATGACTACAGCTACAACCATTTTAGCATTATTACCAGTATTAACCTCTACAGGTCGTGGAAGCGATATAATGATACCTATGGCAATACCAAGTTTTGGTGGAATGCTTATAGCCTTAATAACCTTATTTGTAGTTCCAGTATTATATAGCTGGAAAGCCGAATTTCAACTTAAAAGAACTGTAAAATGAAACAGATAAAATCACACATAAAAACAGTCTTTATGCTTTGTTCGTTATTCTTGAGTCTCTTTGTAAATGCACAGAAATTAGAAACACTTATAGATGAAGCAGTAGCGAACAACCCAGAGATTCAAAAGTTTGAGTTACAATACAAAAGAGCTTCTGAAAAAGTAAAAGAAGTCAATACCATTCCTAATACCGAATTTGGTGTCGGCTACTTTGTAAGTGAACCGGAAACCAGAACAGGTGCACAACGCTTTAAAGTATCTGCTAAACAAATGTTACCGTGGTTCGGAACCATTACATCGAGAGAAAACTATGTCAGTTCATTGGCAGATGCTAAATACGAGGACATTGTTATCGCAAAGCGAAAACTAATGGCTTCGGTATCACAATCCTATTATAATCTATACGCCAACAAAGCAAAGCAAGAGGTCTTAACTGAAAACATTAAACTATTAGAAACTTATGAGACGTTGGCATTAACTTCTGTTGAGGTTGGTAAAGCATCCGCAGTAGATGTGTTGCGATTGCAAATGCGTCAAAACGAAATGCAACAATTAAAAGATGTATTGCAACAACAATTTTTAGCAGAACAAACTAACTTCAATAATCTATTGAATAGAGATAATGATGTTACCGTAAATGTGGTAGATAGTTTGATGATACCTTCTGAAGACTTTGATATTACTTCTGAAAATTTAGCATTACATCCTGAATTGCTGAAATTTGATAAACTCTATCAATCAATAGAACAATCCGAATTATTAAATCAAAAAGAAAGCAGTCCAATGATTGGTTTCGGATTAGATTATATCAATGTTGCTGAAAGACCAAATATGGATTTCAGCGATAACGGAAAGGATATTGTAATGCCAATGGTGTCTTTATCAATACCAATATTTAATAAAAAATATAAATCGAAAACAAAGCAAAACGAGTTACAACAGCAGGAAATTACTGCACAAAAACAAGAACGCTTAAATACTTTGGAAACGCTTTTAGATAAAGCAATAAAAGAAAGAGTGTCTGCAAGAATAAGTTATAAAACTCAAACCAAAAATTTGAAGCAAGCTAATGATGCAGAGCAAATATTAATCAAAAGTTACGAAACAGGAACAATTGATTTTAATGATGTTTTAGACATTCAAGAACTGCAATTAAAGTTTCAAATGAATCAAATAGAATCGATTAAAACTTATTATTTACAAACCACAATCATCAATTATTTAAGCAACTAAAAACAAGTATAATTTAAAACAATAAAAATGAAATATTTAAAAACAATAGTAGCAATTTTAGTAATCTCTTTAATAAATCTTACAATAATTTCTTGTAAAGATGCAAAAAAGGAGAATACTCAAGACAGCATAGTTCATTCAGAAATGAACCATAACAAAATGGATAAATCCAATAATATGATGGATGATAATTCACAAAATTCAGGTGTTCAAAAAGTGTTAGCAGACTATATGATACTTAAAGATGCTTTAGTAGAAACCGACAAAAACAAAGCTGCTAAAGCTGGCGATAAATTGAACAATACTTTGAGCAAATTTGAAATAAATGGTTTTACTGTTGAACAGCAAAAAGAACTTAAAGATATTATTACAGATGCCAAAGAACACGCAGAACATATTGGTAGAAGTGAAATAGATCACCAAAGAGAACATTTTAAAACATTGAGTAAGGATATTATGGATATGGTTGCAATTACCGGTACTAAAAATACTTTATATCAACAATTTTGTCCAATGTATGATGGTGGCAGCGCTTGGTTAAGTTTGAACAAGGAAATTAAAAATCCTTATTACGGTAGTAAAATGCTGAAATGTGGTAAAGTGCAAAAAGAGATTAACTAAATGAAAATTGTAAAAATCATAGCATTGGTTTTAGTGGTGTGTTTTGTAGGCATACAGTTTATGCCTACAGAACTAAACCAAAGTAATATCGTACCAAAAACAGATTTTTTATTGGTAAATAATACACCTAAAAATATCAATACATTATTGCAAACGTCCTGTTATGATTGTCACAGTAATAATACAAGCTATCCTTGGTATAATAAAATTCAACCCATTGCTTGGTTTCTCGAAAACCATATTGCCGATGGAAAAGAAGAGCTGAATTTTAATAACTGGGACACGTATTCAACCAGAAGAAAGAATAGCAAATTAAAGTCAATTATTAATCAGATTAAGAACAATGAAATGCCACTTTCATCTTACACCTTAATTCATAAAAACGCAAAATTATCAACATCTGAAAAGACATTGGTTATTGATTATATAAAGAAACTAAAAGGCAATTTAAAATAAAGCCCTGATGTGGGAAGGAAATACTAATTAATTGGTTAATAGCCCTTCCCTTGTCAGGCACAAAAATAAAATAATGAAACACACATATCATATACACGGAATGACTTGCAACGGTTGTCGCAGTCACGTAGAAGAAACACTTTCAAAAGTTGATGATGTTTCAAACGTAAAAGTCAATTTAGAAAAATCAGAAGCTATTATTGAAATGCAATCACATATTTCAATTGAAATATTTCAAAAAGCATTAAAAGATGATGGTGGTCGATATAGTATTCATAAACAAGGTAAACACCAACCTAATAAAGAAAAAAAGCAGGAACAACCTAAAGGCAAAGGAACAGGTACATTTTATTGTCCTATGCACTGCGAAGAAGACAAAACATATAATAAAGCAGGTGATTGTCCTGTTTGTGGAATGGACTTGGTGGAAGAAAGAAGTTTAACTACAACAAGTAGCCAATTTACGTGTCCAATGCACCCAGAAATAATTAAAGACGAAGCAGGTTCTTGTCCTGTTTGTGGGATGGATTTAGTGCCATTAGAAGCGGATATTTCAGAAGAAGACAAAACCTATAAAAAATTGTTGAAAAAGTTTTGGATAGCTGTAATTTTTACTGTGCCAATATTTTTAATAGCAATGTCAGAAGCATTAGATAATAATCCTTTATATAATGTTTTAGAACAAAAACAATGGAACTGGATTCAGTTTGCATTATCAATCCCTGTAGTGTTTTATGCAACTTGGATGTTCTTTAAACGTGCTTACACATCAATAAAAACAATGAACCTGAATATGTTTACTTTAATTGGTATTGGTTCGGGTATCGCGTGGTTATTTAGTGTATTTGCAATGGTATTTCCAGATGTATTTCCACAAGATTTTAAAACAGCCGATGGTAATGTATTTGTTTATTTTGAAGCTACAACGGTAATTTTAACATTAGTATTATTAGGTCAATTATTAGAAGCAAGAGCACATAGTCAAACAAGTGGCGCAATAAAAGAATTACTAAAATTAGTGCCTTCAACAGCAACATTGGTTACTAATGGAGAAGATAAAGTTATTGCAATCGATAAAATTGAAAAAGACAATTTATTACGAGTTAAGCCTGGAGAAAAAATTCCAGTAGATGGTAGTATTGTAGAAGGTCATAGTAGCATTGATGAATCTATGATTACTGGAGAACCAATTCCTGTAGATAAGAGCATAGACGATAAAGTAAGTTCTGGCACAATTAACGGTACAAAGTCATTTATTATGAAAGCTGAAAAGGTAGGTTCCGAAACCTTACTTTCTCAAATTATTCATATGGTAAATAATGCAAGTCGTTCAAAAGCACCTATTCAAAAATTAGCAGATAGAATATCTAAATACTTTGTTCCAATTGTATTAGTTGTTGCAGTAATAACATTTATAGTTTGGGCTATTTTTGGTCCAGAACCTGCTTATGTTTTTGCCTTTGTAAATGCAATTGCTGTATTAATTATTGCTTGTCCTTGTGCATTAGGTTTGGCAACACCAATGTCTGTTATGGTTGGTGTTGGTAGAGGTGCACAATCTGGTGTATTAATTAAAAATGCTGAAGCATTAGAAAAAATGAATAAGGTAGATACGCTTATTGTAGATAAAACAGGTACGATTACTGAAGGAAAACCATCAGTTGAAAAAGTAATCTCAATTAATAATTTAAAAGAAGAAAAGCTACTTCATTTCATTGCTTCCTTAAATCAATATAGCGAACATCCTTTAGCAGAAGCTATTGTAAACTATGGTAAATCTAAAAATACTGTAATTACAAAAGTAAACGATTTTCAAGCTGTAGCAGGAAAAGGTGTTATAGGTACTGTTGAAAACAAAAAAGTTGCTTTAGGTAATGCAAAGTTATTAGAGCAGTTTGCCATAACTATTTCTAAAAATTTAGAAACTAATGTGGTTGCAGAACAAGAACAAGGTAAAACAGTATCGTATATAGCAGTAGATAATGAAGCTGTTGGATATGTAACTATTTTCGATGCCATTAAAACCACAAGTCAAAATGCTATTAAACAACTACAAGATAATGGTGTTGAGGTAATAATGCTAACTGGTGATAATAAAAATACTGCAAAATCGGTAGCAGAACAATTAAACCTTAAACACTATAAAGCAGAATGTCTTCCAGAAGATAAATTGAATGAAATTGATAAACTTCAACAAAAAGGAAGTGTTGTAGCAATGGCAGGTGATGGTATTAACGATGCGCCAGCTTTAGCACAATCAGATGTTGGTATTGCAATGGGTACAGGTACAGATGTAGCTATTGAAAGCGCTTCAATTACGTTAGTAAAAGGAGATTTACAAGGTATTGTAAAAGCTAAAAAATTAAGTCACGCTGTTGTTAAAAACATAAAGCAGAATCTCTTTTTTGCTTTTATATACAATGTATTGGGTGTGCCCATTGCAGCAGGTGTTTTATACCCAATATTCGGGTTATTACTCTCACCAATGATTGCAGCTTTAGCAATGAGTTTTAGTTCAGTATCAGTAATTGCAAACGCATTAAGATTAAGAAATATTAAAATATAGAAAAATGAAAAAATATATAGTTTACATAGTAATATTAGCAGTTGGCTTATTATTAGGTTGGTTGTTATTCGGTAGTTCATCAAACAAAGAAACTGAACATAATCACGATGAAATAGCAGAAACCAATCAAAAATGGACTTGCTCAATGCACCCACAAATTATGCAACCAGAACCTGGTGATTGCCCTATTTGTGGTATGGATTTAATTCCTGCCGAAGCTGGAGCAGATGGTTTAGCAGCAGACCAATTCAAATTAACAAAAAATGCAATGGCGTTGGCCAACATTCAAACATCAATTGTAGGTAGTAGTAAAGCAGACGATAACGGTATTAAACTATCAGGTAAAATTGTTGCCAATGAAAAAGCAAATGCTGTGCAAGTCAGTTATTTCTCTGGAAGAATTGAACGCTTAAATGTCAGTTTTACTGGAGAAAAAGTAAACAAAGGGCAATTATTAGCAACCATTTATTCACCAGAATTATATGCAGCACAGCAAGAATTAATTACAGCAGCTTCATTAAAGGAATCACAACCGGCATTATATAAAGCAGTTCGTAATAAATTAAAATTATGGAAACTTTCTGAAAAGCAAATCAATCAAATAAAACAAACAGGAAAAGTAAAAGAAAATTTTCCTGTCTACGCAACTATCTCTGGTACTGTAACAGAAAAATTAGTAGAGCAAGGCGATTATATAAAACAAGGGCAACCTCTATTAAAAATTGCAAACTTAAATTCAGTTTGGGGAAACTTTGATGTGTACGAAAACCAAATAGACTTATTTAAAAAAGGGCAAGAAATAAACGTAACAACAAATACTTATCCTAATAAAAAATTTAAAGGTAAAGTAGATTTTATTGATCCTATTTTAGATAACAGAACTCGTACTGTTAAATTAAGAGTAGTGCTTAATAATAAAGACGAAGTATTTAAACCAGGAATGTTTATTGAAGGGAAAATTAAAGAGGTAACCTCTAATAAAGAAAAATCATTATTCGTGCCTTCATCTGCCATTTTATGGACAGGAAAACGTTCTGTTGTCTATATAAAAACAGATTCTACACAACCTATTTTCGAAATGCGTGAAATTACTTTGGGCAATAAAATTGGTGATAACTATCAAGTTTTAGAAGGCTTAAGTAATGGAGATGAAATTGTAACCAATGGAACTTTTACAGTTGATGCAGCAGCACAATTACAAGGAAAAAAATCTATGATGAATAAAGATGGAGGAAAAGTAATGACTGGTCACGAAGGACATTTAGGTATGGATAGCAATTCATCAAAAAATAATACAGACCATACCAATATGAATGAACGGTTAGAAGTATCAAAAGCATTTCAGAAACAATTAAAAAAAGTATTTGAAAGCTATATTAATTTAAAGGATGCGTTTGTTAAAGATAACTCAAATAAAGCATCAGAAAATGCAAATAGTTTACTTGATAATTTGAATAATGTGGATATGAAATTAGTTAAAGATGAAGCTCATAATCATTGGATGTCATTAGTAAAAGAAATTAAATCTTCAACAATTGCTATTTCTAAAGCAGCAAATATAAAAGAGCAAAGAAATCATTTTAAACATTTGTCTTCGCATTTAATTAAAGCTGTGCAACTATTTGGTATCAATGAAAAGGTATATGTAGAGTTTTGTCCAATGGCAGATAGTAATAAAGGTGCCTATTGGTTAAGCAAAGAAGAAAAAGTAATCAATCCATATTTTGGCGAAGCAATGCTAACCTGTGGAGAGGTAAAACAAGTTATAGAATAATTAAATACAAATAATAACAATTAAATTTTAAAACAATGAATTTTTCAAAGAAAAATCACGAACACAAAAACAAAAATGTAATCGACGTGAGTAAAAAAGTAATTTTAAGTATAGCTGTTATAGCAGCTTTAGGTGTAACAAGTTGTAATAGTCAAACAAAAAAAGAAACAAAAACAACCACTACACAAATGTCAAAAGATATGGCAATGACAGATTTGTCTTTTGGTGTAAGAGGAAATTGCGGAATGTGTAAAAACACTATCGAAAAAGCAGCTAACGGTGTTGAAGGTGTTGCAAGTGCTAATTGGGATGTAGATAAAAAGAAGATTGATGTGTCCTTTGATGAAACAAAAACCGATGCAATGGCAATCCATAAAGCAATAGCAGCTTCAGGTTACGATACTGAAAAAGTAGCTGGTAGTGAAGAAGCCTACAAAAATCTACCAGGTTGTTGTAAATACGATCACGAAATGTTGATGAATCAGTCAAGTGAAATGAAATCAGAAGACCATTCAAATCACGACCATTAAGCAAATAATGAAAGAGTCTTTTTCGGAAGGCTCTTTTTTAATTATATTAAGCTAAAATTCTAATTTGATTTAATGAAATAAAGACTAATCATTTTATTTGCACAACCATTGCACTAAATAATTTATATATTTGTAATAATGAAATCAATAGCATTTATATTATCAATTTATATTTTCGCTCTTAATTTAGCACCTTGTGCAGATTATGTCGCGTCTGATGATGATGCTAAAACAGAAATCTCACAATCTATGGATGATGACCATCAACACCAAGATTCAGATTTATGTTCGCCTTTTTGTATTTGCCAATGTTGCCATATTAATGCAACATATTATCAATTTGCAGATTTGAAACTTGATTTTCCTTACATTTCTACACAAAATTTTCTTTACTTAAACAGTACAGAAAAAGATTTTACTACTTCCATTTTACAGCCACCAAGGGCATAATTCAGTTTTTTAAAGGATAACAATATCCAATTTTTGAGCCTATATGGTTCTTTTCATTTCGTTTAATTCTATTTTTTATATCAGAATTGTATCGAAAAATTTAACTGAATTAATACATTTTCTATGATTAACAAAATCATTTCATTTTCCATTAATAACAAGTTTATTATTGGGCTCTTTATAGTGGCACTTGTTGGTACGGGCATTTGGTCTATGGCCACTATAAACTTGGGTTCTGTACCCGATATAACAAACAACCAAGTACAGGTAATAACCGTGGCCCCAAACTTGGGGACAGAAGATATAGAACAATTTGTTACCTATCCCGTAGAATTGGCAATGGCCAATCTTCCTGACGTCATCGAGCTGCGTTCAGTATCCCGTTTTGGGCTGTCCGTGGTTACCATTGTTTTTAAGGACGAGGCAGGCACTTATCTGCCACGGCAATTGGTACAGGAGAAATTAACCGAAGTTGCCGGAGAAATCCCCGAAGGTTTTGGCACACCTTTTATGGCACCCATAACAACAGGTCTGGGCGAAATTTTTCAATATACCTTAAAAGTGACAGAAGGCTATGAAGACAAATATGACGCAATGGAGCTTCGTACCATCCAAGATTGGATTGTAAAACGCCAAATGGCTTTAGTGCCAGGCGTAGTCGAGGTCAATGCTTTTGGAGGTTATGTAAAACAATATGAAGTTGCCATAAATCCTGATAAACTAAAAAGTTTTGGCATTACAATGAATCAGGTTTTTGAAGCTCTTAAAGTGAACAATGCTAATACCGGTGGTGCTTACATTGAAAAAAACCACCAAGCCAATTTTATCCGTGGCGAAGGGCTGGCTCGAAGTATCGCCGATTTGGAAAACACGGTTGTGACCACTCAAAATGGAAGCCCTGTCTTGGTAAGGGACGTTGCCGAAAAAGTGGGCTACGGAAACCAAGTGCGTTATGGTGCGTTTACCCAAGATGGACACGAAACTGTTGGTGGACAAATTTTAATGCTGAAAGGCGAAAGCCCAGGCGACGTGATCGAAAATGTGGAAAAGCGTATTGTAGAAATTCAAAAATCCCTGCCGGAAGGCGTTTATATTGATGCTTTTTTAAGCCGAAGTGAACTTATTGAGGCAACCACAAGTACCGTTAAAACCAATCTAATAGAAGGAGCCCTAATCGTCATATTTGTTTTGGTCTTGCTTTTAGGAAGCTTCCGTGGTGGCTTGATAGCAGCTTCGATAATCCCTTTATGTCTATTATTTGCATTTATTTTGATGAAACAATTTGGCATTTGGGCAAATTTAATGTCCTTGGGTGCGATCGATTTTGGAATTATTGTAGATGGGGCGGTGATTATCGTGGAAGGGGCGGTTTTCCACATTCATCAACGGATGAAAAAATCCACAACCGCCATCAACCAAGCTGAAATGGATGAAATCGCCTATGATTCTTCAAGTAAAATGATGAATTCTGCCTTCTTCGGTCAACTAATTGTTCTTATAGTTTTTACACCGATTCTTTTTTTGACCGGTGTGGAAGGGAAAATGTTCCGGCCAATGGCATTTACATTTGGTTTTGCCGTTTTAGGAGCGATTATCCTTTGTCTTACCTACGTGCCAATGATGTCATCATTATTTTTAAAACCTGCTAAAAATCAAAATAGTTGGTTCGCCAAGTTTGAAAACAAGATTGATAGGTTCAGTGATAAAATTATGGATGTTCTGAATCGTATCTATCTGCCTATATTAAATTTTGCACTTCGCTTTCGGGCAGGTGTGGTTATAGGCGCGGTTTCCTTGCTTTTGATTTCAGGATTTATTTTCAGCAATATGGGAGCAGAATTTGTCCCTAAATTTGATGAAGGCGATATTGCATTTCAAGCATTGATAAAACCGGGGAGCAGTCTTACAGAATCTATTGAGGCTTCAGAGAAACTTCAGAAGTTAATCAATGAGTTTCCGGAAGTAAAAACAGTAGTTTCTAGGATTGGTGTGGCCGAAATACCGACAGACCCGATGCCTATGGATATTGCCGATAGTTATATTATTCTTGAAAAAGATAAGAGTAAATGGACTTCCGCAGATAGTAAAGAAGAACTGATAGAAAAAATACAGGAAAAAATTTCAGTAGTTCCCGGCGTAAATTTCGTGTTTACCCAACCTGTAGAACTTCGTTTTAATGAATTGCTTACAGGGGTTCGTGAGGACGTGGCAATCAAACTGTACGGAGAAGATTTAGGCGTTTTGGCAGACAAGGTACAGGAAATCGCAGCGGTCATCAGAACCGTTCCCGGAGCGGCTGACCTCAATGTAGAAGCTACAAGCGGTTTGCCACAAATGACAGTGGTGTATAACCGGGCAAAAATGGCACAATACGGTGTAACCGTTGACAAGCTGAATGATTATGTAAGTGCTTCATTTTCTGGAGAACAGGCAGGAGTCATTTTTGAAGGGGAAAAACGATTCGATGTGGTCATTCGTTTGGCAGAGGAATATCGACAAGACATCAATAGCTTAAAAAACCTTTTCATAGACCTGCCAAACGGTGCACAAGTACCTTTAAAGGAGGTTGCAGATATCAGCTATAAGCCAGGTCCGATGCAGATTTCAAGGGACAATACCTCTCGTCGTATTTCGGTAGGGGTCAATGTTCGTGGGCGCGATGTAAAATCGATGGTCGAGGAAATTCAACAAAAATTGGAAACGGACGTGAAACTGCCACCAGGTTATTTTGTAACCTACGGAGGTTCTTTCGAAAACCTTCAACGTGCTTCAGACCGATTGATGATTGTAGTTCCAATCGTTCTATTAACAATATTTGTTCTGCTTTACTTTGCTTTAAATTCAGTTACACAGGCCTTGATGATCTATATGGCAGTGCCTTTGGCGACCATTGGTGGTGTTTTCGTTTTGTTGATTCGTGGAATGCCTTTCAGTATTTCTGCCGGAGTCGGGTTTATCGTGCTCTTCGGAGTTGCCGTATTAAACGGACTCATACTCATAAACAAATTCAATGAATTAAAAGACAGTGGAATGACAGATTTAAAAAAACGTATATACGAAGCAACGCACGAACGTTTACGTCCAATTTTATTAACAGCCATTACAACAATTATGGGTTTTATCCCAATGGCGATTTCTACCTCTGGTGGTGCAGAAGTACAGCGACCTTTGGCGACAGTAGTCATTGGAGGAATGCTTACGGCAACATTTCTGACCTTGGTGGTTATTCCTATTCTTTATTATTGGCTGGAATCCCGAAAAGAAAAGAAGGATAATGATGGTGACGCAAGTTACATTAAGAAAGGCGCAACGGTTATTATTATATTATTGAGTTTGGGAGGTTTTTTAACCCCAAATGCAGCAAATGCACAGGACAACCAGTTGGCTCAAACCCTTACCTTGGAAGAAGCCATATCTATGGCCAAGGAAAATTATCCATCCCTTAAAGAGAGCCAAGCTTTTATTGAACGGGAAAAGGCTATGAAAGGAACAAGTTTTGATTTAGGAAGCACCTCTTTATATACCGGTAGAGAAGACCAAGGGGTGCAACAAGGAATATTGAGTACGTATGGTGTACAACAGGGCAATATTGATTTGCTTTCGGGTTTTTCAAAAAACAAGTTCTACAAAGAACGGGTTAAATTGGGCGAAAAATTCTATGCTGTCAATGAGCAGCAATTGATTCGTAATGTGATGCAGGCGTATGACCTTATCAATTATAACAAGGCACAATTGCGTTTTGCGGAACAGTTGGACAGTGTTTATGCCAACTTTAGGACGGCTGCCGAATTACGCTATGACACAGGGGAAACAGGCAAGCTGGAGTTTATTGCGGCTTCTTCCGAATATCAGCAGATTCAAGTATTAAGGCAACAAGCCTATGATGATATTGAAATTGCAAAAAGAGCATTGAAGCAGTATTTGGGCATTGACCAAGAAATTGAAACTGTGAATTTGACCTATGAACCAATGGATTTTTTGGCCAATTTGGATTCGGCTTCCGCAGCCAATAATCCTTTGCTTCAATATGCTATGCAAAATGCCGAAGTAAGCAAAGCGAATATAGGTGTTGAAAAATCCGAGTTCCTACCAAAATTCAGCATAAGTTATGATAAATTGAAGTACAATGATGTGTCTGGCTTTAGCGCATATCAGGCCGGTATTAGCATACCGCTTTGGTTCTTTCCACAGAAATCAAGGGTAAAGGCTGCCAAGGCAGATGCTATGGTTGCCGAGAACCAATATCTCGAACAAAAAGCAATGACCGAAAGTAGGGTTTCCCAACTATTAAAATCATTGGAAAAGACCCAAAAAACACTTAACTATTATCAGGAAGGTGCATTGCTTTTGGCCGAGGAACAAATTACTACGGCAGAACTGGCTTCTAAGGAAGGTGAAATTGATTATGTGAACTATATCACAATACTCAACAGCGCCATCAGGATAAAACAAAATCATATACAGTTTATAAATCAATATAACCAGCAGTTCATTGAGTTGCAATACCAACTGGGTAACCTATAATCTAAAAAAGAATAAGAAATGAAAAATATAGCAATAGTAACTGTAGCATTAATGACCTTCTTTATGGTTGGCTGCAATGACAAGCCCGATTCAGAATTGGGACATAACGAAGAAAACACAACTACCGAAAAAATGGAAGGTGAAGGAGATGCACACGGTGAACATAATGAAGAAGAAGACGGTCATAATGAAGAAGAAGGCGAGGAAGGTGTGGTAATACTTACCAACGACCAAATCGAAACCGTTGGTCTTGAGACCAAATTGTTGGAAAAACGTAATCTCGGTAACAATATCAAGGTTACAGGAAGACTCGAACTTTTCCCTCAAGACAAGGCCAATATTAGTCCATTTATGGGTGGTAATGTTAGGTCCATCAAGGTTATAGAAGGAGATAAAGTGCGCAAGGGTGAAGTGCTTGCATATCTTGAACATCCGGATATTATAAGTATGCAGCAGGAATATCAGGAAAAAAACGACGAACTCGTATTCCTAAAGCAGGATTTTGAGCGAAAAAAAATATTGTTCGACAAAGGTGTTTCCTCAGGCAAGGAATTCCAAATGGCACAATCAAAATTTCGTTCCACGACCTCAAGTGTAACCGGTTTAAGGTCAAAACTACGTTTGTTGGGGATTAACGCATCCAAGGTAGAACAAGGAGAAATCTACTCTGCAATACCTATAACTACACCAATATCGGGCTACGTAGACGAGGTAATGGTAAGTCTTGGGGACTATGTGGCACCGCAGACCAAGATGTTCGCCGTGAGCGATAATTCTAAAATTCATTTAGACTTAAAAGTGTACGAAAAGGATATTCCAAAGGTAAAGGAAGGACAGAAAATAATCTTTACGGTAGCTTCTAAACCCGATGAATTGTTGACCGCAGAAGTACATTCCATCGGCAAAACTTTTGAGGAAGACCCTAAGGCCTTGCACGTGCACGCTGATATAGATAATAAAAATGGCGAATTACTTCCCGGTATGTATGTTGAAGGCAGGATTGCGGAAGGACAAAAATCAGGATATGCCGTTCCAGAGGAAGCCATTGTCAAGGAAGGCGAACAATCCTATATTTTCATTGTGGATGAGGATGAGAAAACCGAAGAAAACGCGGTGAAATTTAGAAGAATCCCCGTAAGTACAGGTGTCAATGACCTTGGCTTTGTGGAAATCAATATTCCTTCAGAAATGGCAAAAAATATTATGGTTGTCACAGTTGGAGCCTACACCCTTTCTTCGGAAATGGTCAAGGGCGAACTGGAACACGGACATTAATTCAATAATAATCAAAGGTTTTGATTCCGGGTTTGTTTATCGTCTTAATTAGTTAGTTAAAAATTAGAAAACAGGCTCGGTTCAAAATCGATTAAAAATTTAAAAAATTCATAATATGAAGGAAATAAAAGCATATATAAAACCGAACCGAATCCAAAGAGTCATTGAAGCACTTTCTGACAATGGATTTGAAAGTATGACCCTGTCACAAGCAGAAGGAACTGGAGCTTTCAAGGCAAAAGGAGCAAGACCGTCGCTAGATTTTCACGTAACAGATAGTCCTGTGGTAAAATTGGAATTGGTCTGTCAAAATGAGGAAGCCCAAGCGGCCATTGAAACAATTATAGCCAACGCCAAAACCGACGGGCCTGGAGATGGTATTATTTATATAGCAAATATTGAAGATGCGTTTCAAATTAAAACAGGAGATTCCTTAAAACGGCACGACCTGTAAATCTCTTTTTAAACAAATGGAAAAAATAGTTCAATTTTTAGAAAGCAAAGGAATACGACCTACAGCTATGCGCCTTATGACCTATAAGCGGTTGGCAGAGTTGAATGTGGCCATCAGCCTTGGCGACTTGGAAAAAGATTTTAAGGTCAGTGAAAGAAGTACCCTATTTAGGACTATGAAAGCGTTTAAAGAAAAAGGGATTGTGCATCAAATCGAGGATGGGACAGGGGTTATAAAATACGCCCTTTGCGAAGAAAATTGTGAATGCGAGGTCGGCAACGACCTTCATTTGCACTTTCATTGCAACAATTGTAATGAGACGGTCTGTTTAACAGAACATAAAATCCCTCACATCAACTTACCTGATGGTTATATTACCGAGGATATCAACTTGGTGGTAAAGGGTATCTGCGAAAAATGCAGTGGCAATTTGGTTTAAACGTTTGGTTTTTAAATTCAATTATCATTTATAAATAATGAGCAATGATAACAATCTATAAAAAAGAGGCTACTGTATATATGGTAGCAGAGAATAAGCTGGATGCCAAGGATTATGAAAACTTGATACCAGTCTTAACAGAACATATAACTGCCCATCCACAAGTGTATTGGTACATCGAGATGGAAAATTTTGAAGGCTGGACAGCAGAGGCATATTGGAAGGGAATTGAATTAAACCTTCCGAATGAAAAGCATTTAAAGCGTGTTGCTTTGGTGGGTAGCGTTAAATGGCAAGAACAATTTACCGAGGTATTGCTTCCTTTTTCAGAAGCTCATATAAAATTTTATAAGACCGAAGAAAAAGAATTGGCCAAAGAATGGATAGAAATAGAATAACATAAAAAATGGATATACTATTGATTTAAAAACAGAAACACTATGATGGACGATTGGTATTTTGGAGGAATGCACTGGATATGGTGGGGACTTTGGATAATCCTCATCTTTTGGATATTCCTAATTCCTTACCCCACCCCGGGACAGAAACGGAAAAAGGATAGTGCGATGGAAATCCTGAGGGAACGTTTTGCACGGGGCGAAATAAGCAAGGAAGAGTTTGAACAGCGAAAGAAACTGTTACGGGAAAACAAGAAAAAATAAACTGCAATGAAACTGGCTAATGACATACATAATCAAAAAATAGGAGGGCTGAACAGGCAAGGACTTCTTATTGCTATTGTTTTAGGGTTTGCGGTGGGCATAATCATTATACAGCCATTGGGCATTTCCCTATTCCAGTATGACCAGAGCGGTGATACGGGCAATTGGTGGTATTTGTTCAAAAATGCAGTTGGGCAAGCTCTTGGATTTGGAGATGTGGACCAAATCCTAAAAAATATCCTGTTTGGTATTATGGGAAGCAGTCTCGCCCTGATGTTCTATACAAGAAAAACAATATTTCAACTAAATAGGGAGAAAGTCGGAATAACCTTGATAAGGGAATTATTGGACAAAGGTGAAAACCACGAGGTAGAATTCAAAAGTACCTTGCGGTGGGACCTTCGACAAGGTAAGGTAAACAAAGCCTTGGAAATGGTAGTGGCAAAGACCATTGCGGGATTTATGAATACCGAAGGCGGCCATTTGATTATAGGAGTTGACGATGAAGGCCGTATCCTGGGGCTCGAACAAGATTACGGTACTTTAAAGAAACCGGGCAAGGACGGATTTGAACAGTATATAATGCAGTTGGTGTCCTTCAAGTTAGGCACCCATTTTTGCCCTTTGGCAAAAGTGGCCTTTTACCAATTTGAAGAAAAGGATATCTGTTATGTAAGGGTCTACAAATCGCAAAAACCCGTGTATTTGAACCTGGGCGACCGTTCTCATTTCTTTATCAGAACCGGGAACGGTACCCGTGAGTTGGATATGCCCGAAGCATTAGATTATATGGAAACACACTTAAATTAAACAATATGGGATTTTTAAAACATTTATTAAGAGGAAGTTATGGTCATCATTCCAACAAGCATCAACGTAAAAATAATGACCCAAGATTTGATGAACCCAAGGTTGTTGTGAGATGTATAAAATGCGGCAAAAACAATCCTGAAAATGCTTCTTTTTGTCAACATTGTGGCGAGCCTTTGGGTAAAGTAAAATGCAAAAGTTGTGAAGAACCAATACCTATGGATGCAAAATTTTGTTCTAAATGTGGCACTGAAGTATAGTTAAAAAACCTTATTAAAATAGAACTCTAACTTTTACCAATATTTCATATATAGCTTTAGGTTTAAGATTTATAACAAGAAAGTTTATGACATAATTGGAATACAAAATGTAAATAACCAAACTATATGAAATTAATGAATGACAGATTGTACCACAAAATATTCAACGGTGGCATTATTATGATTTTAATTATAACTGTTTCCTTGGGAATCGGGATGCTTGGGTATTATTATTTTTTGAAATTAAGTTGGATTGATAGCTTTTTAAACGCTTCAATGATACTTACAGGAATGGGTCCCTTGGATGAAGCACAAACCGATGCTGGCAAATTGTTTTCTGGAATTTATGCCTTGTATTCTGGGATAATTTTCCTTTCGGCCATAGCAATCTTTATCTATCCCATTATTCAAAAAATTGGGAAAAAATTTGAACACCACCACTAATAACAATTATAATTTCTCAATATGCTCTTAAATAAAAGAATATCCATTGTCAATTTTATTAAAACCATAAAGTTTGATATTGTATTTATTGTATCTTATGCTGTAGCTGTGGGTATTTTGGACCAATATGGTTTTTTGTCAAAAATCTCTATTCCAATTGGTGTTACTGCTGTTTTTGGCACTGCGGTAGCTTTGCTTTTGGGTTTTCGAACCAATCAAGCTTATGAGCGCTGGTGGGAAGCCCGTATTATATGGGGCGCAATTGTGAATGATTCCCGAACACTGGTCAGACAATGTGTTTCATTTTTCAAAAGGAGCAACGGGCAGTACGATATTTTGGTCAATGAAATGACCAACCGTCAAATAATCTGGTGCTATGCATTGGGTGAATCATTGAGAAAACTACCCTTTTCCCCCAAAGTTAAGGAATACCAAAAATCTTATAAGTTGGAGTCTTTTAATATTCCAAATACTTTATTGTCAGAACATTCTGAAACTTTGCTAAAAGCAAAAGAAAACGGTATGGTCAATGATTTTCAGCAGGTACAAATAGACAGTACCATAGCCAGATTATGTGATTCTATGGGCAAGTGCGAACGTATAAAAAACACGGTCTTCCCCAAAGCACATAGTTTATTAATCCATTTAATCATTTATGTATTTGCCACAATGTTACCATTTGGTCTGTCAGACCAATACCTGGCGGTGGAAATAAGTCTAACTATTGGAATACCGATTATTTTCGTTGCCATTGAAAAAACATCCATTTTGATGCAGGACCCTTTTGAAAATCGACCTATGGATACACCTGTAACCGATTTGGCCACAACCATTGAGATAAATTTAAAACAAATGATAGGAGAAGTAAATTTTCCCGAAAGGAACAAACCAACAAATTACTATGTTTTATAATAAAAACAATAACGATGGGTTTTCAAATTGAAATGACACTCATACCAAGATTACTTGTTGCCCTTGTACTTGGCGTTTTGATAGGGCTCGATAGAGAAATTGACGGAAATGCGGCTGGAATTAGAACGTATGCAGCCGTTTGCCTTGGGGCGACCTTAATAACAATTATCAATTCTCACATTGATGTAACAGACCAGACCCGTATTGTCGCCAATATTGTTTCAGGGGTTGGATTTTTAGGAGCAGGAATCATTTTTCGGGATTCAACAAAAAATCTAATTTCTGGTTTGACTACTGTAGCTACAGTTTGGGCAACTGCAGCAATAGGCATTGCAGTGGGTTACGGTATGTATTTAATTGCCGTTACGAGTACGTTACTTGTAATTGGCTTATTGATATTGAATCATTTACCAATTTTAAAAAATAAAAAAAATGAGTAAAAACGAAACACAACATAAAGATGACAGCAATCACGATCATGGTGGAATTTTCGGAAAGAACACCGAATTGTACTTTGCAATTTTAAGTGGCGTATTCTTCTTTGCCGGACTTATTATTGAATTGGCTTTTAAACTGCCAGAAATTGCCTTATACAGCTATATGGCAACCTATTTCTTTGGTGGTTATTACACAACTCTCGAAGCTATTGCAAAAGTTAGAAAAGGTGAATTTGAAATAGATTTTTTAATGATAGTTGCTGCTGCCGGAGCTGCTTACATTGGCAGTTGGGAAGAGGGTGCTTTATTGTTGTTTCTATTTAGTATAGGCCATGCCATGGAAAAATATGCTATGAACAAAGCAAAAAAATCTATTGAAGCACTGGGCAGTCTATCCCCAAAAACAGCGTTGGTAAAAAAAGGCAATAAAGTAGAAGAAGTTCCGGTAGAAGAGTTGCAGATTAATGATATTATTGTTATAAAACCAAACTCAAAAATTTCTGCCGATGGAGTTATTGTAAAAGGGAATAGCAGCATTAACCAAGCCTCAATAACCGGAGAAAGTATGCCTGTAGATAAATTTGCAGTTGCCAATGGTAACAACTTACCGGAATTTAATAAAATCAACAAACTAAATGTAGTTTATACAGGAACCATAAATGGCGATAACGCATTAGAAGTCAAAGTCTTAAAATTAAGCAAAGATTCTACCATTTCCCGATTGGTGAAAATGGTGAGCGAAGTTGAAACACAAAAATCACCTACACAGTTATTAACCAAGAAATTTGAGAAATGGTTTGTGCCGTGCGTAATAATTTTAGTAGCGATATTGTGGTTTTCTTATTTAGTTACAGGTGAAGATGCTACAGCAAGCATTTACAGAGCCATAAGTGTATTGGTTGCTGCAAGTCCATGTGCCTTGGCAATTTCTACACCAAGTGCAGTTTTAAGCGGAATTTCGAGAGCTGCAAAAGGAGGCGTTCTAATAAAAGGAGGACGACCACTGGAAGATTTAGGAAGTCTTACTACCATAGCTTTTGATAAAACAGGAACACTTACAGAAGGTAAGCCTAAACTAACAAATGCCCTTCCGCTAAACGGATTTGATAAGAATGTGTTTTTAGAATTGGTATTGGATGTAGAGAGTTTAAGCAATCATCCGTTGGCAAAAGCCATTTCAAAAGATGTAAAATCGCAATACAATATTGAGGAAAAAAACCAAGCTTCCAACATGAATGCTATTCAAGGAAAAGGAATTCGAGCCACCTATAATGGGGAAACAGTAGTTATTGGCAATGCAAAACTTATGATGGATGAAAACATTGCTGTTAGCAAATCTATTACGTCTCAAATGAATGGACTACTACAAAATGGGCATACTGTCATGTTGGTTGCCTTTAAAAATGAATTGATTGGGTTATTAAGTGTAATGGATGTACCAAGAGAAGCAGCAATAACAACCTTAAAACGCTTAAAAGAAATTGGTATTAAGAAAATGATAATGTTAACAGGCGACCATCAAAACGTAGGGGATTCCATTGCCAAACAAATTGGGCTTACCGAGGCAAAAGGAAACCTCTTACCTGAAGACAAAGTATCAGCCATTCAACAATTAAGGGAACAATATTCAAAAATTGCAATGGTTGGCGATGGTGTAAACGATGCGCCCGCCATGGCAAATAGTACCGTAGGAATTGCAATGGGTGCTGCTGGAAGTGACGTGGCCCTGGAAACGGCAGATGTAGCTTTAATGTCAGATAAAATAGAAAACCTACCTTTTGTAATAGGGTTAAGCAGAAAATCGAAGCAGATAATTAGGCAAAACCTATGGATAAGTTTAGGTATTGTAGGGGTTTTAATTCCGTCAACTCTTATCGGTTGGGCAAGTATAGGAGTGGCAGTTGCCATACACGAAGGTTCAACCCTTGTCGTTGTAATTAATGCTTTACGATTATTGAGATATGAAGATAACAAGGTGATTAAATAGTCAGTATTTGGCAACCATACTTTGCTTGTCGTTTTTTTAATGAAGAAATGGTTTATCAAATATTCAAATGTGTAGAAAATGCACTTCCATTGCATGGTCAATTAAATTAACTTTAAAAGATGTTACAAATAACAGACATAAAACACGAGAATGTGATTGCCACCATTGCAAGCGGAAAATTACAACAGCAGGACATTGAAAAAGTACACCCAATAATCCATGCCATTCTTGATAAAGGCTTAAAAATACGGTGGTATTTTGAGGTGAACAATTTTGAAGGATGGAACATAAAAGGTTTGTGGGAAGATTTTAAAATGGATGTTGCCCATGAAAGGGACTATGAGAGAATTGCCATGGTAGGAGAAAAAAAGTGGCAAGAATGGGCAACACAGTTTATGAAACCTTTTACAAATGCTGAAATAAGGTATTTCAATATAGACCAAAAGGAAGACGCTAAAAAATGGATTGAAAGCCAGTAAAGTTTATAACCGTAAAAGACAGGCGATGAATAAAAAAAACATTCTTATTACCATTTTAATTGGGTTTGCAGTAGGTGTTTTTATCCTTCAACCTTTTGGGGTAACAATTTTCACGTTTAGCAGACAGAATTATGAAATTAATTGGTGGCAATATTTAATAAACAATGTCATTGAAATTTTGAATATCAATGGAAATCAAATTTTTGAGAACACGCTGTTTGGTTTATTAGGTGCAAGTGTTGCGCTGATTTATTATTTCGGTAAAAGAAAAAAGGATATAGATAACAAGTAGCGGTAAATCGTTACAGGAAAGAGCGAAATTTTTTATTTAAAATATATTAAGTGAAAACTTAATTAATAGCAGGCAGCTTTTATGATGCTTTTTTAAGGCAAAATGATTAATAGCATTAAAAGCAAAAGTAGAAGCTGCTTTTTTTAATTATACAAGTAAAGATGGGAATTATGAATATTAAACATTGTTTTTTAATAATCTTGTTGGTTAGTTATTATAAGGTAAACGCCCAAAAAGTTTATACAACTGAAGAAGGTCATATTATGATGATGACTTTGGTTGATGATAAACCCATCAAGGCAGAAAGCCATAAATTGGCACTATATCTTGATTATGATTCCAAAGTCGTAAACGGCGTCCTTGACCTCAAATCTTTATCAACAAATAGTTCTAAAATCAATGCCATTTTACAAGAACAGGAAGACCCATTAATGCTTCGGTTTACTGGTACAATTCCATCACAGGATTTTTTGTCAAAACGGCACGACCCTATCAAATTTAATTGGCTAATAGTTATTACTTATCAAGGGAAATCTTTTAAATCACAATTTAAAGCAACCATTACCCATATAGAACAAGGATTAAGTATGTCCTGCCTGATAAGCGCATCTGGACAATTATTGGTTTCAAATACGGGGTTGGATTCCTTAATAGAGGGTATCGATGATACCATAGAGGTGCAATTTGCACAATTAGTGTTAAAATTGGATAAACAATAATATTTAGCATCAAAGCTTTTAAAAGCAAAACACAATAGCTTAATCATGAAAAAAAAGAAAGTTAATTTAAGAGATTTAAAACCAAGTTCGGAAAAAGAGCATAACCACGATGATGGACACAATCACAGTGCTTCATCATATAACTTCAAGGTCTATATTCCCGCCATTATAAGTTTTGCAATGCTTATTATTGGTATAATACTGGATTATTTTGATATGCCTTTTTTTAAAGATGGGATACGAATTATTTGGTATGGTGCCGCTTATTTACCTGTTGGACTTCCAGTAATCAAAGAAGGATGGGAAAGCATTAAAAAAGGCGACTTTTTTACAGAGTTCTTTTTAATGTCCATCGCTACCATTGGTGCATTTGTAATTGGCCAATATCCCGAAGGTGTTGCAGTAATGCTATTTTATGCAGTAGGCGAATTATTTCAAAGTGCTGCTGTAAATCGTGCAAAAGGAAATATAAAAGCATTATTAGATGTTAGACCTAAAGAAGCCAATGTATTTCGTGAGGGAGATTATAAAAGTGTTTCGCCTGAAGTTGTCAATATTGGAGAGAAAATTCAAATTCGTGTAGGTGAAAAAATTCCATTGGATGGCATTTTATTATCCGAAAAAGCATCTTTAAATACAGCTGCGTTAACAGGAGAAAGCAAACCAGATTCCATTCAAAAAGAAGCAAAGGTTTACGCGGGTAGTATTAATTTGGAAAGCGTTATTGAAGTTGAGGTAACCAATAAGTTTGAAGACAGTTCTATTGCGAGAATATTAGACTTGGTTCAAAATGCAACAGCACGTAAATCTAAAACAGAATTATTCATCAGACAGTTTGCTCGTATCTACACACCAATTGTAGTGTTTTTAGCTATTGGTGTTACTTTTATACCTTACTTTTTTGTAGATGATTATATATTTAGAGATTGGTTATACAGAGCATTAATATTCTTGGTAATATCTTGTCCTTGTGCGTTAGTGATTTCAATTCCATTAGGATATTTCGGTGGATTGGGAGCAGCTTCAAAAAATGGAATATTATTTAAAGGTGCTTCATTTTTAGATGCAATGACCAAGATAAATACTTTGGTAATGGACAAAACAGGAACCGTAACTAAAGGTGTTTTTAAAATCAAAGAAGTAAAAGCAATTGATTGGAAAGAAACCGAATTTATGCAATATTTAATGGCGATGGAAGAACAATCCACGCATCCAATTGCTAAAGCAATTTTAGAGTATAAATCAGAAGGAGAAGATTTTGAAGCTCAAGACGTTTCTGAAATTGCAGGTAAAGGATTAAAAGGAATTGTAAATGGTAAAACAGTTTTAGTAGGAAATAAAGCCTTAATGACTGCGAATAATATAAATGTTCCAACGGAAACGGAATCTATTGTAGAATCGATAGTATTAGTTGCAATCGATAATCAATTTGCAGGTTATGTAGTCATAGCAGATGAATTAAAGGAAGATGCAAAAGAAACAATTACAGCATTACACAAAGTAGGCATTAAAAATATTATGATGCTTTCTGGTGATAAAGATTCCATTACTCAACAAGTCGCTAAAGAACTAAATATTGAAAATGCTAAAGGTGGTTTATTACCAGAAGATAAGTTAAACGAAGTTGAAATTTTAAAAAAGAATCCTGAAAATAAAGTAGCATTTATAGGGGATGGTATAAACGATGCGCCTGTTTTAGCAGCAAGTAACGTTGGAATTGCAATGGGTGGTTTGGGTAGTGATGTAGCTATTGAAACAGCAGACGTTATCATTCAAACCGACCAACCTTCAAAAGTAGTTAGAGCCATTAAAATAAGTCGTTCCACACGAAAAATCGTTTGGCAAAATATTATTTTGGCATTTGGTGTCAAAGTAATTGTACTGATTTTAGGAGCAGGTGGTTTAGCGACGATGTGGGAAGCAGTATTTGCAGATGTAGGCGTAGCATTATTAGCAATATTAAATGCTGTTAGATTACAACGAATGCAATGGCGTTAAATAATTAAAGTCATTGTATTTATTTTAATTTTTTTAAAGTAAAGTATTTTTAAACAAACCAGATTTATTGTCCTCATAACTACTGTAAGTTGAAAAAAATTGAAAGAATAGTAAAAAAATTAGATTCTAATTTAGATTTTTTAGAAAAAGAAATTGAAGGCGTTTTAGAGAAGTCTGAAGAGGGTATTAAGGTAACTCAAAGAGCTCTTGAACAAATAAGAGAACTTTTGTTAAAACGAAAATCAGCATCAACTTCTGATGAAATCTATTTTTTCAAAAATATTAAGCCTCAAGTTTTTAGTAAATTAATTTATTATGTGAAATTATTTAGTATTGAAAGTAAAAGACCAAGAAGTAGTAACAAATCTCAAGTAAAGTATTTTAACAAACATATAGATAGGTTGCAAAATTATTTTAATGATAATTTAGAGTTTTATCATTATTATAGACGAGGTGCTACTTTTTTGGATAACGAATATTTTATAAGAGGAAAAGCTAATATTCGTTTATTTCCAGATTCTCTTTCTTTTTTCGCAGATGATAAATTTTCTACAAGCCACGATTCTACTGTAGCCACAATTCTTGCTTATGATATGCTAATAATTTATTTAAAAACTGAAATTGATAAACTTGAAAATAACAATGGTATGGAAGCAAATTATAACGCTTTTCAAAAGCAATCAAAATTATTTTGGACAGGTAATAAAACAGATTTAATAGAACTCATTTATGCACTTCATAGTTCTGGAGTAATAAATAGTGGAACAGCAGATATTAAAGAGGTAGCCTTAATTTGCGAACAAATGTTTAACGTTAGTTTGGGCGATTATTACAGAACTTTTTTAGAAATCCGTTCACGCAAAATAAATCAAACAAAATTCATTGATAAACTAAAAGAGTCTTTAGTAGATAAAATGCTAGAATCTGATGAATAAACACCCAACTTGGGTGTTTTAAAGAGCAAATAATTATCATAGTATTTGCTCTTTTTTATTGCCTATGTTTTACAAGTAAAACATTAAAACAAATCAATGTAACTCATTAAATATGAGCGTATAAAAACACCCAAGTTGGGTGTAACTTGTGAAAAACACTCAATAATTCACTTCATATTTGCTAAACGAAAGTCAAATCACAGATTCACGAATACCTATTTGAAAAAAACATTCTAACTCGTGAATTAAATCAATTTAATAGCTGCCATTGATAACGAAAGTTTGATGTGGTAGCTGTTTTTAACTTAAATCGTTTACTATGGCAGCAACAATTATTACAACCGAAGATCTTCACGAATTCAAATTAGAATTATTAGAAGGTATTAAAACAATCATCAATAACAAAACAGGTTTAGCCACTAAAAAATGGTTAAAATCACCAGAAGTTCGCGACCTGTTAAGTATTTCACCAGGTACATTACAAAACTTACGAATTAACGGAACGTTACCATACACTAAAGTTGGTGGTGTTATTTATTACGATTATGATGATATTCAAAAAGTAATGCAAGACAATAGAATACACAACAAGTTTTAATGCCACTTTAAGTGCAGCTAAAACACCTATTCTATGCAAAAAGTTAATTATATAAAACACCTAAAAGGTGTATTTATTCAATTCTCTAAAGACAACCGTTTAAATCCAACACATATAAGTTTATATATAGCATTATTCCAAATCTGGAATAACAATCGGTTTTTAGACGAATTTTATATCAATCGAGAAGAAGTAATGAGCTTTTCAAAGATAGGCTCTAAATCAACATATCATAAATGTATTAAAGAGCTAAATCATTGGAAATATATTATTTACTATCCATCACACAATCCATTTAAGGGAAGTAAAATTAAGATGTTCAATTTTGAGACAAGTTATAAACAAGTTATGGACTCATACAATCCTATAAACGGACAAGCACTGGTATCTAATAATAAACATATACAAACTAATAAAAACATTAATAAACTTGACCAGCCAAAAAATGAAAATGATGTTATTACTTTTTTTAAAAATGAAAAATGGCCAATAATTGAAGCTCAAAAATTTTTTAATCATTATCAAGGTATTGGTTGGAAAGTAGGTGGAAAAACAAAAATTGTCAATTGGCAAGCTACTGCTAAAAATTGGATGCTAAAAGCTGAAGAAATAAAAACAAAAATAAATCAAAAAGCAGTTAGCCAAAATCAAGACAACCTAAAGACAAGTAAAAACAAAAACTACAATGAGCCTTTATAACGCTTTGCGTCATACGGCGCTTATTTCAGTAACTCACTATCTAAAACTATGAATAAGATACAACCACATATTATAAAAGAAGGAGGTGTTCAATACCAATTAGGAGAATTTAATAACAATAATATTTCATACGATTTCAAAAAAATATTAATTTATCTTGATGCAAAAGGAAAGCTGCTCTTTGGTAAAAACTTTAAAATCTATGAAGAAGATGAGGTTATTTTATATAAACTATGTGTCTATTTTATAAGTGATTTTGAGGCTTGCAAAAAATTAGAAATAGATCCAAACAAAGGGATATTATTATCGGGACCTGTAGGCTGTGGTAAAACAAGTTTAATGAAATTATTAAGGTTTATGGTACCACATCAAAAACCGTATGAACTAATTCCTGCTAGAAATATCACATTCGCATTTAATAATATTGGTTACAAAACTATTGAAGAATATGGTAATAGTAGTTTTTATTGTTTTGATGATTTAGGTGTTGAATCAACTGGTCGTCATTTTGGTAAAGATTGTAATGTAATGGGAGAAATTCTTTTATCTCGTTACGATTTATTCCTAAAAAGAAAAATAAGAACACACGCTACAACCAACCTAAATGCACAAGAATTAGAAGAAAGATATGGTAATCGTGTACGTTCTCGAATGCGACAAATGTTTAACTTAATAAGTTTCGATTCAAGCAGTAAAGACAAACGAGGTTAAAATTTTAATAGCTTTTAAATATTGAAAACAATAATAAGTAAATAGACGTGTTTTAAATCTATAACAGAAAAAGTCGTTAATTATACGACTTCTTAATGAAATTTGTAAATTTGTTGAATAATGGACAAAACTAGCGACATAACCCAAATAAGAAGTTTAGCTCAAATATTTTCTGCCTCTAATTTTAAAAAAATAGTAAGAGAAGATAATTATTTTGATACATTTTACCGTATAAACAGATATGCTAAAATTAATGAGAATACTACTAATCTTGAGGTGCTAAATCAAATTTACAAATCATTATTAAAGGTTTATAAAAATGAATATGTCTATAAAAACGTACTAATTAACAAGCTTTTAATTAAAAAATATAGTCTTAAAAATACCATTGCTTTAAATGAATTTAAAGTAGGTAATTCTATTGCAGATTTTGTGCTTTTAAATGGTGAAGCTCGTATTTATGAAATAAAAACAGAGCTTGATGGTTTAGAGAAATTAGATAAACAAATATCAGATTATGAAAAATTTGCTGATAAAATTTACATTGTAACAAGCTCTAAACACATTCCTAATTTATTGACAAAATATTACAATTCTAATATTGGTATTATTGAATTAACTAATAGAAATGCACTTAAAACTTTAAAAGAAGCAAAAGTAAATCAATCAGTTTTTAACCACGAAACATTATTTAAAACATTAAGAAAAGACGAATATTTAAGTATAATTAAATCATATTTTAATGCTGTGCCAAATGTGCCTAATACACAAATATTCAGAGAATGTCTTAAGTTGTCAAAAAATATTGATATTTTAGAATTTCAAAAATTAGTAATTCAAAAATTAAAATTTAGAAATATTTCTAACCCAGAAAGTTTTAAAGAAAGACAAATTCCAGAAGCATTAAAACATATATGTTATTCTTTAAACTTTTCTGATAATGAATACCAACAGTTAGATAATTTTTTATCCCAAAAAAGCAAAGTATGTATTTCCCATATGTTAGAGGTAAACAATTTGAATTAATCGCATTAAGAGATTTATGCTCTATATTTTCAGATGATATATTAAAAACTTCACCAGTAATAGAACCAGTTAAAAGTACATCAACTTTTAAATCAACATTAAAAGAATTAGCTTCTAAAAATGTTAATTTTAATATTATTATAAACCCTAGAGTTGGCGATTTAAAAGGAAAACATCAAGAAATTATTGATGTAGTTTCAGAAAGTTTACAAGGCTATGAGAACTTCCAATTAGCTGTTATTTTGGATGATAAGTCCGAAAGAAATATCCAAACATTTATTGATTTTATAGGTGCTCTGAATTTTAATTTTAATGGTGTTACCTTAATTCACAATTCTGAAGTTTCCGGTAATAATATAGAATTACTTACTACAAATCTTAATATCGTTTATAACTTAATTTACTTCTCTAAAACAAGTAGAAGATATTATAGAGAGTTTGCTCAAAACACGCGAGTATCACTAGATGATTATTTTAAGGAAATGCCTAAAAATGCTGATTATCTTGATTTAGAAAGCAGCTTTTCTGAAGAATACAAATATTATCAAGAAGATGGTTTTGTTGGTTTTGGCGATTTTCTTACTATAGGTGATAATTATTCCGATTCAGGATTTTTACCTAGAGCTGTAGCAATACATTTATCTTATATAGATGGTAATGATAGAATAAGAGTAAAACATTTTGTGTCTGACTCTAATGGTGATGTATCAGATATTGGTGGTAAATTTTCTGAAGCCATACATAAGTTAGTTACTTGGTGCAACCAACAAGACATACAAACAAATGCAGTAAATACTTTTCGAGATTTGCACCAAAGAGGTCATTTCCCTGGTCTTGGCACTTTAAAAAAGTTGTCAATTATGAATCACATCGAATTAGTAATTAAAAACATTTAGTTATGAATTGTTGTGTAAACTGTTTTACTAGTGATTATATCATTAGTATAATAAATGCTGATGATAGAGTTGGTAACTGTAATTTTTGTAAATCAACAAATGTATCTATTTATACACCTAGAGAGTTAATTCCTTTTTTTAGAAATTTCTTGTCCTTATACGCTGTTGATGCTAGCTCTAACCAAGATATAGCTCAATCTTTAAAAAAAGATTTTAACCTTACAACAGATATAGTTGAAGATTCCAAAGAACTATTTAAAGCAATTTTTATAGATGAAATGGAAGATATTACCGAATTATTTAATAGTAACGTATCTTCTGAAATTAAGATAGAATTACTCTCTGAAACAAATCAAATTCACGGTATTTGGGAAGATTTTAAAGAAGAAATAAAATATACAAATCGTTACCACATTCAAAATACAATAGATTTAAAAAAACTAGCCAATTTTTTTGAGCACGAAAGTTTTTATAAAGAAATTAAAAAAGGAAGAATATTTTACCGTTGTCGTATTTCAGACAAGAAAGGTTTTGCGCCAGATAAAATGGGTAATCCACCAAAAGAAGTTACTACTGGAGGTAGAGCAAACCCTAAAGGTATTTCTTATTTATATGTTGCAGATACACTTAAAACATCTTTATATGAAACAAGAGCTTCACTCTTTGATTATGTAACTGTTGGCGAATTTCAGTTAAAAGAAGATTTAAAAATTTTAAATTTAAGGAATCCAAAAGATGATCCAATTCCTTGGTCAGAAAATGAAGCAATTGAAGATTTTTTAATTTATGTTCCTTTTATTCAAACATTACAAAAAGAAATTTCATTACCAATTCGTAAGTTAGATAAACAATTAGATTATATTCCTACTCAATATATTTCAGAGTTCATTAAATCATTAGGTTTTGATGGTGTAGAATATCAAAGTTCCTTATATTCTGAAGGATATAATTTGGCAATTTTTAATCCTGAAAAATTAAATTGTAAAACAACACAAGTTTATGAAATTGAAGGTATTGATTTGCATCATAAAGCAGCTATATAATTTCCCCACAAACTAAAACCTAGTTTTTTCGTTCCTCAAAATCCTCTGTCTTTTAGTTTGTTCCCCTCGCCATTCCTTTATAGCGTTTAAATTGCCTCACTTATGCAGCACATTACAGCTTGTTTCATTCGTGCCTCATTACACAACTGCAAAGAGCTGCACAATGCCAAAAGCTAATAATTTAAACGCTATCCCAAGCTATATTTACATAACGTGCAGTTATACTGCTCTTCCGTGAAAAACTCCAGGCACTATAACGCCATTATGTAAAATAGCCACACATCCGACGCGCATCCAGTAATTAATAATAACAAGTAGATAATTTAATAACATTCCGTCTTTTTTACATTGTTTTTATAAGTGCCTACTGGTAAATTTAAGTGAATATTTTTAAAATCATTAAAATTTCAGTTTATAAAAGAAATTGTAAAGCACCTATAAAATCAAAAAAAAGCCAATAAGAGTATAACTTTTTATTTGAAAAAATCAGGATAGTTGGTTTCACTAAAAGTAAATGCTATTAACAATCAAATAAACTTATATATTTCAATAATCTAACTCATAAGTAATATTTTCAAAACATTCACTTTTAACAAAACCAATCAAAAAAACAGTACAATCAAATAAAAAGCAATACACTTATTCTCGCTGCTGCCGGCGCACTAGGTATTTTAACTTTATTATAATTCCTTACCTCATTCAACTGCACAAAACCATCGTTAAGTCCAAGTATTCCTTATCTCAAGTCTTTGTTTGTTTCATTTCTTTAAGTAATCAAAAAAAATCCAGATAAAATCTATCATTTTAGATATAATAAAGGATAAAAAGAAAAACAAAAAAAAGACAGCAAAACAAATGGTTCTCTTAATGTTGCAATACTTTCAGCATCTGTTTCCCTCAAGAAAAAATGTATTTGTATAAAATTTTATCTTTTAAAAGCCTCCGCTTTTAGCCTATAAAGGTCAAGCCCTTCGGGTTTTGAAAAAAATCTCCACCACTAACAGTTTAATACTTAAAATTCAACATTCAGTAGTTGGTAGTATTTTTTTCAAAAACCTTGATAGTCTATCCTCCCCATTTAGAAACAGCTTTCTTTTTGTTGTTTTTCTTTCCAAAATTTTATGGGCAAAAAAACAGCAAAAGAACCTGAACCTAAAAATGGATACTTATGCAAATTTTTGAAATCAAAACCCACAAAATTGGACGAACTTACTCAAACCCACATTTTTTTATTTTGAATAAAGGATTAAATTCTGGAAAGCCATTAGACAAACCTTGTCCAAACTGCTTTGTAATTTCCACAACTTCTACAACAAATAGAGAGTCTTTGTATTATCTGTGTTTATCCTTAAAAGTTGGTCAATACTTTGGGTGCTATTTAAAAGGCTCTGTCATTCCATTTATTGGTATTTCAGACGTAAAAAAAGTAATCACTACTGCACTGCAGAACTATGAAGAACAACAATGGCAATTGAAAGTTGAAAAACTCAAAAAAATAACTGCTTTCGAAGAAAACTTACAACAACAATTGTTAACTATTTCAAAACTAAAAATAGCCTTACTAAGATCTTAACAAATTAAACTATGAAAATAATTATAGCTGGGAGCAGAAACTTCACCAACTACCAAAAATTAAAACACGAATGTGATAAATTTCTGGACAAACAAAAAAATATCGAAATTATTTCTGGAGCTCATTACAAAGGTGCTGACAAATTAGGAGAGAAATACGCGTCTGAAAAAAACATCAACATTATAAAATTTCCGGCTGATTGGATAAAATATGGTAAAGCTGCTGGACCAAAAAGAAATAAACAAATGGCAATATATGCAGACGCATTAATTGCTTTTTGGGATGGAAAAAGTAAAGGAACAAAAAACATAATTCAACTTGCTAAACAAAGACAATTAAAAACTAGAATAATTCTCTTTGAAAACGAAATTCTAAATATCAATCAATAAAAACAAAAGAATACCCAGTACTAAAACTAGGTATTCTTTTTTTGCTTTCTAAAAAACAACCACTTTAATAATGTAGAAACAGAAAAACTAACAATTGCTCCAATAACAGCCATAATAACAGTAAAAAGTATATCGTCTAAACTAATAGTAAAAACTGTAGAGAGTAATGTTCCCCCAACAACACCTGACTTTATTTGAATATCGTTCTGAAACATATTTTTAGTCATCCTTTTTTTCATTAGAAACTACAGCTTGACTAACAGCAGTTGCAACAGTTCCTGCAACTGTCATATAAGTAGCAATTGTTATTATTGTTGCAGGAATACTTATTGGAGCTGCAATAATTGCACCTCCTGCAGTGGCTAAGGCTATACCAATGTTTCTTAACACTCGAAAGAATTTCGGTGTTGGTTTTTTATAACGTTCTATAATTTTCATAATTCTGTGATTTAATGATTAATACAATTTTTTCTTTTCGGTCTTTAGCTTGATACACTAATGACAATAATTTCTGCATAGCATTTCTGGAATATACACCTCTACCAATACCATTTAAATAGGTTACAGGAGCAATACAGCCCTCTAAATCTCTTTTAACATCATTTGCAGGATGAAATAAAATAAAGCTTCTACCTTTCACATTTTTCAAAATCAAATGATATTGAAATCGTTTTGAAAATCTTGGTAGAATTTCATATTGCCCTTCTGGTATACAAGAGATATTTCTTTTGTTATTTCTCCAGGGCAATTCAATGGTATGACAAAGGAATTTATCAGAATTAAAGAGAGTACCATTAGTACCCTCTTTAAAATATGCTCTTTGAAGTATTAACTCCATTGTTAAGGTTTATCAATAATCGTTACAGATAATGCGTTATAAGTACCATTTTTCAAAGAATACATTTGTCCATTTACCTCTTGGTAGAACTCTACTCCTAAAACCTGTACTACTGGTAATGTAGAATTAGCAGTTATAGAAGCTGTTAATGCAATTGCAGCTGTATCTGCAACTGTGTAAGGTAAAATTGCAGTTTCATCATTTTCAAAAGTTGAGGTTTCATTTACGAAATCTAATTCTGATGCTCCCATTACAATTTTAAAATGTGTCGTTCCTGCAGGAGCTGCAATTCTAACTGTTGGTGAAAAAGCAGCTAAATTTAAAGTTGTATCTCCAGAAACTCTATCAAAAGCTTTAACAAACGGAGCAAACAGAGTTGCTCCTAACTTTCCTTTCAAATTAAATTCAAACGCTTCTAAAAGGTTTAAATTACCATCCTGTAAAGTTCTCTGTCCTCTTTCATTAACAATATCGGTTTTAGTAACGGCTACTAAAATTTTTGTTAAACGAGAAACCACTCTTTTGTCTTTTGCATTTTGTAAAAGCACACGAATCGCATTTCGCAATACTTTTCCACCTTTACCTGCTCTACCAAATTCAGAACCATTTTCTCGCGTTCTTTGAAACGCTGGGTCATTTTGAATTCTACTTTTGTCTACACCACCTTTTTCACGAGCAAGATGTCCATCGCTTGTTTTGTAAAAAGAAATACCTCCGATAGTTCCTTTTAGCTTAATAATTCCAGTTTGTTTTGCCATAATTTTTACTTTTTTTTGTGATTAACATTTCAAATCACGTAACTTTATGGCAGTCAATAAAAAAACGAAATCCGTTTTTGGATGTTCGTTCCGATAACTCCAAAAACGTCATTAAAATATTGATAACACGAAAGTGTTCACAACATTTTAACAACGCATTATCAACATCATCATAAAAATATTAAGTCTGTTTTAAGTATTGATAAAGTATAGATAGAGTATTATGAATCAGAAAAGAGCTTGTATATACCCAAAAGACATTCAGCGCATCACAGGGCGTAGTGAACGTTATGGACGCAAGTTATTAAATGATATCAAGAACTTTTTAGACAAAGAACCTCATCAATTTGTTACTATCAATGATTTTTCAGAATATTCTGGAATAGAAATTGAAATCATTAATCTGTATATTAATTAGTTATAAAATCACTTCCATAAATCATAAAATTTGCGTAAATTTATGTTGCTTTGTATGTATAAGGTTTTTATATTTTTACCTCTTTTGTATAAAGCAATTCAAAACGAAAGTTCATATCATTAAAGTTACCTATTCGGTTACCTCAAAAAGGAAACAACTTGTAACTAATTGATAATTAAAGACATTAGAGTGGTAGTTACAATCCTGCCACCCCGACTAAAAGACTTAAGATTTTTCTTAAGTCTTTTTTGTTTTATAAAAACTACCCTGCTTAAACAAATTAATCTACGTTATTTTATAAATTAAGGATGTTTTCTGCCTTAAAAAAGAATAATTATTTTGTTTTTATAGCTATTCTAAAAACTCACCTCATTTTTCAGTAGATAAATAATAAGCCTTCCTCGCTATTTCATTTAGCTATCCTTCTGTTTTAAAACACATTATTTTTTTTCACACCTATAAACTAGTTATTTCAAAATAAATTAAAAATATTTAATTTTTAATCAATCTAAATAAAAACAATAATTATATTTGCCTTGCTATTTAAATCTAATCTAAATAAATTTTGAGAGCTATATATCTATTATCAATATCCCTACTAATAAGTTTTAACTGTTACAGTAAAACACCAAAAGAGACTTCGTTAAAAAGCTTATCTGGTAAAATAGTCTATAAAAATGGTACACCGGCTGAACTAGCTTTGGTTTATATTAAACAAATAAGTAAAAGCACCTATACAGATGAGAACGGAAATTTTATTTTCTCTGATATTCCTGATGGAAAATACACTGTTTTTATTAAAGCCTACGAAACAAATGGAATTACAGTAAAGGTAGATTTAACTAAAAAATCAGATCATTTAACTATTGTTTTAGAAAACAACGAAAGCACCACGTTAGATAATGTTACTATAACTAGTAAGTCTAAAGGGAAAATTATTAAAGAAAAAGGATTTTCGGTTGCTATAGCGAATACTCAAAAGTTAGCTATTCAAAACCTACAATCAACCGAAATTTTAGGCAGAACAGCAGGCGTTAAAATAAGACAAAGTGGAGGACTTGGTTCTCACACACATTTTAATCTTAATGGTTTAAGCGGCAATTCTGTTCGGGTTTTTATTGATGGAGTTCCGATTCGAAATTACGGTGAGTCATTTTCTTTGTCAAGTATTCCTCCCGCAATGATAGAACGCATTGAAACCTACAAAGGTGTTTTACCTGCCGAGTTAACAGAAGATGCTTTGGGTGGCGGCATTAACATTATTCTTAAAAAAAGTATTGGCACGCATCTTAGTGCATCATATTCATATGGATCTTTTAATACACATCAAGTTAATATTGATGGTGGTTATAGAAACCCTATAACAAACTTTATTATAGATATTTCAACTTTTTTGAATAGTACAGACAACAATTATGAGGTTTGGGGCGATAATGTTTATGTTATAAACCCAAATACGGGGAAAATAAAATACGTGAGAGCAGAACGTTTTCATGACAAATATAAATCTAAAGGAATAAAAACAAATATTGGTTATAACTCAATAAAATGGGCAGATGAAATTACCTTAGGTTTTATAATCTCTGACATGGAAAATGATATACAAACAGGCCCTGTTATGGATATTGTATATGGTAATAGAAAAAGCAAACGTACTAGTAAGATGCTATCTTTTAAATACCGAAAGAAGGATATCGTAATCGATGGTTTATCTCTTAACACCTTTACCTCTTTTTCCCATACAAACCGTACTGTAATTGACACCGTTCCTTATATGTATAGTTGGCTAGGAAAAATCATAAGAGATAATAATGGCGATCCTGTTAATTGGCAAAGTAATGGCGGAGAAGCAGGTGATGCTACATTAGCTGAAAACAAAGAAATTAATATAGCCAATAGAACAGGGCTTTACTACCAACTACATCCTCAGCATAAAATAGGGTTACATTACTTTTATAACAGATTTACAAGAGATATTGACGATCCACTACGCCCACAAGCAGAAAGAGATTTAACAGATACAAGATATCTTACCAAGCAGATAATTAGCTACTCTTATGAAAGTAATTTTTTTACAAAAAAGCTAAAAACAAACCTCTTCTATAAACAGTACAAACAAGATGTAAAACTATCTGACCCTAAAAAGGTAGGACAAGAAATTGTTGCTACTACTTATAAAAAAGACATTAGTCATAATGGTTACGGAGCAGCTATTTCGTTTGCTATAACCCCTAAAATAACCCTATTAACTTCTGCTGAAAAAGCATTGCGAATGCCTGGTATTTCCGAATTACTAGGAAACACTAGTGATAACATCCAACCAACTTATACTCTTTTGCCAGAAACAAGTACGAATTTTAATCTAGGGTTTCTTTTAGGAACTTATACTGCAAAAAAACATCATTTTAATATTGAAACTAATTTCTTTATAAGAGATATAAAAAACCTAATTACAAGAGGAATTAGCGGAAGTATTTCAGATACCTATGGCTTTGAAAATTTGGGTAAAGTAAAAAGTACTGGTTATGATATTGAGTTAAAATACAACTATAACAATCGCTTATTTATAACTTCTAATTTTTCTAATTTTAATGCCCGCTATAACTTAAGGTATGATGAGTTTGGATCAGAATATATTTATTATAAAGACCGATTAAGAAACGCTCCATATTTAACAGCAAATACTTATGTAGAATACAAATTCAATGATTTTATAAAGAAAAACTCAAAACTATCTATTAATTACAATTTCGGATATACACATCAATTCTATAGAAACTGGGAAAGCTTAGCTAGCAAAGGAAAAGCTTACATACCAACACAAACACTTCATGATTTAGGTATTTCATACACAGCTCCTAACAACAAAACATCCTTAAGTTTTAATGCTAAAAACATCACCGACAAGCAAGTTTTTGATAACTGGGCTATGCAAAAACCAGGCAGGTCTTTTTATTTAAAACTTACGTATAGACCAATATTTTAATCAAATTTTAAATCTAAATATAAATTACAATTATGAAAACAAATTTAATATCAATAAGCAAATCATTGCTATTAACAGCTGCCTTTGCAAGTACCTTGCTTATAAGTTGCGAATCAAATGACACTATCGAGGATAAAACACCTACAGGTACTCAAGAATTTTACAATGTAGCTTTTGGAGTAGGATCTACGGGTAATTCTGCTACTTTCGTTCAGGCTTTTCCTGAATTAAAAGAGGGCTCTATTTCTTTTAAAGGTAAAGGTTTTGAGGTGCCTTCGGTACGTACGGCAAGAATTTACGGAACTCCTTCTGGAAAATTTTTATACAACCTTAGTTATGGTGGTGGTATACTTTATAAATATGAAATAAACGGAGCATCAAATTACACTCAGCTAGAAGAAACAAGTGTTCAAGTAGCAATGGGAACCGCTTACCCTAGATGGAAAGTTCTTAACGAAAATGACGCTTTAGTACACGCCATTAATACCGAAAAAATATATAAAGATGACGTATACACACATACAGATGCGAAAGCAGTTTTACAGAGAATTGAACTTGCAGATTTGTCTTTAGCTGAAAAAGAAGAGGTAGCAATACCACAAACAGCAGATGGTTTACATATTTGGAGAATTGACAATCCAACAATTCAAAACGGAAAAGCTTATTATGGTGTAGCCAAAAGAGGTTACGATCCAAATACTAATGAAAATATTAGAACAGATGAATATAAAGCTACTACCTTAGTTGTAGATTATCCTTCTTTAAAAAACCCTGTATTACTAGAATCTGAAGTTGCTAAAGGATCTACTTATGGCTACAGAGCTCCTGTATATCATGTAGATGAAAAAGGAGATATTTATCATTTAACTTCTAACCCTGCAAAATTAGTTCGTATTAAAAACGGAAACTATGATAACACATATCAATTAGACCTATCTACTGCATTAGGAATGACACAAGTTGGTGCTAACGGATGGTATTATGTTGGTAACGGTATTGCTTATGCACCCTATTATGATGCTTCAGTAGGAAGTGGTAGTAATAAAACTACACCTTGGGGAGTTACAAGAATTGATTTATATAACAATACTGCTGTAAAACTAAATGTCCCTAGCAACTTATGGATGTGGTATTATCAATCTGGTGTCTTAGGTAAAGATGGTAAATTTCATATGGCTATCGCTCCTCTTGGTGAAAAAGGGAACATATATAGTTTCGATCCTAAAAGTACTTCACCAGATGGTTATACAAAAGGTGCCGAACTTGATAATGGAGCAGATTCATTTTATATAGGTATCTATTAATTAAAAACTTTTTCATTCCCTAACAAAAGGCTTAAGAAAAATCTTAAGCCTTTTTACTTTCATTCATAAAATCATTTTTATTCTCTACCATATTTTACGTAAATTCGTATTTATGGAATTACTTTTTTTAGGCTTAATAGGCGGAGCAATTGGCGCTTATTTTATTTTTCAAAAATTCTCATCAGTAACTAAAAAAAGTTTAACTGAGAAGCAATCGGTTATCTTACTTGATAAAATTAAAAAAGTATCTAAGTTAATCACTATCGAAGGAGAGTTTGCTGAAATTTACCATCATGAAAACTCTAAAGAAAAGTTTTTAGGTTTATTTACTAGTAAGAAAAAAGCTATTATTTTAATTAATGCGAAAGTGCATATTGGTTTTGATTTTAGAAAAATTAAGATGCATACCGATACCAAGAAAAAAATATTAATCTTATCAGAATTTCCGGAGCCAGAAGTTTTTTCGGTTGAACCTAACCTGCGTTTTTACGACATTCAAAACGGATTATTAAACAAGTTTAGTTCAGATGATTTAACAACAGTAAACAAAGAAGCTAAAGAGCATATTTTACAAAAAATACCAGAAAGCAACTTAATGCAAACCGCAAACAAAGAAGCCTTAGAAGCTATCTCTTTAATGCAAAATCTTGTAGAAACAATTGGATGGAAACTAGATTTCTCTACGCTAGAAATACCTGAATCATCTAAAAAAATATCAAAATAATGCATATTGAACAGCTTCGAGATTATTGCATTACTAAAAAAGGGGTTACAGAACATTTTCCTTTTGATGAGGTTACACTCGTTTTTAAAGTAATGAATAAAATGTTTGCTTTAACTGGGTTGGATAGTTGGGAGAAAGGAGAAACTAAAATGAATTTAAAGTGTGATCCTGATAAATCTTTAGAACTTCGAGGTGAATATGAAAGTATAAACCCTGGTTGGCATATGAATAAAAAACATTGGAATACGGTTACTTTAAATAACGATGTTTCTGACGATTTTGCTTTTCAGTTAATCGATCATTCTTATGATTTAATTGTAAAAGGCTTAACAAAAAAACTGCAAGAAGAACTAAAATCGATGTAAAAATGCTAAAATCAAATCTCAGAAAATTATACAAACAAAAGAGAAAACAGTTAACCCAGGATGAAAAAAAAAGATTTCAAGAAAGCTTATATCAGCAAATTTTCGATTTAGATTTTAACGACATCAATAATGTTCATTTGTTTTTATCGATGCGGAAGTTCAATGAAATAGACACACAACCGATTATTGATTTCTTCAGGAAAAAGGATAAAAAAATTATTGTGAGTCAATGTAATTTTACTGACGATTCACTTTCTCATTTTTACCTAAAAGAAGACACTAAAATTGCTGTAAATAAATTTGGCGTTCCTGAACCTATAAATGCAGAAGAAGTTGCGGTAACAAAAATCGACTTAGTATTTGTGCCTATGTTAATTTCTGATAAACAAAACTACCGAGTTGGCTACGGAAAAGGATTTTATGATCGATTTCTAGCCGCTTGCAGAAAAGATACTAAAACGATTGGTATTAATTTTTTCCCTCCAATACAAAAAATAGAAGATACTCATAAATTTGACGTTCCTTTACATCAAATTATTGTTCCTAAATAGAAAAATCCCGCTTTGCAGCCGGATTCTTTATAAATTATATTTCAGTGAACTATCCGTTCATAGAAATTAAAAACTCTTCATTATTTTTAGAAACTCTAATTCTGTCATTAATAAATGTCATTGCTTCAACAGGATTCATATCTGCTAAGTATTTACGCAACACCCACATACGTTGTACTGTTTTCTCGTCTAATAATAAATCATCTCGACGTGTACTTGATTTAATTAAATCAATAGCCGGATAAATTCTACGATTAGAAATATTACGATCTAACTGTAATTCCATATTACCTGTACCTTTAAATTCTTCGAAGATAACCTCATCCATTTTCGAACCAGTTTCAGTAAGAGCTGTAGCTATAATTGTTAACGAACCTCCGTTTTCAATATTACGAGCCGCCCCAAAGAAACGTTTTGGTTTGTGCAATGCATTTGCATCAATACCACCAGATAATATTTTACCTGAAGCTGGTGCAACAGTGTTATAAGCTCTTGCTAAACGCGTAATTGAATCTAATAAAATTACCACATCGTGTCCACATTCTACCAAACGTTTTGCTTTTTCTAAAACGATATTTGCAACACGAACATGCTTATCTGCAGGTTCATCAAAAGTAGATGCAACTACCTCTCCACGCACATTACGCTTCATGTCGGTAACCTCTTCTGGTCTTTCATCAATTAATAAAACAATTTGATATACTTCAGGATGATTTGCTGCAATCGCATTGGCAACATCCTTTAATAACATTGTTTTACCCGTTTTTGGCTGTGATACAATCATACCACGCTGCCCTTTACCTATTGGAGAAAATATATCAATAATTCTTGTAGATAATGAACTTCCTCTTTCTGCTAAGTTGAATTTCTCTTCAGAAAATAACGGCGTTAAGTGTTCAAAAGATACACGATCACGAACGATATTAGGATTTAATCCATTTATTTTCGATACTCTAATTAAAGGAAAATACTTTTCACCTTCTTTTGGCGGACGTACATTACCTAAAACAGTATCTCCGGTTTTTAATCCGAATAATTTTATTTGTGATTGTGAAACATAAATATCATCAGGTGATGATAAGTAGTTATAGTCAGATGAGCGTAAGAATCCATAACCATCTGGCATCATTTCTAACACACCTTCACTTTCTATAATTCCATCAAACTCAAAATCAGGATCTCTATACTTATTACCACTTTTATTATGTGATTTTTTAGCATTCTGATTTTTATGTTGTGGTTTCTTACCTGCCTCTACCTGTGCTCTTGGCCTTGGTGTAGGTGTGGCTTGTTTTTTTGATTCTGTTTGTTTTTTTGGAGCTACTTGTTGCTCTGAGTTTGCCGCTTTTTTCTTTGCTTCTACCTCTGCTCTTGGCCTTGGCCTAGGTCTTGGGGTTGGCTTTTTAGCCTCAACAACTTCTTTTTCTTCTGATACTTGCTCTTTTGCGTCTTCCTTTACCTCTTCAGTTTTATTAACAACCGAAGTTTCTTTCTTTTCGGCTTTAACGGCTACCTTTTTAACAACTTTTTCTTTTGGTTGTTTTTCGGTTTCTTCAGACTTTTCTATTCTTCTTCTTTTAGGTTTTTCCTCCACAGGCTTAGCTTCATTCGCACTAGTTTCTGCTTGTGCGTCTAAAATTTTATAAACTAAATCTAATTTTTTTAACTGACTTACTTTTGTTAAACCTATGGTTTTAGCTATCGCCTGTAAATCTATTAGCTTTTTAGTTTTCAATTCCGAAATCTCGAACATTCGTAAAATAATTAAGTTATATATAATCCTTTAAGAAAAAAGGATGTATTTGTATTTAAGTTCTATTTGATTGTAATTATATAGGGGCTATATAATTATGTGTATTTGCAGTTGCTTACATGACAAATATATACAAATATTTTAACTTGTAATATTTCTTTTTAAAAAAAGAAATATTACATTTGCTAACGAATAAAAAATATGATACAAAGAAAACAATCTATCTATTTATTAATTGCAGGAATTATTTCTGCGGGTTTAACGTTTATATTTAGTCTTTGGACTAATTCTCAAACTAGCTTACCTATATATATCGTAGATTTATTTTCAGGAGTTTCTGTTTTAGAAAAAACAACTCCCATATTATTTTTTGCTTCAGCTTTACTATCTATTGTAACCTTGTTTTTATTTAAAAACCGACAGTTACAGTTTGTTTTAGGGCGTTTAAACATATTGATAAACCTTTTTTTATTAGGCATATTGATATATCTATCACAAACATTATCTGGAGAAGCGTTAGTTTCTGAGAAAGGTATTGGGATGTTTTTTCCTGTCATTGTTATTTTGCTGTTAGTTTTAGCAAATAAAGCCATTAAGAAGGATGAAGATCTTGTAAAATCTGTAGATAGGTTACGATAAACCTAACATCTTAGTATATTTAGTGCGAAAAAACCGAGATTTATATCTCGGTTTTCTATTTTTGTCACGTATCGATATTAATCAACTCACATCTTAAATGTTAAAGAAATGTTAAAGAAAATAGGGTTAACCCTATTTCGTTAGGGTTAACCCTTAGATGACAAATAGGGTTATTGGGTATTGTACATACTGTTTTTATACTATAGATTTGTAAACGTAACAACGATGAATCACAAGATTAAAGTTCACATAGCCGATGACCATAAAATCTTAATAGATGGAGTTATCGCCTTATTAAATACTGAAGATGACTTTGAAATAGAAGGATACTCTTTAACAGGAAAACAAGTAATAGATTGGTCTGCCAAGAACAAAGCTGATGTGTTAGTTTTAGATATTAACATGCCTGAAATGGATGGTATTGAAGTTTTAAAAACGTTTAAACAACGTAAAGTAAAAATAAAAACAATCATACTATCTAGTCTAAGTGACCCAAAACTAGTGCAAGAAATGATACGACTAGGGGCTAATGGTTTTATAGATAAAACTTGCGCCAGCGATCATATTATTAATGCTGTTAGAAATGTTTATAACGGATTACAATATTTTAGTGACGACGTAAAAACTAACTTATTAGAGTTATATGTTACAGAAGCTAAAATAGAAGAAACCGGTTTAAAACACGGTAATCTAACCGAAAGAGAAGTTGAAGTATTAAAGTTAATAGCCGAAGAGAAAAACTCTACTGAAATAGCAGAGCACCTATTGGTTAGTATTAAAACGGTTGAAACATACCGTAGAAGTTTATATAAAAAATTAAAAGTAAAAAATGTAGTAGGTTTAGCGATGTACGCTGTAAGAAACGATATAGTATAGAAACCCTTCAAAATGTTTTCTTTAATCCCCCGTAGCAAAGAAAATGTCCCCCGAAATCTATACTCTATCACTAGTACATCGCTAATAACTACTAAATAAAAATATTTAATAACAATTTTTAGCGATGCAAAATGTTAGTAGTAGCATAAAATAGAAAACCTTTTATCTTGTTCTCTTTTACCCCTAAAATTAAATGCCAATTGGAATTCGCATATTTTAATTGCATCGCTATTTTTTTTAATCCTTTTAAAATAATTTAAAACTAAAAGTTATGAATAAATTAACTCCTTACTTATTAGTGTTTAGTCTAGTATTCGCTTCATGTTCTTCTAACCAGAACGAAGTTATAGATACAACTCCTGAAAGTTTACTACAGTCATATACATTAAAAAGAGATGCTAACGGTGCCTATTCTATAGATTTTAATACTGCAGAAAACATAGATGTAACTACTGTTAAAAATATCGACAATTCTAATGATATCATCTTATCTGAAACAAATCGTAAGACTCCTAGTAAATATAGCAATGCCTTTAATATTGAAGAAGACCAATTAAAAATAGGCTTTTTGGATGCTAACAAAGGTAAACGCATGCATATATCTATTGTAGATAAGGACATTAAGTTCGCTAAAAGTGGCGTTACCGAATTTTTAAACTCTTACAGTATTACAAAAAACGAAGACGGTACTTTTACGCTTAACTTTAAAGTAAACGACAATGTTACGACCGAATTTGTTTATAATAATGAAATAGAAACTTACGAAGTACATTTGGCTACCGGAAAAGCGAAGCAAAAGGAATTTTCAAGACAATTAGAGATGAATACAACTAATTTAATTAAATTAGATTTTGTAAATCATAAAAAAACTTATTCTAAAAACTCTATTGCTTCTGAATATATAAGAGAAAAACCAAGAGTAATAATTGGAGGCGCTGATGTAATATAAATGTTATTTTAATGCAAAAAAAAAACAATTATATCGTTTTTTTCTGTTTTCTATTTTTTATGTTTTCAAGCTCTAATAGTTCGCTTTTTTCTAAAAACATAGAAAACTATAAAAACCTATTTGAATTTAGTTCATTTTACTTTCAAGAAAAAGAGACTAAAACTCAAAGCACATCTCCTTTAAAAAAACAATACAAAAAAGCTGTTACACTTTATGAAAAATCTAGATACATAGACGCTTTAAAAACAGCTTTCCCAATATACGAGAAGTGTAAAAAAGAAAGAAACCTTCATTATTCTCATTTAATTTCAAGTTTAATTGCAGATATTTACTACAAAACCAATAACTATGATGAATCGATAAATTTTTATAAAGCATCTCTAATACCTCTCTTGGAAAAGAACAATTATTCTTTTGATATTTTAAAAAACAAAAATGATTCAATTTATTGCTCTTTAAGTAAAACTTATTTGCAAATTGGTAGTTTATTTCAAAAAAAACATACATACAGCTCTAAAAAAATTGATTCATATAAACCTAACTTTAAAGATTCAGCTATATTCTATTATAGTAAATTAGAGAATCTAAACTCTCTTTCAAAAACAGTTTCAAAATATAAAGCTATTTCATACTACAATCTTTCTGGTATATTCCAAAAAGACAAACTGTATATAAAAGCAGAAGAATATGCTTTGAAAGCTGTTAATGTGCATAAAAAAAATAATGATAAAATAAATTTATCTAGTTCTATAAATAATCTAGGAAATGTGTACATGTCATTAAAAAAATTTAAGAAAGCAAAGATATTATATACAGAAGGTATCAAATTAATAGAAAATAACAACAGTCAAAAATCTATTAAAATTAAAACTAATCTATACTATAATCTTGCTTGGTCAATGAGAAACCTTAAAGATTATAAAGCCTATGATTACCAAGAATTATCTTACGAGATAGAAGATAATCAAAGGGAAAAAGAAATAAGAAAAATAATTGAAGAAGTTACTGTTAAACATAAAGAAAACCTAGAACAACAAAAAGTAGATTTAATAAAAGCACAGACTAAACTCATTGAAGCTAAAGACGACAAAACAACATTACTATTTGGGGCCTTAAGCTTATTAGTTATTGTTATTTCTGCCGGAATCGCATATAATTATAAATTACGTAAAGACAATTTACAATTAAAATTATCTGAAAACAGCTTAAAACAACAGCAGAGTATTGAGAAAGTTAAATCCGATGCTCAAACAAAAATAATAAATGCTACGATAGACGGTAAAGAGTCTGAACGAAAACAAATAGCGGAAACGTTACATGATAACGTTAGCGCACTATTGTCGTCTGCAAACATGCATTTAAGTGCTACAAAAAAACAATTTAAAGGAGTTACTCCTTTAGAGATAGAAAAAACACAAGCTATCATATTAGAGGCTTCTCAAAAAGTAAGAGATTTATCGCACAACCTTATCTCTTCTATATTACTGAAATTCGGTTTGGAATATGCTTTAAAAGATATTGCTAAAAAATTCTCTAACAGCGAATTAAAATTTGAAGTTAGCGCCTTAAACATCAACAGATATAATCAAGAATTTGAAATAAAAGTATTTAATATTATTCAAGAGCTTGCTAATAATATTTTAAAACATAGTAAAGCTAATTATGCACAAATAATTATAAAACAAGAGAAGAATCAACTAACTGTTCTTGTTAACGATGATGGGGTTGGATTTTCAACCTCATCTTCTTCTTTTAAAAATAATGGCATCGGACTAAACCAAATAGAAGCTAGAATCGAGATGATGAACGGTAAATTTATTATCGATTCAGAAAAAAACAAAGGAACTAAAGTTTCTATTATTATTCCTGTGCAACAGCAAAAACCGTTTCAATTTTCATCGGTGAGCTAGCTCTATAACTTCCATATTTGTAATTTCACCCGAATTTAACTCAAAACGAAGCATTGTTCTTACTTTATGAAAACCGTGTTTACCTGCGGCGCCAGGATTTAAGTGTAATAAATTAAATTTCTGATCGTATTGTACCTTTAAAATATGCGAATGACCACTTATAAATATTTTGGGTGCATTCACTTTTAAAGCTTCTCTCACTCTCGGTTTATATGCGTTTGGATATCCACCTATATGCGTAATCCAAACAGCAACACCTTCAACTGTAAATTTACTATCTAAAGGAAATTCTGCTCTCGCATCAGTATCATCAATATTACCATAAACAGCACGTAAAGGTTTGTGTTTTTTTAAAGTATCCGTGACATATAAATCACCTATATCACCAGCATGCCAAACCTCATCAGCTTGTTTTACAAACTTTAATATTTGATCATCAATATAACTATGCGTATCAGAAAGTAAGAGTATCTTTTTCATTACTACAAAACTAATAAATAGTGCATAAAAAAATAGTCCCATAATATATAATTATGAACCTAAACCAATTATACTAATGGTAAACGGTTATTTGTCTCTTTTAAACAAGGGCTAAACATGTAACACATTAAAACATTTGATAATAAACTATCTTTACAAATTAAATGTTAACAACCTACATACTCTTCATTTTAAAGAAATAGATTACATTTCTTTAAATAGCCATAACAACTCAGTATAATATTTCATAATTTAGCCCTTTTAAATTTCATTGTTTTTTGAGGTATTTTATTGAACTAGCATATAAAGGAAAAAATTATCATGGTTGGCAAATACAACCCGATGCAATTTCTGTACAAGAAAAAATAAACAATGCTATTAGTACTGTTTTAAGACAAAACATAATTATTACTGGTGCTGGCAGAACAGATGCAGGGGTACATGCATCGCAAATGTTTGCTCATTTTGATACTGACATTGTTTTAGCTGGCAATTTTGCATTTAGATTAAATGCTCTTTTACCCGATGATATTGTAATATACAATACCAAATTAGTGCATGATGATGCACATGTTCGTTTTGATGCTACTAGCAGAAGTTACGAATATAAAATTTGGCTAGGTAGAAATCCGTTTTCGTTAGACACTGCTTGGCAATTATACAATCAACAATTAAACATTGATTTAATGAATGAAGCTGCTGCAATTTTATATGAATATGAAGATTTTGAATGTTTTTCGAAAGTAAAAACAGGTGTTCATACTTTTAATTGCGATGTTACAAAAGCTTTGTGGGTTTTAAATGGTAGCGAATTAACTTTTCATATCAGCGCAAATCGTTTTTTAAGAAACATGGTAAGAGCAATTGTAGGTACGTTAATAGATATTGGAATTGGCAAAACGACTATTGAAGATTTTAAAAAAATCATAGAAAGCAAAAACAGAAGTAAGGCAGGAACCTCTGTACCTGCAAAAGGGTTATTTTTAACAAAAGTAGAATACGATTATATATAGTGAGCAAAACAACAGGAAAAGCATTTGATATTAAGATTTTTGTAAGACTAATGAGTTTTGCAAAACTTTACCGCGTACGATTTATTATAGCAGCAACATCAACTATACTCTTGGCTATTTTTGCAGTAATGAGTCCAGTTATTTTAATGATAGCTATCGACGATTTTGTGGCGCATAAAGATTTAACAAGGTTACTATATTATACAATAGCAATGTTTGCTATACTTTTAGTACAAGTATTATTTCAGTTTAGTTTTATTTACAATGCAAATTGGGTCGGCCAACATATTATTAGAGATATAAGAGCTAAAACATTCAGGAAGATATTATCTTTTAAAATGAGTTATTTCAACAACTCATCCGTAGGTAAATTGGTTACCAGAGTTGTTTCTGATATCGAAACAATTGCTAATTTTTTTACGCAAGGTGTTTTTATGATTATCAGTGATGTTTTAAAAATGATTATTGTTATTATTGTAATGCTTTATACCAACTGGAAGTTAGCCATTATTGCATTGGCAACACTACCTGTTTTAATATATGCTACAAAGATTTTTCAGATAGCTATAAAATCTACTTTTCAAGATGTGCGTAATCAGGTAGCAAACCTTAATGGTTTTGTACAAGAAAGAGTTACCGGAATGAAAATTGTGCAACTCTTTAACCGTGAAAAAATTGAATATCAAAATTTTGTTGGTATTAACGAAAAGCATAAAAAAGCACATGTAAAAACGGTTTGGTATTATTCGATATTTTTTCCAATTGCAGAAATATTATCATCTATTGCCATCGGATTAATTGTTTGGTTTGGCGGACTTCAAGTTGTTGAAAATGATGCAATAACTGTTGGTGCAATTATTGGATTTATAAAAATGTCTCAAATGTTATTTAGACCACTTCGTCAAATTGCTGATAAATTTAATCAGCTACAAATGGGTATTGTAGCTGGAGAAAGAGTTTTTAATGTAATTGACACAGAAAGCTCTATTACTAAAAGCGGAACAATTACGACTGAATCCCTACAAGGAAACATCCGTTTTAAAGACGTACGCTTTAGCTATATTAAAGACGAAGAAGTTTTAAAAGGCATTAGTTTTAATATAAAAAAAGGAGAAACTATTGCCATTGTTGGTGCCACTGGAGCAGGAAAATCGACAATTATAAATTTAATAAATCGTTTTTATGAAATAGATAGCGGTGCTATTTATCTTGATGATGTTCTTGTTGAAGATTATGAAATTAATGCGCTGCGTGAAAAAGTTGCAGTAGTTTTACAAGATGTATTTTTATTTTCTGATACTATTTTTAATAATATTTCTTTAAAAAACAAAGACATCTCTCTTACGGAAGTAAAAAAAGCAGCCAAACAAATTGGTATTCATGATTTCATTATGACACTTCCCAATAACTATTCATACAATGTTAAAGAACGAGGCGGAATGCTTTCATCTGGTCAGCGACAATTAATCGCTTTTTTACGTGCGTATGTTAGCAAACCTAGTATTTTAATCTTAGACGAAGCTACATCATCTGTAGATACACATTCAGAGCAAATGATTCAACATGCTACAGATGAAATTACAAAAGGCAGAACCTCTATAGTTATTGCACATCGATTAGCAACTATAAAAAAAGCAGATACTATTATTGTTATGGATAAAGGTATAATTGTTGAGCAAGGCAATCATAACCAGCTACTTCAAAAAAATAAAGGTTATTATAAAAACCTTTATGAAAAGCAATTTAGTACTGAAATTATTTAACAATTAGTTTGTTTAGATTTGTTAAAAGAATACATTTGCGTTAATCAATCTATTAATTTAAAAAACGTAAACAATGAAAAAAGTAATCTTAACTATGTGTGTTGCTGGTGCTTTATTAGCAACTTCTTGTAAAAAAGAGGTTAAAGACGCAAAAGAAACTACTATTGAAGCTGTAGAAACTGCTACTGAAAAGGCTGCTGAAGCTGCTGAAGAAGTTGAAGCTGCGGCTGAAGAGGCAATTGAGGCTGTAGAAACTGCTTTTGAAGGAGTAACTATTCCTGAATTTAAAGACCCTAAAGTAGGTGAATATTTAAAATCTTATTCTGAATATGCTCAAGACTATATTGATGCTAAAGGTGATGTATTAAAAAATACTGAATTAGCAAAAAAAGGTGTTGAATTAGCTAAAAAAGGAAAAGAAATCGTTGCTACTTTAGATGCTGAAGGAACAAAGAAATTTAACTCAGTAATGAGTGCTATCCAATCTAAAATGGCTCCTGCTAAATAATTTTAGGTTCGTATAAAAGTTAAAAAGCTCGCAATTGCGAGCTTTTTTAGTTTTATACTTATACTTTGGTCTTAAATAAATCAAAAAATAAAGTTATTCTTACGCAGTTAAATCTTTTTGAAGCCTTAAGAATAAATCTTCTTGTGTTTTATAAAACACAAATTCACCATTATTTATATATGATACCTCACCTGTTTCTTCTGAAACTAACAAACAAATAGCATCTGTTTTTTCTGTAACTCCAATAGCTGCTCTATGTCTTAACCCAAAACGAGATGGTATTTTTGTACTTCCAGAAACAGGTAAAACTACACGAGTTGCAATAATATAATTATCACGAATTACAGTTGCACCATCATGCAACGGACTGTTTTTATAAAAAATACTTTCTAAAATAGCTTCATTCACCAATGCATTCATTTTATCACCCGTATTTATTAAAAAATCTAAATTGTTTGTTTTTTCAATAACCAATAAAGCACCTGTTCGCGTTTTAGACATACTTTTACAAGCTGTTAAAATCGTTTCAACATCTGTTTCTGAATTAATTTCAGTTTTTAAAAACTTCAATTGGTTTAAAAAGCCTCGTTTAGCTGAAAAATTAGTGGTTCCTATCATCAACAAAAACTTTCTAATTTCTTGCTGAAATACAATAAGTAAAGCAATAACACCACCTGAAAGTAAATACCCAAGAATACCACTTAACATTTCCATATGAAGCGCTTGTGTTATTTTCCATATTAAAAATATCAACGCAATTCCTATAACAATATTAATAGCCACAGTACCTTTTAATAGTTTGTAAATATAATAAAGCAGTACTGCTACTAGAATAATGTCAAGTACATCAAGAAACGAAAAATCGATAAAATCTAAATTCATTAATTATTTTGAAGTTTTAGTAAAAGTAATCATTTTATCCTAATTGCGATACGATCTTTACTGCTTCAACTGCCTCTTTTACATCATGAACCCTTAAAATATTGGTACCGTTTAAGAGCGCAATCGTATTGGCTACCGTAGTTGCGTTTAATGCTTCTTGATGTGAAATATCAAGCACTTTGTAAAGCATTGATTTTCTAGAAACTCCTGTTAAAATAGGCACATCTAAATTCTTAAATAACGTAAGTTTTTTCAGCAACTCGTAATTATGTTCGATTGTTTTTCCAAAACCAAAACCAACATCAATAATAACATCGTTTACTTTTAACGCTCGGAGTTTCTGTAATTGCTCTGCAAAAAATGAAATTATATCCGTCACCACATTTTCATAAACAGGGTTTAACTGCATACTCTGCGGAGTTCCTTGCATGTGCATCATTATATAAGGAACCTGCAAACTCGCTACTGTTGTAAACATTTTAACATCTTGCGCTCCGCCTGAAATATCATTGATTATTGATGCTCCTGCATTAATCGATTCTCTTACAACAGTACTTCTAAAAGAATCAACAGAAATAAGAATATCAGGAAAATTACGTTGTAACAACTCAATTACCGGCACTATTCTTTGCAGCTCTTCGACCTCAGAAACATGCTTTGCTCCTGGTCTTGATGAGTATGCTCCAACATCAACAAAGGCTGCACCTTCATTTAACATTTTCTCAGTTTGACTAAGAATTGCATTTTCATCTTTATATTTTCCACCATCGAAAAAAGAATCTGGCGTAATATTTAAAATCCCCATTACTTTAGGAGAAGTAAGATCGATTAATGTTCCTTTGCAATTAATTGTCATCCTTATAAATTTCTAAGTAAAAATAAATGAAAAGCTTTTAATATTTACTATTTTTGATGGATTACTTTTAAATAAAAAAGATGCAAAACACATCCAAACAATATGATGTAGTAGTAGAGGAATGTAGTAGTTTGTTTACAAAAAAAATGAGCGATTATGGTAGTGCATGGAGAATCTTAAGGCTTCCATCGTTAACGGATCAAATATTTATAAAAGCACAACGCATCCGCCAGTTACAAGAAAACACGAAGCGTATGGTGGACGAAGGAGAAAAACCAGAATTTATAGGGATAATTAACTATTCTATTATGGCACTTATTCAGCTAGAATTAGGTGTTGCCGACCAACCAGATTTAAATACAGAAGAAGCAACTTCTTTATATAATAAACATATAAAAATCACCAAAGAATTAATGGAAAATAAAAACCATGATTACGGTGAAGCTTGGCGAGATATGAGAATTTCATCTTTAACAGATTTAATTCTTCAAAAATTACTTCGCGTAAAACAAATTGAAGACAACAAAGGAAAAACCTTAGTTTCAGAAGGAATCGATGCAAATTATCAGGATATGATTAATTATGCTATTTTTGCTTTAATCCATCATTCAGAGTTAGATAGTTAACCTTAAACCCCAAAAAATGATTTTAAAAATTTTAACACACATTTCAAGACTATTAGTAGGGCTTTTATTCATTTACTCAGGCTTTGTAAAGTTAGTAGACCCGATTGGTTCTCAATACAAGTTTCAAGAATACTTTAGTGAAGGTGTTTTAAACATGGAGTTCTTAATCCCTTACACATTACCTTTTGCTATTCTTTTAATTATTTCTGAATTAGTTTTAGGGGTTATGCTTATAGTTGGTTATAAGCCAAAACTTACGGTATGGAGTATATTTGGTCTTAACCTAATATTTCTTTTCTTAACATGGTACTCTTATACTTATAACAAAGTTACTGACTGTGGATGCTTTGGTGATGCATTAAAACTTACGCCTAAAGAAACTTTTTACAAGAATGTTGTTTTTATGGTTTTTATTGTCGTTTTAATTTTCGGACTAAAACATATTAAACCTTTTCTTTCAACTAAAATAGCTGCAATAAAAACATACGCAACAATAATACTAGCTTTATTTACTACCTATTATGTATTAAATCATTTACCTATTATCGATTTTAGAGCCTATTCTATAGGTACAGATATTGCTGAAGGCATGAAATATCAAGAAGGTAGTGATGAAGTACCACCAATTCATGATTTTATGATTGAAACCGATGAGAATGGTGATCAACTAGAAGCTATGTTAGCCAAAGACAAGGCGATGCTTATTATCATGTATAATTTCGAAAAAACAGAAAAAGAAGGGATTGCTGCGATTTCAAAAACTGCTGCAAACGCAAAAGCCAAAGGTTATGAAGTTTATGTGTTAACAGCTTCTTATATTGAAGACTTAGCGTCAACTCAAAAAGAATTTAATTTACCATATACCTTCGGGTTTTGTGACGAAACTGCTTTAAAAACAGTTATAAGAGCCAACCCAGGAATTGTTACCGTCGAGAAAGGAATTATCGTAGGTAAATGGAATTGGGCAGACGCAGATGATGTTACTTTAAAATAACAATAGCTTATAATATTCATACAATAAAACCTCGCAATTATGTGAGGTTTTATTATTTTAGCAAAGACATGAAACAACTTTTACTAGTTTTTATTGGAGGTGGCTTTGGAAGCGTTTTAAGATTCTTGATAGGAAAAATTTTAAACAACACACAAACAGGAATTCCTTACGGAACCTTTGCTGCAAATATTATCGGAAGCTTGCTTATCGGATTCATTTTAGGTTTAGCTGCCAAAAACGAAGCCTTGTCTCAAAACAGTACACTATTACTAGCAACAGGGTTTTGTGGTGGGTTCACCACATTCTCTACTTTTGCATACGAGAATCATATATTCTTAAAATCCGGAGATTTCACTTCATTTGCCTTATACACCATCGCAAGTTTTGTTGTAGGTTTTTTAGCCGTTTTTACTGGACTTTACCTTATTAAATTTATTTAAATTATGAACGAATTAGTACAATATACATCAAAAGACAACTACGCAATTATTACCCTTTCTAACGGTAAAGTAAATGCAATATCACATGAAGTAATAGATTCTTTAAACTCTTTATTAGATAAAGCTGAACAAGATAAGAAGATTGTTATTTTAACTGGTCAACCAGGAATGTTTTCTGCAGGTTATGATTTAAAAAGTATGACAGCATCACCAGAATCTGCTTTAGAATTAGTTACCAAAGGATCTAAACTATCTCACAGAATGCTATCTTTTCCTTTTCCAATAATTACAGCATGTACAGGTCATGCAGTTGCCAAAGGAGCTTTTTTACTGCTTTCTGCCGATTACAGATTAGGTACCGAAGGTGATTTTAAAATAGGCCTAAACGAAGTAATGATAGGAATGACCATGCACAATGCTGGTATCGAAATAGCCAAAGCTCGTTTAGCTCCTGTTTATTTTGAACGTAGTGTAAACAATTCTGAAATATACAATCCTAAAGATGCTGTTACTGCTGGGTTTTTAGACAAAATTGTTCTTGAAACTCATTTATTACCAACAGCTATTAAAATTGCCGAAATGTTTTCTTCATTAAACCCGAAAGCACATGCTGCTACTAAATTAAAAGTTAGAAAAAATTATTTAGCTTCATTAGAAAAAGCTATTGAACAAGATATTAAAGACGGATTGCATCCACCTACAAAATAAAAAAAGCCTGCATTTAGCAGGCTTTCTTGTTTTACTTCTTATACGCCATAACTCCGGCTTTTATTGCTGTATTTAAATAATTATCTCTTGGAGTAATTGGGCAAGAATATCGATCACTGTAAGTACAATAAGGATTATACGCTTCGTTAAAATCAATAACAATCGTTCCGTTAGTATTTTCATTAGTGATTAAAACATCTATAAATCGACCTCCTTCATAAGATGTTTTTCCGTTTGTATTGTCTAAAAAAGGTAAGAATAAGTTGTCTTTATACATAAGCTCTGGATTTTCATCCTTATAAATAGCTAACTCAAAATTTTCGCCATCAATAGTAAAAGAAACTACACCATACTTCTCATATACCGCTATCCTATCTGTTGTTGTTGGAAAATTAAAACTAGGCGCATCGGGTGTTTTTGTTAATTTAGCTACTACCTTATACTTCTCATCTAATTTAAAAAAATTTAGCCCTTCAAATTTTTTTAAATCTCTTTTTGTTAGTGGTGATTTAGAAGCATCTTTAAACTTGGCATTCATTTCTTTTTGAAAATCAGAATCTCCCATCACTTTTCTTTTTTCATGACCATTGCATGCCTGAATAATAATTACAAGGATTATTACTATAATTTTTCTCATTTATTTTTGAAATTTAAAATGTATTTTTTATCAATTGTAATTATAGATACACTAACTTTCTAAAATATTTATTTTATTTCAGAAATAATTTATAGTATTCTTCGGCAAAAATAAGGAACTTTCGTTCTTTAGAAATAGTATTTCAGACAAGAAAAACATATAATAAAATATGACATTAGTAATAAAACTGCTTTATCTTGTTAAAATTCTACTAATAAATTTGACTTATCAATAAAAAATTATTACATTTAACTCAATAGATTTAATCCATAATTGAAATAAAAGCAAAAATTAAGCTTTAATGAACTATATAAAGAAAAATTATAAATAAATAAAACAATTTGATTGTTTTATTATAGGTTAACAAAAAGATTAATATATATTTGTTGCCCATTTTACTTTATGATTTTACAATTTTGTGTAAAGCAAAATCAATTACCAGACTAAAATCTAAAAGATAATATAATTAAACATAAGTAAGTATTTTATGAATTCAGAATTAATTAGTAAAGCAGACGAATTTGAGCACAGAAAATTCAAATTTATTACTACTAGTGATAGAATATTAGCTTCAAGAGAGGTAAAATCTTTAATACTAGAAATAAACGAAGTATATAAAGAAACAAAAGATAGTGCCCTAATGGATGCCATGAAGCGATTAACAGTTGTAAAGCAACGAATTGAAAAAAGATTAAAAGGTAAACCTTTAACTGCATAAATTTATTACAACAATAAACATAGCTTTTGCTCGTTTATTACTACAAATAGCATGGTATTTTTCATAATTTACCATTCTTAATAATATTTATTCTTGATAAAAGCTCTAGTTAAACCCTAGAGCTTTTTTTATTTCTACACCCTAAAAGACAAAAAACAAATTTTTCATTCACTTAACACCTTTTTTAAAACTAAATAAAGTTCTAAAAAAGGTGTTTTTAGAAATATTTATAAAAAAATATTATTATTTCTTAGCACTAAAATAAACGTATTTTTATGTTAATCAGACCGTTAATTATTCTTAAAAAAAAAGGCTTTAAAATCTATTAAAAAAATTAAAAAAAACTTTTGGCAGATTCAAAAAACATTATATATTTGCATCGCTTTTAAAGGCAACAAGCCGATGTAGCTCAGCTGGCTAGAGCAGCTGATTTGTAATCAGCAGGTCGTGGGTTCGAGTCCCTCCATCGGCTCAATAAAAATAAAAAGCGCTAACTTAAGTTAGCGCTTTTTTTATGCACATATTTCACTAAATTTGCTTTAATAATTCATTTTAATAAAACTCAATGAAAAATATATTTGTAATCGGTATTGCTGGCGGAACAGGAAGTGGAAAAACAACCGTAGTAAATCAAATAATTAATGAGCTACCGCAAGATGAAGTATGCATTATATCGCAAGATTCTTATTATGCTCAAACCGACAACTTAAGCTATGAAGAACGCACAAAGATAAACTTCGACCATCCTAGGGCTATCGACTTCGATTTATTGGTAAATCATTTAAGCGATTTAAAGAGCGGCAAAATAATAGAACAACCTATTTATTCGTTTGTAGCACACAACAGAACAAAGGACACTATAAAAACCCATCCAAGAAAGGTAATTATTGTAGAAGGTATTTTAATTTTCAATAGCAAAGAGCTTAGAAACCTTTGTGACATTAAAGTTTTTGTACATGCTGATGCCGATGAACGCCTTATAAGAAGAGTTCGTAGAGATATTAAAGAAAGAGGAAGAGATATTGATGAAGTTTTAAGTAGATACCAAAGCACTTTAAAACCAATGCATCAACAATTTATCGAACCAACAAAAAACTATGCCGATATTATAATTCCTAACGACAGGTACAACACTGTAGCCATAGATATTGTTAGAACCGTAATTAGCGATCGCTTGTAATATGAATTTAAAATCAATAAAAAACAAATCCTCTTTTAAAATAGCAACAAATATTTATGTTGTTATTTTAACCGTATTTGTTATTTGGATGCTTTTTTTTGATGAAAATTCATATCTTACACATAGAGAGTTTAATAATGAAATTGAAGAACTAGAAATTTGGATAGATTATCATAAAAACAAAATTGATAACGACAAAAAAACTATAAAAAAACTTCAGGATTCTCTTCAGTTAGAACGCTATGCACGTGAAAAATACTTGATGAAAAAAGAAGATGAAGATATTTATATTATCGAATTTGATACCTTACAAAAATAATGAGTACTTATTTATTTAATGACTTCAAGGAAATTAGTGCTGCCGAATGGAAACAAAAAATACAGGTAGATCTTAAAGGCGCGGACTATAACGACACGCTTCTTTGGAAAACTGACGAAGGCATTACGGTTAAACCCTTTTACACCAAAGAAGACCAAACAAAAACAACAATAGCAACTCCTGAAAAGGGATTCAATATTTGTCAGTCTATTTATATTGAAGACGAGAAAAAAGCGAATTCTTTTGCTATCGACTCTTTAAAAAGAGGTGTTAAGTCCATAGAATTCAAAGCAAAAACGAAGTTCGATTACAAAACACTACTTCAAGATTTAGACCTTAAAAACACCGTACTTTATTTTAAAGTAAAGTTTTTAGACGCTAAATTCATTATTGAATTATCAAATTATATAGCTTCAGATAATTGTTATTTTAATATTGATATTATTGGCAATTTAACGAGTACAGGTAATTGGTTTACCAACTTAAATAATGATCATAAAGAATTCGAAAAGATCATTAATAATATCTCTAATGCTATTTGTATTAACGTCTCAACATATCAAAATGCTGGCGCGAATAACACACAACAGCTTGCCTATGCACTTGCGCACGCAAATGAATATTTAAATCACTTCGGAAGTAAAATAGCTAGTAACATACATTTTAATTTTTCTGTAGGTAGTAACTACTTTTTTGAAATAGCAAAACTAAGAGCTTTTAGAATTTTATGGGCATCACTTTTAAAAGAGTACGCTATTAAAAACAATACAACACATATATTTGCACAACCGAGCTTACGAAACAAAACGTTGTATGATTATAATGTAAACATGCTTCGTACTACATCAGAATGTATGAGCGCTATTTTAGGTGGTGCCGACACGGTTTGTAATATTTCTTATGATGATATCTTCCATCATTCGAATGAATTTGGTGAGCGAATTTCAAGAAATCAATTATTAATTTTACAAAAAGAAAGTGAACTTTCAGATGCTCAGAATTTTGCAGACGGTGCTTATTATATTGAAGCTATCACACAACAATTGGCACATAATTCTTTAGAAGTCTTTAAAACTATCGAAAAAGGTGGCGGATTCTTAAAGCAACTTAAAGAAGGAATCATACAGCGAAAAATTAAAGATGCTGCCGAAAAAGAACAAGCAAAATTCGATACTGGTAAATTAGTTTTATTAGGAACTAATAAAATACAGAACGACAAGGATAAAATGAAGAATGATTTGGAGCTTTTTCCGTTTATGAAAATTAGAAACGAAAAAACACTCATCCAACCGATTATTCAAAAAAGATTAGCTGAAAAGCTAGAACAAGAACGTTTACAAGATGAGTAGAAAAAACGTATCAAACATACAATTAGACCAAAGTCAAAAATCACAAGTTGAAAGCAAACAACATGAAGATTTCGTTGCTGGTATTGCGCCGAATTTACGCGGACCATACTCAACAATGTATGTTCGAAGACCTTGGACTATTCGTCAATATGCGGGATTTTCAACAGCAGAAGAAAGCAATGCTTTTTACAGAAGAAACTTAGCGGCGGGTCAAAAAGGACTTTCTGTTGCATTTGATTTAGCAACACACCGTGGTTACGATTCAGATCACGAACGCGTACAAGGTGATGTAGGAAAAGCTGGTGTAGCAATCGATTCGGTTGAGGATATGAAAATTTTATTCGACCAAATTCCGTTAGATAAAATGTCGGTTTCAATGACTATGAACGGAGCCGTTTTACCAATTCTTGCCTTTTATATTGTTGCCGCCGAAGAACAAGGTGTTGCTCCTGAATTATTATCAGGAACCATTCAAAATGATATTTTAAAAGAGTTTATGGTGCGTAATACGTATATCTACCCACCTACTCCATCAATGAAAATCATTGCTGATATTTTTAAATATACTTCGGATTTTATGCCGAAATACAACTCAATTTCTATATCTGGCTACCACATGCAAGAAGCAGGTGCAACAGCTGACATAGAATTAGCATACACTTTGGCTGATGGATTAGATTACATTAAAAAAGGATTAGAAGCAGGAATGGACATTGATACTTTTGCTCCGAGACTATCTTTTTTCTGGGCAATAGGAATGAATCATTTTATGGAGATTGCTAAAATGCGAGCTGCACGAATGTTGTGGGCAAAAATAGTAAAACAATTCAACCCTAAAAATCCAAAATCTTTAGCATTACGAACACATTGCCAAACAAGCGGGTGGTCTTTAACAGAGCAAGACCCTTTTAACAATGTAGCTCGAACAACTATTGAAGCCATGGCTGCAGCTTTTGGAGGCACACAAAGTTTACACACCAATGCTTTAGACGAAGCAATTGCTTTACCTACAGATTTTTCTGCACGAATTGCACGTAACACACAAATATATTTACAGGAAGAAACAAATATTACAAAAACTGTTGATCCTTGGGCAGGAAGTTATCACGTAGAACAACTAACTGAAGACATTACCAATAAAGCTTGGGAATTAATTAAAGAAGTTGAGGAATTAGGTGGCATGACAAAAGCCATTGAAAAAGGGATTCCGAAAATGCGAATTGAAGAAGCTGCGGCTAAAAAACAAGCAAAGATAGATAGCGGACAAGATGTAATTGTAGGTGTAAATAAATACCAACTAGCACAAGAAGACCCTTTACATATCTTAGAAGTAGACAATGAGGCTGTACGTTTATCTCAAATTGAGCGGTTAAACGATATAAAATCAAAAAGAGATAGCAACAAGGTTATAAAATCTTTAAACGACTTAACAACTTGCGCTAAATCCAATGAAGGGAATTTATTAGACTTAGCAATAAAAGCTGCTAAAAACAGAGCCACTTTAGGGGAGATTTCTGACGCTTTAGAAAGTGTTTTTGGACGTCATAAAGCGGTTCATAAAACAATTTCTGGCGTGTATAGTAAAGAAATAAAAGACGATAAGTTATTTAAGAAAGCAATTGAATTTGCTGATAAATTTGCGGAACTAGAAGGACGAAGACCAAGAATAATGATTGCAAAACTAGGCCAAGATGGTCATGATCGTGGTGCAAAAGTTGTTGCTACAGGTTATGCCGATTTAGGTTTTGATGTAGATATTGGTCCTTTATTTCAAACACCTCAAGAAGCAACCAAACAGGCTATTGAAAACGATGTTCATATTTTAGGGATTTCGTCATTAGCGGCAGGTCATAAAACATTAGTTCCTCAAGTAATTGCTGAATTAAAAAAATACGATCGAGAAGATATTATGGTAATTGTTGGTGGGGTGATTCCTGCACAAGACTATCAATTCTTATTCGATGCAGGTGCCGTGGGTGTTTTTGGCCCTGGAACAAAAATTGCACAAGCTGCTATTGACATGTTAACTATTTTAATTGATAGTGTAGAGTAATAAAATTATGAAAATAAAATTCATCGATAGAACATCTGGCAATATAATTACTGAAACTCCGCCTGGTGAAGTTTTTTTAAAATTATTATACAATAATCCATTTGGGAAAATGGCTTTTTTACCAATAGCAAAACGTAAGTTTTTATCCGCTTGGTATGGTAAAAAAATGAATAAATCATCTTCTACAAAAAAAATAAACGGTTTTGTAAAACAGCTAGGCATTAATATTGACGAGGCTGAAAAGCCAATTTCTGAATTTACTTCGTTTAACGATTTCTTTTACAGAAAATTAAAACCGACTGCCAGACCTATTGAAAATGACTTTACCTCTCCTGGAGACGGAAAAATGCTTGCTTTTGAAAACATTGCAGACATTAAAAACTTCTTTATAAAAGGACGGGAATTTACTTTAAAAGAATTTTTAGGCGATGCTGAATTAGCCGAAAAGCACAAAAACTCCTCGCTAATTATTTTACGATTAGCGCCTAATGACTATCATCGGTACCATTTTCCATATGATGGTACACCTTCTGAAATGACGAAAATAAAAGGTGACTATTTTTCAGTTTCTCCGTACGCATTGGCATCAAATTTTACCAAAGTTTTTTGCGAAAACAAACGTGAGTATTGCATTCTATCATCCGAAGAAAAAGGAGAAATTATTGTAGCTCCTGTTGGTGCAACAATGGTAGGAACTATTATTGAAACTTTTAAACCCAACATCAAAATAAAAAAAGGGGATGAAATGGGCTATTTTGCCTTTGGAGGATCTACAATTGTGCTGTTAGTTGATAAAAATAAATTAACGATTGACGCCGACCTACTAAAGAATACAAAGAACCGTATTGAGACATTTGTTAAAATGGGAGAAAAAATAGGGATATAACCTTTCTTTTTTAACGTTTTATTTCCTTAAAAATGGGTAAATTCATAAAGTTATTAAGACATTAATCCGTAAATTTGCGAAGTTTTACACTTAGCTCATTTACAGATGAAAAAAATCTTAGATATACTTTACTCTACACGCTTAACTGCGGTATTATTTTTCGTTTTTGCAGTGGCCATGGGAGTCGCCACTTTTATAGAAAACGATTTCGGAACACAAACTTCAAAAGCCTTAGTTTACAACACTTGGTGGTTCGAATTAATTATGATCTTTTTTGTAATTAATTTTTTCGGAAACATCTTTAGATACCGCTTGTATAAAAAAGAAAAATGGGGTGTTTTACTTTTTCATTCTGCATTTTTACTTATTCTAATTGGAGCTGGTGTTACACGCTATGTTAGTTATGAAGGAATTATGATTATTGACGAAGGTGAAACTACAAACACTTTTTTTTCTGACACTAATTACTTAAACGTTGTTGTTGATAATAATAAGTTTCAAAAAGAAACAAACAACAAGCTATTACTTTCTGCCTGGGGAAGTAATTCTGCCAAATTTACTGAAATTTTTAAACCTGAAAAAGATAAAGCTCAGCATGAGATATCTTATAATTTAGTTGAATATATTCCTTGGTCTGAGAAAAAACTTGTTTTAGACGAAAACGGAGTAGAACACCTATTTTTAGTAGAAAGCTCTGACGGAAGTAGACACGAACATTATATTAAGAGAGGAACAACACAAAACATTCACAACATTTTGGTAAGTTTTGATGTTCCTGATAGAAATGCTTCTGTAAATTTTTATTACGAAGGTGATAATTTAAAGATGATCTCTAAAAATAATGGTGATTGGCTTAGAATGGCTGACCAAAAAAGAGGTCAGATTGTTAAAGACAGTGCACAACACTTTCAATTTTTAACCCTACATACGCTAAAAGGGTTACAGTTTGTAATTCCGAAAGCTCCTGAAAAAGGAGTCATGAAAACTGTTTCGGGAGAAAAAGACAATAAAAAATACGATACTGTTATTTTTGATATTACTGCGAATGATGAAACTAAAAGAATAGAATTGTATGGCGGCCAATTTAATGTTGATAATGTTGAAGAATTTAGCATTGGCGACTTAAATTTTAGAGCTTGGTATGGTGCTAAAAAATTAGAAACTCCTTTTAAAGTGAAGTTAAACGATTTTCAATTAGAAAAATATCCTGGCTCGGAAAGTGCTGCTGCTTATGCAAGTGAAATTACAGTGATTGCAGAAAAAGAAACTTTTGACTTTAGAATTTTCATGAATAATATTTTAGATTACAAAGGCTATAAATTATTTCAATCTAGCTATAAGATTGAAGGTGAAAACGAGCAAACTCACCTATCTGTAAATCACGATTTCGTGGGTACATGGATTACTTATATAGGCTATACATTATTATTTTTTGGATTAACTTTTATTCTGTTCATAAAAAACACTCGTTTTAACGATTTAAAAGTCTCACTAGATAAAATAAAGCTAAAAAAAACTGGTTTATCTGCATTCATTTTATTTTTAACTCTTAATTCAACTGCACAAGAACATGGTGATGTGCACAAACCAAAAGAGTTATCAATAGCGCAAATAGACTCTATTTTAACAAGCAACAAACCCAGCCTTGAACATACAAATAAGTTTAGCAGCTTAGTAATACAAGATATCGGTGGTCGCATGAAACCTGTGCACACCCTAGCATCAGAATTGGTAAGAAAAGTTGCACATACTAATAGTTTTAAAGGTATGAACCCTACACAGGTTTTACTCTCTATTACAGAAATGCCAATGCTTTGGTTAAATGTACCATTTATCTATTTAGAAAAAGGAAATACGCAAATACGAGAAGTTTTAGGCGTTGCTAAAGATGTAAAATACGCGCGTTTTATTGATTTTTATGATGCTAAAGGAACCTCTAAAATAGGTGCACTAGTAGCGGAAGCTAAGAAAAAGAAAATTCAGAGTAAATTTGAAACAGATGCTATTAAAATAGAGCAAAGAGTTTGGTTATTATCACAAACTTTAGGTGGCGGTATGTTGCGCATCTATCCGATTCCAAATGACGAAAATAACAAATGGGTATCACAACCAGAAACATTAGAGGCAGGTTTTAAAGGAACCGATTCTGTATTTGTGCGTCAATCACTACCAGTGTACATGCAACTTTTACAAAACTCAAGAAAATCTGAAAATTATACAGAAACTAACAAGGTTTTAGACGGCATAAAAAAGTTTCAGAAAAAATTCGGAGAAGAAGTCTATCCTTCAGAAGATAAAATTGAATTAGAGATAATGTATAATGAATTTGATGTTTTTAATCGTTTGATTAAGTACTTCGGATTGTCAAGTATTCTGTTGATTATCTTTTTAATCGCGCAGGTTTTCTCAAACAAAAAATGGATCAACTATGTGGTAAAGGGATTGATTGCGATTATTATAGGTTTCTTTATACTGCATACTTTAGGGCTATTATCTAGATGGTATATTAGTGGTAATGCTCCATGGAGTAATGCCTACGAATCTATTATTTTTGTTGCTTGGGCAACAATGTTTTTTGGTTTATCACTAGGAAAAAAATCATCATTAACTATTGCTGCAGCCACCTTTATCACGGCAATCACTTTGTTTTTTGCTAGTCAGAATTGGTTAGATCCTGAAATTGCAAATCTACAACCGGTATTAAATTCTTGGTGGTTAAAAGTACACGTTTCTATTATTGTTGCTAGTTACGGACCTTTTTCTTTAGGTATGATCTTAGGAATTTTCAGTTTATTTTTAATGATTTTCACAAACGCTAAGAACAAGAAAAAAATGGATCTTCATATAAAGGAGCTAACCATTATCAATGAAATGTCTATAACAGTTGGATTGGTTTTATTAACGATTGGTACTTTTTTAGGCGGAATGTGGGCTAACGAAAGTTGGGGACGCTATTGGGGTTGGGATCCAAAAGAAACTTGGGCGTTAATATCTATTATGGTATATGCTTTTGTTTTACACATGCGCTTGATTCCTGGTTTAAGAGGCCGATATACGTTTAACCTTTGGTCTATTATCGCTTTTGCATCTATCTTGATGACCTATTTTGGAGTTAATTTCTATTTATCAGGGTTACACTCATATGCTAGTGGAGATAAAGTAATTACGCCTACCTCAGTTTATTACTCAGTTTCATTTGTTTTTATACTAGGATTATTTGCATGGTTTAAATTCAAAAAGTTTTATAAAAAATAAACTCACAAATATTTTAACAGAAATTCGTACTTTTGTACGTTGATTAAAAAAAGAAAAAATGTTCAATAAAAATATAAAATTAGGTTTAGCAGGACTTATAACTTTATGGTCTATTTATGAATTCTCTCAAGTTCATATTATGAATGGAATTTCAATCCTATTACTTGCTGGTATTTTCGTTTTCTTTTACTTTAAAAACGAGTTTATTTTACTAGCTTTTTTGCAGTTACGTAAACAAAATTTTGAAGGAGCTAAAAAATGGTTAGCTTATATTAAAAATCCATCTACAGCATTGATTCAAAAACAAGAAGGCTACTATAACTATTTACACGGAATTATGTTGAGTCAGACCAACATAACCCAAGCTGAAAAATTCTTACGCAAAGCTGTTAAATTAGGCTTGGCAATGGATCATGATTTGGCTATGGCTAAATTGCAATTGGCAGGAATCGCCATGACAAAGCGCAGAAAACGTGAAGCTACTATTTTAATGACCGAAGCTAAGAAATTAGATAAGCACGGCATGCTCAAAGAACAAATGCAAATGATGAAACAACAAATGAAGAAAATATAAGTTTTATTTCTTTGCCAGAATATTCTTTATAAATAAAATAGATGATTTTAATTGCAGATGGAGGCTCAACAAAAACAGATTGGATTGCATTAAACGCTCAAAAAAAAGAGCTATTTAGGGTTACATCTTTAGGTTTAAATCCGTCCGTTATAGCCAAAGAAGAATTGTTGCATCGCATTAACAACATTGCACAATTAATCGAATACAAACATAAAATTGAAGAAATTCATTTTTACGGTGCTGGTTGCGGATCGCCATTATCTGTTAAACTATTGACAGATATATTACAAGTCACCTTTAAAAAAGCTAAAATTACCGTTTCTGAAGACATGTTAGCTGCTGTCTATGCTTGCAGTAACAACAAACCTGCTATTGTAAATATTCTAGGAACAGGTTCTAACAGCTGTTATTATGACGGTGTTACGATAACTAAATCATCAGCATCCTTAGGTTATACTATAATGGATGAAGCCAGTGGAAATTATTTCGGTAAAATATTACTAAGAGATTTTTTCTATAAAAAAATGCCATCTAGTTTAGCAGCAGCATTTAAAAATCAGTTTAATGTTGATGTTGATGTTATTAAAAAGAATTTATATAGAACACCCAATCCTAATATGTATTTGGCATCTTTTGCGACCTTTATGTTTGATAATAAACACGAAAAATACATTAAAAAAACGATTAAAAAAGGGTTTCAAAAATACTTTAAATACCATGTACTACCTTATAAAAAACACGCAAACACCCCTATTTATTTCATAGGCTCTATTGCTTTTTATTTTAAAGATATTTTAGATACTGTTGCTCATAAAAACAATTTGACCATTACCGATGTAATTCAAAGGCCAATTGACAACCTAGTTACATACCATCAAAAAAATAACATTTAACAAAGAGCTACCACGCGTTCTAATGCCATCCCTCTTGATCCTTTTATTAAAATAACACTTTCCTTTATGGGGTGTTTAACTAAGAATTCTTTCAAGGCTTCAAAACTTCTAAATTTCGGAGCATCCGTGTTTGTTTCATGAAAGTTTTCACCCACAAAAAACACACTATCAAACTTACATTCTGCAGCTAAATCTACCATGTTTTGGTGCTCTTTAAAGCTATGATCACCCAACTCAAACATATCGCCTATAATAATGGTTTTATGTGCTAATTTAAGCTCTTCAAAGCTATCTAAAGCTGCTTTCATACTTGTTGGATTCGCATTGTAAGCATCTAAAATAATTTTGTTGTTTTTTGTCTCTATTATTTGAGATCGATTATTTGATGGAGCATAGTTCTCAATCGCTTTCTTTATGTTCTCTTTAGCTACATTAAAGTAATTTGCAATCGTTATTGCTGCAGCAATATTCGCATAATTATAGGTTCCTATTAAATTACTTTGTATCTCAGTGTTTTCAAATGATAATTTCAATAAGGGATTTGCTTCTAGAAACTCAATAGATTCGTCAAATAAAATAGTATTGGCATGTTTCGTTTTCTCGAGTTGAATTGCATCCTTAGGGTTCACAAAGATTTTTTTATTATTATCTATCAAAAAATCGTACAACTCTGATTTTGCCTTTACAACACCCTCAATAGATCCGAAGCCTTCTAAATGTGCACTTCCAAAGTTAGTTATGTATCCAAAGTCTGGTTTCGATATTTGTGATAAAAAAGCAATTTCTTCTGGATGATTAGCGCCCATTTCAACGATACCAATTTCAGTATCGGTTGTCATCGACAATAATGTTAAAGGCACACCTATGTGATTGTTTAAATTACCTACCGTAGCTGTTGTGTTATATTTACATGACAACACAGCGTTAATAAGTTCTTTGGTGGTCGTTTTACCATTACTTCCTGTTAATGAAATGATAGGTATGTTTAATACTTTACGGTGGTAACTTGCCAATTCTTGAAGTGTTTTTAATACATCTTCCACCAAAATTATATTCTCTGAAGTTTTAAACTCAACCTCATCAATAATTGAAAAACTGGCTCCTCTCTTTAATGCCTCTTCTGCAAACTTATTCCCATTAAAATTAGCGCCTTTTAATGCAAAGAAAATGGTGTTTTTTCTAATTTTTCTTGTGTCAGTATCAACTAAACCATGTTGAATAAATAACGAATATAAATCTACTATCTTCATACTGTAAAAATAAAAAACCTCATTGAATTTCAATGAGGTTTTTTTTATTGTCTTAGTTAATTTTATCTGGAACAGCTCTTTTTCTTTTATTAAGCCTCATTGGTCCCATTTTATCTGTAGCACATCTAAATCCTATAAAGTTAGTTGCCATATATTCTGGAAAGTATCTTCTTTGTGCTGGATCTAACCAATATTCTCTATCAGCCCAAGAACCTCCCTTATATACTCTAGATTTATCACTAACTAAAGTGGTTCTTCTTTTAGCATCGTATTTGTAGTTCTCTATTACATTTCCTAAAGAATCTCTTTCTGCTTCGGGCTTCTTTGGTGAATTATACATTCTAGATGAACGATCTAACTGATCTTTATCTAACTCGTAATCTTTTGAAGACGCTTGATCTCCATCACCTAAACTTGAATTATTTGCTAAATTATAATTTCTTCTCATATACGTATCTTCCTTTGTAATCGGAATATACTTAACGCTTCCTGGTAAATCTTTAGGTACAATCCTTCCGTTTTCTAAAGTGTCATATTCTATTTCACCAACCTCATCACCAACAATAACAACTTTACCGTTTTGATCAATTAATTTTTTAGTAAAAATATTTCCTCTAAAGTAATTGAAATCATTTGCTTCAGAATCTATTATAGGACGGTATACATCTTGCACCCATTCTGCAACGTTACCAGACATATCATATAAACCAAAAGCATTCGGCGGATAACTTCTTGCTGCATTCGGAATATCCGAACCATCACTACTCCAACCTGCAATACCACTATAATTTCCTTTCCCTTGCTTAAAGTTAGCTAACTGATCTCCTCTTCTTCTCTTATCTCTATCTCTAGTATACTTACCATTCCAAGAATATTTTTTTCTACCACGGATATTATTATACTCGCGGTTTTCAAAAATAGCTTTTGCAGCATATTCCCATTCTACTTCTGTAGGCAATCTAAACTTTTGCGCTAAAATACCATCAGATGAAGTAACTTGTCTTCCAGAAAACTGGTCTTTCGATGGTTTTGGCTCTCCTTTTTTTCTTGGTACAGGAATTCCTTTTTTATAAATTGTTGAATCTCCTTCAAACAAAGCATAAGGATTGGTTAAATACGTATCCGTATCAAAATTATCTTTTCCTCTAAAACTTAAAGAGTCTTCTTTAAAAATGTTTTTTATAACACCTTTATCCATTAAAATTTTTAAGTTTACAGCATTCGTACGCCACTTACAGTATTTATTGGCTTGTAACCAACTAACACCTACAACAGGGTATTCTGCATAAGACGGATGTCTTAAGTAACTTTCTGATAATAAATTTGTATTCCCTAAACCTTTTCTCCAAACTAAAGTATCTGGTAAAATAGATTGGTATATATTTTTAAATTGCGGTTCTTCTGGTGGAAATATATCTTTGGTATACTGCATAAATAAACCATATTCAGCATTTGTAACCTCAGTTTCATCCATATAAAAAGAGCGAACATGCATTTTTTTAGGAGTTGTATTCCAATCGAACATTACGTCGTCTTGTACTAATCCCATCGTAAAACTACCGCCTTCTATATGTACCATACCTGGAGGTGCTTCTTTACTATTGTTATCTTTTCCTTTTATATAACCTCCATAATTAGGATCATTAAAGTTCCAGCCAGTCAGTGAAGATTTACCTGCACCACCACCTCTATTGCTTTTACAAGATGTAATCAACAATCCAGTGATAGCCAATAAACTAAATATTTTTAACGTGCTTTTCATGTATTTTTAACTATTTTAAGGGTGGCGCAATTTACAATATTTATAACTCCTTACAACTAATTTAATTATAAATTAAAAGAACCAAAGAGTTTCTCTTGCTAGATTACAAACGACCTTTTTTTACGTTTAGTATTACGAATCTAAGAAAAAGATTAAATATGTACCCTTAAAATTTATTTTTTTATCCAAATTTAATGTTGATATTAACTTATGTTAAGGATTATTGACCTATTTATTTAAAATAATGTTGACTTATATAATAATCAAGCTTATCAAACGTTAAATAGTTGATTAAAAATCAACAAAATTTAGCATTATTTTAAGAATATCATATATTTGCTCAACTAATAACAAATTTTTACATGAAAAAATTATCGTTTTTTTTATTTTTTGTATGTTTTGCCCTTCATCAAACCAAAGCACAAAACACAACGGCTACTCCGTTTTTATTAATATCTTCTGATGCACGTGCCGGTGGTATGGGTGATGTTGGTGTTGCCACCTCTGCTGATGCCTTTTCTATTTTTCATAACCCTGCCAAAACAGTTTTTAATCAAAATAAAATAAGTGTTGGTATTAATTACACTCCTTGGTTGCGTAATTTAACTGATGATATTTTTGTTGGAAATGCTTCTTACGTAAATCGTTTTAAAGCAAATGCTGCTTGGGGTGTAGATATTAAATACTTTTCTCTTGGCCAAGTAGAATTAACAAATGAAGCTGGTACTGGTACTGGTACAGAAAACCCTAGTGAATTTTCTATATCAGGTGTTTATTCAATGAAATTAAGCGAAAAATTCTCAATGGGTATTGGCTTAAAGTATATCAACTCAAATTTAGATGTTAATGATAGTAATGTAAACGCTGTAAATTCATTTGCTGTGGATGTTTCTGGTTATTATCAATCTGATGAAAGAAACTATGGTAGTTTTAATGGTCGTTACAGATTAGGTTTTAACATTGCTAATATTGGTCCGAAAGTAGAATATACTCCTGGGCAAGAAAACTTTATTCCTACCAACGCAAAAATAGGGGGTGGTTTTGACTTTATATTAGATAGCCAAAACATAGTAGGTCTTAATTTAGAGTTCACGAAACTATTAGTACCGTCTAGTAGTGGTAATCCTAACTCTCCAGAAGGGCAAGGAAATAATAGAGGTTGGTTCGAAGGAATGTTTACTTCTTTAGGCGACAGAAGTTTTAGTGAAGAACTTAAAGAAACTACTTGGGCATTAGGTGCTGAATATTTATACAACAATGCCTTTGCGCTTAGAGCGGGTTACTTTCACGAAAGTGAAGAAAAAGGACAAAGACAATTCTTAACATTAGGTACAGGTTTTACTGCCAAAGCATTTACGTTAGATTTATCGTATTTGGTAAATACATCAGCAGTTAACAATCCTTTAGAAAACACTTTACGTTTTTCTTTATCATTTGATTTAGGAGAAATTTACGATGACTATTAAATTGTAGTTTTTTTTTAATAAATTCGTAGTATAATATAAAGCAGTCTTACAGGCTGCTTTTTTTGACCAACACTGTTTCTTTATGGAAAAAATAGAATTAAAAACTGCTGCAACGGTTTACAACGATTTAGCAGAATTAGCGCAAGAAGATAAAATATTAATGGATAAGGCTATCGAGGCAAGAGCAAAAGCCTACGCTCCTTATTCTAAATTTAAAGTAGGTGCCGCTTTTTTACTCGAAAACGGTGCGATAGTATTAGGTAACAATCAAGAAAATGCTGCGTATCCTTCTGGGATGTGTGCCGAAAGAGTTGGTGTATGGAAAGTCGGATCAGAATTTCCGGGGATAAAAATTAAAAAACTAGCAATTTCAGCTGCTTCTGAAAACACAACCGTTAATAAACCTGTGGGACCTTGTGGTGCATGTAGGCAAACTTTATCAGAATACGAAATCAATCAAAAAGAACCAATAGAAGTATTTTTTATGGGTGAAGTTGGTAAAGTAGTAAAAACAGATTCTTTACTTTCTTTACTACCTTTCTCATTCGACAGTTCATATTTATAATATCAAAAAATCACAAGCTCAAAAAAGACAACTCTTTTTTTTAAAATAGTTAATTATAAAGCCCTTTTTTAAGAATTCTACAATTCTTAAAAAAGGGCTTTATAATTAATACTTTAATGTAATTTAAAATGCTTTATTTGTATTTACAATACTAATAAATAACAATGGCATCATCAGTAATTACAGGAACAGGTTCGTACATACCATCAATAAAAAAAGAAAATAGTCAGTTTTTAGAAAGTTCGTTTTTAAATGCAGACGGAACTTCCTTTGATAGCACGAATACTATAATTATTGAAAAATTCAAATCAATTACTGGTATTGAAGAACGCAGGTATGCCAAAAACGACTACAAAGCATCGGATTTAGGCTATTTTGCTGCAAAGAAAGCCATAGAGGATGCCAATGTAAATTCAGAGGAAATCGATTATATCATATTCGCCCATAATTTTGGCGATGTAAAAAGTGATGCTATTCAAACTGATATTCTTCCTAGTTTGGCTAGTAGAGTAAAACATTTACTACAAATTGAAAATCCCAACTGTGTTGCTTATGACATTTTATTCGGATGCCCTGGCTGGATTGAAGGTGTTATTCAAGCACAAGCATTTATAAAAGCGGGTATTGCTAAAAAATGCTTGGTTATTGGCGGTGAAACTTTATCGAGAGTTGTTGATAAATACGATCGCGATTCTATGATTTATAGCGACGGAGCAGGCGCTTGTATTATAGAACTTAAAGAAGGTAGTGAAAGCGGAATTTTAAGTCATGCTACGCAAACCTTTACCAAAGAAGAAGCTTATTTTTTATTTTTCGGAAAATCATTTAATGACAATTTAGATAAAGATGTTCGCTATATAAAAATGCGCGGACGTAAAATTTATGAGTTTGCCTTAAATAATGTGCCAAAAGCAATGAAAATAGCGTTGGATAAAAGTGGTATTGAGATTGACGAGGTCAAAAAAATATTTATTCATCAAGCAAATGAGAAGATGGATGAAGCGATTATCAAACGTTTTTATCGATTGTACAAAAAACCTATTCCAGCAGGTATTATGCCGATGAGTATTCATAAACTAGGTAATAGCTCGGTGGCTACCGTACCAACTTTACTAGATTTAGTATTAAAAGGGAACATCGAAAATCAGGAGGTAAAAAAAGGAGAAGTAATTATATTAGCTTCTGTGGGTGCAGGAATGAATATAAATGCGGTGGTGTATCGTTATTAAAAAACTTCAAAAAATCTAAAATCAAATACTTAAAATCTAAAATCTAAGTACTATTTTTGCACATGCAACAACACAACGTACTTATTTTAGATTTCGGATCGCAATACACACAACTTATTGCGCGCCGTGTTAGAGAATTGAACATTTACTGTGAAATTCATCCGTATAACAAAATTCCAAAAAACTTAACCGACTTTAAAGCAGTAATACTTTCTGGTAGTCCTAATTCTGTTCGTTCAGAAATGGCATTACATCCAGATTTATCTGAAATTAGAGGCAAAAAACCTTTATTAGCTGTTTGTTATGGTGCTCAATATTTAGCCCATTTTTCTGGCGGATTGGTAGCTCCATCAAACACAAGAGAGTATGGAAGGGCTAATTTATCTTTTGTAAAAGAAGGAGAAGCTTTCTTTTCAGACATCTTAGAAGGAAGTCAGGTTTGGATGAGTCACTCAGACACTATTAAAGATTTACCAACAAACGGAATCTTATTAGCAAGCACACACGATGTAGCAAACGCTGCGTATAAAATTGATGGTGAAACAACGTATGCGATTCAATTTCACCCAGAAGTATATCATTCTACCGATGGTAAACAATTATTACAAAATTTCTTAGTTAATATAGCTGAAGTAGCACAAACTTGGACACCTGATTCTTTTGTTGATGAAACTGTTGCTGATATACAAGCAAAGGTTGGAACCGATAAAGTGGTTTTAGGACTGTCTGGAGGTGTAGATTCTACCGTAGCAGCCGTATTATTACACAAAGCTATTGGCGATAATTTACATTGTATTTTCGTTAATAATGGTTTGTTACGTAAAAATGAATATACCGATGTATTAAAGCAATATGAAGGTATGGGCTTAAACGTAAAAGGAGTGGATGCTTCGGCACGTTTCTTGAATGAACTTGCTGGTTTAAGTGATCCGGAAGAAAAGCGTAAAGCTATTGGTAAAGTTTTTATTGATGTTTTTGATGATGAAGCAAATCAGATTGAAGACGCAAAATGGTTAGCACAAGGGACTATTTATCCTGATGTAATTGAATCTGTTTCGGTAAACGGTGGTCCATCAGCAACTATTAAAAGTCATCATAACGTAGGTGGTTTGCCTGATTTTATGAAATTGAAGATTGTAGAGCCTTTACGAATGATTTTTAAAGATGAAGTGCGTCGTGTAGGAGCATCAATGGGAATTGACAAAGACTTATTAGGTCGTCATCCTTTTCCAGGTCCTGGATTGGCAATTCGTATTTTAGGTGATATTACCGAAGAAAAAGTACGTATTTTACAAGAAGTAGATGCTGTTTTTATCAACGGATTAAAAGAAGATGGTTTATACAACAAAGTATGGCAAGCAGGTGCAATTTTATTACCTGTAAACTCTGTTGGCGTAATGGGAGATGAAAGAACTTATGAAAAAGTGGTAGCTTTACGCGCTGTAGAAAGTACTGATGGTATGACAGCAGATTGGGTAAATTTACCGTATGAATTTTTACAAAAAATATCAAACAAAATAATAAACAATGTTAAAGGTGTTAACAGAGTTGTTTACGACATTAGCTCTAAACCACCCGCAACAATTGAATGGGAATAAACTCCTGATAATAAAAATAATGTAGATGAAGAAATTCCAATTTTTACTTTTAATTTGTATTTTAACTTTTGCCGTTTCTTGTGGTCAACAAAAACGTTATATATCTTACAAGGTTCAGGAAGGAGAGACAATGCGTGACATTGCAAACCGACTGGATATGAAAACAAAAGATTTGTTACGTTTAAATCCTGATGTTAGCAGAAAACCAGATGCAAATACGATTATTGTTATTCCGAATCCTGAAATTAAAACCAGAATTTCTTCAACTACTACTGATGAAACGAATGTTGATAACGAAAACATAGACGAGAATCCTTCTGATACTATTGATGTAGCGACTACTGAAAACACTATTTTTCAACAAACTGTATACGAATATGAAAACCATACTGTAAAGGCCGGAGAAACCGTGTATCGTATTACCAAGTTGTACGACATTTCTAAAGACGACTTAATTGAATGGAATCCTGATTTTCCAACTATTAAGAATAATATATTGAGTATTGGTCAGGTTTTAAAAGTTAAATCTGTTGAAAAGGTAATCACAATTAACAGAGAAGAGGTTTTAGAAAAATTTTTAACTCATACAGTTAAAAGTAAAGAAACCGTATATAGTTTAACGCGTTTTTATAATATATCAAAAGAAGATTTAATACACCTAAACCCTGAGTATCCTGGTATAAGAAATAATGAATTAGCGATTGGTCAATTAATCAAAATAAAACCTATTGAAGAAGTTAATGCCAATGAAAACTACACTTTTTATAAAGATAGTATTCAAGAAAATGCAACAATCGATGTAGCCATCTTACTTCCGTTTAAATTAAAAGAGTATAAAGCTACTGCTACAAAAGATATATTTAATAGTGAGAACAACTCTGCTTCTTTGGCAAATATGGTGACCGATTTTTATATGGGGGCTGAAATCGCTATCGATTCTATTAAAAAACAAGGCATTCTTGTTAAAACAATAGTTTTTGATACCGGAAACAGAGACGATAACGTGCCTTTAATTTTAGCAGAAAACAAGTTAGATTCTACCGATGTTGTTATTGGCCCTTTTTATTCAGACAAGGCAGAACTTATTGCACGTAAAGTTCGTGTACCAGTTGTATTTCCTCATTTTTCTAATAACCAAGATGATTTTTCTACAACAAAACTTATTAAGTCTGCTCCTGATAAAAACAGCTACACAAACTATTTAGCTTCGTATTTAAAAGACATCTACAAAGGTGAAGAAGTTTTTGTTGTGGGTGATGGTGAAGCAGCATCTAACGATAGAATAAGTAAAATTGTTAGCAATTTAAAAAAGCATGATTCTATTAGTAAAATCCATATTTTAAAACCAAAAAAAGGATATATTAAAAGAGAGTTGTTCACCAATAAAATGGCTGTAAATAAACGAAATTGGGTTATTATTACTTCTGATGATAATGTAGCTGTTGCCGATGTTTTAAACAGTATGATTGGGATTCCAGATGATATGACGGTTCAAGTTTTTGCGGTGGAAAAAAATAAATCGTATGACAGGATAGAAAACAATAAATTAGCTAGTATTAGCTTTACTTATGTGTCTAACACTTTTGAAGATACATCTTCTGACAATGTAAAGGGTTTTAATAAAAAATACTACCAAAAAAACCACACTGTAGCTTCTGATTATGCCATTAAAGGTTTTGATATTACCTACGATATTTTAATGCGTTTAGCTTCCGGTAAAGAATTATCACAAACTTTTAAAGAAGGTGTTTCACTTCGCTTAGAAAACAAGTTTGATTATCGTAAAAAAGCATTCAGTAGCACCAGTAATAACGGTTTGTTTATTATAAAATATAATAAAGACCTAAGCTTAACAAGACTTAAGTAAGTAAAAAAGCTCACATGTTACATGTGAGCTTTTTTTTAATACCTATTATTTCTTCGCAATAGCATCCAACCATGGCTGATTGCTTAAATACCATTTAATTGTTTTTTTAATGCCTTCTTCAAATTGTAACGAAGGTTTCCAATTCAGTTTTTCTTTAAGTTTAGACGAATCTATTGCATACCTATAATCATGCCCAGCCCTATCGGTTACATATCTTATCAATCCATCAGAAGATCCCGGTTCTCTATCCAATAAAACATCTACTTCTTTAATCAGCAATTTAATAAGATCGATGTTTGTCCATTCATTATCTCCACCTACATTATAGGTCTCTTCTACTTTTCCGTTATAAAAAATTATATCAATCGCATTTACATGATCTTCTACATACAACCAATCTCTAATATTACCTCCTTTTCCGTACACTGGCAATGCCTTATGATGAACTATATTATTGATGAAAAGCGGAATTAATTTCTCAGGAAATTGATTGGGTCCGTAGTTGTTAGAGCAATTAGAGATTACAATGGGCAAGCTCAATAACTTATGGAAATTGGGCGAAAATATCAATTATTATAAACAGACAATAAATGTTGCGTCACCTCTTTGCTTATCGCATATAAGCGTGTTTCTCCATTCAACCAGCTAATATGATTCCTTTCATAGACTTATTACTACTTTTAAAAAACCTCTTCTGTTTTTGAGGTATTCCGTTTTAAATAAAATAAAATACTATAAAAAATTAAAGATATCATAACAAATGACAAGAGAAGGAAAAAACTATTGAGTAAAAAAGATAATGAGTATATGAATATCGTTATTATTAAATTGAAAATAACAATTAATAATGTAGTTTTTTTATGTGAACAACCATAATCTACAAAGATGTGATGCACATGGTTTCTATCTGCTATAAAAAAACTTTTTTTATTTAAAGTTCTAACAACAAAAACTCTTATAGTATCTAATATTGGAATTGATATTAAAGAAGATAAAACTATTAATATATTTTCAGAAGGCATAAGACCTAGTGATTGAATATTTTCTTGAAAGGATAGAAATTTAAAAGACAATACTCCTATTAAAAAACCTATGATCATAGAACCTGTATCACCCATAAATATTTTTTTATTCTCTGATAAATTATAGTACAGGAAAGCTAACAAGGTACCTACTATAATGACACATAAATAAGTATAATAGTACTGGTTTAAGAAAAAAAACATAGCCCCTAAAAAAACAAAAATAGTAATAGCTATTGATGCTGCTAGACCATCCACTCCATCAATTAAATTAAAGGAATTTATAATAAAAAAAATAGAGAAATAAATGAATGCTATATATGCCCAATAATTAATTGCTGTGACCCCTAAAAAACCTCCTAAGGATTCAATTAACAAATTATTATCTGCAACTACAAAAGTTATCGCCAAAATCTGAGCCAAAGTCTTTGTTCTTGCAGATATTGCAACCAAATCATCTTTTAACCCCACAATAAAAAGCACTGTTAAGCTTACCATTAAATTTAAACTAAAATAATCAGCATCCCATTTTTTTAAAAAAAAAAAAGATATCATTATCGTTATGTAAAAAGCAATACCACCTAATGTGGGTGTAACCTTTTTATGGGAACTTCTTTGATTAGGCTCATCTAATAATTTTTTATAAAAAACTACTTTTATAATTTTAGGTATTATGAGATAGGATATACAAAATGAACCTAATATAAATACTACTAGTGTAGGTATAATCATGAATTTAGCGTTTTTTGTAACAAATATAGTCTAAAAATATTACGAGAGATATAAAACATAATTTATTCTAAATATCTAAAAATACATTTCTTCATAATACTTTTGATAAGCTCCACTAGTAACATTATCTATCCAAGCTTTGTTATCTAAATACCATTTTACTGTTTTCTGAATTCCTTCTTCAAACTGTAATGAAGGCTCCCAGTCTAATTCTTCTTTCAATTTTGTAGAATCAATCGCATATCTAAAATCATGACCTGCCCTGTCTGTTACATAAGTTAACAGCTTCTCAGACTCACCTTCTTTTCTCCCTAAGAGTTCATCAACTGTTTTTATAATCACTTTTATTAAATCTATATTTTTCCATTCGTTAAAGCCTCCTATGTTATAGGTTTCACCTAATTTACCTTTGTGAAAAATTGTATCTATTGCACGAGCATGATCATTTACAAAAAGCCAATCTCTAACATTTTCTCCTTTACCATATACCGGTAATGGTTTATTGTTACAAATATTATTTATAAATAGAGGGATTAATTTTTCAGGAAACTGGAAAGAACCGTAATTATTAGAACAGTTAGAAATTACAGTTGGAAAACCATAAGTATCGTGAAATGCTCTTACAAAATGATCTGAAGATGCCTTAGATGCTGCGTAAGGAGAATGAGGGTCATATGATGTTTTTTCTGTAAAAAAACCTTCATTTCCTAAACTTCCATAAACCTCATCTGTAGACACATGGTAAAACATTTTGTTTTTAAAATCTTCCTGCCATTTATTTTTTGCTGCCTGAAGCAAACTTAAAGTTCCCATTACGTTTGTTTGTGCAAATGAAAATGGGTCTTTTATAGAGCGATCTACATGAGACTCTGCTGCTAAATGAATAACTCCATCAATATCTAAGTCTATGAATAATTTTGACATAGCTTCATAATCACAAATATCAGCTTTAACAAACTTATAATTAGGCTTACTCTCTACATCTACCAAATTAGCTAAATTACCTGCGTAGGTTAACTTATCCAGATTTATAATATTATATTCAGGGTATTTATTAACGAACAGCCTTACAACGTGTGAACCTATAAAACCAGCTCCTCCTGTTATCAATATATTTTTCATGCTTTTATTTTTTGTAATTCTTCAATACATTTTTTTAGTGAATCTCTCCAATATGGTATTTCAATATTAAAATCTTTTTTGATTTTAGTTTTCTTCATTACCGAATAGTTGGGTCTTTTTGCTGGTGTTGGATATTCTTCTGTTTCTATCGGATTAATTTCACAATCTATATTCCCATAAAACATTATTGCTTTTGCGAAGTCATACCAAGAAGCAACACCTTCATTCGAATAATGATATATTTTGGAATGCAAATCTAACCTTTCTTCATCTAACAACTTAACACATACTTTTGCTAAATCTTTAGCGTATGTGGGTGAACCTATTTGGTCGAAAATTACTCCTATATTATTCCTTTCTTCACCTAAACGCATCATTGTTTTAACAAAGTTATTGCCAAAACTAGAGTATACCCATGATGTTCTAATTATCACTGCTTCAACTTCTGAACTTAAGACAAATTCCTCTCCTGCACGTTTAGTTTTACCGTATACTCCTAGAGGACTAACATCTTGACTCTCATCATATGGTGTGAAACTCTTACCATTAAAAACATAATCTGTTGATATATGAATTAACTTACCATTAACTTTCTCTAAAGCAGACACTAGATTACCAACACCTAAACTATTTACTTTATTTGCATTGTCAGCATCGCTTTCTGCTTTGTCAACAGCCGTATATGCAGCACAGTTTATTACTAATTCTATCTTATTCGTAATAATGTATTTTTCTACTAATGGTAAATTATTAATATTTACCCCTTTAGAATCTTCGAAAAAAAATACATGATTAGTTTCACCTTTAGAAACTTCTCTTATTTCAGAACCTAATTGACCGTTTGCACCTGTAACTAAAATATTCATAATTAGTATTTAAATGGACTCTCTATATCTTTTAAATATTCAAGGTTTTCATCTTTGTCGGATAATTGTAATACTTCTTTTTCAATTAACCAATCAATATTTAACTCACTATCATCCCATTTTATGCCACTATCGTGAGTTGGAGCATAAATATTATCAACCTTGTAAGCAAAAATAGCCTCATCAGATAACACAATAAATCCATGAGCGAATCCTCTTGGAACAAATAACTGTTTTTTATTTTCTTCGGATAACTCTAACGCAACATGTTTTCCATACGTTGGCGAACCTACTCGAATGTCTACAGCAACATCTAAAACTTTTCCTTTAATACAACGCACTAATTTTGCTTGCGCAAATGGTGGCTTTTGAAAATGTAAGCCCCTTAAAACGCCTTTGGTAGATTTTGACTCATTATCCTGAACAAAATTTGTTTTTGTAACATTCTCTTCAAACTGTTCTTGATTAAATGATTCGAAAAAATAACCTCTATAATCTCCAAATATTTTAGGCTCAATTATAACTACTTCTGGTATTGCTGTTTTGCTAAAATTCATATTAACTATTTTACAAGATTTAGAAGATATTGTCCATAATTATTCTTTCTTAATGGTTCAGCTAATTTTACAACTTGTTCTTTATCTATATATCCCATATAAAGAGCAACCTCTTCTAAACAAGCAACTTTTAACCCCTGACGCTTTTCTATTGTTTCAATAAATTGGCCTGCTTCCATCAATGAATCATGTGTACCAGTATCTAACCATGCAAATCCTCTTCCCATCAACTCTACCTTTAAAGAGGATTCTTCTAAGTATTTTTGATTTACAGAGGTTATTTCTAATTCACCTCTTTGAGATGGTTTGACTTCCTTAGCTACTTTAACGACATCATTAGGGTAAAAATACAAACCTACTACCGCATAATTAGATTTTGGTTTTGTTGGCTTTTCTTCTATAGAAGTTACATTACCATTTTTATCAAATTCAGCAACACCGTATCTTTCCGGGTCATTTACATAATACCCAAAAACGGTTGCTTTATTTTCATTTTCAACATTTTGCTTCGCATTTTGAAGCATTTCTGTTAAACCATGACCGTAAAAAATATTATCTCCTAATACCAAACAGACATCGTCATCTCCTATAAACTCCTCTCCTATAATAAATGCCTGAGCTAATCCATCTGGAGAGAGTTGCTCTTTATAACTAAGCTTAATTCCTATTTCTTCTCCAGTTCTAAGCAAATTTTTAAAATTTGGCAAATCATGGGGTGTAGATATAATTAAAATTTCTGTTATACCTGCCAACATTAATACCGATAAGGGATAATAAATCATTGGTTTGTCATATATTGGCAATAACTGTTTAGAAACACCTTTTGTTATAGGGTATAGTCTTGTTCCACTTCCTCCTGCTAGTATTATTCCTTTCATATATTTATTTTTTTTACTTGATTCCAGTTAATTGTACTTTCTGCTGTTTTTATATCAATGAACTCAAAATCTGACATCCATGATCTTAATTTATTTTCAGTTTTACTTAAACCAACATATGATTTAAACTTTCTTCCTAATGAAAGTTCCTTTATCATTGGCTGATCAAAATCAAAATCTCTTGGATGAAAGTATGACATGATATAATCAGACTTAGATGATATTTTTTTAATAAGAGAATAAGGTAGTAACCTAAAATACCCTCCACCCGTATAAACTAATGACTTATTAAAAAAAGAGTGTGTATTAATTGGAAACTCTTTTAGCTGAACTCCATTATACCTTAATAATGATGGTTTAGCTGTACCATAACTTTTCATTCCTCCATGTGCTCTTCCAGCAGGAAAAACAGATGAATCTATCTCAATCCCTAATTCATACAAAACTTCAAATGCCCACTTATTCTCTTCTGTTATAGAAAATCCTGGTGCTCTAAACATTCTTATTTTAGTTCCTGATAAGTCTTCTAAAGTTTTAATTGAACAATCTACATCTTGAAAAAAAGCATTTCTGTCTTGATTATATACTAATTGATGGTTATTTGTATGACTACCTATTTCAAAACCTCTATTTTTAATTTCTTTAACAATTTCTGGATATTTTTCAGCTATCCACCCTAAAACAAAAAAAGAAGCTTTTGTATTTGAATCATCTAAAATATTAAAAATACGTTCCATGTTTTCATGAATCCTGGCAGGAAAACTATTCCATTGTTTTACTGTTTTTGTAGATTCATTATCCAAAAGATGAAACCACTCTTCTATATCAAACGTTAATATATTCATAAACCAGTCTCTTTTTGTTTCCTAAATTTTGGATTTAATTGTTTTAGTACGCCACTCATAGTACCTGTAATAAAAGACAGAGGGTCAACTAAATACCCATCCTGAAAATATATGTTTTTTCCAAAAATATTAATCCAGCTTTTAAAGTGTTTTAATTTATTTTTTGATTTAAAAAACCATAATAACTCTAAATTAAAATGCTTCAACCCAAAACCTTCCTTATACTCGAATTCTGACACTGGAAGGTCTAATGATGCTTCTAGTATATTCTGTGCAAAATCAACCCCTGAAACAAAACTTGCTTTTATACAAGCTGGTACTCTTGGGTTTATTTCCATAATTTTATATTTCATGTCTATAGGGTCTTGAATTAAGTCAAAATCAGCAAAACCAACCCAATTAATCTCTTTTAGGATTTTATAACATCGATCAACAAGTTCTGGCATCTTTATACTTTTTGAAAAACAACTACTTCCTCCATTAACAGGGTAATATCTAATCTTTTCAAGTACAGTTGAGTTAATTAAACAGTTGTTCTTATCTAAAAATAATTGCACTTTAATTTGTTTTCCGCCATTCTTTATAAATTCTTGCAAATGAACTTTTCCATAGTTCTCAATGTGCCTTTTTGAATACACAATAAGCTCTTTTTTATTTTTTATTAGCTTAATTCCTCTCCCTCCACTAGAAAGGTTTGGTTTTAAAAGCGCAGGAAAACTAAAATCTTCTAGATTAAAAGTATTATTTTTTTGTGGGTGAAGTGTTTTTGGGTGATCAATATTTAGTTTTTCACACAATTTCATTAATTCTCCTTTATCGTATGCTTTTAAAAAAGTTTGTTCATTAGGTATTACAAACTTGGAATATACAGATAATTTACTCTTATATTTACTTAAAAAGTGTGCACTTGAGTCATTTAACGGAATTATAACATCAATAATGTTGTTTTTAAGAAAATTTAATAAAAATTCTAAATAAACAACTTCATCTAGAAGTAATGAAGGCGATATGACCCTTTTACTAATAAATTTTGAATAATAACCATATGATATTTTTTTTGGAAAGAAACCAACTATAAAGTGGCCTTTTTCTTTTAGGGATTTCGCTATCGGTAAAATTTGAGTTGTCTGCTCATCTAATATTAATATTTTTTTTCTTTCCATTAATCTCTTCTTTTTATAAACTTTGCTGGCACCCCCCCAACAATATTATACGGTTCAACATCTTTATTAACAACTGAACCAGCAGCTATTATTGCTCCTTTACCTATATTAACTCCTGCTAAAATAATAGCCCCAGCACCAATCCAAACATCATCCTCAATTACCACATCAATATCTTGATAATCTTGTAAAACTGATGGTATATTTATATCTTCAAAAACATGGTTAAACGCAAATATCATTACATTTGCTCCTGTATGAACATAATTTCCAATTATAATTTTACCTGTTTTTTTTCCTGCCTGAAAAACATTATTATGATTTATAAGACAATGATTACCTATAAAAATACGTTCTGGTTGTCTTAGAATAACAGTTGGATGAACTTTTGACTTACCTATTGATGCTTTATTTTTACCATAAACATAATTAATAATGTAATATGCAAATAAATTAAAAAGGTGTTTAAAAAAAGAAAGCGAACAAAATGTAAAAATTATTCTTTTTACATATTGCCATTTACTTGGTCTTATAAATTTTACTATTTCTCCTTTCTTAGTCATTTTTATTTTTCATAAATAATGATTCATACTTTTTAGTGATATTCCTCCAAGTATATCTTTCATTTGCAATTGTTTCAACTTTTAATGAAATTTCATTAAGCTTTTCATTGCTTGTATTCTTTATAAGACATTTTAGTTCTTTAGAGTCTTTAAAATATAAACATTCAGACTCTGTAGTCTTTACATTATAATTAACGTTATATGCAAAGGTTGCTAAACCTAAACTCATTGCCTCAACTAAAGATGGGTTAGTCCCTCCTCTACTATGTCCATGCAAATAAACTTTGCAATTGCTTCTTAGTAAATTTAATTCTGAACTCTTATATATTGGTTGGTATAGGAAAAAGTTGGATTTATCTTTATATTTATTTAGCAATTCTTTTCCAAATAAACTATTATTCCAGTTACCAACAAAAACAATTTTCTCTTCTAATTCTTCAAAAGCTTCTAAAATGAGATGAGTATTATTCTCTGGTTCAATTCTTGCTACACTAAAAAAGTAATCATTTTTATCTAAACCATGTTTAGATAATTCTTCTAAATCAAAAAACTTACAGGCATTATCTCCTCCATATTCAATTAAATTAGAATTTTTATTATAATCTTTATCTACGTTCTCTTTTATAACCTCGTTATCAGATATAATTTCATCAGCTAAATTAATTGCTAACTTTCTTGTAAATGACATAAATATTTTCTGATACTTTGACCACTTTTCTCTCTTATGATCTAACCCGTCTAAGTTAACAATAAAATAACGTTTTTTCAAAAACCTTAAAAAATTATAAGATAATCCAGCTGCTGTCCCCAAAGACAACAAACATGAGCAAGTTAACCATGCATGAATTATTGAAATATTATCATAAATAACTGCCTGATAACCATTAGCATTAAAAGGAATATAAATAATCTTATGCCCTTTATACGTTTTTATCCTTTCTTTTCTTGGATATGCTTTAGTACTACAATAAATAACATATTCAATCTCTGTGTTAATTTGGTTACTTAGCAGATTGTCAACTAATGTTTCATACCCTCCATAATTTGCTGGTACACCAACAATTCCAATTATAGCTACTTTCATTTTTTATTAATTATTTTATAAAGACTTACTAACTCTTTGGCTTTAGACTCCATATCAAGACCTTTGTTTTTAATTTGAACTCTTGTTTCTATTTGTTCATTTAAATTATTTAGCATCTTATTACTTGCTTCATATAATTGCTCAATACTATCATCTAGCACTAGTTCTGATTCAGTTACACCTGATAAAAGATCAGATACATTCCCTACATTTGTAGAAACTACAGGTGTATTACAACTAAGTGCTTCTTTAACTGAATTCGGAGACCCTTCATAATCTGAAGTTAGTAAATGAAATTCACAAGCATTGAAATAATAAATTATTTTATCTCTAGGTTCGTTTACAAGAGTTAACTCTTCTATATCATTATGTTTTTCTTTTAACAAAAGAATAACCTCTTTAAATTTATCATATCTTTTTTGAGGTCTATTAATATTCTTTGAACTAACAAATAATATATATCTCTTTTTAATATCTAACCCTAACTTTAATTTAGATTCATTTTTATCAATAGGATAAAATTTATCTGTATCAACACCGTTTGGTAAATAAAAACTTCTTTCACTATAATTTTGTGGAATCTTGTCTTTAAATATTTTAAATACATTTTTTCTTTTTATAGATCGTATTGTTAATCGTCTAAATACTTTAGAAAAAAAAGTATTTTTAAGACCGTATTCATTCTCTATACTATTTAAAAAAGATACTAAAATGGGCTTATTTGTTAATAAAACCACTAGCAAAAAAGTAAGTCCATGAAAACAATGAATAACGTCTACTTTCTTTATTATTTTAGGTAATTTATATAGAGCTTTAAGGTATTCAAACTTTCCTTTTTCTCTTGCATTTATAAAATAAAATTCTTTTTCTATTTCTTTAAAATCATTTAAAGATAGAATCTGTTCTTTAGTAAAAACACAATACTCAGGATGTTTTATGGTTGGATAACCATTCATTAAATGTAAAACTTTAATCATACTCATTTTTTTGAATTATCATAGCTGTAAAACCAGACATTATTAACATAAAACTACTTTGGGTTAATAGCGACAAAACTATACTCTCAAACCCTAAAAATAAAACTATTGCCGAAATAATTTTTACATCAGCACTATCAAACAGTCTCGTTCCTTTTTTATTTTTCTTTAGTACTAATAGTAATGGGTAAAAGTACAATACTAACACCAATATAAAACCAAACACACCAAGTTCTCCTAATACACTTGACCAATATGTATCCAACAAGAATTTATCTGTATTCGATCCTCTTGCTGTTGATTCAGGGCCAATTCCATGTATAAAATTCAATCCATATTCATAATAAACATCTGAATAATTAATATTAACAGGATAACTTCCAAAAGTTCCAGGGCCAGTTCCTAGCGGAAAAAAATCATTTGCTATAACAAATGATGTTAAATACAACGCTATTCTAGGAACACCTGAGGTCTCTGTAGAGTCTTTAATTGTATATATTGTAAGATATTTCTCTACTTTTTCTTCTATTAAAGGAATAAAAAGCAATAATCTTAACCCTAAGGTTAACGCAAAAATTAATGTAAGTTGTCTTTTAAAATTATCTCCAAAAAAAATAAACATTATAAATAATAATGAAAGAATAGATTTAAACTGAATAGAGAAAATCACAAAAAAACAAGTTAACAATATTTTCAAATAATTCTCCTGTTTCTTTTTTTTAAATTTATTAACAAAATATAACCTTAAAATAATACTTAAGTTTGCAAGCGTTACAGCAAAGGCTGGAGTTTTTAGAATAAAAATAGAATAGGTACCTTTTCCATTTTTAAAAAATAAAGTTTCTATAATTGTCACAATAAGAATTAAGTCAATCCCTAATAACAATTTTGTTAGAACTTTATAAATTTGATTAGTTGAAAATCTTATATTTCTACATAAAATAAAAATGAAATGAGGTAGTATAATCAAAAAAGCTCCAACCAACCCCCATTTTGTAGTAACGAATTTAGACCTAAAATTTAACACTATAATTGCAAGTAATGATAGTATAAGTAAGAAATGTATTTTAGATATATAAAAAGACCTTATATTTTTATAAAACAAAAAAAGAATAAAAATTATAACTATTAAATAGTCAAATCCAGTTATAGAAATACCCAATATTTTTAATAAAGGGCTTCCTATTAATCCTAAAAAAAAAACCACTATAAAAAAATTATGAATAAAACTTAAAGATCTTTCATCATTAATCATAATATTTTACCAAATTTTTCATCATAAATAACCGGAGAGAATTTTTCCCAACCACTACCATGGTGCAATGTTATTTCTCCGAAATAAATTTCCTTTTTTATATTAAACAAATCAATTCTAACGTATTCAAAGGGTTTTGATAGTTTTTCTGCTATTAGTATCATTTCTTTTAACTGTTCTGGTTTTTTATCTAGAGGCCCATTAGGGTATTTCGCTTTTCCGTTTTTAAAAGGAGACCATACAAAATCTAATACATTCCAATTTAAATCATAGAAATTTCTTGTGTGATTAACAAATCTTCCTGAATCAACATGTATAAATTTTATTTCACCATTAAAACAATGAAACTTATAATCTTCTGGTACGTTACCAGCATTATCAGATAACAACTTCTCAAAAATTATTTTTCTTGGAATATCTTTATATTGTTTCTCTTTTGTAAACTTATAGTGATCTTCTATTAACCATTTATTTCCTATATTTATTAACTCGTTTATATCTTCATCAAGTATATTTTTAACAATAACTACATGTGCACTTCCGTGATTAGATTTCATTACAAATGATTTTGGTAATGAATTAAAATCTTTTGATTCTAGTTTACTCGAAAAATGGATTAATGGAACCAAATATTCCTTTCCTATTTTTTTACTCACGTAATCTCTCACCGCATACTTATCAGAAACTATAGTATGAAAATCTTTAAAACCATATAGTTTTAAATGTTGAATTTTCTCATTTAAAGTTTTTGGTTTTGTTAGATTTAATATTCTTTTATGTTTAAAAAGAAACATAAATTTTAAGTACATTTTATCTGACAAGTACGTGTATAATAATATTAATATTTTTTTTTTCAAAGTATTTTTTTTTTGGTGAAATAAATATTTTGTTAATGTAAAAATGTTTTAACCTTTCTGTATAATAAAATTGCATGAATATATAACAGTAATATAAAACTAACAGCTAATCCATAAGTGTTAAAAAAATATATACTTGGCAATACTATTATAACATTTAAAATCACTGTTAAATTCATTATTTTAGTATACTCAGATTTTTTATTCAGTAAAATAAGCATATTAGAAAAATAAGCACCAAAAGGTGCACTTAAAATTCTAAATGCTAAAATCACTATTAATATAGAAATCATAACATTACGCTCTTTAGATATTATATCGATAAGTGTATTTCTAAATATGACTGTTAAAACAAATAAAATTGATGAAAACATCAAAATAAGAGGTATCATTTTTTTTACATAAATAATAAATATCTTTTTGTCTTGTTTTAATATTTTGGCCATATATGGATAAATAGCTTGATTAAAAGGTATGAAAAGTCCTGAAATAGCAGAGACTATTCTTTCAGCTACTGAATAAAACCCAACTAAAGTAGGGTTACTTAATAAACCAAGCACAAATATATTACCACTAGTGTATATAGTAGCATATAAACTCCCTAAAAAAACATGAAAACCATCGTTTAAATAAAAAATTATGAAACTTAATTTTATTTTCGAAAACCTTAAATTAAACTTGGCAAAAAGAAAAACAAGAGAAAACAAGCCTGCAATTACTTGACCTCCTCCTAAAAATATTGGTATTAATAAATAATCTTCTTTTCCCTCAACATAAATAAATATCAATATCGTGAACAAAATTTTTGAAAATACAGTAAAATAAGTAATGTATTTCATTTTTTCTATTCCTTGAAAGTACCAAACAGGAAATAATAAATGCCCTAAAATAATAAAAGCAGTACAAAAATAGACATCTTGATTTGTTTTAAAGAAGTCAAAAAAAGAAACAATAATAAAAATAAAAAGGAAACAAATTATCATTAATATAAATTTAATTATAAAAACCGATGTGAAAATTTCATTTAGTTTCTTTTGATTATTTCGATAAACTGATATTTCTTTAGTTGCAGACAACTGAAACCCATAATTTGTTATTATTACAAAGTAAGAAATCATAGAGGTTGCTATAGCTAACAAACCAAATAGGTCAACTCCAACAGCATTAAATATATGGGGTATTGTGATTAATGGTAGTATATAGTTTAAGCTTTGAATAATAAATAATGAAAAAAAATTTTTTATTACTACTTGAAATTTTGAAAAATTTTGGAAAATTTTATTCATTGTAATGATAATAAAATTAAGTATTAAATATTTTTCTCTTGTAATCTTTAATTAATGGATTAACCAAAGCATAAACTATTCCTAAAAATGCTCCAAAAAAAGAAAATAGTAAAACTATCATAACTCTTTTAGGCTTATCCCTATTTACAGGAACATTTACAGGTTCAATTATCGTAAATACAGGAGTGCTTTTTTTAAGCTGTATTTTTTGCGTTTCTAATTGTTTTGCTAGTTCATAATATATACTTTGAGATAGAGTGTAATCTGTTTGAAGTCTTTCTAATTTAGACTGAGAGCGAGATGTTATTAAGCCTTGATTTCGATCTCTAAAGCTAGCTAAAACTGATTGTTTTTCTTCATAATCTTTTTTTAATTCATTATAGCGACTCTCTATAAAATCATATTCCTCTTTAGCTTTTTGAGTTTTAAATGTAATAATAGATTTTTGTAACAACTCTTGTACTTTTTTAGCCATTTGAGCAGCTGCCAGTGCTTCTGTCATTGAGAAAGATATTTTTACAAAACCTTCTTTTTTATTTACTTCAATAGACAACTGCTTTCTTAATTGCTTAAAAAGCTCACTGTTCTCTAATGACACTCTATAAATTGAATCGTTTGTTATTTCATTTGAATAATTTTGTTTACTTTTAAAGAAGCCCAATATTGTTCTAGGCAACCCTATTGTATAGCTTTTGATAGTAGATATAATATTACTCTTTTTATATTCTTTATAATACTCTTTATAGGTTACTTTTTTATCTAAAAAAGAAAAATTTAATGATGTATTTATTAATTCTTTTTGAAAAAAAACGCTTTGTACTACTTCTGGATATAAACTAGGTGAAATACTTTCTGTTGCTCCTCCATTTAAGTTAATTCCTGCTATAGCGGCAAGCCCTCCTAAACTACCGTTAACACTACTTTCTAGTACTTGAGGTACAACCACTGTATATGATACATATTCATCTTCTGAAAAAAAAGCTACAAACACCCCTAAAAAACTAAAAATAATTACAAAACGAATGATGATTTGCTTACCTTGTAAAATTGTTTTTAACAACGCTACTAAATCTATTTCTTCTTCAGCATTATGGTTATTTTTCTTTTCCATGTCTAATTACTTGTCTGTTAAACTCTTTACCAAAACCCCTAAAGTTGCCAAACCTGTAGTAATAGCAATTACCTCTTGCGTTGACATCTTATTTTTGTTTTCTGGCTTGTTAGGTATTAAAATTACTGAACCTGGTTTTACGTTAGGGTATGATTTAAAAAACAAAAATCGCTTGGTTGTTTTTATATCTCCATTCGCATGAATAACATAGGCTTTACTCTTTTTTGCATTTGCAGAAAAACCACCCGAATTTTCGATATAATACTTAAAACTCTTGCCTTTCTCGTACCTAACTAATGATGGCGATAATACCTCTCCTTCAATTTTTACCGTTTGTCTTTCCGAAGGTATAAAAAGCTCATCACCTTCTTCTAAAATTAAATCGAATTTAGACAAACTTCCTGCTTCTTTTAAAATTTCATTAAGATCTATTCCTATTTTAAAGGTTTTCTTTTGTTTGATTTCATCTTCCGTAACAGTTAGTATATCTTTTTTTGAAAAGTCTGATATAATTTCTAATTGTTTAACATCTTCAACCTTATTATTTTTTCTAGTTAAAAAAGCTCCTTCTATATATGCATATTTTGTCAATCCTCCTGCTTGCGCAATTAAATCCGAAATTCTTTCGTTTTTTGCTCCTATAGAATACTCCCCTTCAAAGTTTGCTTCTCCTTTTATAAATACCGTTTTTTGCCTCGTATATCCTTTTAAATAACGTACCGAAACTATATCAAAAGGCATTAATACAAAATTATTATTATCGCTTCCTTGTAAAGAACTACTTGCTTTTAGATCAAAATTCTCACTTATTGTTTCAAAACTACCATCTTTCAATCTTCTTGAAACATCTATCATAGTAGCATCTGCGCCATCTTTTAAACCACCACCTAATACAATTAAATCTTCAATTTGCATTCCTTGCATGTATCGAAACTTAGCGCCTTTATTAACAGCTCCATTAATAGTAATAAATTCTTTTTCTTTTAACTCTTCTTTAGAAAAAATATACACACTATCATTTTCTTTTAATAATAAGTTTTCATTTTTATTTCTCAATGAAAAGGAGACTGTTTCTTTTGTTGTTTTATCATACTTACGAACAATAATACCTCTATCTAAAAAAGCTTCTTTAGTTACTCCTTCTGCTTTTAAAATTAAAGACTCTAATGATAAGTCTTTTTCATATTCATATTTACCTGGTTGAAAAACAGCACCAGCAATACTAACTTTATTTAAGAACTGATTAGATACTTTATTTATTTTTATAAAATCTCCATCATTTAATTTTTCTTTAGCAATAGCTGTCAACGGAATTTCAACTAACTCTTTTTGTTTTCCGTTAATCCTTTCTATTACTATATTCTGTTTATAGGCATCAAAAACAAAACCACTACAATATTTTAATAAATCAGCCACTGTTTCATTCGATTTCATTTCATACAAACCAGGTCTTTTAACAGCTCCTTTAATGGTTACTATTTTAGCATAAGGCTTCACAATGATAACATCCTGATCTTGAACCGTTATATTACCAGCTTCAGAGCCGTTTATTAAAAAATCATAAAAATCGAAGTCTGCTACTTTTTCACCACCTCTAAACAATCTTATATTTCTAAAAGTTCCGTTTTCGGTAGGTCCGCCTGCTGCGTATAAAGAATTTAATATGGTTGAAAAACCACTTAACGAATAAGAACCTGGTACTTTAACTTCACCCACGATACTTACCTGAACATTTCTAACCTCTTTTATAGAAACTGCTAAATGTACTTTATTATAACTGTTCGCCGAAGCACCAATACCAGCGTAAATTCTTTTTAGATAATTTTTGATTTTAGATTTTGCTGCTTTTATTGGCAAGCCTACCAATTGAATATAGCCAACACCTTGAATATTAATTGCTCCTTGTCTATTTACTTTCTTCTCGTAATTAGCTTCTGCAGCTCCCCACAAGTCAATAGAAAGCTCATCTCCGCTACCAATTACATAATTTTCAGGTGTTGTCACATTTAAATTCGGTGTGAATGAGATATTTGGATTGTTAAAAAAGTCATACCCGAAAAGCAATGACTCTTTAGGCTTCATATCTTCTTCAACTGTTAATCCAAAAAACAGCTGATTATCTGATGTATCAGTATTTACCGATGTATCTCGTGATTTGCTTTGATTACTTGTTGAAGTACCTAAATTTCGAATTCTGTTTTTTAATTTCTGCGCTTGAATTTCAGACATACCTCTTGTCTTAGCTATTGACAATGCCTGCTCTATGGTATAGCCTTCTTTCTTAATTTTATCACGATAACTAGCTACTTGTTCATCTGACAAACTATCTACCTGAATCGTATTCATTTGTTGTTGAATACCTTGCGCGTAATTAGTAAAACTAGCGAACATGAAAAGAACTATAAAAACTATTTTTAATACTTCTTTTCTTATTATTTTATTTTTCAATTGCATAATTTTTAAACCAATTAATGAATTCTTTAATTCCTTTACTTAGCAACGTATTAGGTTTATAGTTGTAATCTTTCATTAGATAATTAACATTCGCCCATGTTTTTTCAACGTCTCCTGGCTGAATTGGTAACATCTCTTTCTGAGCTTCTTTACCTATGTTTTTTTCTATTTCTGATATAAAATCTAATAATTTCACCGAATTATTATTACCTATATTGTATATTTTATATAGCGTTCTATCCTTTACCTCAGATACTAGAACGCGCTCTATTCCTGCTACAATATCATCTATATATGTAAAATCACGCTGCATTTTACCAAAATTAAAAACTTTTATAGGTCGATCGTTTGATATTGCATCAGCAAATAATATTGGCGCCATATCTGGTCTTCCCCAAGGTCCATAAACTGTAAAAAAACGCAATCCTGTTGTAGGTATTTTATATAAATGGCTATAGGTATGTGCCATTAATTCGTTGCTTTTTTTGGTCGCTGCATATAAACTCACAGGTTCATCTACCTTATCTTCTTCTGAAAAAGGTATTTTAGCATTCGCCCCATATACACTAGAGCTACTCGCATACACCAAGTGCTTTATATCATTATAACGAGCGCATTCTAAAATATTTAAAAAACCTACAATATTACTTTGTATATAGGCATCCGGATTTTCAATACTATAACGAACACCTGCTTGCGCTGCTAAGTTACAAACAACATCGAACTTTTCTTTTTCAAATAATCTAACTAATGCTTCTTTATCCTCTAAATTTATTCTCATAAATTTAAAGTCACTATAAGAATTACTTATAGTTTCTTTATGAAAAACAGCTGCTGTTTCTTTTTGTATCCCTAGTTCTTTTAAACGATCGTACTTTAAATCAACATTATAATAATCGTTAATATTATCTATTCCGATTACGCTATAACCTTTATCTAATAGTTTTTTAGATAAATGAAAACCAATAAAACCCGCAGCTCCTGTAACAAGTATTTTCATATATGCTAGTTTTGTTTTCCTATTTGATGATATTCAAAACCTTTGTCTTGTAAATTGAAAACATTATACTGATTTCTACCATCAAAAATTATAGGACTACTTAGTTGTTGTTTTATTTCTGAAAAATCAGGAGAGCGGAACTCTTTCCATTCTGTCAGCAAAATCAAAGCATCAGCTTCTTTTAAAACCTCATATTTAGATTCTAAATACGAAATACCCTCCACATTTATTAAATAAAAGTGTTGTGCTTCCTCCATCGCTTTCGGGTCGTATGCCTTTATAGTGGCTCCACGCTTTACCAATTCTTTTACTACATAAATTGCTGGTGCTTCACGCATATCATCGGTACCTGGTTTAAAAGCCAGTCCCCAAAGGGCAAAAACTTTTCCGGATAAATCTTCACCGAATCTTTTTACAATTTTCTCTGCAATCACAAACTTCTGTCGATTATTAACTTCTTCTACAGACTGAATTAATTGTGCGTTGTAGCCATTTTCTTCTGCTATTTTATTCAATGCTTTCACATCTTTAGGAAAACAAGAACCTCCATATCCTGCTCCCGGATATATAAAACTATACCCTATTCTACTATCTGAACCAATACCAATACGGACTTGGTTCGCATCTGCGCCTACTTTTTCACAAATATTAGCAATTTCGTTCATAAAAGAAATTTTAGTCGCTAACATGGCATTGGCTGCATATTTTGTCATTTCTGCAGAACGAATATCCATGGTTATAAAACGATCATGTGACCTAAAAAAAGGACTATATAATTCTTTCATTTTATCGAAAGCATACTCAGACGCGGCCCCAATAACAACTCTATCAGGCTTCATAAAATCATCGATCGCAGCACCTTCCTTTAAAAACTCAGGATTTGATACTACATCAAAGTCAATATTTTCTCCTCTTCTATCTAGTTCTTGCTGAATCGTAGCCTTTACTTTGTCTGCTGTGCCAACAGGTACAGTTGATTTATCAACCACCACAAGTCTTTTAGTCATCTTGATACCTATTTCTTTGGCTACTGCCAAAACATATTGTAAATCAGCAGAGCCATCATCTCCCATAGGGGTTCCTACCGCTATAAAAACAATAGAGGCATCTTTAACCGCTTCTTCTAGCTTGGTTGTAAAAAACAGATTTTTATTAGCTATGTTTTTCAATACCATTTTTTCTAAACCTGGTTCATAAATAGGAATTATCCCTTCATGTAGCTTATCTATTTTATGTTGATCAATATCTACACAAGTAACCTTATTTCCCATCTCTGAAAAACAAGCCCCTGAAACCAAACCTACATATCCTGAACCTACAACTGCTATATTCATTCTTATTATTTTTTAATCTTACTATTTTCTTTTTCAGCTACTTCTTTACGTAATTCGCTACTAGAAAAACGATGTTCTCGTTTGTTGTAAAATAATGCTATTCCTTTTTCCTCACAATAAGACCTCCCTGTAAAGTTCTTATCTGCATATTCATCTCCTAAAATGCGTACGCCTATTTTAAAAGATTGTAATACATCTTCTAAATCTTGCTCCGTAGCATACGGTACTATTTCATCCACATACTTACATCCTTTTAACTGGATGTATCTCTCTACTACAGATTGTATGGGTTTGTTTTTTTGGGTCTATCAACAGTAGGATCCGTTTGAAGACCACAAATAAGGTAATCGCATTGTGCTTTTGCTTCTTCAAGCATTTTTACATGACCTGCATGCAATAAATCGAAAGCACTAAAGGTTATTCCTACTTTCATTTCTTTTTCTTTTTTGCAAATATAGTTTTATCTACTTAAAAACAAATGTTTCTCTCCTATATTAACCAATTCGGTATTTCTAATAGCATGTACAATTTCTATAGACGGCTTAGCATCTACCAATCCGAAACCGTTTCCTTTTAAAATTCCTTTATAACTTTCGGTATGTAACTCTGTAAATCCGCCACTAAACTCTATTTCTTCTCCATCTACGGTTATAGAACGGTAGGTTCTTTGTCCGTTTTCTTGAATTTGCTTTGGTAATGAGTTTTCATCAATAGATAAAAACCAACGCACTCTTGCATTCTCAAATTCTAAATAGCCTGCCGATTTATCTTTTTCTCTTAAATGCACCAAATTCTCTTGTACCTCACCAAAAACCCAAGAAAGCATATCGTAAAAATGCACTCCGATATTGGTTGCTATCCCTCCTGACTTACTTTCATCTCCTTTCCAAGAAGCATCGTACCAATTACCACGAGAAGTGATATAGGTTAAATCGATATCGTATTTCACTTTTTTATTTTCGGTTTCAACTTTCTCTTTCAGCGCAATAATACTAGGATGCAATCGCAATTGCAAAATCGTATTAATTTTGTTTCCTGACTCTTTTTCTATTGCTTGTAATGCGTCTACATTCCAAGGATTCAATACCAATGGTTTTTCGCAAATAGCATCTGCTCCTCTACGTAAGGCCATTCGTATATGTGAATCGTGTAAATAATTTGGTGTACAAATACTCACATAATCGAGCTGAATATTTTGCTGGCGTTTAATTTTTTCTATGTGACGATCGAAACGCTCGAATTCCACAAAAAAATCTGCCTTTGGAAAATAACTATCCATCACTCCCACACTATCAAATTTATCTAGCGCAGCTATTAAATTATTGTTCGTGTCTTTTATAGCTTTTAAATGACGTGGAGCGATATATCCAGCGGCTCCTATTAAAGCAAAATTTTTCATTATAATGTTTTATCGGTTAATTCTTGAGGCAGGAAATTCTTTACATCATATACGACTCCGTTTTCCTTTTTCAACCTCAATAAATCTATTTCTTTAAACTCATTGTGTGATACCGCCAACACAACGGCATCGTATTTTTTCTTGTAAAGTGTATTATTTAAAGTTATACCATATGTATCTGAAACTTCTTTTTCTTTAGACCATGGATCGTAAACATCAAGCGTAACTCCGTAACTTTTTAAAGCGTGATACACATCAATCACTTTTGTGTTTCTAATATCCGGACAGTTTTCTTTAAACGTAATTCCTAAAATTAAAATCTCAGCTTTTTTTACTTTTACATCTTCAGATATCATCAACTTCACGACTTCTGATGCAATATGATTACCCATACTATCATTTAAACGTCTTCCTGATAAAATTATTTCGGGATAATAGCCAAACTGTTGTGCTTTTTGCGCTAAGTAAAACGGATCTACTCCAATACAATGCCCACCAACTAAGCCTGGTTTAAAAGGTAAGAAGTTCCATTTCGTACCTGCAGCCTCTAAAACGTCGCTGGTATTAATGTTCATTAAATTGAAAATCTTAGCCAATTCATTCACAAAAGCGATATTAATATCTCTTTGACAGTTTTCTATTATTTTTGAAGCTTCCGCTACTTTAATAGAAGATGCCATATGCGTTCCTGCAGTAATCACTGATTTATATAAGTCATCAACCTTTTGAGCCGTTTCTTTGGTAGAACCCGAAGTAACTTTCAAAATATTTTCTACGGTACGAATTTTATCTCCCGGACTGATTCTTTCTGGTGAATACCCTACATAAAAATCTTGATTCAATTTCAACCCCGATTCTTTTTCTAACACAGGCACGCAATCTTCTTCTGTTGCTCCTGGGTACACAGTAGATTCGTATATAACAATATCATTTTTCTGCAAAACACTTCCTATGGTTTTACTAGCACTTAACAATGGTGTTAAAATAGGTTGATTATTTTTATCTACAGATGTTGGTACGGTAACAATATAATAATTACAGTTTTTTATAGCATTAGCATTATTTGTTACAAATAAGCCTTTTTCATCAGAATCATTAGCTGTTAAAACAGTTTTTAATAAAGCATCATCAACTTCTAACGTTACATCTAAACCCGACTTTAACTCTGCCACTCTTTTAGCCTTTATATCGAAACCAACAACCGAATATTTCGTTGCAAACAATCTTGCTAAAGGCAACCCCACATAACCCAATCCTATGATTGCAATTTTCAACTTATTCATTAATTATGATTTAGCTACTTATAAGATTAAGAATGCACTTAATCTATCTATTCAATTAATTTACGAAACTACAAAAAAACTACAGGAAGTAATATGTTAAACAAAAAAAAGTCTCCTCATTTCTGATAAGACTTTCTTTGAGCTACTAGGGATTACAGATCTCTTATCAAAACCAACACTACAAATACAATCCTGCTGAGCTTCACTCAAATAAAATTTTTTATTTTCAAATAACCAAGAAGCAAGCTTCTGGTTAAAATTTAAAAACAAGGGATTACATACCCCTTATTGAAACCACTACTGCAAATACAATCCTGATGAGTCTCACTCAAATAGGTTTTTTTGTTTTCAATAAACCACGAAGCAAGCTTCAGGTTTTTGAAAGCAAAAAATCCTGATGAAAATTCATCAGGATTGTGATTTATGTGGGCAATGAGGGATTCGAACCCCCGACCCCCTCGGTGTAAACGAGGTGCTCTGAACCAACTGAGCTAATTGCCC
>NZ_JBYJEF010000007.1:0-193967 GCF_057732375.1 Tenacibaculum sp. M1.3A | reverse complement strand
GTAACAGAGACAGCAACAGGATGTTCAAGTGTAGCAGATACAGTAACAGTAACAGTAGATGAAGATTTACCAGTAGCAGGTTTAACAAGTAATGATGCAGATAATACGATCTGTGAAAACGAAAGTGTAACTTTTACGGCAACAGGTGGAGACGAATATGAGTTTTTAGTAGATGCAGCAATTGTTCAAGTACAATCAGCAACGGCAACATATACGAGTACAAGTTTAACTGATGGACAGGAAGTAACGGTTCGTGTTGTAAATATAACAACAGGTTGTGAGGCAACTAGTAGCGGAATAACGATGAATGTTTCTTCTACAGGTATTTGTTTAGACACCGACGGCGATGGAATTTCAGATGCAGATGATTTAGACGATGACAACGATGGTATTCCAGATACAGCAGAAGGAAACGGAGATACAGATGGTGATGGAGTTATCGATAGTTTAGATTTAGACAGTGATAATGACGGAATCTTAGATGTAGATGAAGGCGGAAACGGTGATTTAGATACTAATAACGACGGAGTTATTGATGCTAATGATGGGGCATCAGGAGCCGATACAAATGGCGATGGTCAAGCAGACGCATCAGTAGATACAGATGAAGAGCCAGATACTGATGGCGATGGGGTGCCAGATTATAAAGATTTAGATAGCGATAACGACGGAATCAATGATATAATCGAAAACGGAAATGGTGGTTTAGATACTAATAACGATGGTGTTATTGATGCAAATGATACAGGCGGATCAGATACAGATGGTGATGGTATTTCAGATAGTTTAGATGGAGATACTTCAGGATTTGGATCAGGCTCAGGAAATGTATCAGATGTAATTGATAGCGATGGCGATGGTGTACCAGATTATCAAGATTTAGATAGTGATGACGACGGAATCAACGATGTTGTAGAAGGAGGAAACGAAGAATCAGATACAAACGGAGACGGAATTGTTGATGGATCTGATAGTGATGGAGACGGAATCTTAGATGAAGTAGATGAAGATAATGGGAACTTTGGAGATGCAGGAAACACAGATGTAAACGATACGGATCCAACTGACCCAACGGATGGTGGAAACGGGACAGTAGGCGACAGTGGAACTGATGTAGATGGCGATGGAATTGCAGATAGTGTAGATGGAGATGATGCTAACTTCGGAGATGCAATTGACACCGACGGCGATGGAATTTCAGATGCAGATGATTTAGACGATGACAACGATGGTATTCCAGATACAGCAGAAGGAAACGGAGATACAGATGGTGATGGAGTTATCGATAGTTTAGATTTAGACAGTGATAATGACGGAATCTTAGATGTAGATGAAGGCGGAAACGGTGATTTAGATACTAATAACGACGGAGTTATTGATGCTAATGATGGGGCATCAGGAGCCGATACAAATGGCGATGGTCAAGCAGACGCATCAGTAGATACAGATGAAGAGCCAGATACTGATGGCGATGGGGTGCCAGATTATAAAGATTTAGATAGCGATAACGACGGAATCAATGATATAATCGAAAACGGAAATGGTGGTTTAGATACTAATAACGATGGTGTTATTGATGCAAATGATACAGGCGGATCAGATACAGATGGTGATGGTATTTCAGATAGTTTAGATGGAGATACTTCAGGATTTGGATCAGGCTCAGGAAATGTATCAGATGTAATTGATAGCGATGGCGATGGTGTACCAGATTATCAAGATTTAGATAGTGATGACGACGGAATCAACGATGTTGTAGAAGGAGGAAACGAAGAATCAGATACAAACGGAGACGGAATTGTTGATGGATCTGATAGTGATGGAGACGGAATCTTAGATGAAGTAGATGAAGATAATGGGAACTTTGGAGATGCAGGAAACACAGATGTAAACGATACGGATCCAACTGACCCAACGGATGGTGGAAACGGGACAGTAGGCGACAGTGGAACTGATGTAGATGGCGATGGAATTGCAGATAGTGTAGATGGAGATGATGCTAACTTCGGAGATGCCGTAGATTTAGATACTTGTGTTGTTATTTATAATGAATTTACACCTAACGATGATAATATAAATGATTATCTTGTAATCGATTGTATAGAAAACTTCTCAAATAATACTTTAGAGATATTTAATAGATGGGGTAATACTGTTTATAAAGTAAAGGGTTATAATAATAATGATAAAGTATTTAGAGGTATTTCTAAGGGTAGAGCAAACCTTAATGCAGATGATAAGTTACCTGTTGGAACCTATTTTTATGTATTAGATTTAGGAAATGGATCACCGGTTAGAAAAGGTTGGATTTATATTAATAGATAATAATTAATTATTTTAAATGAAATTTACTACAAGTATAATTTTGATTTTTGTGTTTAGCTTGTGTATAGTAACAATTACACAAGCTCAGCAAGATCCTCAATATACTCAGTATATGTATAATACAGCGAGTGTTAATCCAGCATATGCTGGATCTAGAGGGCATGGTGTAATTACGGCTATTGGAAGAACTCAATGGGTTGGTTTTGATGGTGCACCTAATACACAAAATATAAGTTACGATACACCTATTGGGTATTCAGGATTAGGTTTAGCTGTTAATTTAATGAATGATGAAATAGGTCCTTCTAGCGAAATTTATTTAGATGCAAATTTATCATATACTATTGAAACTGGTCAGGAAGGGAATTTAGCTTTTGGTTTACGTTTAGGAGGTAGATTATTAAATATCGATTGGAGTAAAGGACAAGTAAATGAAAATGAGGAGATTCTAGAAGAAAATATCAACAAGTTTTTACCAACTATCGGAGCTGGTATTTATTATTACGAGCCAGATTGGTATGTTGGTTTATCAGTGCCTAATATTTTAAGAAAAGAACATTATGACGCCGAAAATCCTTTAGGAGAAACAGCTGTAGAAAGAATGCATTTTTTCTTTATAGCGGGTTATGTATACGATATAAACGAAGATTTAAAATTAAAACCTGCGGTTTTATTAAAAGCAGTTTCAGGAGCTCCTTTATCTTTAGATGTTTCAGCAAACTTATTGTTTAGTGAAAAATTTAGAGTTGGTTTAGGTTGGAGATGGAATGATTCTTTAAGCGCTTTATTAGGTTTTCAGGTTTCAGATAAACTCCTCATAGGATATTCATACGATTTAACAACTTCTAACTATAATGTAACAAATTCAGGTACTCACGAATTAATGTTACGATATGAATTATTAAGAAATACAAAATATAGATCCCCTAGATTCTTTTAAAATTACATTATATGAATTTAAAAAAATTAATCTTATTGCTATTACTAGTAGTAACGGTAAAAATTTCAGGGCAAAGTAAAAAAGTAGCAGATCGCTATTTTGACGAGTTCTCTTATGTACAATCTGCTAAATTATATAAAGATTTAGTAGAAAAAAAAGGAGACACTTCTAAACATGTGTTAAGTCGATTAGCAGCTTCTTACTATAATAATGCAGAAACAGAACAAGCCGAGATTTGGTATAAAAAACTTGTTTTAACACATAAAGAAAAACTAGAGGATAAACATTTATTTAAATATGCACAAGTATTAAGAAGTAATGGTAAGTATCAAAAATCTGATTCAATCTTTTTGACACTAAATACTTCAGATAGTAGTAACAGGAAAAAGGCTCTAAAAAAAGAAAATTATTTATTAGAATATGACAATGAAGATGTAAGAATTGGAGTTAGAAATTTAGCTATTAATACAGAATTATCTGATTTTGGAGGATTTCTTCTAAATGGTAAAGTATATTATACTTCAGCAGCTCCAAAAGGGGGTAAAAATGAACGTATTTATAAATGGAATAATCAACCTTTTTTAAATATATATAAGGCAAGTGAGGAAATTAAATCACTTGAAGAGAACGAAAAAGATACGGTTTTAACATTGGTAAATCCTCGTTTATTAGAGTTTCCAATTACCTCAGACTTTCATGAATCTACACCTGTTTTTACGAAAGATGGTAGAACAATTTATTTTACAAGGAATAATGCAAACGGAAAAAAGGCTAGAAGGGATAAAAAGAATACCTCAAATCTAAAAATATATAAAGCAAGTTTTGTAAATGGGTATTGGATTAATGTAAAAGAATTGCCATTTAATGGGGAAGAATTCTCTGTTGGTCATCCAGCTTTAAGTGCTGATGAAAAAACATTATATTTTGTATCTACTATGCCAGGAGGATACGGAGCTACAGATATATATAAAGTTGCTATATTAGAAAATGATCAGTATGGAACTCCAGTAAATTTGGGTGAAACCATAAATACATCCGATAAAGAAATGTTTCCTTATATAGGATTAGATAATACCTTGTATTTTTCTTCAAACGGACATTTAGGTTTAGGTCTTTTAGATATATTTCAATCTAAAATAGAAAATGACTCTATATATTCAAAAGCCAAGAATTTAGGACATCCTTTTAACAGTAAAAGAGATGACTTTTCTTTTTATATAGATGAAAAAGGTAAAAAAGGGTTTTTCTCATCAAATAGGATAGGTGGTAAAGGAGATGATGATATTTATAGTTTTTATATGTATACAGAACCTTTAATTTGTGCTGAATCTATAGCAGGTGTTGTAACCGAAAAAATTAATAACACTCCAATTGACGGGGCATTAATAAAACTATTAGATAATCAAGGAAAGGTTATAAAAGAAACGTTTTCTAATAACAATGGTAGTTATCTCTTTGAAGAAGTTTTATGTGATAATACATACACTGTTTTTGCAAGTAAACTAGATCATAGATCAAAAGATAAGAAGAGAGTTTCGATAGTTAAAGGAAAAGCTAATAAAATCGATTTAAACTTAATACCTCTAATCATAGGAGATCAAATTGTTATAAACCCTATATACTTTGATTATGGTAAGGAAATTATAAGAGAAGATGCGCAATATGAGCTAGAAAGTATTGTAATGGTAATGACAAATCACCCGGAGGTAAGTATAAAAATTGAATCCCATACTGATAGCCGAGGACCTAGTGATTATAATAGAAATTTGTCGGATAAAAGGGCTAAATCAACCAAGGAATACATCGTATCGCGTGGTATAGATAAAAATAGAGTCATAAGTGCAGTTGGTTTTGGAGAAGATCAATTATTAAACAAATGTAACGATTCAAATAAAAAGAAATGTACAGAAGAAGAGCATCAAAAAAATAGGCGTTCTTATTTTTATATAGTTAAAGGAACCGATAAAATAAAAGAAAGACAAATAGCTGAAAAATTAGCAGTTAAAAAAAGAATAACAAAAAAGAATAATTTTTTACTTTTCTTAAAAAAGAACTTTAAAAAGAAAGGTAAGTCCGATCCTGCTTCTAATAAATGCCTTATAGGCAAAGAAGAAGACTGTGAAACGGATAAAAAAGATTTTAAAATAGATTACAAAAATTAAAGTAGTACCCCTTTAAATTTCCCCTAAAAAACTCCCACAATGGGAGTTTTTTACTTTGACATACTATTCTATTATGTATTTATAAAGATCAATTACATGTATATAGCCTTTATTGAGGTATTTACAATAAAGAAATTATTAGTTTTTAAGTAAATATAATACACTATTAATAATAGACGTATTAGACAAAAAGGTTGATCTTTTTCTGATGATTTTATCAGTTTATTTTTGGTTTTAAAAACTTATTTTTTTTGGTCAATCCATTATGATTTCTAAGTTTTTTTAAAATCAGAGAAATGACCATTATTCATGTTAGTTGTATTTGGAATGTTTAATTTGATATGATTATACCATTTAAATAACCACGTTATATTTGTAGTAAGGCTTCTATATTCATTTCTGAGTCGTTTATGAATAGAGTTACTTTTACCTGTTTCAATATTAATTATTCGCTGATTTAAAAAGCTTGCCAAACTTAATAAACACAGCCTTAATCGGCCTTCAAATAATTCTTTATAAGTGTTTTTTAGCATAGCTACATGTATCTTCAAATCAATAGGTGCATGCATTTTTGTTTTTTTTAGATATATATCTTCTTATTGCAGTAACGTGACAAAAATTAAAGAATTAAACGCTCCAACTAATCCTTTTCTGCTATCACAAAACAATAGCAGCAACCTCAAAAACTTTAGAATTTAGATTTTTAATACTTTTTATGTACAATGTGTTAGTTTATGATTTGATTTATTACCAAAGAATATTTTCTTTATTGTATGCTACTTTAACAACATTAAGTCAAAATTTCTTTCTCTAATAAGATTTTGTCCATTAAAAAATAACTTTCTTAGGTGCTATCACGACAATCTTTAGTTGATAAAGATTTGGTTTACGTTGGCTTGTTCTTTCTGAGCATCCATTTTTGACTGCTAGTTGTATAAAAGTTTATTTTCCTCCATTAGAAATCTTACTACAATTCAAACATTTGTAACGTTTTTTTGCTTAATCCCGTACCGTATTTAAACTATTACAAAATTACATTTGAGTTATGTATATAATATAAACATAAAAAGAAAGCAGGACAATAATATGTTGTCCTGCTTTCTTTTTATTACTAAATATGAACGATATAGTATCTTATTTAAAATTTATTCATCTTGCAAAGCAAAATTAATAGGGATGTAGTATTCTACATTTGCTAATTTACCATCTTGCTTACCTGGGACAAAAGTAGATAGCTTAGTAACCATTCTCTTAGCTTCTTGCTCTAATAATTCACCGCCTTTAGGTCCTCTCATTCTTATATTACTTACTTCACCTTCTTTTCCAATAATAAAACGAACCCATACTTTACCTTCTATATTTTGCTCAGCAGCTGCAGCAGGATAGTTAAAGTTTCTTTGAATATGGCTAACCATTCTTTCATTAAAACAATTTTCTTTTTCTGTATCCGTAACCTTTAAACAAGTTTTAAATAAAGGAATAGTCTGTACTTTATCAAACTTAATGAAGTCGGTAATTAATTTTTCCTTTTTTACAATAGATGTTTGTTTTTTAACAACCCTTTTCGCTACTTGAGTTTTAACAGCTCTAGGATTAGGGTGTTTGAAAGTAATAGGTATACCATATTTAACTTTTACGGTTTTACCGTTATGCTTACCTGGTATAAATGTAGGAAGGTTCTTTACAATTCGACTAGCTTCTTTTTCTAGAGATTCACCATTTTGAGGTCCTCTCATCTGAATAGTACTAACATTACCTTGTTCATCAATCGTAAACTGCACTAAAACTCTTCCCTGAATACCAGCATCAAATGCATCTTGTGGATATCTAAAATTTTTCATGATATGTTTTGACATTTGAGTCTCAAAACATTTAGCTTGTTTCATTAAAGGAACATTATTACATTTTGAAAATAAAGGAATTTCTTCAACAAGGTTAAATGGAATTCTTTCAATAGTTTCAGAATTATCTTCTAATTCGAGTTTACCAACTAATAAAGTGTTTTTCTTAATATTAGCCAATTTTTGAGAAGTACCATTTCCTCCAATCGCAGAAACAGCTTCATTTTTTTTACGTACAACACGTCTTCTTGTAGAAACTTCGATTGATAATTGCTTCTTTTCACCATCTTTAGTTTCTTCAATAGCACATTTTGTAATACTATTAGGATCCGCTATAGTTTCGTCAGCCGTAGCACATACTTCTTGTTGTGCAACAGCAATTATAGAAAAAAGCATAGCAGTTATTAGTAAGGGGAATTTCTTCATAATCGCACTCTATTTAAGGGGTTAACATGATTTGTTAACATGTTTGAGTTGTAAAAGTATAAAAATTAAATTACAATATAAAATTTATTGTAATTTAATTTTTATTTAAAGCGCTAGTTACTATGGTTTTATTAATAAATGTTTCTTGCTTTAATATTATTAAAAGCTTTTTTAAATTATTTATTAAGAACATTCTTATTTAAATATAGCTATATAAAATGTTTTTTTTGATGAAAAATCCCATTAGAATAGTATCTAACAGGATTTTTTAATAATTTTTTTGTAAATTGATTATGCCTTTTTAGGTGTTTTAAAAGTAATAGGTAATGCATATTTCACGTTAACTAAATTGCCATTATGTTTACCTGGAATAAAATTAGGCAATTTATTTATCAATCTTACAGCTTCCTCTTCTAAAAGTTCACCTCCTTTAGGACCTCTTTTTTTAACGTTTACAACTTTACCTTCTTTGTCAATAGTAAATTGTACCATAACTCTACCTTCAATATTTTTAGCTTTAGCACTTTCAGGATAACTAAAGTTTTCAACAACATGTTTAATCATTTGTTTTTCAAAACACTTAGCTTGTTCAAGTAAAGGTGAATTTTTACATTTAGAAAATAAAGGTATTTGCTCAACCAAATGAAAAGGTATTCTCTTCAAAGAAGAAACAACGTCTTTTTTAATAGTTAATTTTTCAAGTAAAACTGTATTATTCTTAATTTTCTTAATCTTGCTATTTGCTTCTATTGATACATTACTTTTCGATTTTCTAATATGCCGTCTTACAGAAACTTGTTTGTCATCGTCAGATTCTAATGCATTTTTAACATCATCAATAGAGCATTTAGTGATACTAATAGTGTTAAGGTCTTCGATTGCTTCGTCAGGAGTTTCACATTTTTCTTGTGAAATAGCCATAGCAGATATAAATAAGGCTATAACTATATTGAAGGGGAATCTCATAGTTGGTTGGTTAAGGGTTAATTAATAAAGTGTGAAAATAGCTATATTTAGTCAGTTCAATATTCTTTTTTAGATTAAGATAATGTTAATTTAACGTTAAAAGCTTAAAGCGAGTGTTCTATATTTATTCCGTATTATTTCGGTTTGTAATTTTATTAACTTTTACAAAGTTGTTTTTCTATCTTCCTAATTTAATATTAAATTAAGTGGAAAAGAATATGTAACAATAACGGGTAAACCTTTTTCTTTACCAGAGATAAAGCGAGGTAATTTATGTAATATTCTATTTAATTCTTTATGTAGTGCTTTGTTGTTTTTTTTACTTTTTATTCTTGAATTAATAATATTACCATAAAGATCTATACTAAATTGTATAAAAATCTTATCTTTAATAGTTTCATTATCAAATTCCGTTGCATAAAAATTTTTTGAAAAATGCTTGTTAATTTTTCTTTTAAAACATTTAATATTATTCTTTCTAGTACTTTTTTTGCAAGATTCAAACATTGGAATTTCTTCTACTAATGTAAACAACACTTCTCTAGAAAGGTTTTTTGATTTGTAACTTGTTGTGTTTTTAGTTTTTCTAGGACGGCTGCTAATTTTTTTTCTTGTAATTTTCCTAGTGTCTTTTTTCTTACTGATATCACATTTTTTAATTGAAATTTCATTTAAATCAATCGTATCCTCTTCCGTAGCTTTACATACTTTAGATTGACTGTAAAAATTAATTAAATTGAAAAATAATAGTAGAATTATGAAGAGTAGTTTTTTCATTTTTGCAGATAGTTTTTCTTACACTGTAAAGATGAAAAATTGAGTTTTATTTCATTTTAAGCAATTGTAATTTGTGTTTTACCATATCATGTAATTAATGTTAGCAAGGTTAGTTTACTGTAAATAAAAACTCCCTATTTTTCAATAGAGAGTTTTTACAATGTTTTAATCGAAATGTAAATTACTTTACATGCATCAACTCTACATCAAAAATTAAAGTAGCATCTGGCGGAATTACACCTCCAGCACCAGCTTTTCCGTATGCTAAATTAGACGGAATTACAAATCTTGCTTTGTCTCCAACTTTTAATAACTGAATTCCTTCATCCCATCCTGCAATAACTTGTCCCATACCAATAGCAAAATCGATTGGTTGCTTACGCTTATAAGAAGAGTCAAATACAGTACCATCTAATAACTGCCCTTTATAATGCACAGATACATTAGCGCCTTTGGTAGCTTGTTTCCCTTCTCCGTTTTGTAATATTTTGTAACGTAATCCAGACGGAGTCTCGTCATAACCTTTTGCAACAGAGTCTAACAATTCTTTTTGCTTTGCTAATTCTTCAACCTCACGTTTTTCACGAGATCCTTCAAAAGATCTAAAAGATTCAACAGCGTTAAATTTTTCAGCAGCTTCTCCTACACGAATAATTTCAACATCCATTGTGTCGTTTTGCTGAATAGCATCTACAACATCTTGTCCTTCTACAACGCTTCCAAAAACAGTATGGTTACCATCTAAATGAGGGGTTGCTGTGTGTGTAATAAAAAACTGAGAACCGTTTGTTCCTGGTCCTGCATTTGCCATTGATAATTTACCAGGAGCGTCATGCTTTAAATCAGGATGAAATTCATCATCAAATTTATAACCTGGGTTTCCTGTTCCTGTACCTTGTGGACAACCACCTTGTATCATGAAATCAGAAATCACACGGTGAAACTTTAAGCCATTGTAATATGGAGTTCCTTGTGGTTTAGCTTCGTTTTCTAAATTTCCTTCTGCTAAAGCAACAAAGTTACCTACAGTTCCAGGAGTTTTCTCGTATTCTAAATTCACTAAAATGTCGCCTTTTGGCGTTGTGAACTTTGCGTAAATTCCGTTATTCATTCTACTATTATTTACTAATTAAACTTTAATTTATTTGGGCGCTCGAGCGGGCTTTCCGTTATATCTTTTATGCATTCTTTATAAAAGGATGTCACTTCAATCCCTAGCGCAAGCATACTATATAATTAATTTTTTACGGATAAAGTGGCTAAGTTAAAACTTAAACCAATATTCATATTCGTCGATTTTACATTTCCGAAAGGCGAATAATATTTTCCAGCTGAAGCTATAATTGCAACGCCATTTGTAATATCATAACTTAAACCTAAGGTGGGGCGCACAATAATTCCCTCGTCTGTATCTACACCTGCACCACCACCAGCTCCTGCCATAAGTTCGGCAAAACCACGGACTTTAGTATTTAAAAATCGAGGCGAGTATATTCCACCTCCAACCAATCCATGTGCATAACCACCAGAGCGTCCGTCATAAGCAAAACTTGCTTCACCAGCAATATACAACCATTTGTTAAGGTCGAAATTTACTTTTAAACCAATCAATTGTAAATCGATGGCTGTAGCATCAAATACATCATCGGTTTTTGCAACATCAAAATACGATTGATTCTGAATTTCAACGCGCAAACCTTGTGTGTAAAATTTGTTATATTTTTTCCCTTCGGATGTTGTTCCGCCATTTAATCCGAAGTATTTAAAACCAAATCCTACGGTATAGGCTTCTAAATCACCTGCAACAGCACGGTAATAACCTCCGTGACCACTGATGGCTAATTTGTTTGAGAGTTTTAAATCGATTCCGGCAGATGGATAAATCATTAAGCCGCCTTCAGGAGCAACACGACCACCTGCAGCACCAATTCCTAATTTTGTGAAAATATTAATGTATTTCGATTGATAGGGGTGATAACCAGCACCAAAAAATAAATCCATAAAACCAGCACGTAATCCTTTGTATATAGCATCGGTATGCGCGAATAAAAAGGTGTTTTCTGATAGGTATTTCTGATATTCAAATCCGATTACATATAATGACTCATCTAAAACGTCTCCTTTGTCCTTTTTGGAATTTCCGAAAGGTTTAAAGAAATCGAAACGAACTTGTTGTACGTTTTTTACTACTGGCTTGCTCCAAAAATCATCAGAAGAAAGATTCGTTGCAGCAAATTTTTGATGTGCTTTATCATAATCAGTAAAACGCAATACACTCGGAATTTCAACAAAAACAGAAACCGAATTACTTTTTATTTCGCCTGATAAAAAATTTAAGTGACTGTATTGTACACCAACCGAATAGTTATTTTTTTTGTATTGTAAACCTATATTCGGATTTATAAATCCGCCATCGTTCACCAAATTTCGGTATCCACCACCACCACCAAAATGGAAGTTAGCATCCATGTATAAATTTTTATATACTTTTTTGTTTATACCAATTTCGGCACCTAATGTAAATAAACCACCTTGGTCTCCTGTAGTTGCAAAATGAAAACCTGCACCACCATACAACCAATCGTTAATTGGTATTTGATAATGTAAACCTGCCAGTCCCATGGTTGGTTTTAAATTAGGAAATGCATCCGTAGGCATTTGAACGGGAATAAAATTTAAACGGACTTTAGTTTGTAGTTCTTTACCTTTTAAGGTTGATAGGTTTTCTTGACTAAACAAGGTGAAGAATAAAAGACAAAAGATAAAAGATAAAAAAACGTCATTGCGAGTAAAACGAAGTAATCTCTCAATAGATGAAAAGATTGTTTCGTTCCTCGTAATGACGTTGTAATTTTTATTATTCATGTTCAATAAATGCTTAAAACCAATTATTACCTATTCAAACTCACTTGTTAAATGTAGTTTAACGGTAGGGTATTTACTTTGTGTCATTTGTAATGTAAAAGAAGAATCTGCTAAAAAGACCAATTTACCTTGTTTGTCTTTTGCTAAATAACGCTGTTTAACACGTTTAAATTCTTTAAACTCATCGTTTTTTTCATCTTCGGCTTGCACCCAACATGCTTTGTGTACAGAAATATTTTCATAGGTACATTTTGCACCATATTCATGCTCTAAACGGTACTGAATAACTTCGTATTGTAAAGCACCAACAGTACCTACAATTTTACGTCCGTTCATATCCATTGTAAATAATTGCGCAACACCTTCATCCATTAATTGATCTAAACCTTTGTATAGTTGTTTAGATTTCATTGGGTCGGCATTGTTTACATAACGGAAATGTTCTGGAGAGAAACTCGGAATTCCTTTAAAGTTTAATTCTTCTCCTTCGGTTAAGGTATCACCAATTTTAAAGTTACCGGTGTCATGTACACCAACAATATCACCAGGAAAAGATTCATCTACAATTTGTTTTTTCTCTGCGAAAAATGCATTCGGACTAGAAAACTTTATCTTCTTGCCGTTACGAACGTGTAAATACGGAGAGTTTCTTTTAAAAGTTCCTGAAACAATTTTTATAAAAGCAAGTCTGTCTCTGTGTTTAGGATCCATGTTTGCATGAATCTTAAAAACAAAGCCTGTTAATTTTTCTTCTTTAGAGTCTACTAAACGCTCTTCAGCTTTTTTAGGTTGTGGTTGCGGTGCTATTTCAATAAAAGCATCTAACAATTCTTTTACACCAAAATTATTTAAAGCTGAACCAAAGAAAACAGGTTGTAAATCGCCAGCTAAATATTCTTGCTGATTAAATTCAGGATATACTTCGAATACTAATTCAGATTCTTCTCGCAAAGTTTCTGCAGCAGCTTTTCCAATAATTTCATCTAACTTAGGATTTGAAAGATCATCGAACTGAAGTCCTTCTGTAATTTTTGTTTTATTATCACCCGAAAAAAGATTTAATTTCTTTTCCCAAATATTGTAAATTCCTTTAAAATCATAACCCATTCCGATAGGGAAACTCATCGGTGTAACACGTAAACCAAGTTTTTGCTCTACCTCATCTAATAAATCGAACGCATCTTTACCTTCACGATCTAATTTATTAATGAATACCAACATTGGTATTTTACGCATACGACAAACTTCTACCAATTTCTCGGTTTGAGGTTCTACACCTTTTGCAACATCAATTACCACAATAACACTATCTACAGCGGTTAAAGTTCTAAAAGTATCTTCTGCAAAATCCTTGTGACCAGGCGTATCTAAAATGTTTATTTTTTTGTCTTTATAAATAAAAGCCAATACCGAAGTAGCAACTGAAATTCCACGCTGACGCTCAATCTCCATAAAATCGGAAGTTGCTCCCTTTTTTATTTTGTTGTTTTTAACAGCTCCAGCTTCCTGAATAGCACCACCAAATAATAATAACTTTTCAGTTAAAGTAGTTTTACCTGCATCAGGGTGTGATATAATTCCGAACGTACGTCGTTTTTGTATTTCTTTTAAAAAACTCATCTATAAATTTTAAGGCTGCAAAGATAAGGTTTAATGCTTAACTGTTCAAAGGTTTAATTGTTGAACTGATATCATTTTTGTAAGTTTGTTTTTCGTAAATTAAATAGATGAAAGAACAAGTAATATTAGTAGACGAGCAAGACAATCAAATAGGGTTGATGGAAAAAATTGAAGCTCATGAAAAAGCATTATTACACAGGGCATTTTCAGTTTTTGTTTTTAACGATAAGAAGGAATTGATGTTGCAGCAACGCGCAGCAGAGAAATACCATTCTCCGTTATTATGGACAAATACTTGCTGTTCACATCAAAGAGAAGGAGAAACAAATTTAGCGGCAGGAAAACGCCGATTGCAGGAAGAAATGGGATTTGTTTGTGAGTTGAAAGAAGTGTTTTCTTTTATTTACAAAGCGCCTTTTGATAACGGATTAACAGAGCATGAATTGGATCATGTAATGGTTGGAGATTTTAACGGAGAGCCAAATATAAACCCTGAAGAGGTGGCATCTTATAAATGGATGACTTTAGAAGCTGTAAAAAAAGATATTGAAAGTAAACCGGAAATATATACCGTTTGGTTTAAAATTATATTTAAAGAATCTTACGAAGCCTTAAAAAATGCCTAGAGTAACAGTACATAGAAAAGCGCATTTTAATGCAGCACATAGATTATTTAACCCAAAATGGTCTGATGAAAAAAACCTGCAAGTTTTCGGAAAATGTAGCAATCCTAATTATCACGGTCATAATTACGAATTAATTGTTTCGTTAACAGGCGAAATAGATGCAGATACGGGCTATGTGTATGATTTAGGTATATTACGAGAATTGATAAAGAAGGAAGTAGAAGATGCTTTTGATCACAAAAATTTGAATATAGAAGTACCAGAGTTTAAAGAAATAATTCCGACAGCCGAAAATATATCGGTAGTAATATTTAACAAATTACGTGTAAGTATTCCTGAAAAATTAGACTTAGAAATTACGTTATATGAAACCCCAAGAAACTTTGTAACCTATAGCGGTAACTAATTATGATAAGTCAATTATTACGATTCGAACCTATTTTAAAGTCCAAAATTTGGGGAGGAGAAAAATTGCACACGCTACTCAATAAAAAAACGGATAGCAAAGATGTTGGTGAGAGTTGGGAAATTTCTGATGTAGAAAACGATATTTCTATCGTTAGTAATGGTCATCTAAAAGGAAGAGGTTTAAATGAATTGATAAAAGAATTTAAACATGATGTTTTAGGCGATAAAGTGTATAGCATCTTTCAAAATAAATTCCCGCTCTTGATCAAGTTTATAGATGCCAAGAAAAAATTAAGTTTACAGGTACATCCTAACGATATTTTAGCACAAAAAAGACACAATTCTTTGGGTAAAACCGAAATGTGGTATGTTATAAATGCCGATAAAAGTGCAAAAATTATAGTTGGTTTTTCTGAAGAAGCTGATAAGAATTCTTTTGTAAAAACGATAGAAGCAGGGAATGAAACAGCATTGCTAAATGTAGATTTTGTGAAAAAAGGGGATACTTTTTTAGTGCCTGCAGGTAGAGTACATGCCATAGGGAAAGGTGTTTTGTTAGCTGAAATTCAAGAAACATCCGACGTTACGTATCGTATCTCTGATTGGAACAGAAAAGATGCCAATGGGAAACAGCGAGACTTGCACTTAGATTTAGCTTTAGATGCTATAGATTATTCGGCAAAATCGAATTATAAAGCAGAGTATCTTAAGAAAAAAAATAAACCATCAAACATTGTGGATTGTAAATATTTTACAACAAATTTTTTGCACTTAACAAAAAAACACACTGTAAATCATGAAGATAAAGATAGTTTTGTAATTTATATGTGTGTAGAAGGAACTGCGATTTTCGAATATGAAAATCAACATGAAAAGTTACAAATAGGAGAAACTATTTTAGTGCCTGCTTGTATTAAAAAAGTTAATATATTAGCTCAAAACACCAAACTTTTAGAAGTTTATATAAAATAAAACAGACTCAAAATTCATTTTGAGTCTGTAACCAATCTCAAATTTAAGACACATTTAAAAAGTTGTAACCAAATACAGCTTTGCAGATAATATTGTGCTCTTTTTCCGCTTTTTTAGATACTGTAATGTGTAAAAAAACCTCGGTGTCACTCAGTTTTTTAATATAATTATGAATAATAAGTTTATCGTTTAGAAAAGCGTTTTCTATAAAGTCAAATGTGATACTTTTAAAGCTGATACTAGATGCAGGTTTATAAACGTTAAGAGATGAAGTTACGGTAGTTTCAATTTTATGATATAAAATTGACGTTTTTAGTGTTTTGTTTTTGTTAACTTGTTTTTTGTTAACAATAAATTGAAAATTGTGATTTTTTGGTAGGTTATAAGTTTGCATGGTGTAAGGAGTTTATTGGTGGGAAATTCGATTTTCTAAAAAAAGTGTTTTTAACTGAATACATTATGCGGTTTAAATACATGTTAATTCGTTGGGTGTTTTTTACTGTTTTCATCATGGGTATAGTTTAAATAGTGGTAAATAAAAAAAGGTGCTTTTTTATAAAAAAGCACCTTTTGTAGTTTGTATTAAATGTAGGTTTTTAAAACCGTTGTTTAAAGCTGTTCTCTAAAGTACTTTTTTTAATAGGCACATATTGTTTGCGCATACAAGTTTTATACATCATCATGTTGATAGTGTTTAAAATAAAGCGATAAATGTTTAAAAGTACTTTCATGAGGAATCAAAAATAGCAAAAGTTTTTACAAAACAATAAAAAAAAGAAAATATTAATGTTTAATAATTAAGAAGCGACTGCAAGTAAAAGGTAAGAAGTTGTATAAATATGTATCTTTGAGGTGTATGAAAAATGTGTTTACAATGATTTTTAACAGTCTTAAAGCACTGGTTATTTAAAGATATTAATCTAAATATTACCAATTAAACAATTAGCAAATGAATAATATAAAAGTAATTGCTTTTGATGCGGATGATACTTTGTGGGTAAACGAAACTTATTTTAGAGAAGCAGAGAATGAGTTTGCAAAGTTGTTGTCTGGTTATGAAACTGAAAATAAGATTCACCAAGAATTGTATAAAAAAGAAATCGACAATCTGAAAATTTACGGTTATGGTGTAAAAGGTTTTGTGCTTTCGATGGTAGAATGTGCGTTGGAAGTATCCAACTATAAAATCAATCCAAAAACCATCGATAGAATTTTAGAGATTGGTAAAGAAATGCTCGAGCAACCCATCGATTTATTAGAAGGGGTAGAAGAGGTGTTGCAAAAATTACAAGGCAAGTACAAATTAATTGTTGCCACAAAAGGCGATTTGTTAGATCAGGAAAGGAAGCTAGAAAAATCAGGGATTTCAAAATACTTTCACCATACAGAGGTGATGAGCGATAAAAAGGAAAAGGATTATTTTAGGTTGATACAGCATTTAGATATCAACCCGTCTGAATTATTAATGATTGGTAATTCATTAAAATCAGATGTTTTACCGTTAGTCGAATTAGGTGCTTCTGCAGTGCATGTTCCTTTTCATACTACTTGGGCACACGAAGAGGTAAGTAATGAACAAAAGTCAGACAGTTATAAAACAGTTGCTAAAATTACAGAAGTATTAACTTTTTTATAAATGAAGTATTTAGATATAGAAAACTGGAATAGAAAGCAGCACTTTAAACATTTTAGAACATTAGCAGATCCAACATTCGGTATTGTCGCAGAGGTAGATGTTTCTAAATGTTATAACGTAGCAAAAGAAAGAAAACAATCGTTTTTTGCGCGCTATTTACACGCGTGTATGAAGGCTATTAATGCCGTAGAAAACTTTAAATATAGAATAGAAGAAGATAAAATTGCTATTTATGAAGTAATAAATGCATCGGCAACCATTGCAAGATCCGATCATACTTTCGGGTTTTCATACATAGATTTTTCAGATGATTTTGAAGTGTTTAACGCAAATTTTCAAAAAGAAAAAGAACGCATTGTGAATTCAACCGATTTGTTTCCTGAAAAATATTCCTTAGGTTGTATACATTGTTCGGCTGTGCCTTGGGTTTCCTTTACCAGTCATAAAGAACCAAGTTCGGGTAACAAAAACGATAGTATTCCGCAAGTTGCTTTCGGAAAAATAAAGTTAGAAAATAATAAGAAAAAGATGCCCGTAGCAGTGAATGTAAACCATGCTTTAGTAGACGGATACCACGTAGGACAATTTTTTGATAAATTTCAGGCTGAATTAGATAAAATCGATTAATTTTGCAAAAAAATAATAATTATGGCAAGTATTAAAAACTTAAAAAAAGATATCGATTATACTTTAGGAGATATTATTGATATCTGTAGATTATCTGCGCAATTAAACCCAGAGGTAGATCAAGAAAAATCAGAAGCGCTTGTTGATGAGGTTTTTGAAACTTACGATGGTTTAATAGCAAAGATAAATGCTAAGAAAGTTGAAGATAAAAAAGCACATTTTAAAGCAATAAGTACTGAATTAGAGGAGAAAGCAAATGCTTTAATCGAAAAGGTAAATAACTTATAATAAGCTGTAAGTTAAATGTTTAAATCCGACTCTTTATAAAGGGTCGGATTTTTTTTGCAAAAATTTAACATGAACAAAGGGATTTTTTTTCGTAAATTACGTTCAGTAATATTAACAATTAATTCCCCCTTAAGCAACATGGCAAGAGCAATGTACGAGTACACTAAGACTGTATTAAAGAAAGTGAGTTTCAATACAGATTTATTTTGTAGAGAATTAGAAAAAGCATTAAATAGGTTACTGCCTTATGAAGTAGAGGAACTAACAATATGGTTAAAACAATTTACAGCAAACAAACCAGATTTATATGTTTGTTTGGCACTTGTAAAGAAATAAGAACAAAAAAGAAGCTAATTAGCTTCTTTTTTGTTCTTATTTCTTTTTGTTCTATATTTTTGCATGAGCTTACGGTTAAACTCGTGTTCAGAAATTTGTAGTGTAAGTATTTTTTTAAATGATAATATCTTTGAAACCTTCGAATGAAAAGATATTTTCATTTCATATTCTTGTTTGTTTATAGATTGAAATTTTTCTAAAATTTCTTTAGAATCTTTTTCAGATAAATCATCAATTCCTCCGTTTTTAAGTATCCTGTTTTTAATATTAAAACGCTTCTCTCTGTGAAGCTCCATTTTCTTTTTGTCGTATTTATTGTAAATAGGCCAAAATTTTTGAGCTTCAGCCACTGTTAAATTTAATTTTTCTGTTAAGTAGGCAATCTTATACGTACGTATTTTTTCTGTACTTCCTTTTTTTGACTGTGCTTGGTTAGATAAAAGACCTAAGAATAATACGAATACTAAGGTGAATATGTGTTGTTTCATTTTTATTGAATTTCATTTATAAGGGTAGAACTATCAATGGTGTTTAGGTAATCTTCTAAATTTTCAGTAGCAATTGAAGGTAAAATATTATCTTCAAAATCAGAAGATTCTAAAACAATTGCCAATTCATTAGTGTCGGTATCTCCATACCCGTTTTCATACCAAGAAGCTATATCTGCTTGTGTTATAGTGTTAAAATTATCTTTACTACTATATGTAAGGTAATTTAAACCGATAAACAATAAAACAGATGCTGCTGCTGCAATAGGAATAAAGTCGAGTACTCTTTTGTACAAAGAAATAACTTTTACTTCTTTAGGTGCTGCTTTAAGATTTGTTAAAATATTTTCTTCAACCGTATCAAAGTAATTGGCAGGAGTTTTAAAAGTGTTTTCTTTAGATACAGCTACCGTAGTTTCTGAAGAAAAGAAAGTAGACTCCATTTCTTCAAAATAATTTTCAGGTAATGAAAATCCAGTTTTCTTACCTGTCTTATTATTTATGAAATCTATGTTATTTTTTAAATCTTTATCCATCTCTCTTCTAAGACTGTATTTTTTGTGAAAGGTTTAATTATGGTTTTTAATAAATTGTGCTATTTTTTTCACAGCAATGTGATAGGATGCTTTTAAGGCTCCAACAGAAGTTTCTAATATTTCGGAAATCTGAGTGTATTTCATTTCATCGAAATACTTCATATTAAAAACGAGTTGTTGTTTTTGAGGTAAAGTAGCAATTGCTTGCTGTAAAATAAGTTGAATTTCATCTCCTGTAAACCAATGGTCGCTATCTAAATTAGAAACTAATTGTTGTTGGTAATCAGCAATGTCAACATTTTTCTCTTTAGCTCTTTTATTAATAAAGGTTATAGACTCGTTGGTTGCAATTCTATACATCCAAGAATAAAGTTTACTGTCGTTTTTAAAAGTATCAATATTTTTAAAAATTTTGATAAATGTATTTTGTAAAACATCATCAGCATCATCATGTGAAACAACAATCTTTCGTATATGCCAATACAATCGCTCTTTGTAAAGCGATAGTATTTGTTTAAAGGCTACTTCTTTTGTTTTAGAATTCTGTAGCGCTGCTATAAGTGTAAGTTCGTCGGTCAACTAAAGTTGTTTAATAGTTAGACTTTAAAGACACTAAAAGGTTTAAAAGAAAATTAAATTATTTATGATCGCTTTCTAGAACAACCAAATAAGCGTTTTTCTTTGATGGTTTCAGAAACTCCTGCTGGTAACATTTTTTCCCATCCTTCCTCATTTTCTTTAATCATTCTTAACACTTTTCGAGAGAAAATATGTAAGCTTTCCTCGTCAATATTTTCAATATCAATAAGTCTACCATTGTTTTTAAAGAACTTGTAAAGTTCTTTCATTCTTGGGTGCACCTTTAAATTATCACTGGTAATAAACTCGTTCGTTTCTTCATCTTTATATGGGTACATGTATACTTTTAGATCTCGGTAGAAAAGTTTACCAAATGCTTCTAAAATACCACCACTTAGGTCGCGATAATATTTTTCATCAAAAATTTGAATAAGATTATTAACGCCCATAGCCAATCCCATTCTTTCTTTCGTAAACTCACTAAAGTAGTCTACCAATCTAAAATACTCTTGGTAATTGGTAATCATTACATTCTGGCCAAGTGCACAAAGCAGTTCGGCCCTGTCTAAGAAATCACGTTCGTTAATTTCTCCTTCAGCACGGAGGTTGCTTAAAGTGATTTCGAAAATAACTTGTGTTTTTTCTGGATTCACCTTTTTTTCTGCTAAGAATAATTCTTTAGAGCGCTCAAACATATCCATATTTACTTTCGTAACAGGGCGATAGCTTCCGCGAAGCGCTAAAATATTCTTTTTGTACAATACTTGAGCAGGTAGTAAGTTGTTTCCATCAGGACCAAACATTACGGCGTTTGTCATGCCGTTTTTCACTAACTGTAAACTCATTAAACGGTTATCAACATACATAAAACGAGGGCCAGAGAAATTAACCATGTCAATCTCTAACCGATCGCTATCAATATTGTCGTAGAAAGATTTTAATAGTTCTTTAGGGCTGTCATTTAAATAATAAGCTCCGTAAACTAAATTAACACCTAAAACACCTAATGTTTCTTGTTGTTGGCGGGCATCAGTTTCTTTAAAACGAAGGTGTAAGATGATTTCGTTATAATCTTCAAGCGGATCTAATTGAAAACGAATACCAATCCAGCCATGACCTTTAAACTTTTTAGAAAAGTTAATGGTTGCAACGGTATTTGCGTAACTAAAAAATAATTTTTCAGGATGCTTCTGACGGTCAAGACGTTCTTCAATTAAGTCCATTTCATGTCTTAACATCTTTTTTAATCTTTTTTCGGTAACATAACGATTGTCATTTTCTACGCCATAAATTGCATCAGAAAAATCTTTGTCATAAGCACTCATTGCTTTTGCAATTGTACCCGAAGCCCCACCAGCTCTAAAAAAATTACGAACGGTTTCTTGACCAGCACCAATTTCAGCAAATGTTCCATAAATATGAGCATTTAAATTGATTTTTAAAGCTTTGCTGTCAGTCGTAGGTACCGTGCTTATTTTTTGATCTCCTTTAAGCGTAATTGCCATTTTATTGTTTTTTGTTACGTATAACAAATGTACTGAAAATAGGACTTATCAGATAATTTTTATTGTATTTTTGTGGTAATGAGAGATAAAAAAAAGCAATTAAAAGTAACTTTTTTAGGTACAGGAACTTCTACAGGCGTTCCAATGATTACAAGTAAGCATCCTGTAGCATTGTCTAAAGACTCGAAAGACAAGCGATTGCGTTCTTCAATTATAATTTCTTGGGATGCTATAAATTATGTGATTGATTGTGGACCTGATTTTCGTCAGCAAATGATACGTGAAAATGTGGAGTCGATAAACGGAATTTTATTTACCCATGAGCATGCCGATCATATTGCTGGTTTAGATGAAATAAGACCGTATTGTTTTCAAATAGGAGCTGTGCCTATTTATACATCAGAAAGGGTTTTAGCGGTGCTTGAAAAGAGATACGATTATATTTTTGCTACTGAAAACAGGTATCCTAGTGCGCCAAAAGTAGCTTCTAATATTATTTCTCATCACCAAAGTTTTTTTTTAGAGGATGTGAAAGTTACGCCCGTTGAATTATTGCACGGCCGATTGCCAATTTTAGGGTATCGCTTTAATGATATAGCGTATCTTACAGATATTAAAACAATATCCGAAGCAGAAAAAAAGAAATTAGCTAATTTAGATGTGCTAATTGTAACAGGACTTCGTAAAGAGCCTCATGCAACACATTTTAATTTAGAGGAAGCATTGGCTTTTATAGCAGAATTAAATCCGAAGAAAGCATATTTAACGCATATTAGTGAGTTGTTAGGCTTGCATGAAGAGGTGGAAAAAGAGCTGCCAGAAAATGTGTTTTTAGCATATGACGGATTAACAATATAAAAGCGTATTATATATTTTGATACTGTGATTGATTTAAATTACTATAATTAAGCAGCAATTTTAAAAGAGCTCCTTATTTTTACATAAAATACTAGTTGAATGAAAATAATTATATCTCCGGCAAAGTCCTTAGATTTTGAAAACAAAGCGAATACCGATGTATATACACAGCCACGATTTTTAGAACAATCAAAAAAATTAAACAATAAATTAAAAACACTTTCTCGAAAAAAGTTGAGTGATTTAATGAAGATTTCTGATGACTTGGCAAGTTTAAATTATGATAGAAATCAAGATTGGCAAACACCGTTTGAAATTGAAAATTCAAAACAAGCCATTTATTCTTTTACGGGTGAAGTTTTTAGAGGTATTGAGGTAACAACGCTTTCTGAAGATAAATTACCGATTTTGCAAGACAGACTTCGAATTTTATCTGGTTTATACGGATTGTTAAGACCATTGGATTTAATTCAGCCGTATCGTTTAGAAATGGGTACCAAGTTAAAAATAGGAAGAACAGAAAATCTATATCAATTCTGGAATACTGATTTGGCAGATTCTTTAAATGCCGAATTAAAAGATAACGAGTTATTAATTAATTTAGCAAGTACAGAGTATTTTAAAGCTTTGCCAAAAAAAGTTTTAAAAGTGCCCATGATAACGCCTGTTTTTAAAGATCTTAAAAACGGAGAGTATAAAACGATTATGACCTATGCTAAAAAAGCACGAGGCTTAATGGTGCGTTATATTATTGAAAATGATGTAAAAACAATAGAAGCGTTAAAAGGTTTTGATGTTGATAATTACAGGTTTTCTGAAGAAATGTCTACTAAAAATGAATTATTTTTCACTAGATAAAATGAGAAAAGTAATAATTAAGCTGATAAAATTATGTGGCGTGCTAACTTTCTTAGTATTGCTTGTTATTTACTTATGTAATTTTTTAGTTGAAAAAAAAGCAGCAGATAAAATATATACAAGTGTAAATGAAATACCCGAAAACAAAGTAGGTTTGGTTTTAGGTACAAGTAAATATTTAGTAAGTGGACAAGTAAATTTGTATTATAAGTACAGAATAGATGCGGCAGTAGAATTATACAAGTCACGTAAAATAGAATATATAATCGTTAGTGGAGATAACGGTACAAAGGAATACAATGAACCGTCTAGGTTTAAAAACGATTTAATAAAAGCCGGGATTCCTGAAGATAAAATTTTTTTAGATTACGCGGGTTTTAGAACGCTAGATTCTGTGGTGCGTGTAAAAGAAATATTCGGCCAAACTTCTGTAACTGTTGTGTCGCAGCAATTCCATAATGAAAGGGCTATCTATTTAGCAAATTACTTTGGTATTAAAGCAATCGGTTTTAATGCCAAAGGTGTTTCTCGTAAATACGGATTTAAAGTTCATTTACGAGAGTATTTAGCAAGGGTTAAAGTTTTTGTTGATATCGTACTAAATGTGCAGCCTAAATTTTTAGGAAAACCTATTGAAGTAAAGTAGTTTAACAAGCAGCTAAACCAACCGTAACAGCCAAACCACCTTCTGAAGTTTCTTTATAATTACGGTGCATGTCTTTTGCAGTTTCCCACATCGTATCAATTACTTTGTCTAAAGGAACTAAAGATTCTTTAGGGTTTGTTTCTAATGCTAACTCAGCAGCATTAATCGCCTTAATCGCTCCCATAGCATTGCGTTCTATACAAGGTATTTGAACCAAGCCACCAATAGGATCGCAAGTTAAACCTAAATGATGTTCCATGGCTATTTCGGCAGCAACCAAGCATTGTCCTGGTGTTCCTCCTAAAAGCTCTGTTAGCGCAGCAGCGGCCATTGCCGATGAAACACCAATTTCTGCCTGACAACCGCCCATTGCAGCTGATATTGTTGCGTTCTTCTTAAAAATACTTCCTATTTCACCAGCTACTAATAAGAATTTTTTAATATGTTCAAAATCAGCTTCGTGATTTTCAATCACTAAATAATACATTAAAACTGCAGGAATAACACCTGCGCTTCCGTTTGTAGGAGCGGTTACAACTCTACCTAAAGCAGCATTTACTTCATTAACGGATAAAGCCAAACAGCTTACCCATTTTAATATTTCACGAAACTTTACCTCAGTACTTCTAATAGCAGTAATCCATTCTTGCTCGTTCGTGTACTCGGCATCTTTAATTAATTTTGTATGTGTGCCAAATGCTCTGCGTTTTACATTTAATCCGCCAGGTAAAATTCCTTCTGTATGGCAGCCAATATACATACATTCTAACATCGTCTCCCAGATACGTTTTAATTCAGTATCAATTTCAGTAGAAGATTTTAAGACTAATTCATTTTGGTAAACAATGTCAGAAATATTTTTTTGTTGTGTGTCACAATACGCTTCTAATTCTGTAGCTCTATTTATTGGGAACGGAAAATTTTTCTTGTTTATTTCGGTATCTGAAGGTGCATCTATTTCTTCCTGAATAACAAAACCTCCACCGATTGAATAATAAGTCTCACTTGAGATTTCTTTACCTTTAGAGAATGCTTTAAAGGTTAGTCCGTTAGAGTGAAACGGTAAAAAATCTTTATTAAAAACGATGTTTTCAATAGAGAAAACAATGTTCTTTTCTGCATTAAAATGTAAGCTTGTTGTTTCTTTTATTTTCTGAATAATAGTATCGATATTTTCAACAGGTACATACTCAGGATCTGTACCACTTAAGCCTAATAAAATGGCTAAATCAGTTGCGTGACCTTTTCCTGTTAAAGACAAAGAGCCATATAAATCTATTTTAATACCATCAACGGTATTAAAAAGATGTGTTTTTTTTAATTTTTCAATCCATTCTTGAGCTGCTCTCCAAGGGCCCAAAGTGTGGGAGCTTGAAGGGCCAACGCCAATTTTCAGCATATCAAAAACACTAATAAACTGCGACATAAATATAGTTTGTTTGTTGATGGCTAAAATAGAAAAAGTCCTGTATTAAAATCAATACAGGACTTTTTTTTATAAAAAATGTATTTTTTACATTCCGTAAACAGATTCTTTACCAAATTTCTTAGCTAACATGTAGTAAAATACAGCACGGTATTTATTTCTTTCAGACTTTCCTATTTTTTCTACAACTTCGTTAATAGCCTTATCCAATTCAGGGCCATCAGGCAAACCTAATTTTTTCATTAAGAAGTTTTTCTTAACAGTTTCTAATTCTTTTACATCAGTACCAGATACCGTTTCAGCATCTTTTTTATAAATTGAAGGACCTAAGCCTTTGGTTACTGCTTTTAATAAATCAAGGTTAGAAGGAAGATTTCTATCATCCATAAATTTTTTATACAATGCTACTTTTTCGTCAAATTTACTCATGATTTTTTATTTATAATTAGATGCGAGTTTTTTTGTAAAACTTTCATACTTCCAAATATAGAAAAAAAAATGGTTCTTTCAAATAAGAAAACTGAATAACTAAAAAGAGCAGCATATTGTTAATTAAATTGTTGAAAACAAAAACAGTTAATCGTAAATAGGCACTGTTCTTGTAGTACATTTATATACATTCAAATATGTAGTTTATGTCGATATTGAAATTTGAATCTATGTTGAAAACTAACGATGTGTATTTTTTTGACGCTGTTGAGTTTGAGGCGATCATCGAACATTATTTAAATATAGCCAAACATTCTTTGGCTAAAAAAGCGGTGCAATTAAGTTTAGAGCAACATCCTACCTCTATTCAATTAAAATTAATGAAGGTAGAAATTCTAGTTTTCGAAAATGAATTAGAAGAGGCTACCAAAATGCTTCGTGCTATAGAAGCTGTTGAGCCTCATAACGATGAGGTTTTTATTCAAAAAGCATTAATTTTATCTAAAAAGAAGAAACACCTTGAGGCTATCATTGTATTGAAAGATTCTTTAGATTTCATAGAAGATCCTGCCGATATTTGGTCGATGCTAGGAATGGAATATCTGTATTTAGATGATTTTGAAAACGCACGTGTAAATTTTGAGAAGTGTGTTGAGGATGATTATGAAGATTATTCATCGTTATACAATATTGTGTATTGTTTTGATATGCAAGAAAAAAATGTAGAAGCAATAGAGTTTTTAAACGATTACGTAGATAAAAATCCGTATTGTGAAATTGCTTGGCATCAATTAGGAAAGCAGTATTCTGAATTAGGAATGCATAAAGAGGCGCTGACTTCTTTTGATTACTCTGTATTAATTGATGAAAGTTTTATTGGTGGATACTTAGAAAAAGCAAAAACCTTAGAAGAGTTAAATAACTATGAAGAGGCTATAAATAATTATTTAATAACGTTGGAGTTAGATGATCCTACCGCTTTTGCTTACATAAGAATAGGAAAGTGCTATGATAAATTAGAAAATATTCAGACCGCAATTCATTTTTATAAGAAAGCAGTTCATGAAGATCCTTTACTAGATAAAGCTTGGATGTTATTAGCAAGTGCTTATTATAACGATAACAACTTTCAGAAAGCTTTGTATTATGTAAATAAGGCAATAGAAATAGATGATATAAATGCGCTTTATTGGAAAATGTCAGGAGATATCAATTTAAAGCTTAATTTTTACGAAGAAGCTGTAAAATCTTTTTACACGTGTATTGATCTAGGAAACCAAGAGTTAGAAATTTATACTGGATTAGCTGATATCTTATTGTTTTTAGGCAGTTTTGAAGATGCCTTAAAAATAGTAATCAAAGCGAAAAAAATACACAAAGAATTTGCTGAGATAGAATATCGATTATGTGGTTTATTTATGATTCTTGATAAAGAAGATTATAGTTTAACACATTTAAAAAATGGACTAGCGATCGATTATAAATATCATTCAATTATAAAAGAATTGTATCCTTCGGTTTATGAGAATAAACACATTCAACAAATATTATTGAGTTACAAGAAGGCTATTAAATGATAAAAAACCCTTAAAATAAATTTATTTTAAGGGTTTTTACTTTCTAAGAAATACGTTTCCAAATTTTTGTTAAAATATAAACACATACTAAGGTGAGTACAGATAAACCAGCAGCTAATAGGGTGTTGCCGTAAATCCAATTACCAGTGGCAAATAAGAAGCTATATACACCAATAGTACCTGTTATAAATCCTACTATTTTTATACCTATATTTTTAAATTTATCTTCTCCATCGAAAATTAAGGCTTCAAATTTATGAATGGTTTTCGCATCACTAGGTTGTGTTAAAAGAGTTACTAAAATCCATCCGATAGTTGTAATAACAACGCCAATTATCAATTGCCAATAACTAGCGATTTCGATAAAAGGATTTTCCATTTTTCCGTTGATAAAAAAGAATACAGCAATAACAAAAGAAATAGCCATTGCAGCAATTTCACTATACGGATTTATTCTACTCCAAAACCAACGTAAAATAAATAATAAGCCTGTTCCGGCTCCGATTTGTAATAATAAATCAAAAACGTCTTTAGCAGATTGTAGGTAAAAAGAAAATAGCGCAGCAGACAGCATTAGTAAAACAGTTGATATTCTACCGACGACTACTTTTTGTTTTTCAGAAGCACTTTTGTTGATGAAACGACTATAAAAATCGTTTACTAAATACGAGCTTCCCCAGTTTAATTGAGTTGAAATGGTGCTCATAAAAGCAGCAATTAACGAGGTTAATACAATTCCTAACAATCCGGCAGGCAAATAAGTCATCATTGCAGCATAACCAACATCGTGCCCTTGCATTTCAGGAGATAAGCTAGGAAATGCTTGATTCATACTTTCTAAACTTGGGAAAATCACCAAAGAAGCCAATCCAACAATAATCCAAGGCCAAGGGCGTAATGCATAATGTGCAAAATTGAAAAACAAAGTTGCCCAAGTAGCATTTTTTTCATCTTTAGCAGCAAGCATTCGTTGCGCAATATAACCACCACCACCAGGTTCTGCGCCAGGATACCAAGTACTCCACCATTGCACCGCAAACGGAATTAAAAATAAAGTGATTAAGGATTCTGTATTCGAAAAATCAGGAAGCATGGCTAGCTTATCACTCACGTTAGGGTGACTTAGTAAATTAGATAAGCCGTTTATTTCAGGTAAGTTGATGATGTAAATAGTGGCCCAAACCGAACCAATCATCGCAATTATAAACTGAACAAAATCGGTAAGTAAAACGCCTTTTAATCCACCTAAAGAAGAATAAATGACAACAATAATAGACGAGTATAACAGTATTTCAGCTTGTGAGATACCTAATAAGATATTGGCGATTTTTGCGCCTGCCAAACAGACTCCAGCCATGGTAATAATATTAAAAATAACGCCCAAATAAATGGCTCTAAATCCTCTTAAAAATCCTGCCATTTTACCAGAATAGCGTAATTCATAAAACTCTAAATCAGTACTAATTCCAGATTTGCGCCAAAGTTTTGCATAAAAGAAAACAGTAAGCATACCAGTAAGTAACATTGCCCACCAAACCCAGTTTCCTGAAACGCCGTTTTTACGCACCAATTCGGTTACCAATCCAGGAGTGTCGGCTGCAAATGTAGTAGCAACCATCGAAACACCTAACAACCACCAAGGCATATTTCTACCCGATAAAAAGAATTCAGTACTGCTTTTACCTGCAGATTTAGAAGCCCAAAGACCTATAATTAAGGAGAGTATAAAAAATCCGATGATAATAGAATAATCTAGCGCGGTTAATGTCATGTAGTTTTTATTTAAAAAAGCTAAATGTAGTTAAATATTATGATACGTTAAATTTCAATTGAAATGAAAAATGATTTTGTATATTTATATATAAAATGACTTAAAAGCATTAAATTTGATGTTCGTCTTATGGGAAAAATAAAAAAAATAGCAGTGATGACTTCTGGAGGAGATTCTCCTGGAATGAACGCCGCAATCAGATCGGTTGTAAGGACTTGTGCATATTATCGTACTGAGTGTATGGGAATCTATAGAGGGTATCAAGGTTTAATAGAAGGGGATTTGGTGCCGTTTACAGCGAGAAGTGTAAATAATATCATTAATAAAGGAGGTACTATACTTAAAACCGCACGATCTAAAGAGTTTATGACAAAAGAAGGCCGAAAAAAAGCCTACGAAAGTTTAAAAGAGAACAATGTTGATGCTTTAGTTGTTATAGGAGGTGATGGTTCTTTTACAGGAGGAGTTGTTTTTAATAAAGAATTTAACTTCCCAGTAATAGGAATTCCAGGAACGATAGACAATGATATCTATGGAACAACGCATACCATAGGCTACGATACTGCATTAAATACCGCAGTTGAAGCAATAGATAAAATTAGAGATACGGCATCATCACACAACCGACTTTTCTTTGTTGAGGTGATGGGAAGAGATGCAGGTTTTATAGCTTTAAATGCCGGAGTCGGAGCAGGAGCAGAAGAAATTTTAATTCCAGAAGAAGATTTAGGATTGGAAAGGATGTTAGAGTCTTTAAAGAAAAGTAGACGTACAGGAAAGTCGTCAAGTATTGTAGTGGTTTCTGAAGGAGATAAAACAGGTAAAAATGTTTTTGAATTGGCAGGTTATGTAGAAAAAAACTTACCAGAATATGAAGTAAGGGTTTCCGTTTTAGGACACATGCAAAGAGGCGGGGCGCCAACGTGTTTCGATAGAGTTTTAGCAAGTAGGTTAGGTGTAAAAGCAGTTGAGTTATTGCTAGATGGGCAAACGAATTTAATGGTTGGTTTACAAAATAACATGGTGGTTGCTACCAATTTAGAAAAAGCAATAAAAGGTCATAATGACATAGATATGGAGTTGCTAAGAGTCTCTGATATTATGACAACATAATTTTAAATAAGAATATTAAATAGTAAAGTGATGATAAAAATAGGAATTAACGGATTTGGAAGAATAGGTAGATTAGCTTTCCGTTCTGCGATGAAAAGAAACAATGTGCAAGTAGTGGCCATTAATGATTTGTTAGATGTAGAGTATTTAGCCTATTTGTTAAAGTATGATTCGGTTCATGGTCGTTTTGATGGTGAAGTAACGGTAAAAGACGGTAACCTAGTTGTAAACGAACAAATTATTAGAGTATCAGCTGAAAGAAATCCAGAAAATTTAAAATGGAATGAAGTAGGAGCTGAATATGTTATTGAGTCAACAGGTTTTTTTACAGATCAAGATAAGGCGGCGTTGCATATAAAAGGAGGTGCTAAAAAAGTAATTATTTCAGCGCCATCAAAAGATGCTAAAATGTATGTAATGGGTGTAAATCATGCTGAGATGAAAGCCGATGAACTTATCGTTTCTAATGCTTCTTGTACAACAAACTGTTTAGCACCATTAGTAAAAGTTATTAATGATGCTTACGGATTAACGGAAGGATTAATGACAACTGTTCATGCAGCAACATCTACTCAGAATACTGTTGATGGACCAAATAAAAATTGGAGAAGAGGGCGTTCTGTAATAAATAATATAATACCTACTTCTACAGGAGCAGCAAAAGCGGTAACAAAAGTAATACCATCTATGGATGGTAAATTAACAGGAATGGCAGTAAGAGTTCCTGTAGCTGATGTTTCGTTAGTTGATTTAACTTTTAAAACTGAAAAAGCAACGTCATTAAAAGAAATTATGGCAACTTTTAAAGCTGCTTCAGAAAACGAATTTAAAGATATTATAGGCTACACGGAAGACGAAGTTGTTTCTCAAGATTTTGTATCTGAAACAAGAACTTCTGTTGTTGATGCTGAGGCAAGTTTAGAGTTAAATGCAAACTTCTTTAAAATTATTTCTTGGTATGATAACGAGTTTGGTTATGCAACGAAGATTGTTGATTTATTAGAGTATTCAGCATCTTTATAATAGAAGATAAGATAAAAAATATTAATTCCCGCTTATAGCGGGAATTTTTGGTTAATTTTAAAACGATGGAAATAGCAATTATAGCACACGACGGAATGAAAGCAGAAATGGTTCAGTTTTTAAATGAACATAAAACCATTTTACTTCAAAAAAACATATCATTAGTATCAACAGGAACCACAGGTTCTAAAGCTGAAAAAGCAGGTTTTAAGGTAACAAAGTTCTTATCTGGTCCTTTCGGTGGTGATGCCCAAATAGCAGCAAGAGTTGCTGAAGGTAAATGTAATATGGTATTGTTTTTTAGAGATCCAAATGAAAAACATCCGCACGAGCCAGATATTACAATGTTATTGCGTTTATGCGATGTACATGATGTTCCGTTAGCAACAAACCCTGCAACCGCAGAGCTGTTAATGAAGGCTATTTAGAATAACTTTACATTCATATAAGAAAAACCCGAAACAGTTTGTTTCGGGTTTTTTATGGTGGTTTTTAATGTTTTCGCTAATGTTGAGAATATGGTTCTGTTTTAATGAATTATATTCAGCGTTAGCGAACGTTAATAGAAAATAAGTTTAGAATCAAACTAAATTTTAGCTGTTACTTAATCGCAATCATACTAATTTCAACGTTTACAAACTTAGGTAAATTGGCAACTTCAACAGTTTCTCTAGCAGGCGCAGTAGCTTCATTAAAATAAGTAGCATACACGCTATTTATTTTAGAAAAGTTATGCATATCAGAAATAAAAATAGAAGATTTTACAACGTTTTCAAAAGTCATTTCAGCAGCAACTAAAACTTCTTTCATGTTTTCCATAACTTGTTTTGTTTCAGATTCAATAGAATCCATAACTAATTCACCTGTTTCAGGATCTAAGGCGATCTGACCAGAAGTATATAATGTGTTTCCGCTTAAAACTGCTTGGTTGTATGGGCCAATAGGAGCAGGAGCTTTACTTGTAGATATAATTTTTTTCATCTTATTTACTGATAAATTTAAAATTGATTGAGTATTCTTTTTTTTTAGAATAAAGCTCTATCTGGCGGCTTGTTTTTATCCCATTTTAAGTCACTTAAAACAGATGATTTTACTCCGATAAAGAAATTATAAGAAGAGTTTATACCAAAAGGAGTCCAATTAAAATTCAAGCGCCAACTATCTAAATCTCTAGAAAAAGAAAGTCTTGTATAAGTAAAAGCGTTCTCTTTAACGTCATAACCAGATGAAAAGCCAACGTTCCATTTAGGTGTTAATTCTACGTTTCCGCTAAACATTAAAGAATTACTACCAACGCTACTTGTAAGTCCGTTATCTGAATAGTTTAAGGCGTAAGCTAAATTTAGTGTCCATGGTATTTTAGCACCATATAGTTTTGTTTCTTTCGTTTCGCTTTTATTCTGTTTGCTATTTGGGTTGTTAGGAAAGCCATTTGTAGGCGACATGTTTTCTCCAAATAAATCAGGAGTATCTTGTGCACCATTCCCCGTGTTTTTAGACGCATCTTTATCTCCTTCTTTTTTCTTTTCAAAATCTTTACTAGATAAAGAATAGTTGGCGGTAACACCAAAGTTAGTAAGTCTTAAAATATTAGCATTAAACTTATTTATTCTTTGTCCTTCGCTATTCACCTGATAAGGGTCGAATCTTGCGGTGGCATTTAAAGCTAGTTTATCTTTAAAAAGTCTGGTACCTGCATTTGCACTAACAGGACTCCATCGTAAACTATCAGCAGCTATATTGTAACTACTGCTAAAATTTAAATTATTAAGAATGGTGACTTTTTTATCTTCTTCGTCACTATCGGGATCTTTTGGAGCAACTTTAGCTTCTAATACATTATTAAGAGAAATACCGATAGAGTTTGAAACACCACTTCCTGGTCTGCCGTATATACCTCCCTCAAAAGGAGAATATGTAAGCAAATCGGTAGGGTCTGAACTTTGTTGTACTTGTAAGTCGTAATTTTCAGCAAAATCAGGCCTATATCCATAAGAAATAGAAGGTCTAAAGGTGTGTCTTATCGCTTTTAGTCTACCTTTTTTAAAGTTAAATGTTCCGTAGATATTTGTGGATAAAGAAACACCTAGATTATATTCGTTAAAACGGTTAAAGCCACTAATAGTATCGTTTACAACAGCTCCTAAGTTACCATCTGAGTTTGTAAGTGTAGGGTCATATTTTTTATTAATCTTATCAAAATACCAAACATCTTTATAGTTAACACTTGGTGATAATGTAAAATATTTAAAAGCCTTTAAGTTTGTGTTTGTACTTAAACTGTGTTGAATCCCTTTTTTTGCAGTTTGAAACATCTTATCAGTAAAAAACTCGTCATCAGTCGTATTTATTTGATACTGGCCTTGCATACTGTAGTTTAAACCCATTTTTTGAATAGGATTGGTTTTAATTCCGTTCTTACCTGCAAAGGGGTAAATACGATCCATATTTAATTGCAAAGATGGAAGCGTCATTGTTATTTGTTCTGTATTGGTGTTTTGAGAATGTGTTGCCGTTACATTTATATTAAATGGAGTACCAACAAATTTTTTGTAATATGAAATAGAAGAACTTAAGGTGTTTGTTAAAAACTGAGAGTTGTTAAATTCATTTAAAGATTGCCTATAGTAAGTACTACTACCTAAGTTAACAGAAGCAGAAAAACGAGAGTTTGGACTCGATTTAGTATCTTGGCTATGGCTCCAGCGAAGATTAAAGTTAGAGGATTTACTGTAGTTACTTAGTCCTCTAATTCCTTGAATTATATTTTCATAACGAATACTAAAATTACCACTAAATTTATAACGAACATAGTAATTAGAATCAGCTCTTAATCCCCAACTTCCGTTGGTGTAAAGATCTCCTAAAACAGTTAAATCAAAATAATCACTTAAAGCAAAGTAGTATCCACCGTTTTGTAAAAAGAAACCTTGACTGTTACTATCACCATATGAAGGAATAATAAAACCAGAGGTTCTTTCATTAGTCATAGGAAAATACGCAAAAGGTAAATATACAGGCGTAGGAACATCAGCTAAAACTAAATTACTACCACCTACAATTATTTTTTTACCAGGAACTAGTTTTGCTTTACTTGTTTGAATATAATAATCCGGGTTTTTCTTTTTTGAGGTTGTAAAACGAAGTCTACGCATGTAAATCGTAGAATCATTTACACGTTTTGTTTTTTGAGCATAGGTTATAATTTCACCCTGTACGGTTTTTACACCGTAAACTAGTGCTTTTTTTGTTTTAAAGTTGAATAAAATGGAATCTTGCTCAGATTCTTGATTACCTTGTTTAAATACGGGACGTTGATGATAACCTAAGCTGTCTTTTATTCCTTTAGCATAAACAGTATTGTTCTTATAATCTAAAACAATTATCCCAGCCTTTAAATCAATATCAGTATAAATTACCTGTGCTTTATTATATAAGGTTACAGTTTTATTTTTTGCGTTTTGTATTGTGTAATCTTCTGCGTTGTGTGTAATAATTCCTTCAATAACCTCTTTGGGTTTAATCGAATCGCTTACAATCGAATTATTTTTTAGGTTTAATAAATCGCCTTTTTTTAAATCAATCAAACTATCTTTTGAGATATTTAAAATTGGCTTTTTCTTAGATTTTTGAGCAGGAATTCCTTTTTTATCAAAATCTTGAGCTACACTTAATTGAAAACAAAAAAGGCAGGAAATTAAAAGTATGTAAGTTAGATTTGTTCGCAATGTTATAAATACTATTTTTGTGTTATATTTAAAAACTTTGGCGTACTATTTGAATGCCTAAATATAAAATCCAAAAATAGTTAAATTTTATTGATGCAATTCTTAAAATTACGTAAATATAATCACTTGAAAAATTATTTTTTATTTTTAACCACAATATGCATGTTATTGGGGTTTACAACAGCGCTTTCTGCACAGAAAAAATATACTATTGTTTTAGATGCAGGTCACGGAGGAAAAGATCCTGGTAATATAGGTAATGGTTATAAAGAAGCTAAGGTTGCTTTAAGAATAGCTTTAGATGTAGGTAAAGAATTATCAACAGCTAGAGATGTTGAAGTTTTATATACGAGAGAGAAAGATGTTTTTGTAGAGCTACATAATAGGGCAAAAATTGCAAATACTAAAAAGGCAGATCTATTTGTTTCTATTCATTGTGATGCTTTTCATAAGTCAGAACCAAACGGAGCAGGAACATTTGTTTTAGGATTAAGCGGGAATAAAGAAAATTTAGAAATATCTAAACGAGAAAACGCTGTAATTTTATTAGAAGATAATTATAAACAAAATTATGATTATGATCCTAATTCGCCAGAATCAGTTATTGGTTTATCAGTACTTCAGGAAGAAAATTTAGATAACAGTTTGGGTATTGCAAGTTTTATTCAAAGCAATTTTGTTTCTATTAAAAGAGTAAATAGAAAAGTAAAGCAAGCTAATTTTTTAGTATTAAGAGAAACAGTAATGCCTAGTGTTTTAATAGAATTAGGTTTTTTAACGAATAAAAAAGAAGGTAAATTCTTAAATACAAGAGCTGGACAGATAAAAATGGCAAAAGCAATTGGTGATGCTATTAAAAAATATGTAGACAGATTAAAGTTAAATACGATTCAGAATACCGTAATAACTAAAGATGAAGAGAAAAATCCGATAGAAAAAAAGATTGTAAAAGAAGTTAGTGAGCCTAAAAAAGTAGTTGAGGTTGCAAAAGTAAATGCAGCAACAGAAAAAGTTGCTACTGACATTACGAGTGATAAAATACAACCATCAGGAATTGCTTTTAAAGTGCAAATTGCAGCATCAAAAAGAAAGTTAAATAAAAATAATTTTAACTTTAGAGGACTAGAAAATATTGAATCTATTTTTATAGATGATTATTACAAATATTATTACGGAACTTCATCTAGTTTTGTAGATGTTAAAAAGACTTTAGTTGCTGTTAAGAAATTAGGATATAAAGGTGCTTGGGTTGTTGCTTTTAAAGATGGTAAGAAAATTTCTATCAAAGAAGCATTGAAAAACCTTTAATTTAGAGGTGTTCTACATTTATACTCTCAAAATTATTACTATTTTCGTGCTATAACTTTTTTATATGTCAAAAGAACTTAAAACAGGTATTGTTGTTGTAATAATTATAGCTGTATTTATATGGGGATTCAACTTCTTAAAAGGTCAGGATTTATTTAGTGGTAGTAGCCGGTATTTTTATGTAGAATACAAAGATATTAACGGGTTAAATAAAGCTAGTGCTGTAACTATTAACGGCTTAAAGGTTGGTCGTGTTGATGATATTTCATTTAAAACAGCTCCAGGAAAGCAAGGTGTTTTATTGGTTAAAATATCATTAGATACCGATTTTAGCTTCTCTAAAAACAGTATTGCCAAAATTTATTCAGCGAGTTTGATGGGGGGGCAAAGTTTAGCTATTGTTCCGACATACAGTGGTGAAACAGCTGTTTCAGGAGATTATCTTATTGGAGAGGTAGAATCAGATATCTTTTCTTCAGTAGGGGAAAAATTAAATCCGATTCAATCTAAACTACAAAATGTATTGGTAGGAGCTGATACTTTGTTAACAGGATTAAATACCGTTTTAGATGAGAAATCAAGAAAAAGCTTAAATAGAAGTATTCTAGGTTTAGAAAGAACAATTTCTGATGTTCGTAAAACTTTATCATCAGTTAACACATTGCTATCTGATAATAAAGAAAACTTAAACTCAACCTTAGCAAATACTAAAAAAATTACTGATAATTTTTCTAAAATATCTGACGATTTAGCAAAAGCTAATTTAGGAGAAACAGTTAAGGAGTTAGAAGCTACATTAGCAAATGTAAATGGTTTATTGGCTAATATGAAGGCTGGTAAAGGAACTTTAGGTAAGTTAATGACCGACGATAAAATGTACATAAACTTAACCAATGCCTCTAAGGAAATGGAAGAGTTGTTACGTGAAATGAAATTAAATCCGAAACGATTTGTTCATTTTTCATTATTTGGTAAAAAAGCAAAGCCATATAATGAAGTAAGTAATACCGAAAATGTAAGTGCGAAGTAACTTATAACTATTAAAAAATAACAAAACTTAATACTTAAAGAACGATGGAGAAATACATGCCTAACATCTTTTTTGCAGCTATTTTAATTGCGGGAATAGGGTTTTTTGTAATGAATGTTCGAAAACTTGTCCGAAATATAAAATTAGGAAAAGATATAGACAGAACGGATAGAAAACCTGAGCGTTGGAAAAATATGGCTAAAATAGCCTTAGGACAATATAAAATGGTGCGTCGCCCAGTTTCTGGAATTTTACACGTAGTAGTTTATGTAGGTTTTATTTTGATTAATATCGAAATGTTAGAAATCGTTATAGACGGTTTATTTGGTACACATCGTGTTTTTCAACCAATCTTAGGAAATGCCGTTTATGGATTCTTAATTGCTAATTTCGAAATTTTAGCAGCGTTAGTTTTTGTAGCTGTTGTTATTTTTTGGTTGCGTAGAAATATCGAAAAAGTAAAGCGTTTTTGGAATAAAGAAATGACGGGGTGGCCAAAGAATGATGGAAACATTATTTTGTATTTCGAAATGGTTTTAATGTCGTTATTCTTAATAATGAATGCTACGGATGCTGCTTTTCAAGAAGCAGGAGCCGGAAATGTAGTTTCTCAATTTATAGCGCCTTGGTTTTCTAGGTTTTCACCAGAAGCATTACACACTATAGAAAAATCAGCTTGGTGGGTACATATTATAGGTATTTTAATTTTCTTAAACTACTTATACTATTCAAAGCACTTACATATTTTATTAGCTTTCCCAAATACATTTTTCGCGAATTTAAAGCCAAAAGGACAGTTTAATAACCTAGAAGCCGTTACGGCTGAAGTAAAAATAATGATGGATCCAGATGCAGATCCGTATGCAATGCCAGAAGAAGGAGCAGAAGAGGAAGTGCCAGCAAAGTTTGGTGCGTCGGACGTTACCGATTTAAACTGGGTACAGTTAATGAATGCATATACGTGTACAGAATGTGGGCGATGTACATCTTCTTGTCCTGCAAGTTTAACGGGTAAAGAGTTATCGCCTCGTAAAATTATGATGGATACCCGAGATCGTTTAGAGGAAGTAGGTAAAAACATCGATGCGAACAACGGTATATTTAAAGATGACGGAAAGCAGTTATTAAACGATTATATTTCTCCAGAAGAATTATGGGCGTGTACAAGTTGTAATGCTTGTGTGCAAGAATGTCCTATAGGTATTGATCCTCTATCTATTATTATGGAAATGCGTCGTTATTTAGTAATGGAAGAATCTGCAGCTCCACAAGAGTTAAATGCAATGATGACCAATATCGAAAATAACGGAGCACCTTGGCAGTATAGTCAACAAGATAGATTAAACTGGAAAGACGAAGATTAATCAATACATCAATTTGGCAGTATAACTATTGTCAGTTCGAGTAATTTTTTACGGTAGGATAAAATTATATCGAGAACAAACAAATAAAAAGTTCAACGCTTAAAAATATAAAATTATGAACGTACCAACAATGGCAGATATGATGGCTCAAGGAAAACAACCAGAAGTATTGTTTTGGGTAGGAGCAGCTGGAAGTTATGATGATAGAGCAAAGAAAATAACCAAATCGTTTGTAAAAATATTAAATACCGCAGGTGTAGATTTTGCTGTGTTAGGTACTGAAGAAAGTTCAACTGGTGATGCTGCTAAGCGTGCAGGAAATGAGTTTTTGTTTCAAATGCAAGCAATGACAAATATTGAGGTTTTAAATGCGTACGAAATAAAAACAATAGTTACCTGTGATCCACATTCATTTAATACATTAAAAAATGAATATCCTGGGTTGGGAGGTAAATATGAGGTATATCACCACACGCAGTTTATTAGTAAATTAATAAGCGACGGTCGTTTATCTATAGATGACGCTAATTTAAAGGGAAAACGAGTTACTTATCACGATCCTTGTTATTTAGGTCGCGCAAACGATGTATATGAAAGTCCGCGTGCTTTAATTCGCAGTTTAGGTGTTAAAATGACAGAGATGAAGCGTAGTAAGTCTACTGCTTTATGCTGTGGTGCTGGTGGCGCACAGATGTTTAAAGATGCCGAAAGAGGAGACAAAGAGATAAATATTTTAAGAACAGAAGATGCTTTAGAAACCAATCCTCAAATCATCGCAACCGGTTGTCCTTATTGTAACACAATGATGACTGATGGTGTAAAGTTTAAGTTAAAAGAAGATCAAGTAGTTGTAAAAGATATTGCCGAGCTAATTGCAGAAGCAAATAATTTATAAAATAAAATATAGCGAATAATTCTCGACTGCGCTCGAACAGACACCAAAATATGTCTTGTCGAGCGCAGTCGAGAGGTTTTAATCAAAATTTAAAATGATAAAAAACTATATAAAAGCAGCACGTTTACGAACCTTACCATTATCTATTTCAGGAATTGTAGTGGGTGCTTTTTTAGCAAAATTTTCAGTGCCTCTTATACGAGGAATTGAATTTGACGGACTTTTAGATGTTGATTTTTTGAATGAAAAAAACTATTTAATTTTTATTCTTGCGATACTAACAACTATTGGTTTTCAGGTTTTATCAAACTTTGCAAATGATTACGGAGATGGTGTAAAAGGAACAGACGATAATAGAGAAGGAGAAACTCGTATGGTTTCATCGGGCGCAATTACGCCAAAACAAATGAAAACGGCCATGATCGTTACCGGAGCAATAACTTTGGTAATCGCACTTTTACTTATTTATGTTTCTTTCGGAGAGGATAATTTTTTGTATTCAGTGATTTTCTTTTTATTAGGAGTCACATCTATCGTTGCGGCAATTAAATATACCGTAGGTAAATCAGCCTATGGTTATAGCGGTTTTGGCGATGTTTTTGTCTTTATTTTCTTCGGATTTTTAGCGGTTGTAGGAACCTATTTTTTATACACAAAACAGTTAAATTTGGTTGTTTTTTTACCAGCAATAACTGTCGGTTTACTAAGCACAGCGGTTTTAAACTTAAATAATATGCGAGATCGTGTAAACGACGCAAAGGTTAACAAAAACACATTAGTAGTTAAAATAGGTGCAAAATTTGCCAAGAAGTATCATTATAGTTTACTTATTCTATCGCTTATAACTGCAATATTATATGTGTTAATAAACTACCAATCTCCATGGCAGTTTTTATTTTTAATAGCCTATATACCAATAGTAAAACACTTCATATTTGTGTATAAAAATAAAGAAGAAGTACTGTTAGACGGCGAATTAAAAAAAGTAGCATTAAGTACATTTTTGTTTGCAATACTATTCGGGTTAGGTAATATTTTGTAAACAGAAAAAACAATTTTAAAGAACAATTATGAAAACAATAAAAATAATTTTAGGAATCGTTTCTGCTTTAGTAGTTGTGTTTTTACTAACAGGAGTAGTTATTACCGAGGTTACTTATACCGCCGAAATAGAAATAGATAAGCCACTAAACGAAGTTTTCGAAAACGTAGCCAATGTCGATTTAATGAAAAATTGGTTGCCAGATATTAAGTCTATCGAAGTAATTGAAAAAAAAACAGGAATAATAGGAAGTACTTATACTGTTACTGCGGTAAATAACGGACAAGAAATAAAAATGATTCAGAAAATCACGGCTTATATTCCGAATCAAAAAATTACCTATCAGTTCGATTCAGCTCAAATGATAAAAACAGATGATTTTAACTTTATCGCCAACGGAAATAAAACAAAATTAGTCCAAAATTGCAGTGTAAATAGTAAATCATATATGACCGCTTGTTTGTTTCCTTACTTTAAAGGAACCTTTAAAGAGTTAAGTTTAGGCTATATGAATCAATTAAAAACAACGCTAGAAAAATAATTTTATGGGCGTTCGAGCGGGCTTTATATTACAATCTTTTGCTCGTGCCTCACAAAAGGATTTTCACTGCAATCCCTAACGCAAACCAATAATCAGTTAAAATGATAACAGCAACCTATCATAAACACATTCTTAATTTTAAACAAGCCAGCGGAACGTCTCGCGGAGTTTTAAAAACCAAAGAAACTTGGTTTATAAAGTTATCAAAAAACAGCAAACAAGGTTTTGGAGAATGCGGATTGTTTAGAGGGTTAAGTGTTGATGATACACCAAATTACGAAGAGAAACTAAAATGGGTTTGCCGAAATATTAATTTGGGTTTAGTAACCTTATTGGCAGAAACGATTCGCTATCCTAGTATTCAATTCGGATTAGAACAAGCGTTTTTATCTATAGATGCTAAAAATCCGTTTGAATTATTTCCATCAGATTTTACGAAAGGAAAACAAAATATTTCTATCAATGGATTAATTTGGATGGGCGATAAATCTTTTATGCAACAGCAAATAAAAGATAAACTACAACAAGGATTTTCAACAATAAAAATGAAAATTGGTGCAATCGATTTTGATACAGAAATCAATTTGTTAAAATCGATACGAAAAGAATTTTCATCAAAAGAAATCACTTTGCGAGTAGATGCAAACGGAGGATTTACACCAGAGAACGCTTTAGGAAAATTACATCGACTGGCTGAATTAGAAATTCATTCCATCGAACAGCCTATAAAACAAGGGCAATGGCAAGAAATGGCAGCTTTGTGTGAAAACACACCATTACCAATTGCTTTAGACGAAGAGTTGATAGGTGTTTTTACATCCGAAGAAAAAGAAAAATGCATCCAAACCATAAAACCGCAATACATTATTTTAAAACCGAGTTTAGTAGGTGGATTTAAAGGAAGTGAAGAGTGGATTTCTATAGCCAAAAAATACAATGCCGATAATTGGATTACGTCAGCATTAGAAAGTAATATTGGGTTAAACGCCATTGCACAATGGACCTATACATTAAATAACCCATTACCTCAAGGTTTAGGAACTGGTAGTTTGTTTACCAATAATTTCGAGAGTCCGTTAGAAGTTTTAAACGGAACTTTAGCATACAATCCATTAAAGAAATGGCAATTTAATTTAGACTAAAGTCATTCTGAACTTGTTTCAGAATCTCATTATATTTATAACATATGAATTTTATACAGCAAGCATATAAAGGGCGAAACGATTGGGTTTATTATTTAGCGGGTATTTTGTTGGTTATATTCGGTTGGCAATTTATAGGTATTATTCCTTTGTCAGTTGTAGCGGCATTGTATTCGGCTGATTTTGCTGAATTTTCTCGTGCTGCAAATGATAGCTTTATGAGCTTAGGAATCAATAAGAACTTATTTTTGTTTTTAATGATATCCATGTTTGCTATCGGTTTGCTTTTTTTATTCTTAACAATAAAGTATATTCATAAAAGAGCTGTAAAAACTGTAATAACAAGTAGAGAAACTATTGATTGGAATCGATTTTGGTTCGGATTTATTACTTGGGGAATTGTAGCTGTAAGTATTACATTATTGGGCATTTTTTTAGAACCAGAACATTACACATGGAATTTTAAACCGCTTCCGTTTTTTACTTTAGTAGCAATTTCTTTTTTGTTTTTGCCATTGCAAACAAGTTTCGAGGAATTGTTATTTAGAGGTTATTTTATGCAAGGAATAGGAGCTTGGTTTAAAAACCGATGGATGCCTTTAATTATAACTTCATTAGCTTTTGGTTTGTTACATGGTGCAAATCCTGAAGTTGAAAAATTAGGCTATATTTCTATGGTATTTTATATAGGAACAGGTTTCTTTTTCGGAATTGCAACTTTAATGGACGAAGGAACTGAATTAGCCTTGGGTTTACATGCCGTAAATAATATTATGGCAGCTTTTTTAGTAACTACCGATTGGATGGTTTTTCAAACAGATGCTTTATTTATTGATACTTCTGAGCCTTCGGTTGGTTCTGAAATGTTTTTATCTGTTTTTGTATTGTATCCGTTGCTGTTGTTTTTGTTTTCTAAGAAATACGGTTGGACAAACTGGAAAGATAAATTGATTGGTAAAATAGAAAAGCCATTATAAATAGAATCGTTATAGTTTATTTATTATCTTTTCTTGATGGTATATATAATTCGTCAACCTGAACTTGTTTCAGGTTCTCATAATAAGAAGTTATTTTTAAGTGATGAGATTCCGAAATAAATTCGGAATGACGTGAAAAGTATAATTATGACAGGAAAATAAAACCTAACGTCATTACTAGGTAGAAGAACGAAGTAATCTCTAACTTGAGATTAGTTTATTTTAGTAAAAATAGATACATGAAAAATCAGTTTCATAAAAATTTTAAATTAAACGGATCATCATTTTCATCCGAAGAAGAACTGCTTGCTTTTTCTGAAAATATTTCAAGTTCGGTAACTTCTTTTTTAACGGATTGGTTTAATGAAAAGGATTTTGTAATTGTACAAACATCGGGTTCTACAGGAAAACCAAAACCAATACAACTGCAAAAAGAGTTTATGAAAAACTCGGCTTTTGCTACAGGAGACTTTTTTGGTTTAAAAAAAAATACAACAGCATTGTTGTGCTTGTCTACCGATTATATTGCGGGTAAAATGATGTTGGTACGAGCTTTAACTTTAGGTTGGCAGTTAGATATTGTTCAGCCAGATTCTAGTCCGTTAAAAGGGATAGAGAAGCAGTATGATTTCTCTGCAATGGTTCCGTTACAGCTAAGAAATTCGTTGAATGAATTACATAAAATAGATCAATTAATTGTTGGCGGTGGCGTAGTCTCAAGTGATTTAATTTCAGCGATTCAAAATATTTCTACAAAAGTATTCGCTACTTACGGAATGACAGAAACGATTACACATATTGCTGTTAAAAAATTAAATAACTTCACGTCATTGCGAGGAGCAACGACGAAGCAATCTGTTTATAAAACACTTCCAAATGTTTTAATAAGTCAGGATGATAGAAATTGCTTAATAATCGAAGCTCCAAAAGTAACATCAGAAATAATTACGACAAATGATGTTGTAAAACTTGTTTTAAAAACCGAGTTTGAATGGTTAGGACGTTACGATAATGTTATAAATTCGGGCGGAATAAAACTACATCCGGAGAAAATAGAAGAGAATTTATCAGAAATTATTGATCAACGTTTCTTTGTAGCAGGAATTAAAGATGAAGTTTTAGGAGAAAAGTTAATTCTTATTATAGAAGATGTCACTTCGAGCGGAGTAGAGAATTTTTTGTTATCAAAAATTAAAAAAGAGGCATCACTTGCTAAATTCGAAATCCCTAAAGAAATTTATTTTCTTCTTCAGTTTATAGAAACGGAAACAAAAAAAATCCAACGAAAAAAAACGTTGGATTTAATTGAATTTTAAAATATTTATTTGGTTATTACATAACCATACTGTGATATACATTTTGTACATCATCATCATCTTCTAATTTTTCTAAAAGCTTTTCAACATCAGCTTGCTGTTCTTCTGAAAGCTTAGTAGTAGTAGTTGGAATTCTTTCAAACCCTGAAGAGATAATTTCTACATTACCTTCTTCAAAATAAGATTGAATAGCGCCAAATTGTTCAAATGGAGCATAGATAATTATTCCTTCATCATCATTAAATACTTCTTCAACCTCAAAATCGATTAATTCTAGTTCTAACTCTTCTAAATCGACTTTAATATCTTCTTTTTTAACAGTAAAATTACAAACACGATCAAACATAAAAACTACGGATCCTGATGTACCTAAATTACCATCACATTTATTAAAAATGGCACGTACATTCGCTACAGTTCTATTATTGTTATCGGTTGCCGTTTCTACAACGATAGCAATACCATGCGGAGCATAACCTTCAAATAAAGCTTCTTTGTAATCGCTTGTATCTTTATCGGCAGCCTTTTTAATAGCGCGCTCTACATTGTCTTTAGGCATGTTTGCAGCCTTTGCGTTTTGCATTACAGCTCTTAAACGCGAATTTGTATCAGGATTCGGACCTCCGTCTTTAATTGCCATTACAATATCTTTACCAATTCTGGTAAATGTTTTAGCCATTGCAGACCAACGCTTCATTTTACGTCCTTTTCTAAGTTCGAATGCTCTTCCCATTTTTTAAGTTTTGTTTATTCAACGGCAAATGTAACTATTGCATTATTTAATTACAATTAAAATCTTTTTTTGATAATCAGATTATTTTCTTTTTCGTCGTAAGCTCTCCAAGTGCCCGATTTCTTTCCGTTTTTGTAGCTTCCTTTTATTTTTATATTTCCGTTAGGATAATACATTTTATATCTTCCGTCTATTAAGCCATCATCTAGTTGTACTTCAAACTTTAGTTTTCCGTCACTATAATACTCCTTGTATTCATTGGCACTTAAATCAGAAGGATTAATTTCTTTGATGTTAAAAATAGCATCAGCAGATTTTATAGAAAGACTATCTTTTTTTGGAGCCAATTTTAAAGCTAATTTTTTTTTTAATTTTTGATTAAAAGCAACTTGTTCTTCCACAGATTTGGGATCGTTAAAAGTAGTTGTGATATTACTTTTAAAAATATTTCCTTCAGAAGTTAATTGAATACCAAGTTGATTGAAACAGATAAAATAATCTTTGTTTTCCTTTATTTGAAGCTGTGTTTTTTTATCAACAAAACTCACTAAATCATTATAAATATAAGGCGTATTTATATAGGTGAAAATGGTAGATTTATCATCAAATAAATAATTAAACTCTTTAAATTCTTTAGAGGAAGCTAAAGTGTAATTGGTAATGTTATTATTAATGATTTCTTTTAAAGTATTCGGATTCGCACTAAAAACAACGTAATCATTAATAATAGTAAAATATGGTTTTTCAATTTTTTTAAACATATTACCAGCAACTATTTTAAAGAAACCTTTAAGGTCTAAAAAATTAATAGTGTGTTTTTTGTAGGTGATTTGTTTAAATTGTAAAGGTGTTTTTTCTTTTATTTTTGAGAGAATAAAATTCAAGTTTTTAGAAGCTTCATCAATATCAGTAGTTTTAAAAATTGCAGCAACGTCTTTTTTGTTTCTAGAAAGCGAAGAATTAAAGTGTATTAAAGCAACTTCATCACCAATCCAACTATACACATTTTCTTTTATATTAATGTCGAGAGTGTTTTCGATTTCTTTAATTTGCTGATTATAAGTTTCAAATTCTAGATGTTTCTCTTTTTTTAATTCTTCGAAATTCTCTTGAAAGGTATCAAAACTATCAAAAGCAAAACTTACGTATAACGCAGTGTTTTTTGGAGCAATATTGGCAATAGTTCTTTTACCTTTTCCTGATTTTTGAATAGCGGTTAAGTAGCTTTCTGAGTTTTCTTGCACATTGGTAAATCCTTCTGCCTGAATAATGGTTCCTTCAATTAAAGAAACATCAAAGCCAGAATAATAAAGAGAGTTTTGAATATTTTCAACGACTTCTTTATTTGCTTCGTTTGTAAAGCAAGAAAGATATTTATGTAAATATTTGTACTGAAAAAACACTTTAAAAAATCCGTCTTCAGGAGTTTCTTTAGTAATCTCCACAAAATTAACATCTCTACCAATTACGGGTTTTTGATATTGATTTATCGAGTTTTCTACTAAAATATGTGTGTAAGAAGCTATTAACTGATTTTTGATAAAAGCAATATGTAATGTTTCTCTTTTGCTCTTGTCGTACAGCTCTGTTATTTCGTGGTTTTGAAATGTTCTTTTTGTAATTTTAAAACCGTCGCCTGTTAGTTGTGATATACTGCTTTTAAAAAAATCGAGTTTCGAAAGTTTCTCTAGGTCAACAATATATAAAAAATCGTAATTTTTAGGTTTGTAAACATGCGCAGATATTAATACATCGCGCTCGCCAATATAATTAAGAATGCTTTTTTGCTCTTTTACAATATTATCGAGTGTATTGGCGCTTTTACTAATGTCATTAAAATAAGCGTTATTTTTAAGGTGTTGCCATATTTCACTAGCATTAATTTCATACCAAGTATCAATAGGTCTTTCGGTATCTATAATAAAAAAAGCATCGTTAGGTACAAGATAAATAGGATTTATATTATCTTCATCAGCGAGTGTGAAAATGTAAACAAAATAAGATATAAAAAGAAGAGAGGTCGTTATTATTACTAAAGTGAGTTTTTTCTTCATTTTATAATTTATAGCAATGAGTATTGTAAAAAGTTACAATTTCTGGTGTGTTTTCTCTTTTTAATTCTTTGTTATTTATTTTCGTAAATAACTCTGGACAGTCTTTAAAAAAACCGTGAAATTTCTTGAGATATTCTTTACGGCTAATTTGTCCAGTAGGTGTTATTTTTTGTATGAGAGGGCTATCACCATTACCTAAATAGTATATTATAACATCTTTAGAGTAACCAAGTTGTAAAGACGTTCCATTTATTCCAAAAGAATCAATATAACCTCCTGTATGCTTAGTGAAATAAAGGCTTATTAAACCTCTTTCTTTTACCCTAAAAAATTTTGGCCTTTTGTTTGTTATAATTTTATACTGAAATTCAACCTCTTCACCATCCATATCTATTATAAGTCGATCCAATTCCTTATAATTGAATGTTTTTATTTTCTCTTCTTTATTTTTTTTAAATTTTACGGCTTCTTCAAAATTAGCAAATCGGGCAAAACCTTCTAGTACAGTTCCGTTTCTTAAATATAGAGTTGCTTTTTGTTTTTGTGAAAATAAAGAAACGCTAATTAGTACTATTAATATAAAGACTGTTTTGCTCATGAGATAATTATACTTGAATAATACCTAAATTAAATTTCTTCTCGATAGGAGCATGATCCGCTGCTTCAATACCCATAGAAATCCAAGTTCTGGTATCTAACGGATTAATTACACCGTCTGTCCAGATTCTTGCAGCTGCATAATAAGGTGAAATCTGATTGTCGTAACGAGATTTTATTTTGTCGAATAACTCCGCTTCTTTTTCAGGAGTAATTTCTTCTCCACGTTTTTTTAACGAAGCAGTTTCAATTTGTAATAAAACCTTTGCAGCAGAGTTTCCACTCATTACTGCTAATTCGGCACTTGGCCATGCAGCAATTAATCTTGGGTCGTAAGCTTTACCACACATAGCGTAGTTTCCTGCTCCGTAAGAATTACCAATAACGATGGTGAATTTAGGAACAACTGAATTACTAACAGCATTTACCATTTTGGCACCGTCTTTTATAATTCCGCCATGTTCAGATTTAGAACCTACCATAAAACCAGTAACATCTTGTAAGAAAACTAAAGGTATTTTTTTCTGATTACAGTTAGCGATAAAACGAGTTGCTTTGTCGGCAGAATCGTTATAAATCACTCCTCCAAATTGCATTTCACCTTTTTTAGTTTTTACCAACTTTCGTTGGTTGGCAACAATACCAACGGCCCAACCATCAATACGACCGTAACCTGTAATAATTGTTTTTCCGTAGCCTTCTTTATATTGTTCAAATTCAGAATTGTCAACCAAACGATTGATAATTTCTAACATGTCGTATTGTGCATTTCTTTCTTTCGGAAGAATTCCGAAAATATCTTGTTCGTTTTCTTTTGGAGGAAAAGCTTCTTTACGGCTGTAGCCAGCTTTGTCGTAATCTCCTATTTTATCAACAACAAATTTTATTTTATCTAAAGCATCTTTGTCGTCTTTTGCTTTATAATCGGTAACACCAGAAATTTCGCAATGCGTAGTTGCGCCACCTAATGTTTCGTTATCAATACTTTCGCCAATTGCAGCTTTTACTAAATAACTTCCTGCTAAGAAAATACTTCCTGTTTTGTCTACGATCATAGCTTCGTCGCTCATAATTGGCAAATAAGCACCACCAGCAACACAACTACCCATTATAGCAGAAATTTGGGTAATTCCCATACTGCTCATAATCGCATTGTTTCTAAAAATTCGTCCGAAGTGTTCTTTATCCGGAAAAATTTCATCTTGCAATGGTAAATAAACACCAGCAGAATCAACCAAATAGATAATTGGTAATTTGTTCTCTATAGATATTTCTTGTGCTCTTAAGTTCTTTTTCCCTGTAATAGGAAACCAAGCACCAGCTTTTACAGTGGCATCATTGGCTACAACAATACATTGCTTACCGCTAACATAACCTATTTTTACAACCACACCACCAGAAGGGCAACCGCCGTGCTCTTTATACATTTCTTCACCTGCAAAGGCTCCGATTTCTATCGATTTAGTATTGTCATCTAAAAGATAGTCGATACGCTCTCGTGCGGTTAATTTTCCTTTTTCGTGATGTTTATCAATACGTTTTTGTCCGCCGCCTAATTTAACCTTGGCAAAGCGTGTGCGTAAATCTGATGCTAAAAGTTTATTGTGGTCTTCGTTTTTGTTGAAGTTAAGATCCATTTGTATGTTATTTGTTTGCGATTGCTAAAGTAAGAAAAACCGTTTATACTACAAGCCGTTTAAGTGTATGATTGAATGATGTTTTCTATGGTTTTTGCAATATCATTGTTTCTAGATTGTTTGTTTAAAATACGTGGTTCGGCCACACGCTCTTTACAGTTTTTAATGGCACAAGTTTCACAAGTAACACCCACTGTTTTTTTGGTAAAAGTATCTTCTTTAAAAAATTGAATTTTTTTCTTTAAATGAGGTGAAAGCAACATGCCAATACTTACACTTCGATTGTTTTTTCCTTTAAAAGGATCAGAAGTAGCAGCTGATAATACTAAGTATTCGTTTTTAGTATTTTCGTAAGAGGAAATTTGTATACCGTAAGAGGAATTTTTATCTGCCGATTTTTCTAAATCTGTTATTGTTTCTATAGAAAGCCATCTTCTACAATAATGCTCATTGTTTCTATTAGCATGTGGCGCTTGCTGTTGTGTAATATGTAGCTCTTTTGATAATTTAAAAACTGTTGAATTTTCTTTATGTGTAAAACGTAAAAAAAATAAATTTTTTATATTAAAATGCTTCGGTAAGATATTAGTTAATCGCTGATAGAATGTTTCGTCAGAGCAGTTATAATTTTTAGTTATTTTATGTAGTTGTAGCGGTTGCCATTCTTTTAAAGAGAAAAAATGAGTTAAGTTTTTAATTAAATTGTCTTTTGGTATTATTAAAGCACCAGCAAAATAAGAGGCTATAAAATTATTTAAAACCTGATCGAAGCTCTCGAATTTTATCCAAGGAAAAGTATATAAACGGTTTTCGATTTTTAGATAATTATAGGCTATTTCTTTAGCGTATATAAAAGTTTTTTGGGCATCATTTATATCATTATATAAAAGTAATGTTTTATTTTTTGGAATATAAATGTTTCTTATTTCTGATAATTTTTGATGCTTAGAAAGTTCTTCATTGTTAATAGTGTAGCCATACTCTTCAATTAAAATTTCTTCTAAGTATTTAGATTTTATTGATTCGTTTAGGTCAATTTGATAGGCTTTGGCAAAAGCGATAACACTGTTTTCGATATCTTCAAAATAATTATTATGAGCCTCTTGGTATGAACGTAGTGAAGCTAAGAAAAAATTTTCTCGAGTTAAATTATAGTTCTGAGATATTTTTATAACAGTACTAATAAAGGCATTTACTTTAGCAGGAGCATTTGCTACAATATCTATTAAGTTACTTTCTTTAATTCCGAATAAATCTAACGGAATTTCTTTTAAAATTTTAGATTGTAAAATCTCACCAATAGGTGCAAGGTTTTTGTCAAGTTTTAAAGAAACCAAATGGTCGTAAGTAACTTCTAGTTTTTCTGAAAGAATAACAATTTTATCTGTTTTAGGATATTTCTTCCCTTTTTCAATCTCGTTTAAATAAGATTTTGATAAACCTGTAAGTTTAGCTAACCCGAAAAGAGATAGTTTTTTATCGGTACGTATTTGTTTTAGCTTTAATCCAAAAACAAGTCTAATATATTCTTCTTCCAAAATTTTTAATTAAAAGATTCGTAATTCAAAGGTATTAAAATTAGCGAATTAATAAAAACTGCAATATTTTAGTAATTTAGCGAACGTTCGCTATTTATTTTAATTTATTTTTTATATCATTGAATTATCAATTACTAAAATTAAGTTATTATGGATCAGGGTGTTTTGATTAAAGAAATAGAATATGTAGGTTTTAATGAAGCTAATTATAAAAATGTTTTATCAGATGAAGCGAAACTGTTTTTAATTCATCTTCATGAAAATTTTAATAAAAAGAGATTACAATTATTAGAGGAAAGAGAAATCGATCAGGCTTATTTTAATATGGGTAATTATCCTTCTTTTCCTTCAGAAACAAAAGCTATTAGAGAAGGTGATTGGGTATGTGCAGAATTGCCAAACGATTTATTAGATAGAAGAGTTGAGATTACCGGACCGGTAGATCGTAAAATGGTTATTAATGCTTTAAACTCTGGAGCTAAAACTTTTATGGCAGATTTTGAAGATAGTAATTCTCCTAATATCTCAAATAATTTAGAAGGTCAGATTAACTTAAGAGACGCAAACAACAAAACAATCTCGTTTTATAACGAGAAAAAAAATAAAACATATTCATTAAATAATCAAACTGCAACGTTATTGGTAAGACCAAGAGGATTGCATTTAAATGAAAAACATTTTGTTGTAGATAGAGAAGAAATGTCTGGTTCTTTGATTGATTTCGGATTGTATTTTTTTCATAATATAAAAATCTTACAAGAGCAAAACTCAGCAACTTACTTTTATTTACCAAAGTTAGAACATTATAAAGAAGCTCGTTGGTGGAATGATGTTTTTGTTTTTTCACAAGAATATTTAAATATTCCGGAGAAAACAATAAAAGCAACGGTGTTGATAGAAACAATCACAGCTAGTTTTCAGTTAGATGAAATTATATATGAGTTAAAAGATCATATGGCTGGTTTAAACTGTGGTCGCTGGGATTATATTTTCTCATACATTAAAAAGTTTAGAAATCACAGAAATTTTATGGTTCCTAATAGAGACCAGGTAACAATGAAAACTCCGTTTATGGAAGCATATTCATTACGTGTAATTCAAACATGTCATAAGCGAAAAGTACATGCAATGGGAGGTATGGCTGCTCAAATTCCGATTAAAAATGATGAAAAAGCGAACGACGCTGCCTTTGCGAAAGTATTTGCAGATAAGGAGCAAGAGGTAAAGAATGGGCACGATGGTACTTGGGTTGCACATCCTGGTTTGGTAAAAGTAGCAATGGATGTTTTTAATGAAAATATGACAACTAAAAACCAAATACATGTTTCTAGAGGTGATGTAAAAATTTCTGAATCTGACTTAGTTGAAATGCCAAAAGGAACAATTACCGAAGAGGGAATTAGAAAAAATATAAATGTAGGAATTTTATATATCGAAAGTTGGTTGCGCGGAAATGGAGCGGCAGCTTTGTACAATTTAATGGAAGATGCTGCTACTGCAGAAATTTCAAGAACTCAGGTTTGGTTGTGGTTACATCGCAATGTAAAAATTGAAGACGGTAGAAATTTTAATCTTTCGATGTATCAATCATTAAAGGAGGAAGAGGTAGAAAAAATTAAAAATTTAGTAGGTGAAAGTAATTTTACAAATGGAAAATTCACACTAGCGATTGAGCTATTTGATAAATTAGTTGTATTAAAAGAATACAAAGAGTTTTTAACGCTTTCGGCATACAAACACATATAAAAAAAGTGTCTCGCAACTACGGCAATAGTTTGCGAGACTGAATTATCAAAATCTAGAAAACTTCAATAATTAAAAAACAAACTTATGAAAAATTTAGCGCAAGGAAGTTATAATTCGGCATTAGAAACCGTAAGATCTCTTAAGAAAAAATATGGTAGTACTTGGGATGCTATTACTTCTGAAAATGCAGCTAGAATGATTACGCAAAATCGTTTTAAAACTGGTCTAGAAATTGCTAAATATACAGCAGATATCATGAGAAAAGATATGGCTGAATATGATGCAGATTCATCAAAATATACTCAATCTTTAGGTTGTTGGCACGGATTCGTGGCGCAGCAAAAAATGATATCAGTAAAAAAACATCATCAAACAACTAGTAAAAGATATTTGTATTTATCGGGTTGGATGGTAGCGGCGTTACGATCTGAATTTGGACCACTCCCAGATCAATCAATGCACGAAAAAACAGCTGTTTCTTCATTAATTAGCGAGATTTATGATTTTTTACGCCAAGCAGATGCAATTGAGTTAAATGATTTATTTAGAAGGTTAGAAAATGGTGAAGATGTACAGGGTAAAATAGATAATTTCGAAACTCATATTGTGCCCATTATAGCTGATATTGATGCAGGTTTTGGTAACGAAGAAGCAACGTATCTTTTGGCTAAAAAAATGATTGAAGCAGGAGCGTGTGCTATTCAAATTGAAAATCAAGTTTCTGATGCAAAACAATGTGGTCATCAAGACGGAAAAGTAACGGTTCCTCACGAAGATTTTATAGCGAAGTTAAATGCAATTAGATATGCATTTTTAGAATTAGGTATTGAAGACGGAGTTATAGTGGCACGTACCGATTCTGAAGGCGCAGGTTTAACTCAAAAATTACCAGTAAGTCAAGAACCAGGCGATTTAGCATCGCAATATTTAGCTTTTGTAGAAGCACAAGAAATTACAATTGACGAAGCTAAAGAGGATGATGTTTTATTGAAGAGAGACGGAAAATTAGTGCGTCCGGTAAGATTGGCAAACGGATTGTATAAGTTTAAGGAAGGTTCTAATATTGATAGAGTTGTGTTAGATTGTATTACGAGTTTGCAAAACGGAGCAGATTTATTATGGATCGAAACGCCAACCCCGCATGTAGGGCAAATTGCAAATATGGTTAATAAGGTAAAAGAAGTGGTACCTAATGCAAAATTAGTATATAATAATTCGCCTTCTTTTAATTGGACCTTAAACTTCCGTAATCAAGTATATGATGCCATGTTTATTGAGGGAAAAGATATGTCTTTTTATGATAAAAATAATTTAATGGATGTTATATATGATGACTCGGAATTATGCAGAATAGCGGATGAGAAAATCAGAACTTTTCAAGCAGATAGTGCACGTCAAGCAGGTATTTTTCATCATTTAATAACTTTACCAACATATCATACAACAGCGCTTCATATGAATGATTTAACAGAGGGTTATTTTGGTGAGGACGGAATGTTAGCGTATGTAAAAGGAGTACAAAGGCAAGAAATTAGAAAAGGAGTTTCGTGTGTGAAGCATCAAAGAATGGCAGGTTCTAACCTAGGAGACGATCATAAAACCTTTTTTGCAGGTGATAATGCTTTAAAAGCAGAAGGAGAAAAAAATACATCTAATCAGTTTGAATTAAATGAGCAAGAAACCAGAAAAATTGAAGTTGCAGTATAAATAATTTTAATAAACTAAAAGTGTATAATTAGTTAATTGTATATTTTATTTTGAAGTGAAAACTCCAGCGAAAGCTGGAGTTTTTTAATTATTTATATGTAATTTCATTTTAATATTACAACGTTCGTATGGGCAATTTTCTTCAACCGGAATTTCTATAAATCCATATTTTTTATAAATGTAAATAGCATTTTCTAGGGCGGTATTAGAATATAAAATTAAGTTATTTAATTGTAAATCAGTTTTAGCAAAATTTATACAATGCTGCATTAATTTTTGTCCGATTTTAAAACCTCTGTGTTTTGGTGAAACGGCCATTTTCGTTAACTCGAAAGTAGTTCCTTTAGGCATTAAGGCAACTGTACCAACAATTTCATCATTTAATTTTGCGAAAAATATATGTCCGCCTTTATTAATGATATATTTAGTAGGGTTGCTTAAAACTTCTTCATCAAAAGGTTCAACATAAAAAAAGGTTTTCAACCATTCAATATTCAAGTCATAAAAATGAACAGAATATTGAGTTTTAAAATTTACTATTTCTATTGTATTCATTTTACAAAAGTATAAAATACTATTGTTTTAAAATATTTAAATTTACCTTGAAATTAATATCCATGGAAAATAAAATATAATTTAGTATCTTTGTCTAATGTTTTAAACGTATAAAAATGAAAAAAAATAAAATTATATATTACGTAGCAACGGGTTTATTATCATTATTAATGTTGTTTTCTGCAGGAATGTATTTGTTTAATCATGAAGCAGTACTGCAGATGTTTACAAACTTCGGATACCCAACATATATTATTTATCCGTATGCAGCGGCAAAAATATTAGGGCTAGTTGCTATTTGGTTTGTAGCAAATAAAACAATTAAAGAATGGGCGTACGCAGGTTTTTTCTTTGCATTTATACTTGCTTTTTTTGCGCATGTTATGATTGGTGATGGTGAGCAAACAGCAGCATTGGTTGCAATGATTTTATTAATGACTTCGTATGTGTATAGTAAAAAAATATAAAGATAAATGGCAAGTAAAGTATCTTCAGAAACCATATTAACAACTAATAATTATTTTGCAGAGGCAACTATGCGAAATTATAAGGCGGTAATTGATGTGCCAACAAATAAAGGAGGTAATGATAAAGGGCCAACGCCTGTAGAGTATTTATTAACAGCAATTGGAAGCTGTGTTTCAATTACATTACGAATGTATGCAGAGCGTAAAAATTGGGATGTTGGTAAAATAACAGTGAACGTAACTCAGAAAGAGGAGTTAACATCCGAAGGAATAAAAAAAACATTAACAGAAGAAATATCTTTTGAAAAAGAAGTTACAGAGTCGCAAAGAATTAAGTTATTAGAAATGGCAGCGAAATGTCCTGTTGCTAAAATGGTAAAAGGAGAAACATCAATAACTTCTAAAATAATATGAGAATGAAAAAAATAATAGCATTTGCAGGTAGTAATAGTAAAAAATCAATCAATAAAGAATTAGCAATTTATACTGCTAGTTTAGTTGATAGAGCAGAAATAAATGTCTTAGATTTAAATGATTTTTCTTTACCAGTTTATGGAATCGATGAAGAAACTGTAAACGGAATTCCGAAGAATGCTCAGAAGTTTTTTGATTTAATTCAAGATGCAGACGGAATTATTTTATCGTTAGCAGAGCATAATGGGAATTTTACAGCGGCTTTTAAAAATATATATGATTGGATGTCTCGTGTTAATCCGAAATTATGGAATAACATTCCAATGTTATTAATGGCAACATCTCCAGGAGGAAGAGGTGGAGCATCTGCTTTATCAATAGCTAAAATAGGATTTCCACATATGGGCGGTAATGTTGTTGCTAGTTTTTCATTACCTAGTTTTTATGATAATTTTAAAGAGAATACTATTGTTGATGAAGCTTTAAAAGACCAATTAGAAAAAGCTGTTTTAAAATTTAAAAAATCATTGGAGTAAATTACATGAATTGATTTTATATTCCTTGGAATTTAAAAGTGTTTTTTTGTAAATTTGGATTAATTAAAGAAATAAAAAATGAAGATTGTTATATACGGAAGAAAAGGACATGCGCATACAGTAGCTTTTAAAAACTATTTACGAATGGCAGACATTCCATTTGAATATAAAGATGTAGCAACTGATGAAAAAGCTAAAGAACATACAAAAGAATTATATGACGGAGTTTTAAAATACCCAACATTATTTATTAATGATGAGGTGTATTTAACACCAACTTCTGATGATTTTAATAAAATATTAAAGGAAGCTAGTCTAAAAGGTTAAGCTGATTTTACACTAATTACGATTAATTAAAAATGGGAGATATTTCTAAAGATATAAAATCGAAATTTCCAAACAATAAAGTAAAAGCATTAATAAATATTAAATATACTGCAAATTGGTTAAATAGTAACGAAAATGAGTTTTTTAAACCTTATGGTATTTCACCGCAGCAATTTAATATTTTACGTATTTTACGAGGAGCAGGAGAGGCTATAAAAGTACAGGTTATTAAAGACCGAATGATAGAACGTGCTCCTAACGCAACTCGTTTAATGGATAAGTTATGTGAAAAAAAGTTCATAGAAAGAATTCGTTGTGAGCATGATAGAAGAGTCGTTTATATTAATATTTCTAAACAAGGGTTAGCGTTATTAAGTACAATCGATACCTCACTAAATTTAGATTATTTAGGTAATTTAACCGAAAAGGAAGCTGCTCAGCTAAGTGATTTATTAGATAAAATAAGATAATATATTTAGTAGTTATAAGATTGAAATTGAATAATTATGTAAAAATACTTTCCATGGAGATTACTTGGTGTTAAATCAATATAAAATGAAGAAACTAAAAACAATACAACATAAAGTAGCGAGTCCTTTAGTTAACATGGGGCCAATAAAACTGCGACAACCATTGCCTACCGAAGGCATCGAAAATGTAGATCCTTTTTTGTTATTACACCATTATGGACCGTATGCAATTAGTGAATTTAACAATCCGTTTGATTTAGGACCGCATCCACATCGTGGTTTTGAACCAATTACATTATTATTTAAGGGAGAACAATTGCATAGAGATTCTTTAGGAAATGAAATGTTAGTAAAAGCGGGAGATGTGCAATGGACAACAGCTGGAAGAGGAATAATTCATGCAGAGGGTCCATCAAAAGAATTTATTAAAAAAGGAGGTGATTTAGAAGGAATTCAATTGTGGCTAAATTTACCAGCGTCAAAAAAAATGATGCCAGCGAATTATCAACATTTAAAAAGTGAATATATCCCTGTAGTTGAAAATGATGATGAAACTATTCAGTTAAAAGTTATTGCGGGAACACAAAATAATAAAGTTGGTTTGATAAAAACACAAACAGCAGTGAATGTTTTTACGTTAAAAGCAAAAGAGTCAGGAAGTATAGAGATTAATATTCCTAAAGATCATCAGTCGTTAGTTTATTTGTTAGATGGTGAAATTCTGATAAATGAATCAACAGTATTAAAAAAAGGAGAAATACAGATGATTGTTTTCAATGAAGATGGAAATATAATAAAAATTGAAGCAAAAGATACATCCAACTTGTTGGTGCTTTCAGGAGTGCCTATTAAAGAAAAAATAACGCAATACGGACCTTATGTAATGAACACGCAAACCGAAATTATGGAAGCTATGCGTGATTATCAAAAAGGAAAAATGGGTTATTTATATTAATGTTTTTTAGAAAACAGTTTTGGTTCTAACAGTCGCCATTATATATATTTTATGAACGCGATAAATATTTAAAACGATGAAAAAAATAATTCACAGAGCTACCTCTAGAGGTTATGCAGATCATGGTTGGTTAAAGTCTAATCACACATTTAGTTTTGGAAGTTATCAAGATTTTGAAAGAATGAATTTCGGAATGCTCCGTGTTTTAAATGATGATATTGTACAGCCAAAAATGGGCTTTGGTACACATCCTCATAAGAACATGGAAATTATTTCTATTCCGATTTCAGGTGCATTGTCTCATAAAGATAGTATGGATAATAAGCGTTCGATAGAGGTAGGAGAAGTGCAAGTGATGAGTGCCGGAACAGGAGTAACACATTCTGAATTTAATGATAGTAAAACAGATGAAGTTAATTTTTTACAACTTTGGATTATTCCAGAAATAGAAAATGTAACGCCATATTACAATCAAAAAATGTTTGATAAAACGGGCAGGAAAAACAAATTTCAAACATTAGTTTCTCCCATAAATAATCAAATAGTAGATTCTTTACCTATAAATCAACAAGGATATATAGCAATGATTGATTTAGATAAAGGTATAGAAGTTACATATGAATTAAAAAATGCAGCTTATTTTTTCTTAATAGATGGATCGATTGATATAGAAAATGAAACGATAGAGACAAGAGATGCCATAGGTATTTATGATATAGATGCAGTAAATATTACTGGTAATAAAAATAGTAAATTATTGGTTATTGATGTACCTATGAATACTTAGCAACAAGCCCTATTTCTTTTTTTTTAAGGATAGGACTTAATTTGTTAGAGTTTATTAACACTAAAACCACGGTGTTCTCTTTCAAAGCCATATTTCTTTAAACCTCCGAAGAGCATTGATAGATTTTGCAGTATCAAAAATTATCTTGAGTTAATTGTTTTTCTTTTTTATCCTTTTTAGAAAATATACTCCCGGCTAAACCAAATTTACTTTTATTTGCAATTCTCATCGCATCTTTTTCATTCTAACTCTTTTACTTTTTAAGTTCAAAAAATAAACATATATTGCAAAGTATTATGCACGCATAATACTTTTAAATATTCAATTCATGAAATACAAACATATATTTGAGCCATTAGATTTAGGTTTTACAACCTTAAAAAATCGTATTCTAATGGGATCTATGCATACAGGTTTAGAAGAAGAAAAAAACGGGACAGAAAGAATTGCTGCATATTATTCAGAGCGAGCTAGAGGAGGGGTAGGATTAATTATTACAGGAGGAATTTCGCCAAATATTCAAGGTTGGACAGCACCTTTTTCTGCTAGAATGAGCACGAAAAAACATGCAAGAGAACATAAAGTAGTTACAGATGCAGTGCATAAAGAAGGAGGTAAAATTTGTATGCAAATTTTACACTCAGGTCGTTATGGATATCACCCAGTAACAGTAGCACCGTCAAAAATACAAGCACCAATTAATCCGTTTAAACCTTTCGCTTTAAAACAATCAGGAATTCGTAGAACGGTTAAAGATTTTGTGAACTGTGCAAAACTATCGCAAGAAGCTGGTTATGACGGCGTTGAAATTATGGGTTCAGAAGGTTATTTAATTAATCAATTTATTGTAAAAAGAACCAATAAAAGAACCGATAATTATGGAGGAAGTTATGAAAACAGAATCCGTTTAGCAGTTGAAATTGTTGAGAAAATTCGTAAAAGCGTAGGTGAGAATTTTATCATCATTTATCGATTATCAATGTTAGATTTGGTTGAACAAGGAAGCTCATGGGAAGAAGTTGTTCAGTTAGGTAAAGAGATTGAAAAGGCAGGAGCTACTATAATTAATACAGGTATTGGTTGGCACGAAGCACGAATTCCTACTATTGCAACATCGGTGCCAAGAGCAGCGTTTACTTGGGTAACACAAAAAATGAAAGAAGAATTATCAATTCCGTTGATAACTTCTAATCGAATAAATATGCCAGAAACGGCTGAGAAAGTATTAGCGGAGGGACATGCAGATATGGTTTCTATGGCACGTCCGTTTTTAGCAGATCCTGAATGGGTAAATAAGGCTAGAGAAGAAAAGGATGATGAAATAAATACCTGTATTGCTTGTAATCAGGCTTGTTTAGATCACGCTTTTCAGAAAAAAGTAGCAAGCTGTTTGGTAAACCCGAGAGCTTGTCATGAAACAGAATTTAATTATAATTCAGCAGAAAAAAAGAAAAGAATCGCAGTTGTAGGTGCAGGGCCCGCAGGTTTGGCGGCGTCAACTATTGCAGCTCAAAGAGGGCATGAGGTAACACTTTTTGATGCAGATAAAGAAACTGGAGGTCAGTTTAATATAGCAAAACAAATTCCGGGAAAGGAAGAGTTTTATGAAACAATCCGTTATTTTAATAAGCAATTAGAACTGCATAATGTTACAGTAAAATTAAACACAAGAGTATCTGCAGATGATTTAGCGAAAGGTAATTTTGATGAGGTTGTAATAGCAACAGGAATAAAACCTAGAGAGCTAAAAATTAACGGAATCGATCATGAGAAAGTATTAAGTTATATTGACGTTGTTAAATTAAAAAAACCGGTAGGTAAAAGAGTTGCCGTTATTGGAGCAGGAGGAATTGGTTTTGATGTATCAGAATATTTAGCACACGAAGGAGAAAGTACCGCTTTAAATATTGATGCTTGGTTAAAAGAATGGGGTATTGATAAAACTCTTACCGCAAGAAGTGGAATAGAAGGTATTAAAGCAGCAATACATCCATCGCCAAGAGAAATTTTTATGTTCAAACGAAGTAAAGGTAAGTTTGGTGCAAATCTTGGTAAAACAACAGGCTGGATTCATCGCGCAACTTTAAAGAAGAAAAAAGTACAATTCATTAACGAAGTGCAATACACTAAAATTGATGATGACGGATTGCATTACACTCAAAATGAAGAACAGAAAATATTAGCGGTTGATCATGTAATTATTTGTGCAGGTCAAGTTCCGTTAAAAGAATTACTAGCACCTTTAGAAGCCAAAGGAATAAAAACGCATGTAATTGGTGGTGCAGATTTTGCATCAGAGTTAGATGCCAAAAGAGCTATCAATCAGGGTAGTAGGTTGGCTGCTGAAATATAGCAACAAGTAAAATTAAAATATTAAAAATCCTACATCAAGTAGGATTTTTTTGTTGCATAATTAAACAGTATTTTTAGCAAACTAATCAGAAAAAACGAACATGAAATCATTTACAATAAAAGAAATTAATTCATTGTTAAAGGGAGAGTTAATAGGGCATTGTTCCGAAGAAATTACAGCCCCAGAGCAAATTGAAAAAGCAAAAAAAGGACAAATTACTTTTATTGGAAATAATAAGTTTGCTCGTTTATGGGATGAATCTAACGCAAGTGCCGCAATTATTGATGCTAAAATAGAGATTGAACCAGGAATAGATAAAGCATTTATTAAGGTAACAAATGCAGATTTAGCGATGGCAACATTATTGGAAGCATTTCAGGAAGAAGGACCTTATTTCGAAACGGATATTCATCCGACTTCAGTAATTGATAAAACGGCAAAAATAGGTCTAGGTTCTAAGATTGGTGCAAATACTTATGTTGGTAAAAATGTGGTTATTGGAGATGGCGTTATTTTATATCCGAATGTTTCAATTTTTGATGATACCACTATTGGAAATAATACGATCGTTTGGTCGGGTACTGTAATTAGAGAAAGAAGTATAATTGGTAATGACTGTATTTTTCATGCCAATGTGAGTATTGGTGCAGACGGATTTGGTTACAGACCAAGTGAAAAAGGGTTAACTAAGATTCCGCATATAGGAAATGTTGTTATAGGAAACCAAGTAGAAATAGGAGCGAATTCTTGTGTAGATAGAGGTAAGTTTAATTCTACTATTTTAGGAGATGGATGTAAGATAGATAATTTAGTGCAAATTGGTCATAATTCTGTATTAGGTAGATTTTGTATCATGGCAGGAAATAGTGGTTTAGCAGGATCTGTTACTTTAGGTGACGGTGTTGTTATTGGCGGAAGCGCTTCAATAAAAGATCATACAACAATTCATTCAGGCGCAAAAGTAGGAGCAGGATCAGGAGTTATTGCTGATGTTGCAGCTGGAAAAACCGTAGTTGGTTATCCTGCAACAGATGCTAGAGAAATGATGAAACAATGGGTTGCTTTACGTAAGTTAGCTAGAGGATAAAAATAAAGATACTTTAAAAATCTTACTTCGAGTGAGATTTTTTTATGCGGATTATTTAAAGAGAAAATAAATCCCGATATTTGCAGTTCACATTTTTTATAAAGAGTAAATTATGGCAATGAATAAAAATACTGTCCTAGCTTGGGCAACGTTTATAATGATTTTAATAGGTCTTTTACTAGTAGGTTTAGGGGCTTTTAGATATGATGAAGTAGCTGGCTATGGATTTGCAGCAGTGGGTTTAGGTTTCTTTGCAAATGCATGGGTTTTTAATGCATTAAAAGGAAGAGTTTAATTAATAAAAAAAAATAAAATGTCAGACGATAAGAAGGTCATTTTTTCAATGAATAAGGTTTCAAAGACCTATCAAAGTACTAATAAGCAAGTTTTAAAAGATATTTATTTAAGTTTCTTCTACGGAGCAAAAATTGGTATTTTAGGTCTGAACGGATCGGGTAAATCTACCTTATTAAAAATCATCGCAGGAGTAGAAAAAAATTTCCAAGGAGATGTAACTTTCTCACCAGGTTATAAAGTTGGTTATTTAGAGCAAGAACCAAAGTTAGATGATAGCAAAACTGTAATCGAAATCGTTAGAGAAGGTGTTGCAGAAACAGTAGCTATTTTAGAAGAATACAACAAAATCAACGATATGTTTGGTTTAGAAGAAGTGTATTCTGATGCAGATAAAATGGATAAGTTAATGGCGCAACAGGCAGAGCTTCAAGATAAAATTGATGCTTCTAATGCTTGGGAGTTAGATACGAAATTAGAAATTGCTATGGATGCTTTACGTACTCCAGATGGTGATACACCAATTAAAAACTTATCAGGAGGGGAAAGAAGAAGAGTTGCTTTATGTAGACTTTTATTACAAGAACCTGAAATTTTATTATTAGATGAGCCAACTAACCACTTAGATGCAGAATCTGTACATTGGTTAGAGCATCATTTAGCACAATATAAAGGAACTGTAATTGCTGTAACGCACGATAGATATTTCTTAGATAATGTTGCGGGTTGGATTTTAGAATTAGACAGAGGTGAAGGAATTCCTTGGAAAGGGAATTACTCTTCTTGGTTAGATCAAAAATCTACAAGAATGGCACAAGAAAGCAAAACCGCTTCTAAGCGTCAAAAAACATTAGAACGAGAATTAGAATGGGTTCGTCAAGGAGCAAAGGGGCGTCAAACAAAGCAAAAAGCACGTTTGAAGAACTATGATAAATTGATGAGTCAAGATCAGAAACAAACTGATGAAAAATTAGAAATCTACATTCCTAACGGACCACGTTTAGGAACTAATGTAATTGAAGCGAGTGGAGTTTCGAAAGCATTTGGAGATAAATTATTATATGATAATTTAGAGTTTAATCTTCCGCAAGCGGGAATTGTTGGAATTATTGGGCCAAACGGTGCTGGTAAAACTACTATTTTTAAAATGATTATGGGTGAGGAAACTCCTGATGTTGGAAGTTTTAAAGTAGGTGAAACGGCAAAGATTGCTTATGTAGATCAGGCACACTCTAATATTGATCAAGATAAATCTATTTGGGAAAACTTTTCTGAAGGTCAAGATTTAGTAATGATGGGCGGTAAGCAAGTAAATTCTAGAGCTTATTTAAGTCGTTTTAATTTCGGTGGAAGTGAGCAAAATAAGAAGGTTTCTACACTTTCTGGAGGTGAGCGTAACCGTTTGCATTTAGCGATGACTTTAAAAGAAGAAGGAAACGTTTTATTATTAGATGAGCCAACAAACGATTTAGATGTAAATACATTAAGAGCCTTGGAAGAGGGTTTGGAAAATTTTGCAGGTTGTGCGGTTGTTATTAGTCACGATAGATGGTTTTTAGATAGAATTTGTACACATATCTTAGCTTTTGAAGGAAACAGTGAAGTATACTTCTTTGAAGGAGGTTTCTCTGAATATGAAGAAAATAAGAAGAAACGTTTAGGTGGAGATTTAATGCCGAAACGTATTAAATATAGAAAGCTAATTAGATAATTAGTTACTATATATTACTATAAAAAACAAAAACTCGAAGCTAGCATACTTCGAGTTTTTTCTTTCCTTTTCACTTAACAATTCTCCCACCAATAATAAAAACTGTTTAGTAGATAGTTTTTCATAGTTTGTGATTTATGTTAAAGAATTGTTAACTGCAATAAATGTGCCAAAAAATAAGAACATTTCTTGTAAATACATAAAAAATTTATAAATAGTGTTTATTTTTAACATTTAAAAAACGTATTTTGTATTGTTACTGAAGGTTTTAAAGAAAGAGTGTAGTGCTCTATTTAATATTTTAAAATAGTTTTATTAAAAATGATAAAGAAAAAGTATCAAAATAGTATAAAGATCATAAGTGTTTTATTACTATTATTAATAGGAGTAAATTTTTATATATCAACTAAAGTAGAAAAATTTCTTTTAAAAAAATCGATTGAAAATAAAATTACATTTACAGGTAATGTATCAACAAATGTATTGTTTGGTAATGTATCAGTAAACAATATTGTAATTAAAAAGGATAGTTTAGAGGTAGAAGTAGAAAGTGTATTATTAAAAGGTTTTTCATATTACTCATATTTTAAAAATAAAAAAATATCGGCAGATTTAGTACAGTTAAATACATTAGAACTTCAAGGAAAACTATTAAAAGATATTGTTGGTAAATCAACAAAAGACAGTACTAAAACGAATCCGCCAGAAATAAAAATAGGTGCTGTAGAAGTAAATGGTTTAAAAGTAGATGTTATTGATTTAAAGAATAATTTACTTAAAGTAGAGGAAGTTGTATTAAAATTTTCGGAAGTTGAATATAACAAGTCTCTAAAAAACGCTATTCCTTTTTTGTATAAAGAAATGTTTGTTTCTGTAAATAATTTTGAAAGAAAAACTTCAGAAACGCAAGCTTTTAAAATAGCTAATTTATCTTTTGAAAATTCAAAACTTACAATTGATAATCTAGAAATAGTACCGTTAAAATCTAGAAAAAATTATATATATCATGTTGCTTATGAAACAGACTTATTAAGTCTTTTTATAAAAAAAATTAACATACCTGAATTAAAAGTTATTAATAAAGAGAAATTATTTTTTGAAGCAAAACAATTGTTTATAGATGAAGGTGATTTTAATGTTTACTTAAATGGAACAGTTTTAGAGGATGCAAATGAACGAAAAGACTTATATAGTAAAAGTTTACGAGAGTTACCTTTTGAACTTAAATTAGACACGGTAAAAATAAGTAATAGTAAAATTGTATATGAAGAGTTAGCGGATGTTGAAAGAAAAGCAGGGCTTATTAGTTTTTACAAAATAAATGCTACTATAAGTAACTTATTAAACGTAAAAGTAAAAGATAGTTTTCCTACAACTAAAGTAATAATCAATAGTATTTTTATGAATACATCCCCTTTAGAAATTGATTGGAGGTTTAATGTAGGCAGTTTAAACGATGCTTTTCAAATTAAAGGAAAGTTAGGAGTCGTGCATTCAGATAAAATAAATTCGTTTATAAAACCAAACTTAAATGTAGAATTAGATGGGGAAATTTCAAAATTATTTTTTAATCTTTATGGAAATGATACTGAGTCTAATGGAGATTTTGCAATTCAGTATAAAGGACTTAAAGTAAAAGTATTAAACAAAGATAGACAGATAAAAAAAATAGTGTCTTGGTTTGCTAGTTTAATAATAAAAAATTCCTCTAAAGATGGTATTGAAAAGGTAAAGATTGTAAAACTTGAGCGAAACAAAACACGTTCTTTTTGGAGCTTTTTATGGGAGAATATTAAAGAGTCTTTAAAGAAAATTTTACTATAAAAAAACCTCACCAAATAGGTGAGGTTTTTTTATAGTATAAAATTATATTTTTTCTTTCTAACTATGAAAAGCAGCGTTATGTGCTAAATCTCCAGCACAACTATTACATTTTCCAGCGGCATCTCCACCTCCAGCACAACCATTAGCACAAGTGTAGTGGTATTGGCCAGCAGCGTTTGGTCCGGCAGCAGGTGGTGCTACAGGAGTAGATATTGGTGTTGTTGTAGGTGTTTGTGGTGTGTTATGAAAACCTTGGTTATGTGCAAGCGCTGTATTACAAACTGTGCAAGCACCTTGGGTGCTTGAAGTTCCTCCCTTACATTTTTTAGGACATATATAATGTGCACCACCTACAACACTAGTTGCGGCGTTATTCATATTAGGAAGCATAGGAATTGGACGTTCGTTAAAAGGAACGTTTAAAGGATGTGTTGCAGCTTTTTTTTCTTCCGTTTTACAAGAATAAAAACATACTACTAACAATACGAATATAGGGATCAATTTTTTCATGCTCAAAGATATAAAAAAAACCTCGCCCAATAAATAGGCGAGGTTTCAATTATATAAAATTTAAGAGTTTTATAAGTGAATTACTTCATCATAAGCATCTGCAACAGCTTCCATAACCGCTTCACTCATTGTTGGGTGAGGGTGGATAGTTTTTAATACTTCATGACCTGTAGTTTCTAACTTACGACCTAAAACAGCTTCAGCAATCATATCGGTAACTCCCGCACCAATCATATGGCAACCTAACCATTCACCATATTTAGCATCAAAAATTACTTTTACAAATCCGTCTGGCGTTCCAGCTGCAGTAGCTTTACCAGAGGCAGAGAAAGGAAATTTACCAACTTTTAATTCGTAACCAGCTTCTTTTGCTTGTTCTTCAGTTAAACCAACAGAAGCAATTTCAGGAGTAGCATATGTACACCCAGGAATGTTTCCATAATCGATCGCTTCAGTATGCACACCAGCTAATTTTTCAACCAAAGTAATTCCTTCAGCAGAAGCAACGTGTGCTAATGCAGGTCCAGGAGTAACATCACCAATAGCATAATAACCAGGAATGTTAGTTTGATACCAGTCGTTTACTAAAATCTTATCTCTATCAGTAATAATTCCAACATCTTCTAAACCGATGTTTTCAATATTTGTTTTAATTCCAACTGCCGATAATAAAATATCAGCTTCTAAAATTTCTTCTCCTTTTTTAGTTTTAACGGTTGCTTTTACGCCGTCACCAGAAGTATCAACAGATTCTACAGAAGAACTTGTCATTACTTTAATTCCTGCTTTTTTGAAAGAACGTTCCATTTGCTTAGAAACATCTTTATCTTCAACAGGCACAATGTTTGGCATAAACTCTACCACAGTAACATCAGTTCCCATTGAGTTGTAAAAATGTGCAAACTCAACACCAATAGCACCAGAACCTACAACAATCATAGATTTTGGTTGGCTTGGTAAACTCATTGCTTCACGATATCCAATTACTTTTTTACCATCTTGAGGTAAGTTTGGTAATACTCTTGAGCGAGCACCAGTTGCGATAATAATATTATCAGCGCTATATTCAGTTACAGTACCATCTTCAGCAGTAACATCAACTTTTTTACCAGTTTTAATTTTACCAAAACCGTTAATAATATCAATTTTGTTTTTCTTCATTAAAAAAGAAACACCTTTACTCATTCCTTCAGCAACACCACGACTACGTTTAATAACCGCTTCGAAATCTTTATCGATTGCTTCTGCCTTTAAACCATATTGATCTACATGTTTTAAGTAATCGTAAACTTGAGCAGATTTTAACAATGCTTTTGTAGGAATACATCCCCAGTTTAAGCAAATTCCACCTAAGTTTTCTTTTTCAATTACTCCAACTTTAAATCCTAATTGAGATGCTCTAATTGCAGTTACATATCCTCCAGGACCACTTCCGATTATTAATACGTCGTATTTCATGTGTATGTTTTTATTGTTGTTTGTTTTAATGTTTAGTTACAATTCTCATTGTAAAAATTAATCATATCCTCTACAGCTGTTCCTTGGTTTAGGAAAAAACCACTGTAATCCTTTGCAAAATTTTCTTTAACACTTTTTTTATCCTTAATTAATTTAAGGAATTCAGGACAATCAGATGCGTATTTCATCATTATCTTTCTGAATTTATTTTTTTTTGGATTCATGGGTAGAGGTTCAATAAGATCTGAATCTCTTTTCCCTATTAAATACGCTGTAGAGGTGTTACCTCCCATCATCATTCCATTAGGAGTCATAAGACCTGGGCTGCTTCTCTCGTATGAATACAACTCTAACTTACCAATGATTTGCCTTTTAATTAATAAAACCCTGCTGCTTTTTACAGAAATTTTGTAGAGATATTCATCACCGTATAAAAATTTAATTTTTTTTACTTTTTTATGACCTAAAACTATTTTTTTGTCTTTTTTTGTTTTCTTAAATTTAATTTTATCACTAATAGAGATTTTTATAAAACCAGTTTTTTCTTCCCCATTTCTAAAAGTAATTGTTCCTTTTTCATAACTTTTAAATAACGATTGAGAATTTAAACTTAAAGATATAAAAATAAGTATAATTGCAATTTTGTTTTTCATGTCTGGATTAATTTACATTCTCTCAGGAACTTCAATTCCTAATAAATTAAATGCTGATTTTATAGTATCGGCTACCTTTTTAGATAACTGAACTCTAAATACTTTTTTATCTTGATTCTCTTCTCCTAAAATATGTACGTTTTGGTAAAAAGAATTGAATTCTTTTACTAATTCATACGTGTAATTTGCAATTACGGCAGGCGAATAATTTTTAGCCGCTTGCTGAATTACTTCAGGATATAATTCTAATTGTTTTATTAATTCTTTTTCCTTAGGGTGTAATTCTATCTCGGCTGCGCTCGATATGACATTGTAGTCGAAATCTGTTTTTCTTAAAATAGATTGAATTCTAGCATACGTATATTGAATAAAAGGTCCTGTATTTCCTTGAAAATCTACCGATGCTTTTGGGTCGAATAAAATTCTCTTTTTAGGATCTACTTTTAAAATGAAATATTTTAAAGCTCCTAAACCGATAACTCTATATAATTCTTCTTTTTCTTCATCAGAATAACCTTCTAACTTTCCTAATTCTTGCGAAATAGTTCTTGCTGTTCCAGTCATTTCATCCATTAAATCATCAGCATCTACTACAGTTCCTTCACGAGATTTCATTTTTCCAGAAGGTAAATCAACCATTCCGTAACTTAAATGATGTAATTGCTCTGCCCAAGAATACCCTAATTTCTTTAAAATTAAAAACAATACTTTAAAGTGATAATCTTGCTCGTTACCAACTGTATATACCATTCCGCCAACATCAGGCATGTCTTTAGAACGCTGAATTGCAGTACCAATATCTTGGGTCATGTAAACTGCTGTTCCATCAGAACGTAATACTAATTTTTCGTCTAAACCTTCGTCAGTTAAATCACACCAAACCGAACCGTCTTCTTTTTTTAAGAAAACACCACTTTTTAAGCCTTCATCAATAACATCTTTACCTAATAAATAGGTGTTGCTTTCGTAGTACAACTTGTCAAAATCTACTCCAATACTTTTATAAGTAACGTCAAAACCTTTATAAACCCAAGAATTCATTTCTTTCCAAAGCGTAACAACTTGTTCGTCACCAGCTTCCCATTTACGTAACATTTGTTGTGCTTCAATAAATAAAGGTGCTTGTTTTTTAGCATCATCTTCAGAAATACCTGAAGCAATTAAAGTTGCAATTTCTTTTTTATATTCTTGGTCGAATTTTACGTAGTAATTACCAACTAATTTATCACCTTTTAAACCTGTTGATTCTGGAGTTTCTCCGTTTCCGAATTTTTCCCAAGCTAACATCGATTTACAGATATGAATTCCGCGATCGTTTATAATTTGCGTTTTGTATACTTTTTTACCTGATGCTTTTAAAATTTCAGCCACCGAATAGCCTAATAATACATTACGAACATGCCCTAAGTGTAAAGGTTTGTTGGTGTTTGGCGATGAATATTCTACCATACGAGAAGAGTCATCCGCCGAAGGCGAAACAAATCCGTAATTAGTATCTGCAGCTATTTTATTAAAGAAATCAGTATAAAAACTATTTTCAATTACTAAGTTTAAGAAACCTTTTACCACATTAAAATTGGTGATTTCTGTAACGTTTTCAACTAAATAAGCGCCTAGATCGTTACCTATCTGAACAGGGTTTCCTTTTTTATACCTTAAAAGAGGAAAAACCACTACGGTGATATCTCCTTCAAAATCTTTACGAGTTGCTTGAAATTCTACAGTAGGAATTTCAATATTGTATAAGGCTAAAAATCCTTCTTTTACTTTGGTTTCTATTAGGGTTTGTATGCTCATTAGTTGTTGAAAATTGAAGTGCAAAATTACATAATTTATTTGGATGATATTTAAACTGATTCTAACAATTTATATGGTTAGTTTTGCAGTAAGTTTTGTCTTTAATATTTCTGAATATTTTTTCAGTGAATTGATGTGTTGATTAACAATGTTGGGGCTTCTTCTTAAAATAAAAAAATATGGATAAAGATTTAGAGAATTTAGAAAAGTTAGCTGCAGACGTAGAAAAGCAAAATAAAAAATACTTTGCTACCATAAAAAAGCGAGTACCTAAAAATTTTGATGTTGTAGTGCACGATTTACATGAGAAGGAATTTGCAAAAACAGATTGTTTAGATTGTGGTAATTGTTGTAAAACTGCAAGCCCGATTTTTACTGATAAAGATACTGAGCGTATTTCTAAGCATTTAAAAATGAAAGTTCGTGATTTTGAAGCACAATATTTAGAACGCGATCAAGATAATTTTATGGTGTTAAAAACAGCGCCATGTTCATTTTTAGATGAAAGAGATAATTCTTGCTTTATTTATGATGTGCGCCCGAAAGCATGTTCAGAATACCCACATACAAATCGTAAGAAATTTATTCAAATAGCAGATTTAACAATAGCAAATACAGCTATTTGCCCTGCTACATATAGAATTGTTGAGGAGCTTAAGAAGCGATTGCCTGTTAGGTCTAACGAGAAAATAAAAAGATTAGGTTAATATTTTTTTCTTATTTTTAGAAAAATATTTTATGTTGGAAACCCTTATTCATTATTTTGAGACAATACCGTCTAGTCATAGAAGTTTAATTTTAGTAGGCGGAATTACTTTTTTCTGGCTACTGGAGGGAGCGATTCCTTTATTTGGATTTAAATACAGCAAATGGAAACATGCTTTTCCTAATTTGTTTTTTACAGCAACAACCATTGTAATTAATTTTATGCTTGCTTTTTTGTTGCTAAAAACAGCAGATTGGGTGCAAGTAAATAATTTCGGATTGATTAATTGGTTACCAGAAATGCCATTGTGGTTATATGTAGTTTTAGGCGTACTTTTTTTAGATTTCTTCGGAGCTTATTTAGCGCATTTTACCGAACATAAAATTCCAAAACTTTGGATGGTTCATTTGGTACATCATACCGATCATGAGGTAGATACAACTACAGCAAATCGGCACCATCCTTTAGAAAGTGTAATTCGTTTTACTTTTACTCTAGTAGGTGTTTTCTTGGTAGGAACTCCCATCGCAATTATAATGTTATATCAATCGATGTCGTTAATTTTTACACAATTAACACATGCAAATATAAAGATACCTAAACAGCTTGATAAGGTGTTGAGTTATATAATTGTTTCACCTGACATGCATAAAGTTCACCATCATAATATGTTGCCTTATACCGATTCTAATTATGGAAATATTTTTTCTATTTGGGATCGTTTATTCGGAACATATATGGAGCTCGATAGAGAAAAAATTGTGTACGGAGTAGATACATTTCCTGATGCAGAGAAGAATGCTAGTTTAAAAGAATTACTAAAACAACCTTTTGCTGGTTACAGAAAACCAACTAATTTATAAGAAGTTAATTACTGTCTATAAAAATAGTTTCTAAATTTTTTATATAAGCGTTCATTTTTACACGTGTTAAATTGGTAAGAATAGCGATTGTTATTTCTTCTTTCGGATAAATTAATAATAAAGAAGAAGCGCCAATTCCGCCACCAGAATGACTTAGCTTTAAAGAATTGCTTTTTGTTTTAGAAATTTTAATGCCAATTCCGTAATTAGTTTTTTTACCGTCACTTGTTTTGTTAGAAGTAGTTATTTCTGATAAAGATTTTTGACTTATTATTTTAGGACTGATAAATTCAGAACCCAGTAAAACTAAATCTTCTGATGTTGATAAAAAACCACCTCCAGCGGCTTTATATTCGTTGTTTACTTTTGGTCCGACAATAATTTTTCCATTTCGCCTTATGTAGAAATTTGTAATATTATTGTTTTTAGTATCAGTGAATTCTACAAAAGTATTGTACATTTTTAAAGGATTAAAAATTTCTTTATCCATAAATTCAAAAAAACCTTTATTTGAAGAATTTTGTATAACAACGCTTAATAAATTAAAACCATAAGTACTGTATTTAAACTTCGAGCCAGGTTTAAATAAAAGAGCTGAGTTTTTAAAAACATCTAATCCTTTTGTTATCGATATTTTTTTGTTGATTAAAAACTCATTTCCATTATAATGTCTAATTCCGGCAGTATGTCCTCCGATTTGTCTAAGTGTAAAATCGTGTTTTTTCTTAGGGAAATCAGGTACATATTTATACAAACTTTCGTTAAGGTTTATTTTTTTTTCATCAATAAGTTTGGCTACAGCTAGCGATGTTATTGTTTTAGACACACTAGCAATTCTAAATAATGTAGAACTTGAAGACACTTTCTTTTTACTTTCTAAATTAGAATATCCAAAGCCTTCAGACCATATATTTACTCCTTTTTTAGCAATTGTTATACTAAGCCCTGGTACATTTTGTTCTAGTAAAAGTGCATTGGTAATACTTGTTGCTTTAGTTATTTTATTCTCGAGTTGAGCATTTAATCCAACAATAGAAAATAAGGTTGTCAGTAGCAGTAATTTAATAGGTAATTTCATTGTTATTTAGTTTTTTGTATCATTTCTAAAATATATTTTCCGCGAGCTTTACAACCTTTGCTTTCATGAATGATTTTAGTGCTAATTAAATGTTGTAACTCCGTGTGAACCCAATCTTTTTGTAATCCGAATAAGTATAAAAAATTCATAGTATAAGCACGTACCGCTATTTTTTGATCGGTAATTAACCAATCAAAGCCGACTTCAATAATTGTATCTATATGATTTTGTGTTATTATAGTTTGTGTTTCGTTTTTTTTTTTAGAGGTAAATGCATTGGCTAAATGTTCGCAAATTTTAGCGCAAGGTCTTGTGGCGCTATCAAAATGAACTCTTGATATATTATCAACAAAAGTAGTAATGTAAGGATGTATATGTTCAATTCCGTGATGCGTACAAATCCATTCTAATACCCAAGCAGCCTTAATTGATAATTTATTATTTACATCAAAAGTTAAATAAACTAAGTGTTTTATTAAGTTTGGTTGCGTTAATACAATATTTGCAGCCTTATTTCTGTTTACCCTAGCAGGATTTTTCATGTCATTTAAAACAGAAATTAAAAAATCGATACTCATATTGGTACGGTTTGTGTATTTTTGATTTTAGTAAGTTATCAAACTAAATAAAAAAATTATCAATGCTAAATATAAAGAGGATATTTTCAATAGTACTTTTATTATCAGTTTTTTTTATGGTTTCTGTAAAAGCTCAGAAATTAAATAAATTAGATGCCAACGGAAAAAGAACTGGAGTTTGGAAAAAGAATTATGATAATGGAAAAATTCGTTATTCAGGAACGTTTAAAAACGGAAAAGAAATTGGGGTTTTTAAATTTTACAATATTACATCGTCTACTATACCAACAATAGTAAAAACGTTTGTTGATAATACAGCAGACGTTAAGTTTTACAATGAATTGGGTAAGCTTAAAAGCGAAGGTAAAATGATTGGTAAAAATCGTATTGGTAAATGGGTTTATTATTTTTCTAACGGCAAGATTTTTTCTGAAGAAGAATATAAAGATGGAAAATTAGACGGGACTCTTAAAAATTATTATCCGAACGGAAATGTAACTCAAGAAACATCTTATAAAAAAGGTAAAAAGGATGGAGTTTCTAAAACATTCACAGATTCTGCAATTTTAATTGAAGAGGTTTTTTACGTAAACGGAAAGTTAGAGGGAGAAGGTAAATACTACGATTTAAAAGGTGGTATAAAAGAAAAAGGTATCTACAAAAACGGAAAAAGAATAGGGAAGTGGGAGTTTTATATGGATGGTGAAATTGTTGATAAAAGGAAAAAGGAAAAACTATCTGATTTAAAAAATGGTAATTAATAGCAATCAATTTAATTGATGATTCTATTAGTTTTATCCATTATAAAAACAGAAACTTATTTGTAAATTTGCAGCTCACAAAAGTAAAGAATGAAAAGAGTAGTAGTAGGACTTTCGGGGGGTGTAGATAGTAGTGTAACCGCTTATTTATTAAAAGAGCAAGGATACGAAGTAATCGGTTTGTTTATGAAAAATTGGCATGACGATTCGGTAACCATATCTGATGAATGCCCTTGGTTAGAAGATAGTAATGATGCAATGATTGTTGCGGATAAATTAGGAATTCCTTTTCAAACAGTAGATTTAAGCGACCAATATAAAGAACGTATTGTAGATTATATGTTTAATGAATACGAAAAAGGCCGCACACCAAATCCGGATGTTTTATGTAACCGAGAAATTAAATTTGATGTTTTTATGGACATTGCTTTAAATCTTGGTGCCGATTATGTAGCAACGGGTCATTATTGTAGAAAAGATGAAGAAGTTATTGATGGAAATGCTGTTTATAAGTTATTAGCAGGAAAAGATAATAATAAAGATCAATCATATTTTTTATGCCAATTATCACAAGAACAATTATCTAAAGCAATGTTCCCTATTGGTGAATTAACGAAGCCAGAGGTTAGAGAAATTGCAAAAAAAGCAGATTTAATTACTGCGGATAAAAAAGATTCTCAGGGATTATGTTTTATAGGTAAAGTTCGTTTACCAGATTTTTTACAGCAAAAATTACAAACCAAAGAAGGTGTAATTGTGCAAATTCCTTCAGATTTTGAACAATATACGCGTCCAACCCTGAAGTTTGAAAATAAAGAAGCAGAATTAAGTTATTTTTCAACAAAATTCTCATATAAAAAAGAGGACGGAAAAATAGTTGGTAAACATCAAGGAGCTCATTATTTTACAAAAGGACAACGTAAAGGTTTAAATGTAGGAGGGACTAAAGAAGCTTTGTATGTTATTGAAACGGATGTAAAGGAAAATGTAATTTATACTGGTGAAGGTAAAAATCACCAAGGTTTATATCGTAACGTATTATTTGTGTCAAACGAAGAATTGCATTGGGTTCGTAAAGATTTAGCTTTAAAATCTGGCGAAATAATGGAAGTTGAAGCTAGAATTCGTTACCGTCAGAAATTAGAAAAAGCGACGCTTCATAAAGTCGAAAATGGATTGTATGTTGAGTTTAAAAATAAGCAATCTGCTATTCAAGAAGGGCAATTTGTAGCCTGGTATATAAACGAAGAGCTTTTAGGTTCGGGAGTTATTTCGTAATTTATAAAATATATGAAAAAAATATTACTATTATTTATCTTGTTTTTTAGTTTTCAAGGGTACTCACAAAAAGATTCTATTGTTAATTATTTAGGAAGAAAGTATGAAAAAGTATCAAAAGACAAAGCTTGGTATGTTCAAACTATTGTAAAGAATAAAGATTTATGGAGAGCAACAGTTTATTTTTCAAATGGGAAACCAAAATTAGATGGAACCTTTAAGGAACGTAAATTAAAAACTAGAGTAGGAGTTTTTAAAGTATATAATGAGGAAGGTAAATTAAAATCAATTCAAAAATATAACTTAAAAGGAAGAAAGCAAGGGAGTTACTTTTATTTTAATGATGAAGGCGAACAAATAATAAGTGGTTTTTTTCAAAACAGCAAGAGAGAAAGTGTTTGGAAGTATTTTGATGATGCAAAGAATATAAGAGCTAGAGTTTTATTTAAGAAAGGTAAAGTCTTAAATTATAAATTATGGGATGAAGATGGAGAAGCTCTAAAAGAAGAATTAATAGTATCAAGAAAACCAGAATTTAAAAAAGGACTTAAATCATTTAAGCTTAAACTGAAAAAAGAGTTAGTAAAAGGATTAGAGGAAGAAGGCTTAAAAACTAATTTTCTAGTAAAAATTCAGATTACTGATAGTGGAAGAATTAATAAAGTTAATATAGTTCCAAAGTTAAAAGAGCAATACGAGAAAAAAATTCAAGACTTTTTTTATAGTTTAAAAGATGTTGAACCAGCTATTTTAGTAAACAGAAAAATTTCATCTAATTTAAGTTTACCAATAATCATAAATTAAATTTATGCAAAACAAAATCACACAACTTTTTAATATTAAATATCCAATTATTCAGGGAGGAATGATTTGGGTTTCTGGATGGAAACTAGCATCAGCTGTTTCTAATGCAGGCGGATTAGGTTTAATCGGTGCAGGATCTATGTACCCTGATGTTTTACGTGAGCATATACAAAAATGTAAAAAAGCAACTGATAAGCCTTTTGGAGTAAATGTACCAATGTTATATCCTGATATTGAAAAAATCATGGATATTATTATAGAAGAAGGGATTGAAATAGTTTTTACATCCGCAGGAAACCCTAAAACGTGGACTTCTTATTTAAAAGAAAAAGGAATTACAGTTGTACATGTTGTAAGTTCTGTAAAGTTTGCTTTAAAAGCCGAAGCAGCAGGAGTAGACGCTGTAGTTTGTGAAGGATTTGAAGCTGGTGGGCATAATGGACGCGAAGAAACCACTACGCTTACTTTAATACCAATGGTAAAGCAAGAGGTTAAAATACCTGTGATTTCTGCAGGAGGAATAGGATCGGGTAGAGGAATGTTAGCAGCGATGGTTTTAGGAGCAGACGGCGTACAAATTGGTAGTCGTTTTGCGGCAACTATAGAGTCTTCTGCACACGATAACTTTAAGAAAACAATTGTAGCTGTTAAAGATGGTGGAACACAATTAACATTAAAAGAATTAGCGCCAGTTCGCCTGGTGAAAAATAAATTTTATAACGAAGTACAAGAGTTATATCAAAAGCATCCATCAATAGAACAAATTAAGGAACTGTTAGGTCGTGCAAGAGCTAAAAAAGGAATGTTTGAAGGCGATTTAGAGGATGGTGAGCTTGAAATTGGACAAATAGCAGGAATCATCAATGAAATAAAATCAGCTAAAGAGGTTTTTGAAGATATTATAAAAGAATATGAAGAAGTTAAATTAGCGGTAGCTAATTTATAATTAGTAAGATTCATAAAACAAAAAAGGAAGCGATATCGCTTCCTTTTTTGTTTTGTAAAATGTATGTTTTAATAATTTACGTAGTCTACAATTTCTAATCCGTAACCAATCATACCAACACGTTTGGTTTGTTTTGTGTTAGAAACTAAACGCAATTTATGTAAGTGTAAATCATGTAATATTTGTGCTCCAATACCAAAATCTTTGTTATCCATCACCACATTGGGAGCCTTCATCTCTCCGTTTGCTTGGTTGTCTTTTAAACCTCTTAAACGGTTTAATAAGTTTAAAGCTTGATTTTCTTGATTGATAAAAACAATAGCACCTTTACCTTCTTCATTAATGACATTAAACATTTGATCTAGTTTTTTGTCAGCGTTGTTAGTTAAAGTACCAAGAATATCATTGTTAATTAAAGTTGAATTAATTCGAGTTAAAACAGCATCATCCTTTGTCCAATTACCTTTCGTTAAAGCGATATGGATTTGTTTATTGGTAGTTTGTTGATAAGCTCTTAAACGAAAATCACCAAAACGAGTTTGTATATTAAAATCTTCTTTCTTTTCAATTAAAGAATCATGTTCCATTCTATAGGCAACTAAATCTTCAATAGAAACAATTTTAAGATCGAATTTTTTGGCTACTTTTAATAGCTGTGGTAAACGAGCCATCGTACCATCTTCGTTCATGATTTCTACAATAACACCTGCTGGTTTTAAACCAGCTAAACGTGCAAAATCAATTGCAGCTTCGGTATGACCAGTTCTTCTTAAAACACCTCCGTTTTTTGCTTTTAAAGGAAAAATATGTCCTGGACGAGCAAGATCAAATGGTTTCGTGTCAGCATCAACTAGAGCCTTAATTGTTTTAGATCTATCGGCAGCAGAAATACCAGTGGTAACGCCTTTTCCTCTTAAATCTACAGAAACGGTGAAAGCAGTTTCTAAAGGATCTGTATTGTTGTTAACCATCATGTTTAACTCCAGTTCTTTACAACGATCTTCGGTAAGTGGGGTGCAAATTAAACCTCTACCGTGTGTTGCCATGAAGTTAACCATCTCTGGAGTAATTTTTTCGGCCGCAGCTAGAAAATCACCTTCATTTTCGCGATCTTCATCATCTACAACAATTATAACTTTTCCGTCTCTAATATCTTGTATAGCCTCTTCAATTGTATTTAATTGAATTCTAGTTGCTGTTTGTGTTGTCATTGTTATGTTGTTTACTCGCTTTAGAGAATAGGTTTTTAAATAAATTGACAATTGGACTAATAAAGGTTTTAAAATCGAATAACCCCTTGTCTTTACTTGCTCTAATAGTTAATGTTATAGCCAAAGGTAGCATTAAAAATACACTTAGCCAAGAACCTGTTATAGCAGTTATAGAGCTTTCTTCTGCCAAATTTCTACCAAATGTATTTGTAAAAAAGTAAAGAACATATATACCTATTGCTAAAACCATAGGTAAGCCCATTCCTCCTTTTCGTATGATAGATCCTAATGGTGCACCTATAAAGAATAGTAATAGGCAAGAGAGTGAAAAAGCGACTCTGTTATAAAACTCAATATCATATAAGTTAAGATACTTTCTCTTTCTTTTTAACGGTTCTTTATTTGATTTATAATTATTTAAGCTACGTTCAATTTTTGAACTAGCAGTATTTAATATGTTTTGTTTTTCTCTAAGTTCAAAATTTTCAAGTACTTCTGATGAAAGTTCTTTATTAATTAAAGAGTCTGGATATGAATGTAAATCTTCTATATCAATACTTAAGAATAAGTTTTTAGATCGGCTAGTAATAAAAGCATCGTAGTTTTTTTTCAAGGTAGGTAACGTGTCTTTAAGCTGTGCTAAACTTAACATGTTGTATTGCCTTGTGTATTTTTCTTCACCAATATCATCTTCGTTAAAAGAAGAGATATCTATATTAATAGTGTATTCATCAAAATAAGCATGAGAAGCTGGCATTTTTTGCTTCTCCTTAAATGTCATACCGTTACTAATATGATGTTCAAAATAATAACCATCCTCTAAAATTAGGGTCATATATCTGCTACCTTCTTCAGATATTATTTTCCCTTTTTTCGCTGTTATAATTTTATTGTTTCCTTTTTTAGCAGATAAATCATAAATCATTACTTGCTTTAAAAGATTATTCTCTTCACCATATTTTTCTTCAAATTTAATCTGAAAGTTTGGTAATTCGGTATTAAAACTTCCAGCAACTAATGCAATTGCAGGTTGTTTCTTTTTAATATTTACCTTCATGTTTAGTTGTTTTAACATTGCATACGGATATACATTGTTTAAAAACACAAAGTTTACAGCACTTAAAAAAATAGTTAAAAATATTAAAGGCCTCACCATTCTTGGTAACGAAATACCAGCAGATTTTGCAGCTGCAAATTCGTAATTTTCAGATAAGCCACCTAAAGTCATGATAGAAGAAAGTAAAACTCCAATTGGTAAGGCTTGCGGTGCCATAAGTAACATCGTATACCAAAGGAATTTTAAGATAATAACAAGGCTAATTCCTTTACCTGCGAAATTATCAAAAGCAAGCCAAAGTGCTTGCATTACTAAAACGAATAGTATGATTAAAAATGTAGCGAAAAAAGGCTGTAAGAAGCTTTTTAAAATATATTTGTCTAATGTTTTCACAGTAGCAAAGGTAGTGGGTTAGATGAATAAAAGAATAAAAGTTTTGTTAATGATTTTTAGTCTTATTAACAAAACTTGTATTTTAAAAATTTAATCGATAAAGTATCCTTGTTTTAGGAATTTTTCTTTATCAAAAGAAAATAGATTTTTAGAAATAGGTTGGTTACTTTTAAATTTAGTTATTGTAAAAGTTGTTTCTGCTCCGTTAGATCCTATTTGAACTAATTTATAAATATGCTTTGTTTTCGCATCTATACCTAATAGAACCTTAACAATGTCAGAATTACTATCGATAGGCGTTAAGTTTACAAACTGAACTTTACGACCGTTGTTGTTTTCTAGTTTTCCCATAGAAAAATTATAACCTTCTTTGTAAAAAGTTAATAGTTTAGATGGATAAATAAATCCGTCTTCTTCCTCTAAATCTCCATTAGAGATATTTACTTCTTTTTCTTCTTTATTAATTACAACTAATTTTTTTCCGTCAAAAACAAAATTATTTCCTAAATAATCTAAGTTGTATTTTTCACCAGAAAGTGTAATTTCTCCGCGTATAGGAGGATCGTTCGTTATACCAGCTTCTCTATTAATTAAAGAAGAGTTAAAGCCAATAAGCATGTTATTGTAAGCGCCCATTTTACTAGAAACTTCATCTAATAACTGTTTAGCTTTCGTAGAAGTGTTTTGACCGATGGTGGTTACACTAATAAATAATCCAATAAATAATAATGCTAGTTTTCTCATTTTATACCTTTTTTCCGTTACGGGAATATTTTTATAACTATTAATTTTTTTCGTTTTCTAATAATTGTTCTAAAGCAACAAAATCAGGAACTAGAACTTGCCTAGCTTTACTTCCTTCAAAAGGCCCCACAATACCAGCAGCTTCTAGTTGATCTATTATTCTACCAGCTCTATTGTAACCTAGTTTTAATTTACGTTGCAATAAAGATGCCGAACCTTGTTGTGCTGTAACAATAACTTCAGCAGCACTTTTAAACAATTTATCTCTGTCTTCAATGTCTATATCAACATTTGTGCCACCTTCTTCACCTACATATTCTGGTAATAAGTAAGCATCTGGATATGCGCGTTGAGAACCAATAAAATCTGTTATTTTTTCAACTTCAGGCGTATCTACAAAAGCACACTGAATTCTGTTTAAGTCATTTCCTGCGGTATATAATAAATCTCCACGGCCAATTAATTGATCTGCTCCACCAGCATCTAAAATTGTTCTAGAATCTATTTTAGAGGTTACTCTAAACGCTATTCTTGCAGGGAAGTTTGCTTTGATAATACCTGTAATAACGTTTACAGAAGGTCTTTGTGTAGCCACAATTAAATGAATTCCGATAGCACGTGCTAATTGCGCCAAACGAGCAATTGGTGTTTCTACTTCCTTACCGGCTGTCATAATTAAATCAGCAAATTCATCAATTACTAAAACTATATATGGTAAAAACTGATGCCCGTCATTCGGATTTAATTTACGCGCTTTAAACTTCGTATTGTATTCTTTAATATTACGAACCATTGCGTTTTTAAGTAAGTCGTAACGGTTGTCCATCTCAATACATAAAGAATTTAGTGTGTTTACAACTTTGGCTGTATCTGTAATAATTGCATCTTCACTATCTGGTAATTTTGCCAAATAATGGCGTTCAATTTTATTAAACAATGTCAATTCTACTTTCTTCGGATCTACCAAAACAAACTTAACTTCTGCAGGGTGTTTTTTGTATAATAAAGAAGTTAAAACAGCATTTAAACCAACTGACTTTCCTTGACCTGTTGCACCTGCCATTAACAAGTGTGGCATTTTTGCTAAATCGACAACAAAGGTTTCATTAGAAATTGTTTTACCCAAAGCAATAGGAAGCTCCATTTGAGATTCTTGAAATTTCTTTGATGCAATAACAGAATGCATAGAAACAATCGTGGATTTTTTATTGGGAACCTCAATACCAATAGTTCCTTTACCAGGAATAGGAGCGATGATACGAATACCTAAGGCAGAAAGAGATAAGGCAATATCATCTTCTAAATTCTTTATTTTCGAGATACGAATACCGGCTTCAGGAACAATTTCATATAATGTAATCGTTGGCCCTACAGTTGCTTTAATTTGAGCAATACCAATTTTATAGTTCTTAAGTGTTTCTACAATTCGGTTTTTGTTTGCCTCAAGTTCTTCCGGATCTATAGAAATAGTTTCGTTATATTCTTTTAATAAATTAAAGGTTGGGAATTTAAAATTACCTAAATCTAAGGTAGGATCAAATTCACCAAAATCTTTAACTAATTTATCTGATAAGTTTTCAGCAACACTTTTTTCCTCAGAATTTTGTTCAATAGCAATTTCAATTTCTTTTTTTGTTTCTTCGGATACTGTTAATGAAGGTTCACTTTTTAAAGCTACATTTAAAGTAATTTCTTCCTCTTTTGGTTCTGTAGCAGTTTTAACTTCAGAATGTTTGGAAATGGTAGGCTGCAAGTTTTCTACAGATAATTCAAATCCAGATTTTGGTTCTGTATCCTTTTCTTTAATAGTTTCTTCAACTATATCTTCATTAACGATTACAGTGTCTATTATTTTCTTTTCTTTAGCAGCTTTTACTTTCTCATTAATTTTTTCAGGAGTAATGCTAAAACGAATAATTAAATAAGCAATCAAAAAGAAAAACAGTAAAATACTTAATCCTGTTTTACCTAAAAATGTTTGTAAATATTCATTTAACTCAAAGCCAATGACACCAGACAAAAGTGCGTTCTTTTTTTCTACAAATCCTAATGAAATAGATAACCAAAGCATTATTAATAAACCCCAATTCCATGAAATTACGATTCTTTTTAAATTGGTTTGCAGTAAAATCCTAGCTCCCGTTAAAAATAGCGTAACAGGTATAATAAAAGCACCTAAGCCAAAACCTTTGTAAATAAAGAAATTACTTAATTTGGCACCGATTTTACCTAATAGGTTTTTAGTAGGAATAGCTTTGTTAGAGAACTGCGATAAAGCACTTTGATCTTCTTGCCATGAGAAGAAAAAAGAGATAAAAGCAACAGTTAAAAATATTGAAAAAAGCACTAAAAAGGCGCCTAAAATAGTCTGATTATGCTTATTCGAAAGAAAAGAAGAAATCTTTTTAAAAGAACTATCGTTAGGTTGTTTCTTTAGAGTGGTTGTCTTTTTTTTTGCCATGTATTTGTGTTAGAAATAAATTGAACGTTACAAGATAGCTATTATTTTAGGAAGATAAATTATACCTGCAATAATTAACGAGGTAAATGCAGCAAAAGCTGGTGCGCCAGCAGCAATATCTTTTATAAAACCTATTTTTTCATGATAATCAGGATGCACAAAATCAGCTACTTTTTCAACAGCAGTATTTAAAGCTTCCGCTACTAAAACCATTCCGATAACTAAAGTTTGAAGCATCCATTCATTCATAGAAATATTAAAATAAAAACCTAAAAAAGTAGCAATAAAGCCAAAAAAAAGTTGTGCTTTAATACTATCTTCAGTGGTAATTAATAACCACATTCCTTTTAAAGCAAAGGTCATACTACGCAACCTTCCTTTAATAAAACCATCATTAGGGTTTTTCATAAAATATTATAAAGCTTTTAAAGCTGTTTCGTAATTTGGTTCATCAACAACCTCACTTACTTGTTCTGTATATACAACGTTTCCTTCTTCGTTAATTATAACAATACAACGAGAGTGTAAGTTAGCTAAAGGACCATTTGTAATTTCTAAACCATAATCTTTACCGAATTTTCCAGTAGCAAAATCAGATAACATAATTACGTTTTCAATTCCTTCAGCGCCACAAAAACGACCTTGAGCAAAAGGTAAATCTCTAGAAATACATAAAACTTTTGTATTGTCTAAACCTGCAACTTTTTTATTGAATTCTCTAACAGATGCAGCACATGTACCTGTATCTACACTAGGAAAAATATTTAAAATTAATCTGCTACCTGAAAAATCAACTAATTTTTTAATTGATAAATCGGTTGCAACTAAAGAAAAATCAGTTGCTTTACTACCGTTTTCTGGTAAATTACCTGTTGTATTTATTGAATTCCCTTTTAGTGTTATTGTCGCCATTTTCTGTTTTTTTTTATAAAAATCAAAGGTAATTAAATTAATTAAAAAACGAAGAGGATAAAGACAGCGGAGTGTTAAAAAAGTTATCTTCGCGTTTTGAAATACAATACCTTTTGAACTTACAACAATATACATCAGAATTTAAATACAATTTAAAGCTTGCAGCCCCAGTAATGTTAGGAATGTTAGGGCATACTTTTGTAAGTTTTGTAGATAATATTATGGTAGGGCAATTAGGAACGGCGGAATTAGCAGCTGTTTCTTTAGGAAACAGTTTTATGTTTATTGCCATGTCTTTAGGAATCGGGTTTTCTACAGCAATTACACCATTAATTGCAGAAGCAGATTCTTCTAACAATTTTAAAGAAGCAAAATCTACCTTTAAACACGGTTTGTTTTTATGCACAACTATAGGAATTTTAATGTTTCTATTGGTTTTCTTATCAAAACCCTTAATGTATTTAATGAAACAACCTTTAGAAGTTGTTGAATTAGCGATTCCGTATTTAGATTTGGTCGCTTTTTCTTTAATTCCGATGATTGTTTTTCAGGCATTCAAACAATTTAGTGACGGTTTGTCGATGACACGCTACCCAATGTACGCTACAATTTTAGCGAATGTTATGAATGTAGTTTTGAACTATTTATTGATTTTTGGGAAATTCGGTTTTCCAGAAATGGGAATCGTAGGTGCTGCATACGGAACTTTATTATCTAGATTTGTAATGGTATTTCACCTTTGGTGGATTTTAAAAAGGAAAGAACGCTCGAAGCTATTGGTAACAAATATCAAATTATTTGTACTCGATAAATTAATGCTTCGTAAAATAATAAATTTAGGTGCGCCTAGTGCTATGCAAATGTTTTTTGAAGTTGCTATTTTTACAGCAGCCATTTGGTTAAGCGGATTGTTAGGTAAAAATGCACAAGCAGCAAATCAAATAGCCTTAAACTTGTCTTCAATGACATTTATGGTCGCTATGGGATTAGGAGTTGCTTCTATGATTAGAGTAGGAAATCAAAAAGGATTAAAAAACTTTATTGAACTTAGAAGAATTGCTTTTTCTATCTTTTTATTAGGGATAATATTAGCAATAGGATTCGCAACCTTATTTTACCTATTTCATAAATCGCTACCTAATTTATATGTAGATTTAAGTGATGCCGAAAACTATATGGATAATATGGAAGTAATGAAGATTGCAGCAAATTTATTAATAGCTGCAGCTATTTTTCAAATATCAGATAGTATTCAAGTTGTAATATTAGGTGCGTTAAGAGGATTACAAGATGTTAAAATACCAACAATAATTACTTTTATATCGTATTGGGTTGTAGGTTTTCCTATCAGTTATTTTTTAGGAACTGAAGAAACTTATGGTAGTTTTGGTATTTGGTTGGGTTTACTAGCAGGTTTAACAACAGCATCTATTTTACTTTTTATTAGATTTAACAGATTAACTTTAAAATTGATTGAAAGAAACCCCGTTATTGGGGATAAATAAAATATAAATAATACGTTTTTTATGAATTTACCTAAATTTTTATTAGCAGATAACAGCAATCATCCAGAAGATATTTTTGTATTGCATACAGAGTTTCCTCGTTTTTTAATCAATTTAAAAGATGATGAAGTAGAATGGTTTGAAGATTTAACAGGGGAAACAGAAGAAGATATTACTACCGAATTAGCTGGTTTAATGGATAAGGCGGGAGAGTTTTATGATAAAGAAATGGAAGGTTTAGAGTAAGAACTTTCTAAAGACTTATTTTTCGATATAAAATGCTAGCTAAAAATCATTTAAATAAATTTTAGCTAGCAATTTTTGTTTAGTAATAAATTTATTAAAAATAGTTAAAGTTTAATAAAATTATAATCAATTTTTTCTTCTGTAAAAACAAGTTTTAAATAATTTGGAGTTTTATTATCGTCTTTCAAGTCATCCACGACAATGTGAGTTGTATTACCCAAAATAGCCGTATTTTTCTTGTGGTCATGACCTGTGGCTGCCACATCTACACGATGTCGTATAAATAAATCTAATAGAACTTGTACCTCTTCACCTATAAGTGGTAAGTTAGATTTTGAATCTAGGCGAAATAGACTGTTATGAGTAAATACATTACAGTACCTATAATCTTTTCGCTTCGTTGCTAATAGTTTTTTTAACCATTCTAATTGTTTGTCTCCTAAAGTTCCACCACCAGTATCTAAACAAATAAAAAGATCGCTTGCAGCAGGAGTATTTACAACAAAGTAGTAAGAAGACGAACCAAATAAAGAATAAAAACTTTTCCAACCATCAAAATATAAATCATGATTTCCTGCAATAGGAAAGTACATTAGCAAATCTTTTGAAGGAATGTTCTCTGCAAAAAAATCATAATCATCTTTACGGCCTGATGTTAAATCACCTAATAATACTGCTGCCGTTGCTTCTTTATCTATGGCTTCTTTAAAGAAAGCGTCTATACCTTTTATTCCACCAATATGAGAGTCTCCCATTAAATGGAGCGCGTACGTATTTTTATCTAAATTTAATTCAGAATATCCATACTGTTCATTCCAATTAAGAGATTGCTCAAAACGTGTATTAGCATCTTCATAAGAAGTAAAAAAACCACGGAATTCATTGTCATCACAAGACAATATAGTGAATAATAGACAAGGTAATAATATTTTTATTTTCATATTTTCCATTTTATACCTCCTCTAAAAAAATAACCAAAATGATTAGCACTGATATTAAAGATACCCGAACGTCTATACCATGAGTCAAGATATAAGGTTAGATTTGGTTTTAATTTATATTTCATTTGTAAATTAATACGAGGATGAACCAATTGATCAATTGCATAATAATCAAAATTAGTAACAGAAAAACCAACATTCCAATCACTATCATGAGTTTTAAGGAAAGCAGTAACTAAGTACATTACAATATAATCTTCATGCAGTTTACTATTAGATTTATCAATGTTGTATTCTTTTCTGGCTTTGGCATTTATTGTATACGTTTTAAAATTTGTGCCAATTTCAAATAGTATATGTTTAAGACTCTTTGTTTCTAATCTTATTCCATAATTGGTTTCATACAATAAGTCTGAAAACCTATCTAGCATAAAAAAACCTTTAACATCAAAAGAAAAGTTTTTAATTAAAAATTTTCTAGAACCTATGATGTCAACTCCTGTAAGTGTGTTTGGATTACTACTCATTAGATCAAATTGTATTCCAGTTTCAATATTGTATTTTTTATACTGATAATTACCTCTATAGGCATTTTTTATATAAACACCTTCAGATACATTGTTTTCACCAATATCTATAAAAGATTCGAGTTCTAACTGTGCATTTGTACTATTAATGACAATTATGATTATCAATGTTGATAATGAATATTTTAATTTATATTCTTTATTATATTTTATTTTTCTTTTATTCCAATTATTTCTATACATCGTAATCATAATTAGTGAAATCTCCCTAATGATATAGTGAGTATATTTTAACAACTTGTTATGGTTAACAAGCCTTTCATAGATTTTTTTAAGTAATAGAATCATGTACTTTATTTCCTCGAATTAATATATTAGTAACTATTTTAGTTAGTTAATGTTAATAGTTTATAGTATTCTACTTTTCTTTTTTTAACTTTTTTAATAATTTTTGTTTTTTGCTTAATAATATTACGAGTTTCAATTCGTTATATCAAGAGTAAGCAAAGTTCGATTTTTTTTAATGGAAATCAAGAAAAAATAAACTACTTTTTAGCACGTTCTACCAATTCTAACTGTTCGAGTTTTGCTTTGGTTGTAAATAAACCATAATTGATAAAAACATTTTTCTTTTCAATTTTATCAATAGTACCAACGGAGTTACCGTCAATTAAGCGAACACGATCATTTATTTTGTAAATATAAGCCGCTCTTTCAATGGCTATTTTTTTAGCTTCTTCTTTCTTTTCGGCTCTAACTTTTACCACTTTTTGAAGCACTTCTTTTTCTACTTTTTTTATTGCTTCTTCTTGCTTTTGAGTAGTAATTTTATCTTGTTTTTTTTCTAGTTTTGTAAGCTTTTTAAGTGGTGCTTTTTTTATACGTTTTGTGTTTTCTGTAGCAACCCATTTAAAAAACTCGGTAGATAATTCCTTTTTGTTATTTGTTTGAAAATACTTATTTAATAACTCATTTGTTTTTCTACCTAAGGTAAGCATTCGTTGGTTGTTGTCGTATAATTCTTGAAAACCTGAAAGTTTACTTTGTAACTTATCTTCTTTTTCCTGCAAGCTGTCAATGTGTTCTTGACCTTTAGATTTTTGTTTAACCAAGCTTTCAGAAGTTTTTTGTAAACGATTGCGTTCTTTTTGAAGCTTAGAAATAGTTTTGTCTAATCTAATTTTTTCAGTTTCTACTCTTTTCTTAGCTCTGTTGATTAAGCTGTACGGAATTCCGTTTTTCTGAGCAACTTCAAAAGTAAACGAACTACCTGCTTGTCCTATAAATAATTTATATAAAGGCTCTAAAGTGCGTTCATCAAATTGCATGTTTGCATTAGTAACATTATCTAGTTCGTTCGCTAATACCTTTAAATTAGCATAATGCGTTGTAATAATTCCGAATGCTTTTCTTTCGTAAAACTCTTCTAAGAAAATCTCCGCCAAAGCACCACCTAATTCAGGATCAGAACCGGTACCGAATTCATCAATTAAAAACAAGGTGTTATCGTCGCATTTTTTCAAAAATGAGCGCATATTTTTTAATCGATAACTATAAGTACTTAGTTGATTTTCTATGGATTGATTATCTCCAATATCCGTTAATATAGTGTTGAATAACGTAGTTTCACTTCGCTCGTGAACAGGAATCAATAATCCGCTTTGTAGCATCAACTGTAATAAACCAATTGTTTTTAAAGTGATACTTTTTCCACCAGCATTGGGACCAGAAATAACAATGATTTGTTGTTTCTCGTCTAGTTGTATTGTTTGAGCAAATGTCTTTTTATTCTGATCTTTATTCTTTTTCCATAACACAGGATGATATGCATCTTTAAAAAGAATCTTTTTTTCTTTGGTAATTTTAGGTAATAATCCGTTGATGCTTTTCGCGTACTTAGCTTTAGCAGCAACCGCATCTAAATGCGTTAAAAAGACAATATATTCCTTTAGTAAAGGTGTAAAAGGGTGAATTTTACTAGCTAAGGCTCTTAATATTTTAACAACCTCTTGCTTTTCTTCATAAACTAAGTTTTGCAATTCTCTACTATAAGCCAAGGTAGCTTGTGGCGCGATATAAACGATGTTACCCGATTTAGAAGCGCCTAATAAACTTCCTTTTATTTTACGACGATGCATTGCTGTAACAGCCAAAACACGCTGGTTATCTACAATAGTTTCTTTAATATCATCTAAATAACCGTTGGCAATATTTCTGCTTAAAGCATGTGTAAAACTTTCAGATATTTTTCCGCGTACGTTATTAACATCTTTTCGTATTTGTTTTAAAACAGGCGAAGCGTTATCTGCAACTTTACCGTAAGAAGTAATTATTTCTTTAATGCTATCAGAAACAAAAGTAGTAAGTTCTATCTGATCACTTAAAGTAAATAAAGTAGGGTAGTAGGTTTGAAATTTTTTTAAAAACTTTTTCATTTCGTTTACAGTTTCTGTAACTGTAGCAACTCTTAAAAAAGCTTCGGTTTCTAAAAAACTATTTTCTATAGCTAATCGTTTAGTTTCTTCTGTGATATCTTCAAAAAAGTGATTCGGAAGTCTGTTTTCGTTTTCAAAAGAAGACAGATATTCGTTTACTAAATTTAATTCGAAAAATAATTTTCTTTTATTTGATATTGGCTGAACAGCAAGTGTTTTTTCTTTACCTAAATTTGTAATACAATGTTCTGCAACTTGTTCTAAAACGGTTGTGAATTCTAAATCTTGAAGTGTCTTTTCTGAAATGTTTTTAGTCAAAATAGTATATTTGAAACGGATACAAAAATAACAAACAATGCAACTAAATATTAGTGATAGCTGGAAAAATATTTTACAAACTGAGTTCGAAAAGCCATATTTAAAAAAATTAACTATTTTTGTTGATAATCAATATGATAATCACACTTGTTTTCCGAATAAAGAAGATGTTTTAGCAGCTTTTAATTATTGTTCTTTTGATGATTTAAAAGTGGTAATTATTGGGCAAGATCCATATCACGGAAAAGGGCAAGCAAACGGATTGTGTTTTTCGGTACATGATGGAATTAAGCATCCGCCGTCATTAAAGAATATTTTTAAAGAAGTAGAAACAGATGTTGGTATTCCGTATGCTGTTTCTGGAGATTTATCTCGTTGGGCTAAACAGGGAATTTTGTTGCTAAATGCCACTTTAACGGTAAGAGAAGGAGAGGCAGGAAGTCATCAACAACAAGGCTGGGAAGAGTTTACCGATGTTGTTATTAGAAAAATATCAGAAGAAAAAGAAAATGTTGTGTTTTTGCTTTGGGGAAAATTTGCAGAAAAAAAAGGAAGCGTTATTGATTTAGAAAAACACACTGTTTTTAAAGCTCCGCATCCGTCACCATTAGGAGCTTGGCGAGGTTGGTTTGGTAGTGGTCATTTCTCTAAAACAAATGATTTTCTGAGGAGCAAGGATTATGATGAAATAAAATGGTAAAAGAAAAAGCTTGGTAATTTAATTACCAAGCTTTTTTATTATAAAATTAAGACTACTTATTTGTTATATAACACCCAAGTTCCTTTTTCTAATAAAGGTATTGCTTGTTTGTATTTAACATCTTTTTCTTCGCCAGACATTACATTTTTAATAGTAACTTTTTCGTTACGACCAATTTTTGGTTGCTCACGAACTACAGTTTCAATAACTTGTTCTTCTTGAGTTTGCTGATTACGAGCTCTGTTCATTGCTTGTTGAGAAGAGTTTTGAACCTCGTCTTTACGAGTGTCTAATTGCTCTCTTTTTTGTTCAGTAGCTTCTGATACTTGTGATGCATCTTGACTTGGCAACTGACCTTTAAATAAGAAAGATAAAACCTCTTTGTTAATCTTATCAACAGTTTCTTGAAATAATTCGAAAGCTTCAAACTTATAAACTAATAAAGGATCTTTTTGCTCATACGTTGCATTTTGAACGGTTTGTTTTAACTCATCCATTTTACGTAAGTGGTCTTTCCAGTTTTCATCAATAATAGATAACGTAATATTCTTTTCGAAATCATTTACTAATGATTTTCCTTCAGATTCGTAAGCTTCTTTTAAGTTGGTTACAACTTGTAATGTTTTTACACCATCAGTAAAAGGAACCACAATACGTTCGTAACGATCACCTTCTGTTTCAAAAACATTTTTAATTACAGGAAAAGCGTTATCTGCATGTCTTTCTGTATCATTTTTATAATGAGCAGAAACAATAACATATAATTTATCTGTTAACTCTTCTTCTGTTAATTTATTGAATTCTTCTTCAGAGAAAGGTGAGGTCATTGATGAAAAACGAATTAATTCGAACTCGAAGTTCTTGTAATCGCTATTCATTTTGTTTTGCTTTACAATTGAGCTACAAGTATCGTAAATCATATTTGCAATATCAATCTGTAAACGCTGACCATCTAATGCATGACGACGACGTTTGTAAACAAACTCACGTTGTGCATTCATAATATCATCATACTCAAGTAAACGTTTACGAATACCAAAGTTATTTTCTTCTACTTTCTTTTGAGCTCTTTCGATAGATTTAGAAATCATAGAATGCTGAATTACTTCACCTTCTTTTAATCCCATTCTGTCCATCATTTTAGCAATTCTGTCAGAACCAAATAAACGCATTAAGTTGTCATCTAGTGCCACATAAAACTGCGTAGAACCAACATCTCCTTGACGACCTGCACGACCACGTAACTGACGGTCTACACGACGAGAATCATGACGCTCTGTACCAACAATAGCTAAACCACCAGCTTCTTTTACTTCTTTAGATAATTTAATATCGGTACCACGACCAGCCATGTTTGTTGCAATGGTTACAACACCTGCATTACCTGCTTGAGCAACAACATCAGCCTCACGTTTGTGTAATTTTGCATTTAATATGTTATGTGGAATCTTACGCATTTGTAACATTCTACCTAATAATTCTGATATTTCTACAGAAGTTGTTCCAATAAGAACTGGACGCCCAGCTTTAGATAGCTCTACAACATCTTCAATAACAGCGTTGTATTTTTCGCGAGTAGTTTTGTAAACTAAATCTTCTTTATCATCTCTTTGAATAGGTCTGTTTGTTGGGATTTCAACAACATCTAATTTATAGATTTCCCAAAATTCACCAGCTTCAGTAATTGCAGTACCTGTCATACCAGATAGCTTACGATACATTCTAAAGTAGTTTTGTAAAGTAACGGTTGCAAACGTTTGTGTTGCATCTTCGATATTTACGTTTTCTTTAGCTTCTAATGCTTGGTGTAATCCGTCAGAGTAGCGACGGCCGTCCATAATACGACCGGTTTGTTCATCAACAATCATTACTTTATTATCCATAACAACATATTCAACATCTTTTTCAAAAACAGTATATGCTTTTAAAAGTTGATTCATAGTATGAATACGTTCGCTTTTTATACTAAAATCGCGGTATAATTCTTCTTTTTTATTCGCTTTTTCTTCAGGGGAATCATTACTGTTATCAATCTTACCTACAATAACACTAATGTCAGGTAAAACAAAAAAGGTGTCGTTGGTTGTTTTTTCTGATAAATGTGCAATACCTCTATCTGTTAAATCAATTTGATTGTTTTTTTCTTCAACAGTAAACCATAATTCAGTATCAACCTCAGGCATCAACTTATTATTGTCTTGCATATAAAAGTTTTCTGTTTTTTGAAGAATTTGTTTGATTCCTTCTTGAGATAAAAACTTAATTAATGCTTTGTTTTTAGGAAGACCACGGTAAACCCTTAATAATAGGAAACCACCATCTTTAGTATTTCCTTCTTTTAGCAATGCTTTAGCTTCTGCTAAAACACCAACTAAATATTTATTTTGTAGTGAAACTAAATCGGCTACTAATGGTTTTAATTCATTAAATTCATGACGATCACCTTGTGGTACAGGACCAGAAATAATTAAAGGTGTACGAGCATCATCAACTAAAACAGAATCTACTTCATCAATAATTGCGTAGTTAGGTGCTCTTTGTACTAAATCGTTTTTAGAGCTAGCCATATTATCACGTAAGTAATCGAAACCAAACTCATTGTTGGTACCGTAAGTAATATCGGCATTATAAGCTTTTCTACGTTCTTCTGAATTAGGTTGGTGAAAGTCGATACAATCGGTGCTTAAACCATGAAATTCGAAAATTGGCGCCATCCAAGCGCGGTCACGTTTTGCTAAGTAATCATTTACGGTTACTACATGCACACCGTTACCTGTTAAGGCGTTTAAGAAAACAGGAAGGGTAGATACAAGTGTTTTACCTTCACCTGTCATCATTTCTGCAATTTTACCATTGTGTAAAACAGATCCACCAATTAATTGCACGTCATAATGAATCATGTCCCAAGTAACTTCTTTACCTGCAGCATCCCATGAACTAGCCCAATAAGCTTTGTCGTTATCTAAAGTGATATGTTCTCTAGTGGCAGATAATTCTCTGTCGAAGGCAGTCGCAGTTACCGCTATTTTATCATTGTTTGTAAAACGCTTAGCGGTTTCTTTAACTACAGCAAACGCTTCTGCCATAATATCTAATAAAACAGCTTCAGATGTTTGGTAAGATTCGTCTTTTAATCTATCAACTTCAGTATATATTTCTTCCTGACGATCAATATCGGCAGTTAAAGCTTCTTCTTCTAATGTTGTTATCGTTTCAGTAAAAGATTTTGTCGCCTCTTTTATCTTCGATTTAAATTCGATTGTTTTTGCTCGTAACTCATCATTAGATAAACTATTTAATGAATTTTCGAAAGATCGTACTTTCTCAACAATTGGTTGTAAGGATTTTAGGTCTTTTTGTTGTTTATCACCAACAAAAAGTTTTAGAATCGAATTTAAAACGCTCATTTTTAAAATATTGTTTTATAGCTAGTTAACTTTTGGTTAATAGCGTTAATTATATAGTTGTGTTTATGCTTAAAAGTAAGCAAAAAAAAAGCCTCTTATTATTAGAGACTTTTTATGATTGTATTTTTAGTATTCGTCTTCGTTCCAAAGATAATCTTCTTCAGTCGGATAGTCTGGCCAAATTTCAATTATCGAATCGTATGAATCTCCTTCATCTTCAATATCTTGTAAGTTTTCAACCACTTCTAAAGGCGCTCCAGTACGAATAGCGTAATCGATTAGTTCGTCTTTAGTTGCAGGCCAAGGTGCATCTGCTAAATATGATGCTAGTTCAAGTGTCCAATACATTTATTTATCTGTTTAGTAAGATTCTCGCAAAAATAATTTTTTTTTGGAGAAAGTCAAGTTTTTTTTAAAAAAATGTGAAATCAATAAAAAAAGAACTTAGTTATAGTTTTTCAGGAATCCATTTAACTTCCTCTGCGTTTAACTCTTGGGACAATTTTCGTGCCAGCACAAAAAGGTAGTCAGAAAGTCGGTTTAAATACATTAAAATAGCACTGTTAATTTCTTCTTCTTCATTTAAAGCTACAGATAAACGCTCTGCTCTTCGGCACACACAGCGCGCTATATGACAGATTGACACAGTTTCGTGTCCTCCTGGTAAAATAAAATGAGTCATTTGCGGTAAGCTCGTGTTCATAAAATCCATCTGATCTTCTAAAAACTGAATTGAAGCATCTGTAATTTTATTTATATTTAAACGCTCTTTACCATTTTTTAAGGTTTCTTTTTCTGGTGGAGTTGCAAGCATTGCACCAAGTGTAAATAATTCACTTTGAATTTTAGAAAGAGAATTTCTTAATAATTCATCTGTGTTTTTATCTCTTATTAAACCTATATATGAATTTAATTCATCTACAGTACCATAGCTTTCAATTCGTAAATGGTGTTTAGGAACTCTAGTTCCTCCAAAAAGAACAGTAGTTCCTTTATCACCAGTTTTAGTATATATTTTCATGTGCTTTTTTATTATTGTGGTAAAATTAGTTTTTCTAAAATATATTTAGGGCAACGCATTGGTTTTTTTGTTTCCATATTTATAAAAGCTAAAATAGTGTTACCTGTGCAAATTAATTGATTGTGTTGATTGGTAATTTCGTAGTCAAATTCTATTTTAACAAAGGGTGTTTTTTTTATAACAGTTGTTATTGTTATTTCATCATCATATACGGCTGATTTTTTAAAATTACAGGATAATGAAATAACTGGCAGCATTACCCCGTTTTTTTCCATATATTTGTATGTAACACCTGTAGAACGGAGTAGTTCTGTACGGCCAATCTCGAAGTATTGCGCGTAATTACCGTGATATACCACTCCCATTTGGTCAGTCTCTGAATATCGAACACGGATTGTAGTTTTGTTTTTTAACAAATTATATTTTGTTTTTAAGATGCAATAACGTTACGTAAAAAATAGTTAAGAATCAATAGTAGATTGATTTTTTTATACTGAATTTTATTCACATTTTTGTCATCCAAAACAGGTTTACCTGTGGTCCCCAAAAATCGAATAAAAATTAACAACTTAAATTGTTTTTAACCCAAATGACTAAAACTGCTGATTCAGTTTGGAATGAATGTTTGTCTTTTATAAAAGACAACATTAAGCCACAAGCATATAAAACTTGGTTCGAGCCTATTAAGCCAATAAAATTGGCAGGGGAAGCTCTTACGATTCAGGTACCTAGTAAATTTTTTTACGAATGGTTAGAAGAGCATTACATTAAATTATTAAGAGTAGCTTTAGTAAGAGAGTTAGGGAGCGAAGCAAAACTAATTTACGATGTGCGTATGGAAAATACGTATAGTAGTAATAGTCCGCAAACAGTAAAAATACCAAGTTCAAATCGTAATCCATTAAAACCTCAAAAAGTAACGGTTCCTTTAGAATCTAAAAGAGAATTAAAAAATCCTTTTATTATTCCAGGCCTGCAAAAGGTTAAAATAGAATCTCAATTAAATCCGAATTATAATTTTAATAATTTTGTAGAAGGTGATGCTAACCGATTAGCGCGATCTGCTGGTATGGCAGTGGCAAATAAACCAGGAGGAACTTCATTTAATCCGTTATTAATTTATGGGGGAGTTGGTTTAGGTAAAACACATTTAGCACACGCTATAGGAGTAGAGATAAAAGATAAATATGCTGATAAAACAGTTTTATATATTTCTTCAGAAAAATTCACACAACAATTTATCGATTCTGTAAAGTCGAATACTAGAAATGATTTTATTCATTTTTATCAAATGGTTGATGTGTTAATTATTGATGATGTTCAGTTCTTATCAGGAAAAACAGGTACACAAGATGTGTTCTTTCATATATTTAATCACTTACATCAAAACGGAAAGCAAGTAATTTTAACTTCTGATAAAGCGCCTGTAGATATGCAAGACATAGAGCAGCGTTTATTATCTCGTTTTAAATGGGGATTATCAGCAGAATTACAAGCACCAGATTTTGAGACACGTGTTTCTATTCTTCAAAATAAACTATATAGAGATGGTGTTGAAATGCCAGAAGATATAGTTGAATATATAGCTAAGAATATAAAATCGAATGTTCGTGAATTAGAAGGTGTTATTATTTCGATGATTGCACAAGCTTCTTTTAATAGAAAAGAATTTACGGTTGAATTAGCAAAAGAGATTGTTGATAAATTCGTTAAGAATACAAAGAAAGAAGTTTCTATCGATTATATCCAGAAAGTAGTATCGAAGTATTTCGATATGGATGTTGCTACTTTACAATCTAAAACACGAAAAAGACATATTGTTCAAGCACGTCAGTTAGCGATGTTTTTTGCAAAACGTATGACCAAATCTTCATTAGCAAGTATTGGTAGCCAGATTGGTAAAAGAGATCACGCTACCGTATTGCATGCTTGTAAAACTGTTGATAATTTAACAGAAACAGATAAGCAATTTAAAAAATACGTAGAAGATTTAACAAAGAAGTTAACCTTGTAATTATGAGAAAAATACTAATGGTTTGTTTGGGGAATATTTGTCGTTCGCCATTAGCCGAAGGTATTTTGCAATCAAAATTAACAAACGAATTTTTTAAAGTTGATTCAGCTGGTACAGCTGGTTATCATGTTGGTGAATTGCCAGATGAAAGATCTATTGAAATAGCTAAAAAATACGGAATAGATATTACAAAACAGCGCTCAAGAAAATTTGTGAAATCAGATTTTAAAGAATTTGATTTAATTTATGCAATGGATGAAAGTAATTATCACAATATTCTTTCTATAATTGATGATAACGAAGATGCTCGAAAAGTAAAAATGATTTTAAACGAGCAATATCCAGCAGAAAACAGAAATGTTCCAGATCCATATTACGGAGGTAATCAAGGTTTTGAAAATGTATATAAAATGTTAGATGAAGCTTGCGGAATTATAGCTTCAAAATTAGAAAACTAATGAAAGGGAAATTATACTTAATACCAACAACTTTAGGAGAAACAGAACCATTAGAGGTAATGCCTATATCAGTTAAAAAAGTAATAGAGCATCTTGAGCATTTTATTGTAGAAAATGAAAAATCTGCAAGAAGATTTATAAAAAGAATTACTCCAAATAAAGCACAACCTTCATTGGAGTTATTGTTGTTAGATAAATACTCGAATGATATTGAAATTCGAAATTATTTGGATATCTGTGATAAAGGAATTTCAATTGGTTTATTATCAGATGCAGGTGTTCCTGCGGTGGCAGATCCTGGCGCAAGTATTGTAAAATTGGCACACGAAAGAGGTGTTCAGGTAGTGCCTTTAGTTGGGCCTTCTTCAATATTAATGGCAATGATGGGTTCTGGTATGAATGGGCAGAATTTTGCTTTTAACGGTTATTTACCTATCGATAAATCGGATAGAAAAAGAGCTATAAAAGAACTAGAAAAGATTTCTAGAGATAAAAATCAATCTCAAATTTTTATTGAAACACCTTATCGAAATGAAAAGATGTTAGATGATTTGCGTACAATTTTATCTCCTGAAACACGTGTGTGTGTAGCGTGTGATATAACATTGCCATCAGAATATATAAAAACACATACGGTTAATGAATGGAAAAATATAAAAACCGATTTACACAAGCGACCTACCATTTTTATACTTCATAAAACATAAAAAAATCGCATCTTATTAAGATGCGATTTTTTTATGTTTTATAATTTTTAACATTTTAAACGCGCGCTTTTTTATTTGGTTTGATGTTAGAAACATCATAACCGGCAAATTTTTTCATGTATGATTTTATAGATGTTCCAAACGCATCGTTAAATCTAAAAACTCCGTTTGATCGTAAGTATTTTTTAACGTTACCAGCACCACTTAAATGTGCTGCAGCTAAAATACCAGATTCGGTAATTTTAGTACCATTAATAGTTTTACCTACACTTCTTCTAATGTCTTTTCTTAAAATCCATTTATTTACTTTACAGTAAGCCACGAATGCCTTTTCTTGTAATTCAGGAGTTTTTAAGAAGTTTTGAGTATTGTAAATTCTAAACCTTTTTAAGGTTTCTCTTCCAAATTGGTATTTACCTAAATAGCCTAGTTTGTTTATAACTCGGTATTTTCCTTGTGATTCTTTAAAAGCTAAAGCTTCTTTAAAACCAACAAAATCTTTAACCAAGAAAGGAATATTAAAGTTATCAGCATAATATGCTGTTTTCTTTGGTTTAGGTGTTGTTTTATCTTTTTTAACCTTTGGAGTTGTAAAGCTAACGAGCGCTACAAAACCTATTAATAAAAATACTAAATACTTGATAATTAGTTACTTTCTGTTTAGCGGTGCAAATGTACACTAATTAATATAAAGCATTAGCAATCAATATGTTAAGATTGTTGTAAAATATGAATATCCCTTGTTATTGATGTTTTTGTTATTTAAAATTCAGTAAAATGATAATTATTTTATCTTATTTGTGGTTTTTTTGATGTTTTACTGAGAATAAAATTTTGTTAAAATTACCTAACAATTCCTCGTTGATTAATCCACTTTTGGTATTTAGCAGCATTTCTGTTGTGTTGCGCTAAAGAGCTGGCAAAATCATGAAAACCAATATTATCTACACTTGCACACATATAATAGTAACCATGCTTTTTGTAATTTAAAACAGCATCTATTGATGAAACATCTGGCATTGCAATTAACGATGGCGGTAAACCTGTATTTTGATACGTATTATAAGGCGATTTAATTTTAAGATCGTTATTAAGTACACGTTTTACAATAAAGTCATCACCTTTAAGTTGTTTAATCGCATATATAACTGTTGGATCTGCCTGTAAAGGCCAACCGTCTCTTAACCTATTTAAATACAAACCAGCTACAATTGGGCGTTCGCTTTTTTGCGCAGTTTCTTTTTGAACGATAGAAGCTAGTGTAGTAACTTGTTTTTTCGTTAAATTTAACTTTTTAGCTTTTGCTAATCTTGCTGTATTCCAAAAGCGATTGTATTCAATAAGCATTTTACTGCGGAATTTTTCAGCAGAGGTGTTCCAATAAAATTGATAACTATTAGGAATATACATACCTAAAGCATTTTTTTGATTGAAACCATTTTTCACTAAAAAGTTATTCTCTCTCATTACTTTTATAAGGGAGATAGAATCAGTTTCAATTTGGTTGGCAATTCTACCGGCCAGTTTTTCTAATGAATCTTGGTTGTTAAAAGATAATTTTATCGGGGTTTGGTTTCCGCTCCTTAATAAGTTAACCACATCGTTTAAACTCATTCCTTTTTTAAGAATGTATTTTCCGCCTTTTGGTTTTGTGAATTTTTTCTTTTCGGCAACCCAAATAAAGTTTTCAGGTTTATCGATGTAATTAGAGAGCTGTTTTTTTAATCCATCAAAAGTATCATCAGATTTTATATAAATAGCGCCGCTTTTAGTAACTGCATTGCCAAATATTTTCTGATAAAAATTAAACCCAATAATTCCGCCAATTAAAAATACAATGGCAATAGCTACGTATATTATTTTCTTATTCATTTATTAATTGAAATAAAATTTCGTCTTTATATATATTTTTGCTTAGAATCCAATCTTTTTTAACACCGATTTCTTTAAAATCGTGTTTTGTGAAAAGAGGAATGCTGTTTTTATTATCGCTTGTAATATTAGCGTATAATTGGTGTATTTGTAAGTATGTAAAACAATAGTTAATTAATAGTTGTAAAGCTTCAGATGCAAATCCGTTTTGTTGATAATCAGGATGAATTAAAATTCCGATACCTGCTCTTTTATGTTGTGGATTAAAATCAAAAAGATCAATCATTCCAATAGTATTAAACGAGGTATTATCTTCAATAACTAAGCGTAATTGTTTTGCTTCATAAATATCTAAATGAGCATTTTCTAAATATTGTTTTAAAATAAATTTAGAAAACGGAGCCTGTGTATGGCTAACTTCCCAGAAAGATTCATTGTTTTCTATTTGAAATAGAAACTGCAAATCCTCGGGTTCAAGCGCTCTTAAATTTATATGTGTACCTTTTAATGTATTCATTATAATTCAATTTCGCCTTTAAATACACAAACGGCCGGTCCTTTTAAAAATATATTACTGAATTTTCCGTTTTTTTCATCAAAACTAACTTCAAGTAAACCACCTTCAACAGGTAATTTAATTATTTGGTCGGTTGTTTTTTTTGTTGCATACATTGCAATTGCGACTGCAGTTACACCAGTTCCGCATGCTAAAGTTTCATCTTCTACACCTTTTTCATAAGTTCTCACTCTAAAGGTATTTGTATTTAGTTGTTCTACAAAATTTACGTTACTACCTTTTTTACCGTATATATTATTGCGAATCTCTTTTCCTTTTTCGAAAACAGGAAAATTACCTAAATCTTCAACTATTTCTACATGGTGTTGTGTGCCTGTATTAGCAAAAACATATCCATCATTTAATATTACTTCATTAACATCTATCATATGTAATGATATAATGTTATTATTTATTTCGGCATAATGATCGCCATCAAAAGCAGTAAAAGTTGTTTTAGTGTTAATGATATTTAGTTTTTTTGCAAAAGCAACGGCACATCTAGCTCCGTTACCACACATAGTTTGGCTGCCATCGGCATTAAAATAAATCATTTTAAAGTCGGTATTGGCGTCATTTTCTAAAAGAATTAATCCATCAGCACCAATACCAAAATGCCTGTCACATAGTTTAGTGATTAATTTAATATCATTTTTAGGAAATACTGTTACACGATTATCTATAATAATAAAATCGTTTCCTGTTCCTTGGTATTTATAAAAAGTCAAAATCATATAAAGCAAAGATACATATTTTATCAGCTAGCCAGAAGTGTTAAATAGGGGTTAAAGTCAGTTAAAACAAAGTTAAACAGATTTTATGAGTATGTTAAAATGTTATATTTGTTACCATTAAATTTTGTAAGAATATGAAGAAAATACTTAAAACCTTAGTAATTGCAATAATTGGAGGTGTTATAACACTTGCAGGATACAAAGTAGCACTAGAAAAACCAGAGGTAATTGTTGGTGAAAATATAGATGCTACCTTAAAAACTATAAAAGCAAATTATACACCCACAGTTTTAAATTCGTCTGCTACACCGACAGATTTTACAGAAGCGGCAGATAAAACAGTACATGCAGTAGTGCATGTGAAAAATACAGCAGTAAGAACACAGCAGAATCCGTATGCGCAACTTTTTGGACGAAACGGGACACGTAAATATGAGCAAGTAGGAACGGGGAGTGGTGTAATAATTTCTCCAGATGGTTATATTGTAACCAATAATCATGTAATAGAAGGAGCGAGTGAAATTGAGATTACCTTAAATAATCGTAAAAAGTTAAAAGCTGTTTTAGTAGGAACTGATAAAAGTAATGACATTGCTTTGTTAAAAGTAGCTACAGACGAGGATTTACCGTATTTACCTTTTGGGAACTCTGATAATGCAAAAATAGGAGAATGGGTTTTGGCAGTAGGAAATCCTTATAATTTAACATCAACAGTTACAGCAGGTATTGTAAGTGCAAAGGGACGTGATTTAGATGGAAATAGAAATATCGAAGCTTTTATTCAAACAGATGCAGCCGTAAATCCTGGTAACAGCGGTGGAGCCTTAGTAAATACGAGAGGAGAATTAATAGGAATTAACACAGCGATATCATCTAAAACAGGTTCTTTTATTGGGTATTCTTTTGCAGTACCATCTAACATTGCTAAAAAGGTAGTAGATGATTTGTTAGAATTCGGATCGGTACAAGAGGCAATAATTGGTATTAGCGTTGATAATTCAATAAAAGATATTGAAGGCGTTAAAATTGGTGAAATAGAAAGCAATAGTGAAGCAATAAAAGCAGGTTTATTAGAGGGGGATATTATAACCAAAGTAAACAATATTAAAATAACTAAGTTTTCTGATTTAAAAGGACAGTTAACTGCTAAAAGACCGGGAGAGTATGTGAGTTTAACCATAACTAGAGATGGTGAAGATTTAATGAAAACTGTTAAGTTGGCTAAAAAAAGTACATTCACCTCGTTTTCTTTCGGCGTGCAATTAAAAGATTTAACATCAAAAGAAAAAAGAAAGTATAATATAAAGCAAGGGGCAAAAATTACGGCAACTGAGAACAAAGGGTTTCAGTATTATAAAGTAGGTGCCGGTTATATTTTAACTAAAATAAACGGTAAAGAAATAATGAGTGCTTCTGAAGCTGTTACTGTTTTAGATGCTTATACTGGTAATCAACAAATGATACTAGAATTAATGAGCCCTGAAGGGAAAAAAGAATATTTTAGATTTTAAAATATTTTAATAAAAGGTGCAAATGTCGTTGAAAATTATTTTTTAGCGACATTTTTCTTTGGTGAAATTATTTATGAAGCCGTTTGAAATACTTATTTTTACAGCAAATTTTTAAAAATTTAGTTAACACACAACTATGTCAACAATAACAAATTACGAAAATGAAGTAGTAAGTCAGGCGCAAGTGAGACGAGCTACGGTTGAGTTTATTAATATCGTTAATGATTTATGGTACGATAAATCGATAGAATTAGTTTTATTTAGAAATCAATTAGTAGATAAAAGAGCTAGTGAGGTTTTAAATTTAATTGACTATGCTAAAGAATTCGTAGCAAAACCAATTTCGATTAACGACGCTTTAGAAATAGCAAAAGCAATACAATCTATCGACTTACCAGCATCAAAATTAGATATTGGTAAATTAGCATATGAGTATCATTTACAAGATGATAACAATGCAGATAAATTATCTTTTGTACAAAATCAATTAAAAGACGCTACACAGGCAGAAAATATTCAGCCTAAAGATGTTGTGTTATATGGTTTTGGCCGTATCGGTCGTTTATTAGCGCGTGAGTTAATGAGTAAAATGGGTAAAGGTTCTCAATTAAGATTAAGAGCAGTTGTTACTCGTGGCGAAATTAACGAAGCAGTATTAGAAAAAAGAGCATCCTTATTAAGTATCGATTCAGTTCACGGAGATTTCTTAGGAACTGTTCAGGTTGATGTAGATAACAATGCGTTAATTATTAACGGAACTACAGTGTATATGATTTCTGCGAGTAAACCAGAAGATATCGATTATACTAAATACGGAATTAACGATGCATTAATTATAGATAACACAGGTGCATTTAAAGATAAAGAAGCGTTAAGTCGTCATTTAGTACCAAAAGGAGCAAGTAAAGTATTATTAACTGCGCCAGGTAAAGGAATTCCGAATATCGTACACGGAGTAAATCATGCTGAAAATAACCCTGATAATATAGATGTTTTCTCTGCAGCCTCATGTACAACCAATGCTATTACACCGGTATTAAAAGTATTAGAAGACAACTTCGGAATTAAAAAAGGACATTTAGAAACGATTCATGCCTATACTAACGATCAAAACTTAGTAGATAACATGCATAGTAAATATCGTAGAGGTAGAGCAGCCGCTTTAAACATGGTAATTACAGAAACAGGCGCAGGTAAAGCAGTTGCAAAAGCATTACCAGCTTTAGAGGGTAAATTAACATCAAGTGCTATTCGTGTACCAGTTCCAAACGGTTCTTTAGCGATTTTAAATTTACAGTTAAACTCTAACACTACTGTAGAAGCAGTAAATGCTATAATGAAGCAATATGCATTAGAGGGAGATTTAGTAGAGCAAATTCAATATTCAATAAATAACGAACTAGTATCTTCAGATATCGTTGGTACAACAGCTCCTTCAATTTTTGATAGTAAAGCAACTATTGCAGATGGCAATACAATTGTAATATATGTTTGGTATGATAATGAGTACGGATATTCTCATCAAGTAATGCGTTTAGCAAAGCATATTGCTAAAGTTAGACGTTATACTTATTATTAACATAGTATAATAAATTAGTGAAAATAGGTCGAAACATTTTTTGTTTCGACCTATTTTGTTATCTTTGAGCATTATAACCCCCTAATTCCTCAGATTATGAGAAAAGTATTCCCTATGCTTTTGTTGTTACTAAGTGTTGTAGCAACATCTTTTTCGCAAGAAATTAATGAACTAAATTTTTTAACATCAGGTAAATGGCTAGTAGAGTCAGTTCAAATTGGTGAAGAAACTCAAGAATATTCAGAGGGTAATAACTGGATGATTTTCCATGCTGATGGAAAGTATCAAGTTGTAATGAGTAACAATGAGAATAATGGTACTTGGAAGCTAGACGAAGCAACTGAGTCTATTAAATTTGAAGGAGATGAGAGTTTAATTAATGGTTTAAAAATTAAACTATTAAATAATAAAGAGCTTTTATTTTCTGCAACAGAAGGTGATATCGTTTACACAATGAAATTAAGAAAATAATAGATATAACTCCATATATTTAAAAAAGACTAAAGTAGTTGCTTTAGTCTTTTTTGCGTTTAAAAATTAGTATATCTTTTAAATTGTTTAGTTTAATTATAAATAATTAAATTTATTAACTTTTTTATTGAGGGTAAACTAGGTTGGTTATTATTATGCTAAAATAAAAACCATTTATACATAAAATCATACCATTTATACAAAAGTGTTTTTGTGAAGTGTTTTTTAGTTGCATATTTGCAGCATAATACACAGGGGAAATTATATTGATAAATTGGGGGATTAATCAATATTGAAAATTTTAAAAAAGCATCACTTATTCTAAGTGATGCTTTTTTGTTTGTGATTTTTTTTAGTAATTAAGTTAAAAATCAACATAACACATTTGCTAGTTTTATATAAGTATTAGTGATGCGAACTTTAAAGTATTACACAACTTTTATTATTGACGATTAATACCAAAAACTTTTTCTTAAATTAGCTTTAAAATTAAAAACATGAAATTATTTTTTCCTTCTATTTTAATAATGTTGATGATAGCAACAACCAACGCGCAAACAAAATTACCGTATTACGAAATTCCAGAAGCAGCAACGGAATATACTGCAGGAGCAGTAGCAAGCAGAATGATTGATGGATTAGGTTTTCGTTATTATTGGGCAACAGAAGGTTTAACAGTTAAAGATTTGGCTTTTAAACCTAGTTTAGAGGCAAGAACATCTTCAGAAACAATAGACCATATTTTAGGCTTATCTCAAGTTACTTTAAATGCAATGTTAATGAAACCAAATGGAGAAAAACAACCTGAAATGACATTTGCAGAGAAACGTAGAAAAACGTTAGAAAATTTAAAACAGGCAAGTGATATTTTAAGAGCAAGCAAAGATGTATCACAATATAAAATTATATTCGGAGAAAAAGAATTCCCGTTTTGGAATACTTTAAACGGACCGATATCGGATGCAACATGGCATGTTGGTCAAATAGTTTCTTTTCGTCGTTCTTCACGGAATCCGATATCAAAAGGAGTTCAGTTTTTAACAGGAACAGTAAAAAAATAATAAATTGTTAGCGCTACTATTTTAATGACAGTTCAACAACAAATACAATCGCTTCGCGATGAACTAAATCTGCACAATTATAATTATTATGTGTTAGATAATGCAACTATTTCAGATTATGATTTCGATACAAAACTGAAAGAGTTAGAAAAGTTAGAGTTAGATAATCCACAGTTTTTTAATTCAAATTCACCAACGCAGAGAGTAGGAGGAGAAATCACTAAAAATTTCGAAACTATTACTCATAAAAACAGAATGTACTCTTTAGATAATTCATATTCTAAAGAAGACTTACAAGACTGGGAAAAACGTATTCAAAAAATGTTAGGCTCTGATGATGTTGAATATACATGCGAGCTTAAATACGATGGCGCATCCATAAATTTAACATATGAAAACGGTCAGTTTGTAAAAGCGGTAACACGCGGAGATGGTTTTCAGGGAGATGATGTAACCACTAACATTCGTACTATAAAATCAATTCCATTAACACTTAATGGCGATTTTCTTGCTGATTTTCAGATTCGAGGAGAAATCATCTTACCTCTTGAAGGATTTCGTAAAATGAATGAAGCAAGAGTTGTAAATGGAGAAGAAGAATATAAAAATCCTAGAAATACAGCAAGTGGAAGTTTAAAATTGCAAGACAGTGCTGAGGTTGCAAAACGACCATTAGATTGTTTGTTGTATCAAGTGGTTACAGAAGAACGTAAATATAAAACACATTATCAGAATTTAGAGAATGCGCGAAAAGTAGGTTTTAAAGTGCCAGAAACAATTACGTTAGCAAAAACCATCGATGCTGTTTTTGATTTTGTAAATGACTGGGATGTTAAAAGACATGATTTGCCATATGAAACAGACGGAGTTGTAATTAAAGTTAATAATTTACAACAACAAGAAGAGCTTGGGTATACGGCAAAAGCACCGCGCTGGGCAATAGCCTATAAATTTAAAGCGGAGCAGGTATCAACAGTTTTAGAAGAAATAACATATCAAGTAGGCCGAACGGGAGCTATAACACCAGTAGCAAATTTAAAACCCGTGCAATTAGCAGGAACTATTGTAAAAAGAGCCTCGTTGCATAATGCTGATCAGATTGAAAAATTAGATATTCGAATAAATGATACTGTTTTTGTAGAAAAAGGAGGAGAGATTATTCCGAAAATTATAGCAGTAGATGTATTAAAAAGACCAGATGATTCTGAACCTACAAGATATGCCGCCAATTGCCCAGAATGTAATACAGAGCTTATAAGAAATGAAGGTGATGCAAAACATTACTGCCCGAATGAGTTTGGTTGTGCACCACAAATAACAGGAAGAATTCAGCATTTTATCAGCAGAAAAGCCATGGATATTGATGGTTTAGGAGGAGAAACAGTCGATTTATTACGCAAAGAAGGATTGATTGAGAGTTATGCAGATTTATATGACTTAACAGTTGATCAGGTAATTCCGTTAGAAAGAATGGCTGAAAAGTCTGCTCAGAATATGGTAGCAGGAATTGAGAAGTCAAAAGAAATTCCGTTTGAAAAAGTACTGTTTGCTTTAGGTATTCGCTTTGTGGGAGAAACTGTAGCAAAAAAACTAGCAAAGCATTTTAAATCAATAGATAATTTATTGGCAGCAGATTTAGAAACGTTGATTTCAGTAGATGAAATAGGTGGTAGAATTGCTCAGAGTATTATCGATTTTTCAAACAATTTAGAAAATATTCAATTAATTAATAGGTTAAAAACTCACGGAGTTCAGTTAGAGGTTTCGGCAGAGAGTTTAGAGGGTTTAACGGATAAATTAGCTGAAAAAGTATTTGTAATATCGGGTGTATTTCATCAAATGAGTAGAAATGAACTTAAAAAAGCCATTGAAGATAACGGCGGAAAAGTAAGTTCATCAATCTCTAAAAAAACAAGTTTTATTGTTGCTGGTGATAATATGGGACCAAGTAAATTAGCGAAAGCAGAAAGTTTAGGTGTTTCTATTATTTCTGAGCAAGATTTTATCAATATGATTAATTAAGAAAATATTTTTAAAAACATAAATTTACTCAAACTCATAATGTAATATGACAAAACAGATTAAAATAACAATTGCATCCATTATTTTTTTATTAGTAGCTATTATAGATGTTTACGCGGTAATAATTCAGGATGAAAGTTTAGAAATGATTTTTAAACCTTTACTAATGACAACTTTGGTAATAGTTTATTTATTATCGGTTAAGAAACCTAATTTCTGGTTGGTTTCAGCATTGTTTTTTTCGTTTTGGGGAGATGTATTTTTGTTAGATAAAACAAATTATTTTGTATTCGGGTTAGCATCTTTTTTAATAGCACATGTTTTATATGTAAAAATGATTTCTAAATTTTTAGCAAAAAAATCTATTGTTAAAATATTAAAAGCAGCGGTAGTTTTTGTGCTTTTGTTTTTAGGAGTATTATATTTAATAAAAGATAATTTAGGAGAAATGTTAGTTCCTGTAATTGTGTACGGAATTGCAATTTCAAGTTTTGGTACATGTGCTTTTTTAAATTATCAACAAGAAAAATCATTAGCAAATTTATGGCTATTACTAGGTGCTATCTTGTTTATAGTGTCTGATAGTTTAATTGCTTTAAATAATTTTTATAGTCCAAAACCATTTTTTAATATTGCTATTATTATATTATATATTTTTTCTCAGTATTTAATTGTAAAAGTAATGATTGTTAAAAATGAGTAAGTTTTTAAGTGGTTAGGGGTGTTTTTTAGAATAAACTTACAACAGAATATCTATATTTAGTTATAGGTTTAAAACTTATAATTTTTCTCCTAATAAAGGGATTTTTTTCTGTTATTGAAATAATAAAGTTGCTTCAGCGATTAGGGTAATTACAACGACAATAAATAAACGGCCACCATCACCGTCGTGATCGATTCCAAGAATTGTTAAGTGAGCTATAACTGCACCAGTCATTAATCTGATTGTTAACTCATCACCTAGCTATGTTTTAATAGGGATGAACAATAAAATAGAGGCAATCAATTCTAAAATTCTAGTTTCAATTTTCATAAAACTTTCATTTTTGCGAACCAATTCTTTTAATTCAATATTTTCAGCTACTTCTATAAATTCGAAAAACAATGTTTATAGTATAATGATTGCAGCAATTACTATTAATAATAGTGGAAAACATTTTTTATTTATATTGGTTTAGATGTGGTGTTTTTTATTCCTTTCATCCTATATTTAATATTATTTTTGTTGCATGAAAACAAAATTTTTTTATTTAATTGTCTTTTTAGGTGTTGTAGGATGCAAAACAGAAAAAGTATCGCTAAAGTTTTTAAACGAATTTGTAGTTAAAGATTCACTAAAGTTTAAAAACACAATAATAGGAGGTATTTCAGGAATTGATTTTAACCATAATCAATATTACATGGTTGTTGATGATGCCAAGAATCCTAGAGTTTTAGTAGGGAGTATATTTATTAAAAACGATTCAATAAAATCAGTAGATTTTAAGACTGTAATTCAAATAGACACTACAAGTCAGTTTTATAAAAATAACACATTAGATTTAGAATCTGTTTTCGTTGAAAATCATCAAATTAATTTGGTAAGCGAAGGTTCAATAAACAATGGTAAAAACCCTGGTGTTTTTAAGATAGATAGTGTAGGTAGGTTTATAGAAAGTGCTGCAATTCCGGCATATTTCTATGCTGATTCTAATGCAAAACCAAAACATAACGGAACTTTTGAAAGCTCTTCGAAAAGTTACGATAAAAAAGGTTTTTGGGTAGCTATGGAAGCACCACTTGAAGCAGACGGAGAGGAACCAACATTTTACGAAACAAAATCGCCAATAAGAATTACGTATTTTGATAAGAAAACAACATCAGCAACAAAACAATTTGCTTATCAATTAGAAAAAATAGATAAACCTGTAAAAGGAAAAGTGAATTTAAACGGTGTAACAGCTATTTTAGAATATGATAAAAACAACTTCTTTGTTGTGGAGAGAATTTATCAAAGTGGTTACGGGTCTTTTGGAAATACAGTTAAAATTTTTAAAGCAACGATTAACAAAGAAACAACGAATACATTAGCACTTCAATCTTTAAAAGAAGAAAAGTATACGCCTCTTAAAAAAGAATTATTATTTGATTTTTCAGATATCAAAAAGTCGTTAACAGATAAAATTATAGACAATATTGAAGGGATTACTTTTGGTCCATTATTATCTAACGGTAACCGATCTTTAATTTTGGTGTCTGATGATAATTTTCAAATATACGGCAAGCAACTCAATCAGTTTTTATTCTTAGAAATTGAAGGGAAATAATGTATTTTAGCAGTAGTAATTATTAAAGATGATAAGTAAACTTAAACAAAAATCTATTCAGAAAATTTACAATACTATTATTGTAAAAAACACAACAAAGATTTATAATGCTAACAAAGTAGGTAAAGTGGCAATTATACTAGATAATGAATCTTTAGAAAATGTAATGGTGGCTAATTTGATAAATAAATTACCCTTTAAAAAAGAGAATATTGTTGTGTTAATTTTTAGAGAATATTCAAATAAACAAGAAATATCTTCTAAGTTTTTTACAAATAATGATTTTGGCTACAAAGCAAGTTTAAAATCAGACAATTTAAAAAACTTCGTTAAAAACGATTATGATTTACTTATTAACTACGTAAAAACACCAAATTTATATGCCAATATAATAACTTTGTTATCTAAAGCATCTCTAAAAACAGGTTTTGCAGGAATTGATGACAGGTTGTATGATCTTGTTGTTTCTGACGAAGGTTTTAATGAGGCAGTTTTAAATCAGGAATTAAAAAAATATTTAACAATATTAAATAAAATATAATGCAAGAATTTGTTGGTACGGGTGTCGCTTTAGTAACTCCTTTTAACGAAGATTTAAGTGTAGATTTTAACGCACTTAAAAAGTTAGTGAAATTTAATATCGATAACGGTACAAATTACTTAGTTATTAATGGAACTACTGCTGAAAGTGGTACTATTACAGTAAAAGAAAAAGAAGAGATAATTAAGGTAATTGCAAGTGAAAACAATGGTTTGTTACCTTTAGTTTTAGGTGTTGGTAGTAATAATACACAAACAGTTATAGACGAATTAAATTCTTTAGATTTATCTAATATCGATGCTATTTTATCGGTAGCGCCATATTACAGTAAGCCAACACAAGAAGGTTTTTATCAGCATTTTAAAGCCATTTCTGCAGTAAGTACTAAGCCAATTATTTTATATAATGTGCCTGGTAGAACTGCTAAAAATATGGAGCCGGCTACTATTTTAAGATTAGCAAATGATTTTGAGAATATAATAGGTGTTAAAGAAGCAGCAGGAAGCCAGCAACAATATTTAGAATTGTTAAAAGATAAACCAGAAGATTTTTTAATTATTTCGGGTGATGATGATTTGGCCTTAGGAGTTGTTTTAGCTGGTGGAGCAGGAGTAATATCAGTTATAGGACAAGGATTGCCAAAAGAGTTTTCAAAGATGATTCAGTTAGGATTGGCAGGAAAAAATAAAGAAGCATACGAGATTCATTATCAATTAATGGATATTGTAAACTATATCTTCGAAGAGAATAATCCTGCAGGAATTAAGGCGCTATTAATGAAACAAGGAATTTGTTTAGACGAGGTTCGTTTGCCATTAGTAAAAGCAACGGAAGAATTACAAACAAAAATTTCTGATTTTATAGACAATCTATAATTTGTCTAAACAAAAATATAATTTATAAGAGGCTACAGTTTTTTAATTGTAGTCTTTTTTTAGCATCTTTGTTTAATCCTTTATACCTAAAAATAAGGTTGACAAGAAATACAATTTCAAAAAAGTAAAAATATGTTATCAAAAATAATAGAAAACGCTTTAAATAAGCAAATAAAAGTAGAAGCAGAATCGTCGCAAATATATTTATCAATGGCATGTTGGGCAGAAACTCAAGGTTTTGAAGGAGTTTCTCAGTTTATGTATGCACATTCAGATGAAGAGCGTATGCACATGTTAAAGTTAGTAAAGTTTGTAAACGAAAGAGGAGGGCATGCAAAAGTATCAGAATTAGCAGCGCCACCAGCAGAATTTGGTTCTTTTAAAGATATGTTTCAAACACTATTTGATCATGAGGTAATGGTTTCTGAGTCAATTAATGATTTGGTACATATTACGTTGCAGGAAAGAGATTATGCAACACACAACTTCTTACAATGGTATGTATCTGAGCAAATAGAAGAAGAAGCATTGGCAAGAAATATTTTAGATAAAATTAATTTAATTGGCGATGATAAAGGAGGTTTATATTTGTTTGATAATGATGTAAAGCAAATAGTGGCGCAAGGTGCTGCGAATAATGCTGAATAAGATTAACAAACATTTAGGTATTCGTACCTGTTTTTATAACATATTTTATGGTTTATTGCAATACTCTACTTAGAGTTAAAAAACTTTTTAATAATTCATAATTAATCACTAATTTTGCCAAATGCAAAAAATTAAAAATTTAGCGTATTTAGTTGTAGCACTAATAGTGTTACAATCATGTAGCTCATATCACAAAACTTTAAATAAAGGAAGTGTTGAAGAGCAATACAAAATGGCCGTAAAAATGTACGAAACGCAAAAGTACAGTAAAGCCTTACGTTTGTTCGAAAAAGTAACACCTTCATATCGTGGTAAACCACAAATGGAACGTATACAATTTATGGTTTCTCAATCTAATTTTAATGAGAAAAATTATAGTATAGCAGGATATTACTTTAATAGGTTTACAAGAAATTATCCTAAAAGTTCTAAAAGAGAAGAAGCCGCTTTTTTATCAGCATTAAGTTATTACAAAGCAGCGCCAAGTTTTAGTTTAGATCCTACAGATACAAATAAAGCGTTAGAGTCTTTTCAAGGATTTATTGATAAATACCCAGATTCTGATAAATTAGGCGAAGCAAATAAATATTATGCTGAGTTACGTAATAAATTAGAGAAAAAAGCGTTTGAAATAGCAAAAACATATTACAAAACGGCGCCTTATGATTCTAGAAATTATAGAGCCGCAATTGTAGCTTTCGATAATTTGTTGTCAGATTATTTAGGAACTAAATATAAAGAAGAAGCGTTATATTTTCGTTTAAAAGCAGCACATGATTTAGCAATGAAGAGTAGGCAACGAAGAAAAGCTGAAAGAATTAAAGCGGCTTTAAAAGCATACGATAAGTTAAAGAGAAGCTTCCCTGAATCTAAATTTATGGGAGATTCGAATGAAATGTTAGCAACATTAAACAAGGAACAAGAACAATTAGTTAAAAGTTAAAAAATGGATTATAAAGAAACGAAAGCGGCATTAAGTACTATTACTTATAACAAAGAAGCTATCGAAGCTCCAACAGAAAACATTTACGAGGCTATTTCTATCATAGCAAAAAGAGCAGATCAAATTAATTCTGATTTAAAGAAAGAATTGGTTGATAAGTTAGATGAGTTTGCTACTTATAACGATAGTTTAGAAGAAGTGTTTGAAAACAAAGAACAAATTGAAGTTTCTAAATTTTACGAACGTTTGCCAAAACCTCATGCTATAGCTGTAGATGAATGGTTAAACGGTAAAGTATATCATAGAACTCCAGACGTAGAATAATATGTCTGTATTAAGCGGTAAAAAAGTATTACTTGGTGTTACCGCTGGTATTGCCGCGTACAAAACAGCGAACTTAGTTCGTTTATTTATAAAATCTGGCGCAGAAGTTACAGTAGTAATGACTCCTGCGTCTAAAGATTTTATTACTCCACTAACACTTTCCACATTATCTAAAAACCCGGTTCATTCTACTTTTTATGAAAAAGAAGATGAAAACGAGTTGTGGAACAATCATGTTGATTTAGGGCTTTGGGCAGATATTATGATTATTGCTCCTGCTACCGCAAATACTTTGTCTAAAATGACAAACGGTACTTGCGATAATTTGTTATTAGCAACATATTTATCGGCAAAATGTCCTGTGTATTTCGCTCCAGCAATGGATTTAGATATGTATCAGCATCCATCAACAAAAAAAAGTTTAGATAGTTTACAAGACTTTGGTAATATTTTAATTCCTGCTACTTCAGGCGAATTAGCAAGCGGATTGGTTGGAGAAGGCCGTATGGCTGAACCAGAAGATATTGTTTCTTTTATAGAAAAAGACATTGTTTCTAAACTACCACTTCGTGGAAAAAAACTGTTGTTAACTGCAGGTCCTACCTATGAGGCTATTGATCCTGTTCGTTTTATAGGAAATCATTCTTCAGGTAAAATGGGATTTGAAATAGCAAAAACAGCTGCTAATTTAGGGGCCGAAGTTTTTTTAGTTTCAGGGCCATCGCATCAAAAAGTAAATCATTCTTTTATTCATAGAGTTGATGTAAAATCGGCAGAAGAAATGTATAATGCTTGTCATAAATATTACGACGAAGTAGATATTGCTATTTTATCGGCAGCTGTAGCAGATTATCGACCAAAAAATGTGGCTACTCAGAAAATAAAAAAGAAAGATTCGTCGTTAGTGATAGAGTTAGAGCCTACAAAAGACATTTTAAAATCTTTAGGCGAAGCTAAAAAGAATCAGTTATTAGTAGGTTTTGCTTTAGAAACAGAAAATGAAGTAGAAAATGCTAAAGGTAAAATAGTAAAAAAGAATTTAGATTTAATTATCTTAAATTCACTGCAAGATAAAGGGGCAGGTTTTGCAACTGATACCAATAAAATTACGGTTATTGATGCTGATTTTAATGAAAAATTATTCGAGTTAAAATCTAAAAAAGCAGTAGCAGTAGATATTATAAACGAGATTATAAACAGAATTAGTTAAAATAACTATCGTCTTCTCGAGCATTATTTAAAAGTGAAATGTTTTACTTTGAAGATGTAAACGCAGTTTATTGAGAGATTTAATAAGTCTCTACTGTACTCGAACTGACAAATAAAATTATATTAAATGCGTAAGTTTTTCTTTTTAGTTTTTATTTTATCATCAGTTTTTACAATACAGTCGCAAGAGCTTAACGCTTTAGTTACTATAAATACAGATAAAGTTCAGAGTAGTAATAAACAGGTTTATGAAACACTTCAAAAATCATTAACTGAGTTTATTAATGAAAAACAGTGGACAAACAAAAGCTTTAAACAACAAGAACGTATTAATTGCGCTTTTACAATTATTGTAAATGAGCAAAATGGTAATAATTTTAGAGCAAGTATTCAGGTACAATCTACAAGGCCTGTATATGGTTCTAGTTATGCAACACCAATATTAAATCTTAATGACACTAACTTTAATTTTCGTTATAATGAATTTGATCCGTTAAATTTTAATCCTAATTCTTACGAATCAAATTTAATATCAATCATTGCTTTTTACGCGTATACAATTATAGGTGTAGATGCAGACACGTTTGCTTTAAAAGGGGGAACAGATTATTTAAAGGCAGCAGAAAATGTAATCTTACAAGCACAATCTAATGGGGAATTAGGTTGGCAAAATCAAGTAGGAAAACAAAATCGTTTTGCGTTGATAGATAACTTATTGTCATCTAAGTTTAGTCCGTTGCGTACTATTTATTATGATTATCATAGAAACGGGTTTGATAATTTCGCAAACACTAAAGAAGTTGCTAAAGAAACTATAGAGAAAAATGTAATAGCGTTAGATAAGCTATACAATATTGCAATAGGTAATTATATGGTTCGTGTTTTTTTAGATGCTAAAAGTGATGAAATAGCTAGTGTTTTTTCTGATGGTAAGCCAGCTAAAAATACACAACAAATGTTAAGTGTTTTAGAGAAAATAGCGCCTACTTATAAAGATAAGTGGAAGAAGATTAAGTAAGTATGAAAAAAACTAGAATAGCTTTTATAACAGTTCTTTCAATCATTATGTTATATGTGATTTCAACTGGAATTATAAATAATGGCTTGGATAAAACAGGAAGTTTTTTACTAGCTTTTGTGCTTTTATCAATTTTGATTGATAACGTATTATCAAGAAGAAAAAAACAATAAACTTCCGTTCTTTTTAAAGTGCTATAATTCAATCAAAATTTGTATTTTTATTCTTTTAAAGAATAGAATTTGCTTATACAATTATCCATACATAATTACGCGTTAATCAATCAGTTATCGATTGATTTTACAAAAGGTTTATCAATCATAACAGGTGAAACCGGAGCAGGGAAATCCATTTTATTAGGAGCCTTGGGCTTGGTAATGGGAAACCGTGCAGATTTATCATCTTTAAAAAACACTGAAAAAAAGTGTGTTATAGAAGCTAAATTTGCTGTTGAAGGTTATGATTTACAACGTTTATTTGAAAAACTAGATGTAGATTATGAAACCGAAACGATTATTAGAAGAGAAATTCTTCCCTCAGGTAAGTCGAGAGCTTTTGTAAATGATACGCCTGTAAATTTATCGGTTTTAACAGCTTTAAAAACAAAGCTGATTGATATTCATTCTCAACATCAAACATCACAACTTTCCGATGTTAGCTTTCAGTTTTCTGTATTAGACGCTTTGGCTAAAAATCAACCAAAAATAGCATCTTATAAAAGAGGATTAAAAAAGTATTCAGTATTAAATAAAGAGCTTAAAGCTCTTCAGCAAGAAACTGAAAAATCTAACGAACAGCATGAGTATAATTTGCATTTATTTAACGAGTTAGAAGAAGCAAATTTAAAAAGTGATGAGCAAGAAGCTTTAGAAGAAAAATTAGAGCGATTAAATAATATAGAAGAAATAAAACTGAGTTTATCAGAATCTTTAGAGATATCAGTAAATGAAGAAATAGGATTACAAAATTTATTGTATTCGCTAGAAAATAGTTTGCAAAAAATAAGTGGATATTCTAAAAAATACGAAGAGATTTCTAACAGAGTTACGAGTATAAAATTAGAGTTAGATGATGTTGTTTCTGAACTAGAAAACGAGAATGAAGCAGTAGATTTTAATCCGAATGAAATAGAAGAATTAAATGATAGATTGCAATTAATTTACAATCTTCAGAAAAAACACTCGGTAGATTCTATTAAAGGATTACAGGCTATTAACGAAGCACTATCAGAAAAAGTATCGCAAGTAGCCAATGCAGGAACGTTAATTGAAGCAAAAAATGCTGAGATAAATGAAGTAGCTAAAAAGTTAGATGAAGTTGCAGTGATGATAACTAAATCGAGAAGTAAAGGAATTCCGAAATTACAAAAAGCCTTAGAGTTTTTGTTAACAGAATTAGGAATGCCAAATGCACGTTTTTCTATAAAATTAACAGCATCGAAAGAGTATTTTACAAACGGAAAAGATGTATTAGATTTTCTATTTTCTGCAAATAAAGGTGGTAATTTCGGAGAGCTTAAAAAAGTAGCTTCTGGAGGAGAACTATCAAGAATAATGCTTTCAATAAAAAAAATATTATCAGAAAATATACAATTACCTACCATTATTTTTGATGAAATAGATACCGGAGTTTCAGGTGAAGTTTCAAATAAAATAGCAAAAATAATGCAAGATATGGGTACAAGTATGCAGGTAATTACGATTACGCATTTACCACAAATTGCAGCAAAAGGATTACAGCATTATAAAGTGTATAAAGGCGAAGAAAAAGGCGTAACAACATCTAATTTAAAGTTGTTGTCTAATGAAGAAAGAGTAATAGAAATTGCAGAAATGTTAAGTGGAAAAGATATTTCTGAAAGCGCTTTAACACACGCAAAAGAGTTATTGAATTAAAAATTATGAGCGAAGACAATGCAGAAAACTTATTTTTTGAAGCCGATCAATTAATAGACGAAAATAAAATTATTGAGGCAAAAGAAGTTTTAAGAGATTTATTAAATGAATATCCAGATTACGGTAGGGCACATAATCATTTGGGTTGGCTGTATAGTGTAAAGTTTAATAACCATCCAAAAGCCAAAAATCATTTAGAATTGGCTATAAAATTTGCACCAAGTCATCAAGGAGTTTATACAAATTATGCTTACTTGCTTATAGAGATGAATCTTTTTGATGAAATGCTAGTTTTTGGAAAAAAAGCAATTGATAATAATATTGCTGATAAGGGAACTATTTATAATAAAATGGGACAAGCATACGAGTTAAAAGGAGATTTAATGAATGCTTTTAAACAATATAAACTATCTGTAAAATCAGCCATTAATAACCAGTTTATAGATGAAGTATATGCATCTGTAAATAGGGTTAAAGGTAAAATGAGTATTTTACAAAAGTTAAAACTTATTAACGATTAAACATATAATTATGTACAATTTATTAAAAGGTAAAAAAGGAATTATTTTTGGCGCATTAGATGAAAATTCTATTGCTTGGAAAGTGGCTGAACGTGCACATGAAGAAGGAGCAGAATTTGTATTAACCAACGCACCAATAGCAATGCGTATGGGTAATATTAAAGAATTAGCAGCCAAAACAGGATCAGAAATTATACCTGCAGATGCTACTTCTATGGAAGATTTAACAAATTTAGTTGAAAAATCTATGGAAATTTTAGGCGGTAAAATCGATTTTGTTTTACACTCAATCGGTATGTCGGTAAACGTTCGCAAAGGACGTCATTATACCGATTCTAAATACGATTTCACTACTAAAGGATGGGATGTTTCTGCTGTATCTTTTCACAAGGTAATGAATGTTTTATACAACAAAGAAGCTATGAACGAATGGGGAAGCATTGTTGCGTTAACCTACATGGCAGCGCAAAGAGTTTTTCCTGATTATAACGATATGGCAGACAATAAAGCCTATTTAGAGTCGATTGCTCGTAGTTTTGGATACTTTTTTGGTCGTGATCATAAAGTACGTGTAAACACGATTTCTCAATCACCAACACCAACTACTGCTGGACAAGGAGTAAAAGGGTTTGACGGATTTATTTCGTACGCCGAAAAAATGTCTCCGCTAGGTAATGCTACTGCGTTAGAATGTGCAGATTATACGATTTCGATGTTCTCTGATTTAACGAAAAAAGTAACTTTACAGAATTTATTTCATGATGGCGGATTCTCTAATATGGGAGTGAGTGAAGCCGTAATGGAAAAGTTTGAGTAATATTATGTAAAGTGATAAAAAATGAAAAATGCAAGTCGTTAGATTTGCATTTTTTATTGATAAAATTATTAAAATGAATACAATTTTAGATATTGAAAACGAGTTGGCTCCTTTAAGAAAACAGTTAAAAGAGCACACTTTATATACATCCTTAAAAAGGATAGAGGATGTAAAGATATTTATGGAGTCACATGTTTTTGCAGTATGGGATTTTATGTCATTGTTAAAAGCTTTACAAGAAAAATTAACATGTACTACCTTACCTTGGCTTCCTGTGGTAAATTCTAAAACAGCAAGATTTATTAATGAAATAGTTTTAGGCGAAGAAACAGATGTAAACGAATTAGGAGAGCCTAAAAGTCATTTCGAAATGTATATTGATGCTATGAAGCAAGCAGAAGCAAGTACAGTTGAAATAGCTAGTTTTATAAATAGCATTATTGAGCATAATACTATTGAAAAATCTTTAAACAAATGTTTAGTTTTAAAAGAAGTAAAAGAGTTTGTGTCATTTTCTTTTAAGGTAATTGATACTCAAGAACCTCATATTATAGCGGCTAGTTTTACTTTTGGAAGAGAAGATGTGATTCCGGATATGTTTTTAGAAATTGTTAAGAATACAGAAGAAAAATCAGGTTTAAATTACAACAAACTAACCTATTATTTAAAAAGACATATAGAGTTAGATGGAGACGAACATGGGCCATTATCTTTAAGGATGATAGAAGAATTATGTGGAAATGATGCACAAAAGTGGAATGATGTTTTATATTATGCTAAAGAATCTTTAAAGAGAAGAATTAATCTTTGGGACGGAATATCAAGACAAATAATAAACAATACTGTTAACTAATGAAATTAAACTTCTCTATAATAATTCCCGTTTACAATCGTCCGAAAGAAATAGAGGAGTTGTTAGAAAGTCTTACGAAACAAGATTTTTTAGATAATTTTGAAGTGATTATTGTAGAAGATGGTTCAGATGATTCGTCGGAAAATATTGTAGAAAATTATAAGAGTCAACTTAATTTAAAATATTTTTATAAAGAAAATAGCGGAGCAGGGGCAAGTAGAAATTACGGAATGCAACAAGCTACTGGAAACTACTTTATAATTTTAGATAGTGACGTTATTGTTCCGCCTCAATATATATCCGAAGTTAAAAAAGTCTTAGAAAATAATTTTACAGATGCTTTTGGTGGTCCAGACACTGCACATAAAAGTTTTACGGATTTACAAAAAGCAATTAATTATTCGATGACATCGGTTTTAACAACAGGAGGAATTAGAGGTAAAAAGCAATCAGTTGGTAAATTTCAACCACGTAGTTTTAATTTAGGTTTATCGCAGAAAGCTTTCGGAAAAACAAACGGGTTTTCAAAAATGAAAACAGGTGAAGATATCGATTTAACATTTCGCTTATGGAAAAACGGATTTAAGACTCAACTCATTGAAAATGCATTTGTATATCACAAACGCAGAAGCACGATTCGTCAATTTTTTAAACAAACATACTCATTCGGAACAGCAAGACCAATTTTAAATAAAAAGTATCCAGAAACAGCTAAAATCACGTATTGGTTTCCGAGTTTATTTATTATCGGATTTGATATTAGTATTCTTTTTGCAATTTTTGGCTATTGGTATTTTGTTGCTTTCTACGGATTTTACTTTGCGTTGCTATTTATAGATGCATTAATTCAAAATAAAAATATAAAAGTTGCTTTTTTAAGCATTATCACCTCTTTTACGCAGTTTATAGGTTATGGTTTGGGTTTTTTAGAATCGAAGTTTTTTGCTGAAAAATAAAATTGCGTCATTCCGAATTTATTTCGGAATCACATAAAGATTGACAATTAATCATGAAGTGAAACTTAAACAAGTTCAGTTTGACGTGAAATACAACGTCATTACGAGGAAGAATGACGAAGTAATCTCATCCTACGAAATAGAGATTGTTTCACTTCGTTCGCAATGACGATCAGATTTTATTCCGTCATTCCGAATTTAATTTGGAATCACATAAAGTTTGACAAATAGTTATAATGTGAGACGAAACAAGTTTAACTTGGCGCTAAATACAACGTCATTACGAGGAAGAATGACGAAGTAATCTCACCTTTTAAAAAGAGATTTTTTCATTTTGTTAGCAATGACTTTTATACTAAATAATATCTAAAATACTTTCTGGCGGACGCCCAATAGCTGCTTTATTACCATTAATAACAATAGGACGTTCTATTAATTTAGGATTAGCAACCATGACTTTTATAATTTCAGCATCAGACAATTCTTTACCTTTAAACTCTTCTTTCCAAACTTTTTCATTTTTACGAACTAATTGAATAGGAGAGATGTTTAATAAGTTAATAATGGCTTTTAATTCGGTTTCTGTAGGGATATTCTCTAAGTATTTTACAACTTCAAATTCCTTACCTGAGTTTTCTAAAATTTCTAATCCGCAACGCGATTTACTACATCTGTTATTGTGAAATATTTTTATCATTTTATTTAATTTTTGTCAGTTCGAGTGATTTTCGATTTTAAGAGAAAATTATATCGAGAACTTTTTTATGAATTGTCTTTTTGTCCGTTTAACATTAAATACGATTTTAAAAACGGATTTATATTTCCGTCCATCACCGCATCTACATTTCCTGTTTCGTGTCCTGTACGCACATCTTTTACTAATTTATAAGGATGCATTACATAATTACGAATCTGACTTCCCCATTCGGTTTTTAGCTTACCCGCTTCAATGTTTTCTCTTGTAGCTAAACGTTTTTGTAATTCAATTTCATACAATTGCGACTTTAACATTTTTAAAGCAGTTGCTCTATTATCATGTTGCGAGCGCGAGTTAGAACACTGAATTTGAATTCCGCTTGGTTTATGAGTTAACTGAACCTTGGTTTCTACTTTGTTTACATTTTGTCCGCCAGCACCACTAGAGCGTGCGGTGACAATTTCGATATCGGCAGGGTTTATTTCAATTTCAATAGTATCATCAGCGACAGGGAATACATATACAGATCCGAATGTGGTGTGTCGTTTTCCGTTACTATCAAAAGGAGAAATACGAACCAAACGATGCACACCGTTTTCACCTTTTAACCATCCGAAGGCATAATCACCATCAAACTCAATAGTAACTGTTTTTACGCCTGCAACATCACCGGCTTGGTAATTGAGTGTTTTTAATTTAAAACCTTGTTTTTCTGCCCACATGGTGTACATACGCATTAACATTTCTACCCAATCACAACTTTCGGTACCACCAGCACCTGCAGTAATCTGAATGGTTGCACTTAAATTATCACCTTCTTCAGAAAGCATATTTTTAAATTCAATATCTTCTAAAAATGTAGTTGTTTTTTCAAATTGTTCTATTACTTCGGTTTCATCAACAGCATCTTCTTTGTAAAAATCATATAAAACAGTAAGATCTTCATTCATTAAAACTACTGAATTATAATCGTTTACCCATTTCTTTTTTAAACGGAGCGATTTCATTAAAACTTCGGCTTCTTTAGGGTTATTCCAAAAATCAGGATCAACAGTTTTTTCTTCTTCATTATTAATTTCAATCAACTTCTTGTCAATCTCTAAATATCCTTTTAACTTGCCAATTCGTTCAGTAATATTTTTAAGCTGTTCGTGTGTAATCATACAACAAAAATACATTTTAAAATCGTAGATAAAAATGGAAATAAACTTAATAAGCGATACTGTTACAAAGCCATCAAAATTAATGATGGAGGCAATGATGAATGCAGAAGTTGGTGATGATGTTTTTGGTGCTGATCCGACGGTAAACGCATTGCAAGAAAAGGTTGCTAAACTTTTTAATATGGAGGCTGCTTTGTTTTTTCCTTCGGGAACAATGGCAAATCAAACGGCTATTAAAATTCATACACAACCTGGCGATAGAATGTTTTGTGATAAGTGGGCACATGTATATAATTATGAAGGTGGTGGAGCGGCTTTTAATTCGGGTGTAACCTCTCATTTAATCGATGGGCATAGAGGTATGTTTACGGCAAATCAATTAAAAGAAGCAGTGTCGGGAAGAGCAGATATTCATGCGCCTTATAGTCGTTTGGTTTGTATAGAAAACACCACAAATAAAGGAGGAGGTGCCTGTTGGGATTTTGAAGAGTTGAAAAAGATTCAGAAAGTAGCAAAAAAAAATGAATTAGCTTTTCATTTAGATGGCGCGCGTTTATTTAATGCTTTGGTAGCTAAAAATGAAACTCCAGCTCAGTATGGAGAATTGTTTGATACGATTTCTATTTGTTTGTCTAAAGGGTTAGGAGCTCCTGTAGGTTCTATTTTAATAGGAAGTAAAAAGGATATGGAAAAAGCTTTACGTGTGCGTAAATTATTTGGTGGCGGAATGCGACAAGCTGGTTTTTTAGCAGCTGCAGCAATTTATGCGTTAGATAATAATGTAAATCGTTTAGCAGAAGATCATCAAAAAGCGCAACAGATAGGAACTGTTTTAGAAGGATGTTCTTATGTAACAAAAGTAGAGCCTATTGAAACTAATATTATTATCTTTTATGTAGATGACAAGATTGATCCGATAGATTTTATCAATAAAATGGCATCAAAAGATATTTTATTAATATCTATGGGGGAAGGGAAAATACGAATTGTTACGCATTTAAATTTTACAAATGAAATGATGACTATTGTACTAAAAGAACTTAAAAATTTTTAGAAAAAGATTCTAATAAAAGGAGAGAAAGCATTTGCATAAATGCTTTTGTCTTCTTTGTATAATACATCGTACTGAACACCAAAAGTAACTTTACCAGCAATATAAGCTACCCCAATATTTAAAGAAGGATAACTATAGTTATCTGTAATGTTACCAATTTTTTTGCTAACATAAGATTGTAAAAGCTCACCAGAAAACTCTATTTCAGGTATTGGTCTATATAAAGTAATAATACTTGCAGAGTACATATTAGCACTAAAGTTGCTGCTTTTACTATATAAATAACCAATACTTCCACCCATTGAAAACTCCTCACTAAAATCATAAACGGCACTTGGTGATATAGAAAGAGTAGTCGTATTACTACCAAAACTAAAACCAAAACTACCACCAAAACGTGTATTGTTCCAAAAATTAGATTCTTGCGAGAATGCACTTATTGATAATAAAAATAAAGAAAAAATGATGAAGTTTTTCATAAGAGTATTTAATCTAGTTTGCGTAAAAATAAGAAATTTAATTGGTTAAAAGCAAAAAAGAGATTGTAGTGAAACAATCTCTTTTTTAAGAACTTAATTCAAATTGTCAAATTTAGATAATTCTTTATAGTTTTTATTTAGTTTACGTAGTAAAATACCGTAAATTAACTGGTAAAACAACCATAATAATACTAACATTATTAACGAAATAACAATGGTTACTATAATGAAAACTAGCATTTTTGAATTGGTAAACTCTGGATGAGATTTAACGGTTGCAATAGCAACGGCAACAGAAATTATAAATAAATACGATAAGTTAAATAAAACATAATATTTAACTGTTTTTCTGGTATTTACAATTTTAATCATCAATTCTTTTGTAGAGTCTGTAACTGAAATACGCTTATAGTTTAAATAAAATTTTATTAAAAAATAAAATAATATTATGTAAGCTATTATCTGAGAATAAAATACAAAACCACCTAAACCTATTTTTTCATATTCTTTGTTAGCTGCATCCATATCAACAAAAAAATAGATTGAATTTAGGAGTATAAACTCTAATATTCCAATAATAAAAATCCATTTTACGATTGATGATGACCTTGAATGTGCCATTTTATAGATATCAACTTTAGAAACAGTATCTGTTTCTTGAGGCTGATTATCCCATGCTTTTTTATATTTATCTAAATCCATTTATTATGGGTTTAATACTTTTTTTAATTTCTCTTTTGCTCTGTTCATTTTAACACGAGCGTTTACTTCACTAATACCTAAGGTTACAGATATCTCTTTATAAGGCTTGTCTTCTAGGTATAAAAATATTAGTGCTTTGTCAATGTCATTTAGTTTTCTAATGGCATTGTAAAGTGCTTTTAATTGTAACTCTTCTGTTTCATCATAATCAACGGCTTTAATTTTAAAAGCATAGTCGGTAATATCTTGTGTCTTTACAGTTCTAGTAGATTTTCTGTATAAAGAAATAGCGGTGTTTAAAGCCACCCGATACATCCATGTACTAAATTTAGCCTCTCCTCTAAACTTACTGTAGTTTTTCCATAGTTGAATTGTTACCTCCTGAAACAAATCGTTATGAGCATCTTGATTTGTAGTATAAAGCCTACAAATTTTATGCACAATGTTTTGATTGGCTTCAAAATCAGATAAAAATTTATTTTCTAGTTTCTTTTCCACTAAGTTGTTTACAGTTGATTAGTTATAAGTAGCTCAAAAATACGAATTGTTACAGTTCGTCCTAAAAAAAATACAGTTCAGTTGTTTTTAGTTTTAAAAACGATAGATCAGTAGCATATTTGAAGTGTAATTAATCAATAAAAAAGAAGAATCATGAAATTTTTAACAGCAGCATTAATACTAGTACAACTTTTTATAGTAGCAGAGTTAACAGCTCAGAATAAAGAAATAAAAGTAACAGTTGTAAATGCGACTTCAGACTTAGGTAAAATAAGTTATGCTTTATATACTAAAGATGATTTCAGGAAAAAACCAATAAAAGCAGCATCAACTATAATAAAGGAAGGTAAAAGTACTTTTGTTTTTAAAGATGTGCCACTAGGGGAATATGCTGTTATTTGTTTTCATGATAAAAATAGTAATGATAAAATGGATTTTAAACCAAACGGAATGCCACTAGAAGATTACGGATCTTCAAACAATGTAATTAATCCTTATGGACCGCCACAATACGAACAAGCAAAATTTACGGTTGCTGATAAAAATGTATCTTTAAAAATTAAATTTTAGCAATAAGATAACAATGGAAAAATATACATCTAATACATTTATAAGTTTGAAAAAAGATTTTTTAGTATGTTTAAAACTTACGATAATTTTTGGAGTAATTTTTACAATCATAAATCAGCAATTTACCATTAAAGGAGCTGCAGTTGTATTTTTATTTTCAGCAATGTATTCTTTTGTATTAGGTTTAGGAAACGGAATAATTAATAATTATTTAAATACTAGATGGAACTGGGCTACACAAACGAACGAAAGAGTTTGGGCTGGAGTAATTGCAACCATTTGTTACACTATTATAGCGGTTTTATTAATTCATTACATACAATATGTATTAATTTTTAAGCATGATTTTTCTGGTTTTTTTGATGGAAAATTATTGTGGTCTCATTTATTTGCTATCATAATTTCTTTAGGCATTGCAAGTTTTTTTCATGCTCGTAGTTTTATGATTAATTGGAAAGCTTCGTTAAAACAAGAAACTACACACCATGAAATTGTAGCGAAAACAGAAAGCGCAAAGTTTGAAACTTTAAAAAGTCAGTTAGATCCGCATTTTTTATTCAATAGTTTAAACGTTTTAACCTCTTTAATAGGCGAAAATCCAAAGCAAGCAGAAAGGTTTACTACCAAATTATCAAAAGTATATCGCTATGTTTTAGAACAACGAAACAAAGAATTAATTCCGTTAGAAGAAGAATTAAGGTTTGCAAAAACATATATGGAGTTATTACAAATGAGGTTTGAAGATGCTGTGCAATTTAATATTCCAACCACGGTAAGTAATTCAGATTTAAAAATAGTGCCATTGTCATTACAATTATTACTCGAAAATGCAGTAAAGCACAATGTAGTTTCATCAACTAAACCTTTACAAATTCACATTTTTGAAGAAGATGGTTTTTTACAAATTCAAAATACGGTTAATCCTAAAGAAGCAATAGGAAAAAGTACAAAGGTAGGCCTAAGAAATATTGCAGATCGTTATGGTTTAATAACCGATGAACGGGTAGAAATTAAAAACAATAATAAAACATTTACAGTGAGTTTACCGCTGTTAACAAAAACAAATAATATGTCATACAATTCAAATAATATAGAAAACAGTAAGTATGTAAGAGCTGTAGAAAAGGTAGAGAAATTAAAAGAATTTTATCAAAATTTAGCATCTTATTGTATTGTAATTCCTTTTTTAATATTTATCAATTTAAGATTTTCATCACAATTTCATTGGTTTTGGTTTCCCGTTTTTGGTTGGGGAGTAGGCCTAACTTTTCATTTCTTAGAAGTAAATAATTACAATATTTTCTTAGGAAAAAATTGGGAAGAGCGTAAGATTAAGGAAATGATGAAGGACGATAAAAATTATAAGCAAGGTGGAAAATAAATATATAGCGGAGCAAAAGTATACACAAGCAAAGAAAAGAGTAAAAAAAATTAAAGGGTTTTATACGCACTTAGCAATATACTGTATTATTATACCTGTAATAATTTTTGTAAACTTAAAATTCGAACCACATTTTCATTGGTTTTGGTTTTCTGCATTAGGGTGGGGAACAGGTGTTTTTTGCCATTGGTTAAATGTTTTTGGGTTTAACAAGACAGGTTTAACTAAAAGCTGGGAAGAGCGAAAGATTAAAGAATTAATGAACCAAGAAAATAACTATAAATAAGATGGAAAGAGATTATACTGAAGAGCAAAAATACATACTTGCAAAAAAGCGAGTAGAAAAAATAAAAGGTTTTTACATTCACTTAGCAGTTTTTATTGTTATAAATATATTTATATCATCAGTTATTGTATTTGGATTAATGAATGATGGTGCCTATAATTTTATAGAAGCAGTTACAAATTTTGGTACGTATTCTACTTGGTTATTTTGGGGAATAGGATTGTTTTTTCATTGGTTAGGAGTTTTTGGATCTAATTTATTCTTCGGAAAAGATTGGGAGAAAAAAAAGATAGAACAATATATGGACGATAAAAAATTTTAATTATGAAATCTGAAACAAACTATTTACAAGCAGAAAAAAAAGTAAAAAGAATCAAGAATTTTTATAACCATTTGCAAATTTTTGTAATTATGATGGCTGTATTAGCGGTTTTTTCGAATACAATATTTAATTTTTTTGAAAATCATATTCATAATACAGGAACTTTAAAGTGGATACGAGCTAATATTTGGGTAAACTCTTTATTATGGGCTTTTGGTGTTTTAATTCATGGTTTGTATGTTTTTAAAAGTAAAATTACTTTTCTTGATACTTGGGAAAACAAAAAGGTAAATGAATTTATGAATGAAGAAAAATAAGAATATGGAAACTAATAATTACTCAGAAAAATATCTGATAGCTCAAAAAAAAGTAGAAGAAATTAAACAATTTTACAAACACTTATTTGTGTATATACTAGTGAATTTGTTTTTTATAGCACGTCGAATTTATAAAGATATTAAATTAGGTGACTCAATTGAAGAAGCTTTGTTTGATATAGAGAATTATCGTTTTTTCTTTTGGTGGGGAATTATTTTGGTAATACACGGTGTAAAAGTGTATAGTAAACAAAACCTGTTTAGTAAAAACTGGGAAGAGCGAAAGATAAAACAATATATGAATGAAAAATAATAGTTAAGAATGGAAGCTAACTTTACAGAAGAACAACGTTACTTTAAAGCAAAAAAAAGAGTAAAACAGATAAAAGGGTTTTATGTTCATTTAACAGTTTATAGTTTAATAATACCAGTAATTATTTTTATAAACTTAACGTTTGTTCCACATTTTCATTGGTTTTGGTTTTCTGTTTTTGGCTGGGGAACAGGTCTTTTTTTTCACTGGTTGGGAGTATTTGGATTTAATTTATTAGGTTTTGGAGATAATTGGGAGAAAAGAAAAATAAAAGAATTAATGAAAAAGGAAGATAAATAAAAATGTAATTTTAATATGTTTGTTAAAATATTTTTAAATCAATTTTTAAGGTATTAAATATCAAAAACACATAGTAAATAATGAATGTAATAATTATTGAAGATGAAAAACCAGCAGCGAGGCGATTAAATAGAATGCTATCTGTACTAGATATAGACGTTAAAACAATGTTGCATTCTGTTGAAGAATCTATTAATTGGTTTCAAAGCAATAAACACCCAGATTTAATTTTTTTAGATATTCAATTATCAGACGGATTATCTTTTGAGATTTTTGAAGAAGTTGAAGTTAAATCTGCCATTATCTTTACTACTGCATACGATGAATATGCATTAAAAGCATTTAAATTAAATTCAATTGATTATTTGTTAAAGCCTTTAGATGAAGACGAATTAATGGTTGCGGTAGATAAATTTAAAGAAAATCAAACTAAAAAATCTGAAGTAAAAGTTAATATTGATGATATTCGTAAACTACTTATAAACCCGGTTGATAGAAAATTTAAAAAACGATTTACAATTAAGGTTGGTCAGCATATAAAAATCATACATGTTGATGAAATTGAGTGTTTTTATTCAGAAAATAAAGCAACTTATATTCACACAAACTCTAATCGAAATTATTTAATAGACGATTCATTAGAGCATTGGCAAGAGCAATTAAATCCAGAACATTTTTTTAGAGTAAACAGAACTTTTATAGTGCATATTAATGCTATAAAAGATATTATTTCATACACAAACTCACGATTACAGTTAATATTACATTCTTATACTGAATCAGAAATAATAGTAAGTAGAGAGCGTGTAAAAGAGTTTAAAAATTGGATTGATTAAAAATTATTTATACTATAATTTATAAAAAGTAACTCACATTATTAAAGATTGCATGTTAGCTAAAGCTAAGCATAATGTGAGCTACTATTTTATAAAAAAGAGATTATTTTTATTTTAAGTCAAATCTATCAGCATTCATTACTTTTACCCATGCTTTTATAAAGTCGTTAACAAATTTTTCTTTATTATCATCTTGCGCATAAACTTCAGCATATGATCTAAGAATAGAATTAGAACCAAAAACAAGATCCATACGAGTGGCTGTCCAAACAACTTTACCTGTTTTTCTATCACAAATTTCATATAAATTATCAGCGATAGGTTTCCATGAATAAGTCATATCTGTTAAGTTTACGAAGAAGTCATTCGTTAATTTTCCAACAGTGTTAGTAAAAACACCATGTTTTGTATTGTTGTAATTTGTATTTAACATTCGCATACCACCTACAAGAACTGTCATTTCTGGTGCAGTTAAACCCATTAGTTGTGTTTTATCGAGCATCAACTCTTCAGGACTTACTACATAGTTTTTTTTACTCCAGTTACGATATCCGTCAGCTAAAGGCTCTAAAGGCTCAAAAGATGCTGCATCTGTCATCTTATCAGTAGCATCTCCACGACCTGGTGAGAAAGGAACAGTTTTGTTAAAACCTGCAGCTTTAGCAGCTTTTTCTACACCAATATTTCCTGCTAAAACAATAATATCAGCGATGCTAATATCAAACTGAGAAGCAATAGGTTCTAAAACAGCTAAAACACGAGCCAAACGTTTTGGCTCATTTCCTTCCCAATCTTTTTGAGGCGCTAAACGAATACGTGCTCCATTGGCTCCGCCACGTTTGTCAGACTGTCTAAAGGTACGAGCGCTATCCCATGCTGTTGCTACCATTTCTGAAATGGTTAAATTTGATTCCTCAATTTTTTTCTTTACAGCATTTACATCATAATTAGTATTTCCTGCGGGAATTGGGTCTTGCCAAAGTAAGTCTTCTTTAGGTAAGTCTGTACCAAAATAATTTGCGCTAGGTCCCATGTCTCTATGAGTTAGTTTAAACCAAGCACGCGCAAATGTTTCAGAAAAATATTTTTGATCTTTCATGAATTTCAAAGAGATCTCCTTGTAGATAGGGTCTACTTTCATAGCCATATCTGCATCAGTCATCATTGGGTTATGACGAATAGTAGCATCTTCAATATCTTTTGGTTTATCTTCTTTTTTAATCGTTACAGGTTCCCATTGCCAAGCACCCGCAGGGCTTTTAACAGATTGCCATTCATGATTAAACAACATTTGAAAAAAACCATCATCCCATTTTGTAGGGTGTGTAGTCCAGGCTCCTTCCAGACCACTTGTTACTGTATCACGACCTTTTCCTGATTTGTTTGGGTTGTGCCAACCAAAACCTTGTTCTTCTACATTTGCACTTTCAGGATCTGGGCCTAAAATACTAGCATCACCATTACCATGTGTTTTACCAACAGTGTGACCACCAGCTGTTAAAGCAACTGTTTCTTCATCATTCATTGCCATACGAGCAAATGTTTCACGTACGTGAGCTGCTGTTTTTAAAGGATCTGGTTTTCCATTAACACCTTCTGGATTCACATAAATTAGCCCCATTTGTACAGCAGCCAAAGGATTTTCCATCGTTGTTGGTTTATCTACATTTTCATAGCGTTCATCACTTGGTGCTAGCCATTCTTTTTCTGCTCCCCAATAAGTATCTTTTTCTGGTTGCCAAATGTCTTCACGGCCAAAACTAAAACCAAAAGTTTTTAAGCCCATGTTTTCATAAGCAATAGTACCTGCCAAAATAATTAAATCGGCCCAGCTAATTTTATTACCATACTTTTTCTTGATAGGCCATAACAATCGTCTTGCTTTGTCTAAATTAGCATTATCTGGCCAAGAATTTAAAGGAGCAAAGCGTTGGTTACCAGATCCACCACCACCACGACCATCAGATATTCGGTAAGAGCCAGCAGAGTGCCAAGATAAACGGATAAATAAACCTCCGTAATGCCCCCAATCTGCAGGCCACCATTCTTGACTATCTGTCATTAAAATATGCATATCTTTTTTTAAAGATTCAATATCTAGTTTTTTTAGTTCTTCATGGTAGTTAAAATCTTCTCCTAAAGGATTTGTTTTTGTGTCATGTTGATGTAAAATATCAAGATTTAGTGCATTAGGCCACCAATCTGTAACAGCTGATTTTGTAGTTGTATTACCTCTATGCATTATAGGGCATTTACCAGAAGGTGTAACCTTAACACTTTCTTTTTGGTCTTTGTGCATGGGGCATTTGCTTTCATTATTTAGTGAGTTTGAATTTTTTTCGTTTTCCATTTATGAAAGTATTTATGAAGTTAATAAATTATAATATCCAAATTTAATAAACTATTATTTGTAAAACTTTATTAGTCAGTATAATAATTTATTTTATTATAGAAATATTTTATAGTTAATTTATTTTGTATTGATATATAATATGTTCGAAGGTTTGGAAAAGCAATTTTTAATAAATATTAGACAGAGATTATCAAAAAAACAACATTACATTATTATGCTGATAAAAAGTAATAATTAGAAAGAAAGGGTGCACGAAAGGTTTAAAAACAGAATTGATGAATATAAAATGCTGTTTGTTATTTAGATAAATTAGAACAAAATAAATTGCTTATTATTTAACAAGTGACGATTGCTTTGCTTTTATAAAATCAGAAATTAAATAACTAATAAATTTACCAACTTGATTTATAGCCGAAGGATCTTGAACAGTAGTAGGAGAACCTTCACAAATATGAATATAACTTGCGTTGGCATTTTTAGCAAAATAGTAAACAAACTCTCTTGCTTGTTGCGATGTAAATCCTGAAGGAGTCATAGCGCTACTCGGAAAATTTTGTATACAATCTAAATCTATTTCAATACCAAAAGGCTTATCTTGAATAAAATTCTTAGCGCGTAATAATTCATTCTCAAACGGGATTGATTTGTAAATTTCTAACTCTTCATAAGTATTATAATCAATACTTGTATTGCTATGAATATAATCGAAAACATATTGCGGAGTGTAGTTTTCGTGTAAGCCAAACATAAAATATTTTTCTAAATAATTGTGTTCAATAGCATAAGAAAATCCGTTGCCGCTATGACGTTCTTCTAAACGACGTAAATCGGTATGTGCATCTAAATTAATAACATTTATAGGTTGATTTTTTCCTTCGGATAAACCTTTTAAATTTCCATAAGCGTTATTATGTCCGCCACCAATTACAATCGGAATTTTATCAGCTTCAATAATTATTTTAATAACAGAAGATAGCTTTTTGTCTATGGCTTTTACAAGTAAATCACCTTTTTCCCTATCAGATCCATCAAAATTAGAAACTTCGTCAAGATAATCTATATAACCTAAAACAAGAATATCTTCTCCTTTTATAAATTGATTTTTCTGAGTATTTAGAAATGATTTTAAAGCAGGAGCAAAAGAGGTGTGTGCGCCACCGTTACCGTAATTCATTTTTATACCAATATCTTCTGGTACCCCAATAATAACAAATTTAGCAGTAGCTTTTTTAAGGTTATCAATAGTAGAAATTACTTGTACAGATTGCCCTAATTTTGCTTCTCCTTCACGAGGATTTACAAAATCATTAATGTTTTTTTGCGTAAATAACTGTAACATATTAAATTGATTTACCGTTAATAAATACCGTATCAATTAATACAGAACCAAAATTATAAGGAATGGCTCCGTAACTTAAAATTTCTTTTGTAACGATAAAATTAGCTTTTTTACCTTTTGTAATACTTCCAACTTCATCAGATAAATTCATGGCATAAGCACCATTTATAGTTGCTGCATTTATAGCTTCTTCAGGTGTCATTTTCATTTTAATACAGGCAGTTGCAACTACAAAATTCATATTACCAGAAGGTGTAGAACCTGGATTGAAATCGGTAGCCAAAGCTAGTGGTAATCCCGCATTTATAATATCTCTAGCTGGAGTATAGGGAATGCTTAAAAAATAAGAACAAGACGGTAATGCTACAGGCATTGTACTTGTTCCTTTTAAGGCATTAATATCATCTGTACTCATAACCTCTAAATGATCTACAGATAAAGCATTGTGTTTCACACTAACTTGAACTCCGCCTATAGTTGTAAACTGATTTACGTGTACTTTTGGTATTAATCCGTGTTTTTTACCTGCTGCTAGAATTCTATCTGTATCGTCTACCGAAAAATAACCGGTTTCACAAAAAGCATCTATAAAATCAGCCAATTTTTCTTCAGCTATTTTGGGCAACATTTCATTAATAATTAAATTGATGTAACCATTTTTATCCTCTTTGTATTCTTTCGGAAAAGCGTGGGCTCCTAAAAATGTAGCTTTGATGGGTAGGTTGTAGTTTTCGCGTAATCTTTTAATAACACATAACATTTTTAATTCAGCATTAACAGTTAATCCGTAACCAGATTTAATTTCAACAGCACCAGTACCAAGTTTCATAACCTCTTCTATACGAACTGCTGATTGCTCATACAAATCTTCTATTGAAGTTTCTTGAAGTTTCTTGGCTGAATTTAAAATTCCGCCACCATTATTAGCTATTTCTTCATAGGTTAATCCGTTAATTCTGTCAACAAATTCTTGTTCTCTGTTACCAGCATATACAATATGAGTGTGAGAGTCGCACCAAGTAGGAAGAATTATTTTACCGGTACAATCGATAGTTTTATCTGCTTTCGCAGATAAATTATTCATCGTACCAAAATCTAGAATTCTATCATCTTTAATTAATAGAAAAGCATTTTTTATAGTAGGTAAAATACTCATTTCTTTTCCTGAAACTTTCTTAACACTAACTTCTCTAACCTGAATTAATTCTTTGATATTTATGAATAATGTTGTCATTATCGTTTTATGAAATTTGTTACACAAACTTACGTTAAAAACAATAAAAGCTATAGTTTTTAAATGAGAATACTTGTTAAAAACCTAAGAACATAATTTAAACGGTCTAATAAATATTTATAATTGAGAAAAATGTGGGATTAATTTTTTATACATCGACAAGATAAAGCAGCGCCAGTATCGTTATTTTTGTCTTCCCATTTATTAATAAATGTTTTCTCGTTAAACATAAATCGGGCAGTAGTAATTTTTTTTTCTGTTGATGACCAAAAGGCAGCTGCATAGCCTAAGCCTTCAAACCCTTTTTGAAGTCCCATTTTGCCAGAAGCAAAATATCCTGCAGGTAAAATATTAAATTGTAGTTTATTGGTGTTGTTATCTTTGTCATTCCAAGAATTTTTAGCTCTCATATGAATTGCATGATTACCCCGCCAGCCACCTTTGCCTATAAAATAAGTAGGCATGCCATGGGCAATTTCTAGAGCATCCCATTCTTTATCAGAAGGAAGATGCCAATCTTTGGGACAAGCATCTTTTAAAGAAATTATAGTATACAATCTACCATAGTTTTTAGAGGGATTGTTCGGATTTATTATAGAGCCATTAGTGTTGTATCGTAAGTTCTCTGCCATCCATACTTTATTGGCAATACTTATGGTTTTATAAACTTGTCCGTCACGAGAATCAGTAATTGTATTTACTTGATTATCATTTTTAGAATTATTTGTTTTTTTCTTATCGTTGTTGCAACTAATACATAAAAAACTTAAAATAATGAAAGGGACTAGTTTCATGTTTTTTAAATATGGTCTTTAATTTTTAATAAACGAATAAATATGGTGGTGAAAAAGATGAAAAATAACCAATCATTTACTCCGTAAATAGCAAAAAACGCACCTGCCATTAGGTCTTTTTCAAAAACATTAGAAATAGTATTGTTAAGTATCCAATTTATCCAAATACAACCATAAATAAGTTTTTCAATAGCAAAAGCACCTACAAGCCACTTTACTTTGGTGTAATTCTTTGCAATACTCATATATGCCAATCCCCAAATAAGTATCATTAAGAGTCCGAAATTAGACATTACGACTGGATCAGCTTCGTTAATAACAGTATTCGTGAAAAACTTCGAAAAAATAAGAACTGTTGCGTTCATTAATCCGGCAATAATAAATCCCTTTGTAATTGTAGTGCTGTTTATTGTCATAATGTTGGTTTATGGAAAGTAAAGAACTATAATATTTTATTTAAAAGACAGAATGGACTTACTTAAAACTATCCAATTCTTGTTCCGTTTTTAATTTTTCTTTCAGGGGAAATAAGCGTTACTTCATGCTGCTCGCCAACAGCACCTAATACCAAACATTCGCTCATTATGTTGGCAATTTGTTTTTTAGGAAAGTTGATAACAGCTACTATTTGGTTGCCTATTAATTCTTCTGGAACGTATAGTTTTGTAATTTGAGCAGAAGTTTTTTTAATGCCAAATTCGCCAAAATCTATTTGCATTTTATAAGCAGGATTTTTTACTTCTTTAAAAATTTCGGCAGAAAGTATTGTGCCTACGCGCATTTCTACTTTTGTAAAATCATTCCAAGTTAAAGCATTCTCTTTCATAAATGTTTATTATTACAGGTAGTATTTTAACCAACTGCCCATTATGGGTTTCCATAGTTTTTATTTAATAACCTGTTGGCTGCAGTAAACGGTGTTGTTTTTCCGTTTTCTAACTTTTTAAACTCTTCTTTAAGTAAATTTTTTATTTCAGAATTGTTATAAAAATTACTTTTTAACTTCTGATTGATTGTTTCTAATAACCAGTATTTATTTTGATCATTTCTTTTTTGTTGAAAATAAAAAGTATTAATTGCTGAGGTTATATACTCGTTAATCATTTTATAAACGTCAGCAATACCTTTATTATGTAGCGCACTTGCTAATAAAACTTTAGGTTGCCAACCACTATCTTTTGGTGGATATAAGTGTAACGCTCTGTTGAACTCGACTTTTGCAATTTTTGCATTTTTCTCGTTACCGCTATCCGCTTTATTAATAACAATGGCATCAGCCATTTCAATAATTCCTCGTTTTATACCTTGCAATTCGTCACCAGCACCGGCAAGTTTTAATAATAAAAAGAAATCGGTCATAGAATGTACAGCAGTTTCAGACTGCCCAACGCCAACGGTTTCTATAATAATAGTATCAAAACCAGCGGCTTCACATAAAATAATAGATTCTCGTGTTTTTTGAGCAACACCACCTAAAGAAGTTCCTGACGGAGAAGGTCTTATAAACGCATTTTTATCGGTAACCAATTCTTCCATTCTAGTTTTATCACCTAAAATACTACCTCTGTTAATAGAGCTACTTGGGTCTACAGCTAAAACAGCTACTTTTTTACCCAACGAAGTTAAGTGCTTACCAAAAGCCTCAATAAATGTACTTTTTCCAACTCCAGGAACACCCGTAATACCAATTCTTACCGATTTGTTTGCGTGTGGTAAACAAGCTTCTAAAATTTCATTAGCCTGTTGTTGGTGTTTAGTATTGGTGCTTTCAACCAAAGTAATTGCTCTGCTTAAAAAAGGAATACTACCTGCTAAAATTTCACGAATATATTTAGGAGTGTCAGCCTTTTTTCTTCTACTTATTTTTATTTTTTCAGCAGCTGATTTACTGGTTGTTTCTGGTTGAGAAACACCATCTTTTTCAGAAAGAGCAGATTTGTTGATATTAGCCATATTTTAGTAAAAACGAAATAATAACGTAAATTTAGAAATAAAAATTCAGCAAAATGCAACGAAGCTTAAAAAGTATCGTCTTTAGTATAAGAAATCAATAATGAAGTCGACCAAACAGTTACATCAATCAATTATAAATGCGTGTAAAAACAACGATGCAAAAGCACAAATGCAGTTGTATGATTTGTATTGCGAAGCGATGCTTACTGTTGCAAATCGTTATGTAAAAGATACATTTATAGCGGAAGATATTATGCAAGAAGCTTTTATAAAAGCTTTTAAAAATATTAAAATGTATAAAGGGGAGGTTTTATTCGGAGCTTGGTTAAAACGCATTGTAATTAATCAAAGTATTGATTGGTTAAAAAAGAAAAAGCTAGAGTTTGTAGCTATAAATGAAGAAACAACAAAAATAACAGCAGATGATAATTGGGAGGTGGAAACCGTTATTTCATACCAAGAAATTATAAGCTGCATTCAAAAATTAAAAGATAAATACAGCGTAGTATTAACCTTGTTTTTGCTAGAAGGTTATGATCATGGAGAGATTTCCGAAATATTAGGAATTTCTGAATCAACATCTAGAACTCATTTATTAAGAGGTAAAAAGAAAGTGCAAGAACAATTAAAAGCAGTATATAATGTCTAAAGATATTAGAGAAATATTAAAAAATAATAGTGAAGATAACGCAAAGTTATCAACAAATCATAGGCAACGTTTTCAACAAAAAATGATGGACGAATTACATGATAAATCATCAGAAAAAAAATCATTTCAATGGTTATATGCAGCAGCATCAATTGTAATATTGTTAGGGTTAGGAATAACATTTTATCCGTCAGAAAATATAAATACACAAATTAATAACAGCACAAATACCATTAGTTTAGGTACTATTTCGCCAGAATTAAAAACAATAGAATCGTATTATATAAATACGATAAACTACGAATTAAGTCAGTTAGAATTAACTGATGATACTAAAGAATTTTTTGATGGTTATTTTGCCAAAATAGGTGAGCTAACCAACGAATATAAATCGTTAACCGAAGAGCTCAATAAAAAAGGAATTAACGATAATACGATCAATGCATTGATTGGAAACCTGCAATTGCGTTTACAGCTGTTAAAACGTATGCAAAAACAATTAAATGAACTTAAAAATCCAACTCAAAATGACATTCAAACAATTTAAAATAAGTACTTTTTTATTACTCGCAACAAGTGTTGTGTTTGCTCAGAAGTACGATAAGAAGTTTAGCGAAAACTTTAAAACAAATAAAGATGTAATCGTTAATATTAATGCTTCTAATGCGGATGTAAATGTAACTACATGGAATAAAAATGAAGTTTCTGTAGAGGCAGTTATAGAAATAGAAGGACTAGATAAAGCTGAGGCTGAAAAGTACTTTAAAAATTGGAAATTTGAAGCTTTAGGTAATAAAAGTAAAGTACAAATTAATGCTAAAAGCAATAGTTTTCATTCTTTAAATACAGATGATATAATATTTTTTAATTCGTCAAAAAACAATAAAGCTAACGTTTATCATTACAATACCAATGGATCGAATATTATTGTATTGCCAGAGATGCCTGAATTACCAGAAATGCCTGATATGTCGGGAATTGAAATCCCTGAAATCAACTTTGAAGAAATAGTATCTGATTTAGATCATATGGAGTTCGATTTTGATAAGTATGCCAAAGATGGTGAGAATTATTTTTTTCAGTGGAAAGATGGAGTTAACGGCATTACTATAAAGTCAAAAAAAGAATGGGAGAAGTTTAAGAAAAGTAAAAAATATAAGAAGTTTAAAGAAAGTATTAAAAAGAGTAAAGAAACAATGAGAAAAAGTCGTTTAACGATGCTGAAAAGCAGAGAAACGTCGAGTAAACACAGAGCTATAGCTGAGGAATCTAGAAAAAAAGCTCGTAAAAACGCTATAGAAATGTTACAGAAATCTCGTTTGTCTGAAAAAGAATACTCGAAAGAAATTAAAGAAGCATTAAGGAAAGCCCAGGAATCACTTAAAAACAGCAAATTAGATTTTATTTTTTTGAATAAATCAGGAACAGTTACTGTAAACGGAAAAAAAGTAAAAGTAACCAAGAAAATAAATATTAAAGTACCTAAAAATGCAACCTTCGATTTAAATACACGCCATTGTAAAGTAAAATTACCAAAAACAAAAGCTTCAGGAAAAGTTAGCTACGGTACTTTTAATGCAGATGTTTTAAACGGAGGCGAATTAAACATATCATATTCGCCAGTTGCAATAAACTCATTAAATACTACTAAATTATTTTTAAATAATGTAACCGATGCTCATGTAGCATCGGTTACTAACTCTACATTAAATACTAATTCATCAAAATTAATTATTAATAATATTTATGAAAATGTAATAATAAATACAAAGTTTGGGGAGTTAACAATATCAAAAATTCAACCAAATTATGATACATTTCATGTAGGTTTAAATTTATCAGAAGCAAATATAAATATGCAATCAATAAAACAAAACCTTAATTATACTATAGAAGATAAATCACATTTATATCCTAAAAAGGCTGCTATGAAGTTTAATGTTAATGATCTAGTAAAAAAGGAGGTTAATGGAAGTTTTAGTATTAAATCTAATGATGAGAAGGTTAAAATCACTGGAAAACATAGTCATTTAACACTTAAAAAGTATGAATAAAGATTATAAAAAAAATATTACTTTTTACAAGTAAATTCCATTTCATTATTCCTTATAAAGTGCCTATCTTTAGCATCTGTAAATAGCCACTTTTTCGATGAAATTATATAAAGAAAATCAATTAAAAGTATACAACTCTTTATCAAAAACTAAAGAGCCTTTTAAAACTGTAAACGATGGATATGTAGGTATGTACGTTTGCGGTCCTACCGTATATAGCAATGCCCATTTAGGAAACGTGCGTACATTTATGTTTTTTGATGTGGTATATCGTTATTTTTTACATTTAGGTTATAAAGTGCGTTATGTGCGTAATATTACCGATGCTGGGCATTTAGAAAACGATGCAGATGAAGGAGAAGATAGAATTTCTAAAAAAGCACGTTTAGAAGAAATTGAGCCAATGGAAGTGGTACAAAAGTATACTGTAGACTTTCATGATGTTTTAAAGAATTACAATTTTTTACCGCCAAGTATCGAGCCTACCGCAACAGGTCATATTGTTGAACAAATTGAAATGATTAAAGAAATCATGGAAAAAGGGTTGGCATATGAAGTAAACGGTTCGGTTTATTTTGATGTTTTAAAATACAACGAAACTGGTAACTACGGAATCCTTTCTGGTAGAAAAATAGAAGACGCAATTCACAATACACGAACTTTAGACGGACAGTCAGATAAGAAAAATCCACAAGATTTTGCCCTTTGGAAAAAAGCCGATGAGCGCCATATTATGCGTTGGCCTTCTCCTTGGAGTGATGGTTTTCCTGGTTGGCATTTAGAATGTTCGGTAATGAGTACAAAGTATTTAGGAGAACAATTTGATATTCACGGTGGTGGAATGGATTTAAAATTTCCACATCACGAATGTGAAATAGCTCAATCTCAAACTTGTAGTGGTGTTACTCCAGTTAACTATTGGATGCATACCAATATGTTGTTGTTAAATAGCCAGAAAATGGCAAAATCAACAGGGAATTTTATTTTGCCGAACGAGATTTTATCTGGTGAAAACGAAATTTTACCAAAAGCATTTTCAGCAAGTGTGGTACGTTTCTTTAACATGCAAGCGAACTACAGAAGCATTCTTGATTTTTCTGGTGAAGCTTTAGAAGCATCAGAAAAAGGACATACCAAATTAATGGATGCTGTAAATTTCTTAGATAAGATTGAAGCAGGAAATACTTCAACTTTTGATGTTCAGAAATGGAAGAAAGAATGTTATGCAGCCATGAATGACGATTTTAATACACCTGTATTAATTTCTCATTTATTTGAAGCCGTAAAAGCTGTAAATCAAATAAAAGAACAAAACGCTAGTTTAACTTCGGATGATTTAGAGGATTTAATAGCAACAATGAAAGCGTTTGTTTTTGATGTTTTAGGATTGATGAACGAAGTTTCTGAAGGAAATAATTCTGATAAATTAAGTGGAGTAGTAGAAATGCTAATTCAAATGCGAAAAGAAGCACGTGAAAACAAAGATTGGGCACTCTCTGATGAAATTCGCGATAGATTATTAGCATTAGGAATTCAGTTAAAAGACGGAAAAGAAGGAACGAGTTTTTCTGTTAATTAATTGAAAAAAATATTCACATATCCGTTTATATTATTGGTGCGGTTTTATCAAACAGCCATTTCACCATTTACACCAGCAACATGCAGGTATTCGCCAACATGCTCTAGTTACACAATTGAAGCATTACAAAAACACGGATTGTTTTATGGCAGTTGGTTGGCAACAAAAAGAATCTTTAGCTGTCATCCATGGGGTGGAAGTGGTTACGATCCAGTGCCTGAAAAAAAGAAATAATAATTGTTACCTCGAGTATTATTTTTAATAAAAATATTTTTTGTTGAAAAAAGAAACGTAGTTTGCAAGAGGTTTTAGTAATAATGAATTAATAAATAGGTCTCGACTGCGCTCGACCTGACATATAATAAGAATAAATGAATTTTTTATCTATAGTATGGGATTTAAATCCTGAAATTATAAAAATTGGTAGTCTAGGTATTCGTTGGTACAGTTTAATGTTTATCGCAGCCTTTGTATTGGGACTTCGTTTGATGAAGAAAATTTATATAAATGATAAGATTCCTATTGAAAAACTAGATCCTTTATTCATGTATGTGTTTGTAGCAATGCTAGTAGGAATGCGATTAGGAGATGTTTTCTTTTATAGCTGGGATTATTATCAAAATCATTTGTTAGAAATATTTTTACCAATGAAAGAAATGGCAGATGGTTCTTGGAAATTTACCGGATTTACTGGTTTTGCAAGTCATGGTGCAGCAATTGGTATTCCAGTAGCTTTATATTTTTATACAAAAAAACATTTAAACAAACCTTGGTTGTTTATTTTAGATAGATTAGGTATTATGGTTGCCTTAGCAGGATTTTTTATCCGTTTAGGTAATTTCTTTAATTCTGAAATTTATGGAAAGCCAACAGGAAGCAGTTTCGGAGTTATTTTTAAAAGAGCTGGAGAAACCGTTCCGTGTCATCCAACACAATTATATGAAGCATTTAGTTATTTAGCATTGTTTTTTGCATTGTGGCATTTCTATTGGAAAACAGATAAGAAGAACCAATCAGGGTTTTTATTCGGGTTGTTTATGGTGGTTTTATGGTCGTTGCGTTTCTTTATAGAGTTTTTAAAGAAAGCACAAGTAGACGGAAGAGAAGATTGGGTATTTAACTCATTAAACACTGGGCAAGTATTAAGTATACCACTTGTTTTAATCGGTTTTTGGTTGATGTTTAGAAAAACGAAATAAGTTAGATTTTAGAAGACAAAAAAGCTCCAAGTTAAAACTTGGAGCTTTTTTGTTATTTAATGTTTTAGGTTGAATTATTTTTACAGTTAATAGATTAATTATAAATAAGTAGCAACTAAAATATAATTTCATTTTAATAAACTATATCAAAAACTAACGAATCTATTTTTAATTGTTAGTATTCTATTTTATCTTGCTTTTCACTCCATTTTTCAAATGGCTCTAAGGCAATTTCTCTTCCTACTTGTTCAAACGGAATGCTACGCTCTTCATATGGTAACGGAATTTCTTTGTAAATAAATTCGTCATCAAATCCAATATTAGCTGCATCTTGTTGGTTACTTCCGTAGTATACTTTATCTGGTCTTGCCCAATAAATTGCACCTAAACACATAGGGCAAGGTTCGCAAGAAGTATAAACGATACAACCATCTAATTGAAAAGACCCTAAATTTTTACATGCATCTCTAATAGCAGTAACTTCAGCATGTGCAGTAGGATCATTTGTAGAAGTAACTTTATTATTACCACGACCAACAATTTCTCCGTCTTTTACAACGATACAACCAAATGGCCCGCCCTCGTTATTGCTCATTCCTTTTAAAGCTGCTTTTACAGCTTCACTCATATATTCTTCGTGTTTGTTCATCTATTTTATTTTTAAAAAAAGGATTACAAAATTAGGTTTTTCTTTTGTTTGGTTCGTTAAATAAATTAAAAATTATTAAGAATAATAATTGTTATAAACGTTTATGATTAATATTTCCTTTTATATGACTCTAGAATAGGTTGTCATGACATTATTTTTAAATGGCTTTATTTAAGATGATAACTTTGTTTTGAGATTATTAAAAACTATCAAACCATGAAGAAATCATTTAAATTTACTTTAAAAACGTTACTCTTACTAAGTATAGTGTTTTTAAATTCTTGTGATAAGAAAAAACAAGAATCAGAAAAAAAAGTAACAGCTGTTGCTTATAATAAAATTGTATTAGAAAACTTATGTGAAAGCGATTGGTTTCCGCATTCACAAACTCCTGCACCAGAAGAAGGAAAAGGAAGTCCGTTTGATGTAGATACGAGTACCAACGCTATTTTTCATCAATGGTCTTGGCAAAAATTTTTATGGTTAACAAAGCCAGAATATCAAATAGAAAAACTTTTGGTAAAAGTAGATGGAAAAGATGTGCCTTTATATATAGGGGAAATATTACCATTGTTTTTAAATCCCAAAAAAATGCATCAGGTAGACTCTCATTTAGGAAGTGTAAAGTCAATTACAGGAGCATCGGTAGTTTTAGAAGACACAGCACAAGCAGGTTCTTCGGGTATTTTAAGAACTAATCCAGCTTATAATCCAGCAAATAATAAAGAGGAAACAGTATTTTATTCAATCCATATTTCACCAACTTTTAAAATAGCGGCAGAAAAATTTAAAGACTCAATTTTAAATGGTTTATTAGCGAAAGATAACTTAGCTTCTTTTCCTGTAGGTTCGTTAGAATTAAAGGTATCATGGACTGCAGTAACAGCAATTCCTGAAAATAAACGTGCTAATTATTTTACTACGGTAGGAGCTGTTGATGACGGCAAAGGAAATTTTGTTAATACTGAAGTTGCTTTGTTAGGAATGCATGTTGTTGGAGTGGTAGAAAATCACCCGGAATTTATTTGGGCAACTTTTGAACAAGATGATTTAGCTCCGTTTTATAATAGAAAAAATAATGAAGTAAGTTCTTCTTCAGATAAGTTGTTATTTGCAAAAGGTAATACTACAGGTATTGGAGGTATTTATTGGGATACAATTACACAACAACCATCAAAATTGTATAAAGCATACGATTTATTTAAATACGGTGTACCAAGAGATAGTGAAGGAAACTTTATGAAAACTTGCCAACAAGAACCTATTAATTTTGAAAACATTAAAAATATAAACACATGTGTTAAAAAGAGCTTAAAAGACGTTTGGGGTAATTATTTCTATAACGGCTCTATTTGGGTGGATACAGATGGTTTGAGTACAAATGCTCAAGCACAATTGTTAGTCGATTTAGGAGGCTCAATAGGTAATGCAACTCCAGGTTCATCAGCAAGAGGTTCTTTAAATAATGCAAATGTAACTATGGAAACTTTTACGCAAACATTTAATAGTAGTCTTAAAAGCATTAAAGTAGATAATTTAGCAAATTGTTTTAGCTGCCATAATGCGGTGAGTTATACTAACAATAAATCGCCAATTTATATAAGTCACGCATTTGATGCTTATATAAAGAGAGCTGAAGGAAAAACACATGATGAAGTAGAAATGTTAAAAGCAAAGCAAGAAGTACAAGAATTTATAAAGAATAGGCTGAATTAAATTTAAAAAATCAACCATAAAAAAACCGAAACTGTTAAGTTTCGGTTTTTTTATGGTTATAATAGGTAAGTTTTTATTTTAATCCACCAGTCATGTTTTCAGGTTTTACCCATTCATCATATTCTTCAGGTGTTACATAACCTAAACGTACTGCTTCAATTTTTAAAGTTGTACCATTTGCGTGTGCTGTGTTTGCAATTTCTGCAGCTTTATAATATCCTATTTTAGTATTTAAAGCAGTAACAAGCATTAAAGAATTGTTTACCAATTCTGTAATTCTATCGTGATTTGGTTCAATACCAGCAGCACAATTTACATCGAAAGATACACAAGCATCCCCAATTAACTGAGCAGACTGTAATACGTTAGCTGCCATCATTGGTTTAAATACATTTAATTCGTAATGTCCTTGTGTACCACCAACAGTTACAGCAACATCGTTACCCATAACTTGTGCACAAACCATTGTGATTGCTTCTGCTTGCGTAGGATTTACTTTTCCTGGCATAATAGAAGAACCTGGTTCGTTTGCAGGAATAATTAATTCACCAATTCCAGAACGTGGCCCAGAAGCCATCATACGAATATCGTTTGCTATTTTATTAATAGAAACCGCTAATTGCTTTAAAGATCCGTGTGTTTCAACAAAAGCATCATGCGCAGCTAAAGCTTCAAATTTATTTTCAGCAGTAATAAAAGGTAAGCCAGTAAATTCAGCAATATATTTAGCCACTAATACATCGTAACCAGCAGGTGTGTTTAAACCTGTTCCTACTGCAGTTCCTCCTAAAGCCAATTGCGATAAATGCTCTAAAGAGTTTTTTAACGCTTTTAAACCAAAGTTTAATTGTGCCACATAACCAGAGAACTCTTGTCCTAAGGTTAGGGGAGTAGCATCCATTAAATGTGTGCGCCCTATTTTTACAACATCTTTAAAAGCTTCTGATTTTGCTTGTAAAGTATCGCGTAATTGTTCTACACCAGGAATGGTTACTTCTACAATTTTCTTGTAAGCAGCAATGTGCATACCTGTAGGAAAGGTGTCGTTTGATGATTGCGATTTGTTTACATCATCATTTGGCTGTATGGTTTTTTCACCTTCGCCAATTACATTTCCTGCAATTTCATGTGCTCTGTTAGCGATTACCTCGTTACAGTTCATGTTAGATTGTGTACCAGAACCTGTTTGCCAGATGACTAACGGAAATTGATTGTCGTGTTTACCTGTTAAGATTTCGTCACAAACTTGTGCAATTAAATCTCTTTTTTCATCAGTTAAAACACCTAATTCAGCATTTGTATAGGCAGCAGCTTTTTTAAGGTATGCAAAACCATATACTATTTCTAATGGCATAGAGCCAGCAGCACCTATTTTAAAGTTGTTACGAGAGCGTTCTGTTTGTGCTCCCCAATATTTATCAGCAGGAACTTCAACGTTTCCCATTGTGTCTTTTTCGATTCTGTACTTTGTCATTTTAAAATGATTTAAAAGAATATAAATTAACGATAGTCAAAATTACAAATTCTAATAGTTTTAGTAGGTGATTTTTATCAGATTTTATTGCTTTCAAAGAAAAATAGTTATAATTTTGTCGCACAACAATTATTAATAGGAAACAAATGTTAGATTTTTCAGAATTTTCAGGATTGGTATTATTCATGTTTATTTTTACAACCGGATTTTGGTTGTTAATTTTCTTATTAACATTTGTAGTTCCTTATTGGATTGGTGGAACAATCTGGGAAAATATAAAGTTAAAGAGAGAAGCAAAAAAAGCTGCTGAAGGTAAGTAGTTTTTAAATTGATATAAAATAAGCTCGTTCATGTATTTGAACGAGCTTTTTTTGTTTCTGGGCGTTTAAACAGGCTTTTCGTTATATCTTTTTTATAGTTACAAAAACGAGGTTTACTTTTTAATTAACTATGGCAGTCTAAGAATTTGATGAGATTGCTTCGTTCCTCGCAATGACGGATTTTTTATTAAGCTTTAAAAAAGGATGCCTCTACAATCCTTAACGCATGTGTACTTTTTATGTTGAAGAGATTACTTCGTTCCTCGCAATGACGTATATTTATTAAGTTTTAAAAAAGGATGCCATTTCAATCCTTAATGCATGTTTGCTTTTTGTATGGAAAAGATTGCTTCGTTCCTCACAATGACGCATATTTATTAAGCTTTAAAAAATGATGCCACTGCAATCTTTAACCCATGTGTACTTTTTATGCGGAAGAGATTACTTCGTTCCTCGCAATGATGCGTATCCATTATGTATGTGTTTATTTAAAATACAGGAAACAAAAAAGCCCGTTCAATAAGAACGAGCTTTTTGATATGTATTAGATAATCGCGTTAGGGATTGAATGGTTTGTTTGAGCTCTTTTGGTTTGTGTGTTTTTAGAACATACTAACTAAAAAGCGAGTAATGAAAGCCCGCTAGAACGCCCAAATTTTAGCCGTTAAAATCTCCGCCACCATTTTCTTGACCTCTACCTTCAGGTTTTTCTCTTTTTTTCTTTTGATTAAAACGATACGTAAAGCTTAATGATATTTGACGTTCTCTCCATTGAAATTCTCCGTTAGAAACTGTTGATGGATTTTCTCTACCACCATAATACGTGGTACTTTCTCTTTTACGTGAATTAAATAAATCGCTTAAATTTAAAACAACCGACGCTTTGTCTTTAAAGATGTCTTTACTAAATGCTAGGTTTGCCATAAACATACCTTCTCTATCACTTTGCGCATTTGTTTGCGGGCCATGATACATAATACGTGTTTGCCAATCTATCTTAGCTGGTAATGTTATACGTGCATTAAAACGAGCAAACCAACTGTCTTGATTTACTTCGGCTAGGTTGGTAGTAACTTGCGAATTGTCTTGCGCTGTGTAAGTGTATGAAAAAGCATCTGTATTAAACTTAAAGTAGTTAAAACTAGCAGATAAGCGTACTTTTTTTGTTGGATTGTAATTACTTGTAAATTCAAATCCGTAACGATCTTCGCTATTTAAATTTAAAGGCTGACTAACAAATACATTGGTTCCGTTTCTTTCTTCAATTATTGAAACTCTCTCGATTATATCGGTAGAAAGCTGATAATATATAGAAGCTCCTAAATTGAATTTTCTAATTTTTGTGTTATAACCTAAGTCGAAAGAACTTGTGTAAGTTGGATTTAAATCAGGATTACCTCTAAATACACTTGTAGCAGAACTACGGCTTTCAAACGGATTTAAAAACCAGTGGCGTGGTCTTCTTAAACGTCTGCTATATCCTAAAGTAACATTTTCGTTGTCGTTTAATTCGTAACCAAGGTTTACGGTAGGAAACCATTCTGTATAATTTTTGTCTGAATTTGTTTTTTGAGTATCTGATTGTAAATCGATATCGATGTCTGTAATTTCAGCACGTAAACCTAATAGGTATGAAAACTTGTCTATTTTACTTCCATACTGAGTGTAAAAAGCATATACGTTTTGCTTAAAAGTTAAATCATTAGAAGGGTTGAAATTTATATTAGGATCTAAAATATTTACTCTAAAGTCAGATTTTAAATCTTGATAAGTAGCTTTGTGTCCAGCTTCAAACTGACTGTTTTCTCCGATTGGTAATACATAATCTACCTGAACTAACTTTTCTTTAGAGCTAGTGATTTGTGAATTATCTTCAGAAGGAATTCCGTTTACACTAATAGGTGAATTTTCGGTTTCATTACTGTCTCCGTATTGTAAATCAATTGTTAGTTTTTCACCATTATCATTTAACTTGTTCGTGTAATTTATAGAGTATTGCTTATCTACTCCATCTTCAACTTCGTTTTCGACCCTAATTTCTTCAAGTAAAACCTGATTAGGATCGTTAAATAAAAACCTGTCTGTTAAGTTGGTTGCAATGTCATTTCCATTAGACTTTCGGTACACAAAATTACCTGTAATAGAACTGTTATCGTTAATGTAGTATTCTAAACCAATTGAGGCATTGAAGTTTTTGTTTTTTCTATCAAAAGTTCTATCCTCTGTTTGTGTGCTGTCTAAAACTCCGTTTGTTAAATATGAAAACTCGGTTTGTGAATTACCAGGACCTTTTCTGTACGAATAACCAAGATTAGAAAATAAGTTAATCTTTTTTGTTCGGTAATTTAAGTTTGGTGCTACTCTTAACATATCAGGATTACCAGCAGTAACGTTTACAGAACCGTTAAAACCTGTTATTTTTCCTTTTCTTAAAATAATATTTAAAATACCTGCAGTTCCTTCTGCATCATAACGTGCAGATGGTGAGGTAATTACTTCTACTTTTTCAATAGCATCAGCAGGAAGATTTCTTAAGGCATCTGTACCTGTTAAGCCAACAAGAGCGGATGGTTTTCCGTCAATTAAAATACGTACGTTTTCACTACCACGTAAACTAACAGCACCTTGTGCATCTACGTTTACAGATGGTACATTGTCTAATACATCAGAGGCAGAACCACCTTTTACAGTCATATCTTTACCTACATTGTATATTTTTTTATCTAAACGAATTTCTACGGTCGATTTCTCGGCGATAATTTCTACTTCATCCAACGTTTCAGCATCTTCAGAAAGCGTAATTGTACCTAAGTTGATGTTTTCTGTTATTTGTCTTTGTTGAAGGTTTTTAGTTTTAAAACCTATAAACTCTACTTTTAAAGCATATTCCCCAGAAGGAACTGTAATAGAAAAATTTCCGTTTACATCTGTAATTCCTCCAGAAACTTGTTTATTTTGAAGATGAGTTAGTACTAAAGTGGCATACTCTAAAGGTTGTTTAGAACTGGCTTCTATAACTTTACCTGTTAATGTAACGTTAGAAACTTTTTTACGAGTGGGTTTTTGTGCAAACGCAGAAACAGCGATAAATAATGCAAAAAGAAATGTTATTTTTTTCATTGAGTAGTTTATTGTGTAAAGAGATAAGACCGCGAAGTTCCTTAAAGGTTTAATCTTGCTTAGTTAAAGGATTGTTAAATAAAATTAAAAATGAGGGTAGATTTGTTTTGAGAAAAAGTGAATTAATTTTAACTAAAATAAAATTATAGTTGATTAACGTTACAAACGTTATTTATGATTATTCAACCTAATTATTTTAATAAACCGTAAGCATAAAAAAAACCGAAACTTTTAAGTTTCGGTTTTTTATTTCTAAGCGTTTTACTTGCTTATTTTTTTTTCTTTCCTTTTTGCTGAGCAGCTTGTTGTTCTTGTGCTTGCTTCATAGCGTTGTCTAAACGCTCACGGAACTTACTTTTAGCTTTTTCAGGCTTCTTTTTGTTTTCTTCAATCTTCGCATGAATCTTATCTTCATCGATTACGTAATTTTTAATAATTAACATAATAATGATAGTTAATAAGTTAGATATAAAGTAGTATAAACTTAAACCACTTGCGTAGTTGTTAAAGAAAAACAACATCATAATAGGAGAGAAGTAAATCATATACTTCATCATTTTCTGCATATCAGGCATTCCTTCTTGCGTAGGAGCTTGCATATTTGCTTGCTGACTTTGGTTCATTCTCATGTAAAAGAAAATAGCAATAGAAGCTAATATTGGAAATAGACTTACGTGATCTCCATAAAAAGGAATGTTAAAAGGTAATTGATATACCATATCGTAAGATGATAAATCATTTGCCCATAAGAAGCTTTTTTGTCTGAACTCTATATTGGTAGGGAAAAACTTAAATAAAGCAAAGAATACAGGCATTTGTAATAATGCAGGAATACAACCCGACATCATGTTTACACCAGCTTTTCGTTGCACTGCCATTGTTTCTTGCTGACGCTTCATGGCATTTTCTTTACCAGGAAATTTTTTATTGATTTCTTCCATTTCAGGACGAATCACTTTCATTTTAGCACTCGATAAATACGATTTGTAAAGTACCGGAGACATGATAATACGAACAACAATTGTCATTAATATAATAATCAATCCGAAGTTACCAATAAATCCTTTTAAGAGGTTAAATACAGGGTAAAATACAGTACGGTTTAAAAAACCAAAAAGACCCCAACCTAAATCTGAAATCTCATCTAAATTAGTACCTTCATAAGATTTTAATAAGTTATAATCCGTTGGTCCGTAAAACCATTGCATATTATAATTTAACTCTCCGTTAGTTAATGCTAAAGGTGTTTTCAAACCATATGATTTTGTATAAACACTATCTTTTTCTTCGCCTTCAAAATCTACAGATTTTAAACTAGCTTCGTTAAAAGGTGTATCCGAAGATAAAATCGAAGAAAAGAAATGTTGTTTGTAAGCAACCCAATTTATATCGCTAACAGTTTCATCATCGTTCATTTGTAAATAATCAACTTCATCATCTGCTTTATAGTAGTAATAAGAGTACATGTTTTCGGTTTTTAAACTTTTTTCATGTCTAAAACCTTTTAAACTCCAATCTAAATTAATTGCTTGAGAGCTGTTTATTACCGAATTTAATCCTTGAGAACGAACAGCAAAAGCTACGCGGTAATCGTCTTTTTTAATTTCGTAACGATATTCTAAAAATTTAGTTTCAGATACTTTCAGTTTCATAGAAAGTATTTGAGTGTCTCCATTTTTAGTTAAAGTAGGCGTAAATAATAAATCTTTTGTGTTTAAAATACGGTTATCTGTTGTTCCGAAATTAATATTAAAAGATGCATTTTTATCTTTTACTAAATATAAAGGAAGCGAATCGTATGTTTTGAAGTTTTTAATTAAAGCTTCAATAATTTGTCCACCTTTATTATCAATAGTTAATTTAACAAGGTCATTCTCTATAGTAGTACTTCCGTTTTTACTAGTTGAAGCTCCGTATGCAAAAGCACCTAATTTGTTTTTTAAAGCAATTTGCTGCAGCGAGTCATTTAAGACAGCTGTTTCTGCTAAATTGTTTTGAGTAGTTGCTGCTTCAGAAACTTGTTCTGTTTTCGTTGTTTCAGGGGTTACTTCTGGCTCACGATTGTTCATCCACCATAGTAATATTCCTCCTAATAAAAGCATTCCTATAAAGGAATTTAAATCAAATTTTTTTTGTTCCATTGATATGAATTATAATGTCAACTTGTCATTTTTTGTTTTTCTCATTATTGAAAAACCCGACAAATGTAGCGAAACCTTATATATTTTATAAGGTTTTACTGTGATTAATTTTGATAAGATTAATAGTTCAAATAGTATTCCGTTTTGATAAAAAAAAATCCTGTAACTAAAAATTACAGGATTTTAAATTTATTTTTTTGATTGTTGAAAAGCTGCTTTTATAAAACTCACAAATAGTGGATGTGGATTTAGTACTGTACTTTTATATTCAGGGTGATATTGTACACCAACAAACCAAGGATGTGTAGGGATTTCAACTATTTCAACCAAGCCTGTTTTAGGGTTGATTCCTGTGGCTTTCATTCCTGCATTTTCTAATTGTTCCTTATAATCGTTGTTATATTCAAATCTATGGCGGTGACGCTCACTAATTAATGTAGATTTATAGGCTTTAAATACTTTAGAATCTTCGATGATTTCACAATCCCAAGCTCCTAAACGCATGGTACCTCCTTTTTGGGTAACATCTTTTTGAGTTTCCATTAAGTTAATAACAGGATGTACAGTATCTTTATTCATTTCTGTAGATTCTGCATCTTTTAAACCTAAAACATTACGAGAGTATTCGATAACAGCCATTTGCATTCCTAAACAAATTCCTAAAAAAGGAATATTATTTTCACGAACATATTGTACAGCTGCTATTTTACCTTCAGTTCCTCGATCTCCAAAACCTGGTGCTACTAAAACACCATTTAATCCGGCTAATTTTGAAGAAGCATTTTCAGGAGTCAATTCTTCAGAATGAATCCAACGTACATTTACTTTTGTTTTGTTAGTTGCACCTGCATGAATAAAAGATTCAGTAATCGATTTATAAGAATCGTGCAATTCAACATATTTACCTACCAAACCAATTTCAATAGTAGAAGTAGGGTTTTTATGACGCTCTAAAAACTGATTCCATGCTTTTAATTTAGGTTGTTTACGGGTAGATAAGTTTAATTTATCTAAAACTACATAATCTAAACCTTCTTTAAACATTAAGTTAGGTACATCATAAATAGTTTCAGCATCTAAAGATTGTATAACATCTTGTTGTTTTACATTGCAAAATAAAGCAAGCTTACGTTTAATGGTATCGTTTATCTCGTGTTCAGAACGACACACTAAAATATCAGGACTAATACCACTTTGCATTAATGTTTTTACAGAATGCTGTGTAGGTTTCGTTTTTAATTCACCAGCTGCAGCTAAATAAGGTACTAGTGTTAAATGAACCACAATAACATTATCATTTCCTAATTCCCATTGTAATTGACGAACAGCTTCTATATAAGGAAGCGATTCAATATCACCAACGGTTCCGCCAATTTCAGTAATCACAATATCATAATCACCAGTATTTCCTAAAATTTGGACTCGGTGCTTAATTTCATCCGTAATATGCGGAATTATCTGAACTGTTTTTCCTAGAAATTCTCCTTTACGCTCCTTATTTATTACAGATTGATATATTCTACCTGTAGTAACATTGTTCGCTTGAGAGGTTGGTATGTTTAAAAAACGCTCGTAGTGCCCAAGATCTAAATCTGTTTCAGCACCATCATCAGTAACATAACATTCACCGTGTTCATACGGGTTTAATGTTCCTGGGTCGATATTAATATATGGGTCTAATTTTTGGATGGTTACAGAGAAACCTCTTTGCTGTAATAATTTAGCTAAAGATGCGGCAATAATTCCTTTTCCTAGTGATGAAGTTACGCCTCCTGTTACAAAAACGTATTTAGTGTTGTTCATGGTGTTGTTAGGTTTGGGCAAAAATAAGAAGTCTAGCTATTCGAACAAATAAAAAAGTGATAAAAGATATATAATAATCACCTATTTTTGTCAAGTGAAAAAATATTAGAAAAAAGTAAAACTAGTATTTGTTAAACAAAAAAACTGTTGTATATTTGCCCACGCTTTTAGCAGACGGAATTTCATAAAAGCAACGTACAATTAAAGACCATTTTTAAAAATATAAATAATGCCGAAAAGAACTTACCAACCATCGAAAAGAAAAAGAAGAAACAAACACGGTTTCAGAGAAAGAATGGCATCTGCTAACGGACGTAAAGTGCTAGCAAGAAGAAGAGCTAAAGGAAGAAAGAACTTAAGTGTATCTTCAGCTCCAAGACCAAAGAAATAATGATTAAGAGTCATTGATATATTAGGTGTTACTATTTTTTAGTAACACCTTTTTTGTATATAAACATTTTTTATTTTTGTCAACAACACAACACAACAAACAAAATGCCTAAAAATCAAAACCTTAAATCTATTTTAATAATCGGATCGGGACCAATTGTTATTGGACAAGCCTGTGAGTTTGATTATTCTGGAACACAAGCTTTGCGTTCTTTACGTGAAGACGGAATTGAAACTGTTTTAATCAATTCGAATCCTGCAACAATCATGACCGACCCAACAATGGCCGATCATGTATACCTTTTGCCTTTAAACACAAAGTCGATAATACAAATTTTAAAAGAGCATCCACAAATTGATGCCGTTTTACCTACAATGGGGGGGCAAACAGCGTTGAATTTATGTATTGAAGCTGATGAAAAAGGAATTTGGGAAGATTTTGATGTAAAGATTATTGGTGTTAATATTGATGCTATTAATATTACCGAAGATCGTGAGAAGTTTAGAAACTTGATGTTAGATATTGGTATTCCAATGGCGCCGCAAGCTACAGCGACATCTTTCTTAAAAGGAAAAGAGATTGCACAAGAGTTCGGATTTCCTTTAATTATTAGAGCATCTTTTACTTTAGGTGGTGAAGGAGCGTCTTTTGTATATAAAGAAGAAGATTTTGATGCTTTGTTAACTCGCGGATTAGAAGTTTCTCCTATTCATGAGGTAATGATTGATAAAGCACTTATCGGTTGGAAAGAATATGAGTTAGAGTTGTTAAGAGATGCCAATGATAATGTAGTTATCATATGTTCTATTGAAAATATGGATCCGATCGGAATTCATACAGGAGATTCTATTACGGTAGCTCCAGCAATGACGCTTTCTGATAAAACTTTTCAAAAAATGCGTGATATGGCAATTCATATGATGCGTAATATTGGTGATTTTGCCGGTGGGTGTAATGTGCAGTTTGCGATTTCTCCTGATGAAAAAGAAGACATTATTGCTATTGAAATCAATCCACGTGTATCGCGTTCATCCGCTTTAGCGAGTAAAGCAACTGGTTACCCGATTGCAAAAATTGCCGCTAAATTAGCATTAGGATATCATTTAGATGAGTTAGATAATCAAATTACAAAATCTACTTCTGCTTTATTTGAGCCAACTTTAGATTATGTAATCGTAAAAATCCCACGTTGGAATTTTGATAAATTCGAAGGTTCAGACCGAACTTTAGGGTTACAAATGAAATCTGTAGGTGAAGTAATGGGGATTGGGCGTTCGTTTCAAGAAGCATTGCACAAGGCAACTCAGTCATTAGAGATTAAACGTAATGGTTTAGGTGCTGATGGAAAAGAAAATAAAAATTACGAAGAAATTATTGATAAGTTAACATACGCTTCTTGGGATCGTGTTTTTATTATTTATGATGCCATTAAAATGGGAATTCCGTTGAGTAAAATCCACGAAATTACTCAAATTGATATGTGGTTCTTAAAGCAATATGAAGAATTACACGAAATAGAAAAAGAAATTTCTAAGAATACAGTAGCAAATCTTGATAGAGATTTATTACTTGAAGCAAAACAAAAAGGATATGGAGATCGTCAGATTGCTCATATGTTAGGTTGTTTAGAAAGTGAAGTATATAGTAAAAGAGAGGAATTAAATATCAATAGAGTTTACAAGTTAGTTGATACTTGTGCTGCTGAATTTAAAGCAAAAACTCCTTATTATTATTCAACTTTTGAAAGTGATATTGTAACTAAAGAAGGTGTTACTACAATTGCAAATGAAAGTGAAGTTACTCCTAAGAAAAAAATTATAGTTTTAGGTTCAGGACCAAACCGTATTGGGCAAGGAATTGAATTCGATTACTGTTGTGTTCATGGTATTTTAGCAGCTGCAGAATGTGGTTACGAAACTATTATGATTAACTGTAATCCTGAAACGGTTTCTACAGATTTTGATACTGCTGATAAATTATATTTTGAGCCTGTTTTTTGGGAACATATTTATGATATAATTAAACATGAAAAACCAGAAGGAGTTATTGTTCAGTTAGGAGGGCAAACTGCTTTAAAGTTAGCGGAGAAATTAACTAAATATGGTGTTAAAATACTAGGAACTTCTTTCGAAGCTTTAGATTTGGCAGAAGATAGAGGTAGTTTTTCTGACTTATTAAAAAATAATAATATTCCGTATCCAGAATTCGGAATCGCAGAAACTGCAGATGAGGCTTTAGCTTTAGCTGATAAATTAGATTTTCCGATATTAGTAAGACCTTCTTATGTTTTAGGAGGACAAGGAATGAAAATTGTTATCAACAAAGAAGAGTTAATAGAGCATGTTGTTGATTTGTTAAGAAGAATGCCTGGTAATAAATTATTATTAGATCATTATTTAGATGGAGCAATTGAAGCAGAAGCAGATGCAATTTGTGATGGTGAAAACGTGCAAATTATCGGAATAATGGAACATATTGAGCCTTGTGGAGTACACTCTGGAGATTCTAATGCAACTTTGCCTGTGTTTAACTTAGGTGATTTAGTATTACAACAAATAAAAGATCACACAAAAACAATTGCTTTAGAGCTTAAAACAGTTGGTTTAATAAACGTTCAGTTTGCAATTAAAAACGATATTGTTTATATAATTGAAGCAAATCCAAGAGCATCTCGTACAGTTCCTTTTATTGCAAAGGCATATAAAGAACCTTATGTAAATTATGCAACCAAGGTAATGTTAGGAGAGAAAAAGGTAACAGATTTTACTTTTAATCCGCAGTTAGAAGGTTATGCGATAAAGCAACCTGTATTTTCATTTAATAAGTTTCCGAATGTAAACAAGCAATTGGGACCAGAAATGAAATCGACGGGAGAAAGTATTTTGTTTATTGATGATTTAAAAGATGATCAGTTTTACGATTTATACTCAAGACGTAAAATGTATTTAACAAAATAAGCACCATAATATATATTTAAAATGCCTGTCAATAATTATTTGACAGGCATTTTTTTTAACAAAAAATTAACTAGTTGTATATGCAACTAAAATAACGCTTTCAGTTAATTTTGTCTTTGATATTGAAGGTAATATATGAGTATTGAAAATACATTAGCCCCATGGTTGGGAAAAACTACCAAAATGATAGAAAATCATGTTCACGACTTGTTTTGTGAGCATAACATTTCATTGACAAAAATTCAATGGATTTTCTTAAAAAAATTGCAGGAAAAAAATGGAGTACCACAACGGGAATTAGCCTTTTTAACAGGTAGAGATAAGACGTCTCTAGCGAGACTGGTAAATACAATGGAAAAAAAAGGTTTAGTAGCTAGAATTCCATCGAAATTAGATAGGCGTATTAACAATATACATATCACAAAAAAAGGAGAAGTTTTATTTAAAGAAACATTGCCGTTAATGGAGCAATTTGTAACCTCATTACAAGAAAATATATCAGAAGAAGAAATCGCACAAACGATTAATGTGATTAAAAAAATACAAGAAAACTTAAATATAAAATCAGCTAAAAGTTGTAGTAACAACTAAACAAATAAACCATGAGAAAACTAATTGTTGTAGGAGCCGGAGTTGTAGTACTCGGATTGTCATTTATAATCTCCAATATTTTAAAAGATAGTAAGGAACTTCCTGTACAGAAAGTTACAAAAGTAGAAAAAACTGTTTTTGTAAAAGAAGTTATAAATGGTGATGTGGCTATAAATATTATTGCAAACGGTAATTTACAAGCTAAGAATAAAGTAGCTATTTATTCAGAGGTACAAGGTGTTTTAAAACCTACATCAAAACCTTTTAAAGCTGGTGTATCATATAGTAAAGGACAAACATTATTACATATCAATAGCCAAGAGTTTTATGCTTCAATTCAGTCTCAAAGAAGCTCTTTACAAAACTTAATAGCTTCTATTATGCCAGATTTACGATTGGATTATCCAGGTTCTTTTGAAAAATGGAATACCTATTTAAAAAATTATGATATCAATAAAACTGTACAACCACTTCCTGAGGCGAATTCAGACAAAGAGAAGTATTTCGTAACTGGTAAGAATATATATGCAACGTATTATAATGTTAAAAATTTAGAGTCGAGGTTAGGAAAATACAATCTTAGAGCTCCTTTTAGTGGTGTAATTACTGAAGCTTTGGTAACAAACGGAACTTTAGTAAGAGTTGGTCAGAAAATGGGTGAATTTATAGATACTTCAGTTTTTGAATTGGCTTTATCTGTAAACGGAAGCTTTGCTGATATTTTAAAAGTTGGTAAAACGGTTGCACTTCAAAATTTAGAAAAAAATAAAATGTGGTCAGGTAAAGTTGCTCGAATTAACGGAAAACTAGATCAAGCTACTCAAACAGTTCAAGTTTTTATCGAGATAAAAGGAAAAGGTTTAAGAGAAGGTATGTATTTAGAAGCAAACGTACCTGTAAAAACAATGACCGAAGCTATAGAAATAAATAGAAAGCTATTGGTTGAAAACAAATCGGTGTATGTTGTAAAGAACAACGTATTAGATTTAATAAATATTAATCCGGTACATTTTAATGAAAATACGGTGGTTATAAAAGGATTGCAAAATGGTGCTCAATTAATTAATAAGCCGGTTGCAGGTGCTTATGTAGGTATGCCTGTTAAGATATTTCCAGAAACAACTAACGCTGCAAAAAAATAAGATATGAAAAAAGTAATTGCATATTTTATAAAATATCCAGTGGCGGTAAATATAATTATTATTGCCTTTGTTGTATTAGGAACCTTTGGTTTTTCTTCTTTAAAATCGTCATTTTTTCCGCTAACGGATGCTAAATTTATCAATATAAATGTAGCATATCCAGGAGCTTCTCCGCAAGAGATGGAAGAAGGAGTAGTTTTAAAAATTGAAGATAATTTAAAAGGATTGGTAGGTGTAGATCGAGTAACATCTACATCATCAGAAAACTCAGCGAGTATTTCAGTAGAAATATTAAAAGGTTATGATATTAATGTAGTTTTAGCTGATGTTAAAAATGCGGTAGATAAAGTACCTAACTTTCCATCAGGAATGGAACCTGCGGTGGTTGCTAAAATAGAAAACATTGCTGAAACGATTAGTTTTGTGGTTACAGGAGATAAAATTCCTTTAAAATCATTAAAAAATATCGCAAGAGATATAGAAAATGATATCCGTAGAATAGACGGAATTTCACAGATTTCTGTTTCAGGGTATCCTGCAGAAGAAATTGAAATAGCTGTTAAAGAAAATGATTTAAGAGCATACGACTTAACATTTGATGATGTTGCAAGAGCAGTTTCTACGGCAAATATATTAACCTCTGGAGGTTCTGTAAAAACAGTTGCAGAAGAGTATTTAATTCGAGCAAAAAATCGCTCTTATTATGGTGATGAGCTAGATAATTTGGTTGTAAAAGCAGATGCTTCCGGAACAATAATCAGATTAAAAGATGTTGCAACCGTAAAAGATATTTGGAATGAAACACCGAATAGAAATTTTTACAATGGGAACTTAGCGGTAAGAATTCAGGTAAGTAATACCAATAATGAAGATTTATTAACTTCAGCTAAAAAAATAAATGAATATATAGCGAAATTTAATAAAGAACACGACAATATAAAGATTGAAATTACAAGAGATTCATCAATCACATTAAATCAACGTACCGAGTTATTGTTTAAAAATGCATGGCAAGGAATGTTGCTGGTAATGTTGTTTTTATCGTTGTTTTTACGTCCTAGATTGGCATTTTGGGTAGCTGCCGGATTACCAGTTGCATTTTTCGGAATGTTTATGTTGGCAGGATACTTTAATATTACCATTAACGTATTATCATTATTTGGGATGATTATCGTTATTGGTATTTTGGTAGATGACGGAATTGTAATTGCTGAAAATATTTACCATCATTATGAAATGGGGAAAAACCCTATTAGAGCTGCCATTGATGGTACGATGGAAGTTGTTCCGCCAATTATATCGGCAATTACTACTACAGTCTTAGCCTTTTCGGTATTCTTTTTCTTAGAAGGAAATATAGGAGAGTTTTTTGGAGAAGTTGCTACCGTAGTTGCACTTACCTTAATCCTTTCATTAGTAGAAGCTTTAATTATTTTGCCAGCACACGTTGCGCATTCAAAAGCATTAGATAGAAATCAGAAATTGTATGCTTTTAATAAATATGCAGAAGATTTTATGGATTTTATGCGTGATAAATTATACGCACCTGCATTGCGATTTGTTTTAGATAATAAGTTCTTCGGATTGGTTATTCCGGTTGCTTTATTTGTAATTACCATCGGAGCATTTCAGGGAGGAATTATAAAAGGAACTTTTTTTCCATCGATAGCGAGTGATCGAGTATCGGTAAATTTAACCATGCCGCAAGGAACTAACGAAAAAATTACAGATAGTATTATTTCTGTAATTGAAGCAAAAACTTGGGAAGTTGAAAAAGAATTTACAGAGAAATATGCAATTACTGATGAGCCAGTTGTTGAAAATATTTTAAAACAAATAGGACCAGGATCAGCAAAAGCATCCTTAAGAATAAATTTATTACCAGGCGAAACAAGAACTTTTGGTTCTAGAGAAATTACCAACGAAATACGTAAAAGAGTTGGAGAGATTTACGGTGTAGAGTCGTTAACTTTTGGTTCGGGAGGTAATTTTGGTGGAAGTCCGGTTTCAGTGTCATTATTAAGTAACAACATTGCTGAGTTAAAAGCGGCTAAAACCGAATTAAAATCAGAATTAAATAAAAATCAAAATTTAAAAGATGTAACTGATAATGATCCGCAGGGAATCAAAGAAATTAATATACAGTTAAAAGACAATGCGTATTTATTAGGCTTGAATTTAAACGAGGTAATGTCGCAAATAAGAAGTGGTTTTTTTGGTAGACAAGCACAACGTTTTCAGCGAGGACAAGACGAAATAAAAGTTTGGGTTCGTTATGATAAAAATGAACGCTCGTCGATTAAAAATTTAGATGATATGCGAATTGCTACGCCTACAGGTAGTAGAGTTCCGTTATCTGAAATAGCGACTTATAAAATTGAACGAGGAGAAATATCTATAAATCACATAGAAGGACAGCGTGAAATAAAAGTAGATGCTGATATGAAAGATGCTCAAGGAAGTGCAACAGATGTTTTAGATGATATTAAGGCCAGAATAATGCCTGAAATTAAAGCGAAATATCCATCGGTAACAGCTTTGTATGAAGGGCAGAATAGAGAAGCAGCAAAAGTTTCGAGTTCAGCAGCATTGGTTGGTCCTGTAATTTTATTGTTAATTTATATTGTAATCGTATTTACATTTAGATCGTACGGACAACCCTTTATGTTGTTAATTATGGTGCCATTTAGTTTAATTGGTGTTGCATGGGGACATTGGTTTCATGGTTTTGCTGTAAATATTTTATCACTTCTAGGAATTATTGCTTTAGTAGGTATTATGGTAAATGATGGCTTGGTATTGATTAGTAAATTTAATAGCTATTTAAAAGAAGGAATGAGTTTTGATGAAGCAATATTCGCTGCAGGAAAATCTAGATTTAGAGCTATTTTCTTAACAACAATTACTACAGTTGCAGGTTTGGCTCCATTAATTTTAGAAACAAGCCGTCAAGCACAATTTTTAATTCCGATGGCAATTTCTATTGCATACGGAATTATGATTGCCACTTTTTTAACCCTGTTAACTTTACCTGTTTTATTATCAATCGCTAATTATTCTAAAGTATATACAAAGTGGTTGTGGGAAGGAGAAAAACCAAAAAGAGAATCGGTAGAAAGAGCTATTAAAGAATTAGAATCTGAAAATGCTGAGGAAGCATAGTAAAAGAAAATAAAGATGAAAACAATCTATTTAATTATTGGACTTCTGTTTGTGAATGTTTCTTTTTACGGACAAGAAATACTAACGAAAGAAAAAGCGGTAGAAGTTACGCTAGAGAATAACTACGATATACGTGTTACTAAAAACAACTTAGCAACAGCTAAAAATAATAAGAGTATTTATAATAGCGGTTACTTACCAACAGTAGTTGGAAATGCAGGAGCTACCTATAGTAGTAATGATACAGATAATGAGTTTCAGGATGGTACTGTAAATTCAGTTACAGGAGCAGAATCTAAGGCATACAACGCATCTGTAGGATTAAATTATACTATTTTTAATGGTTTTAACAGACAAAACACGTTTAAACGCTTAAAAGAATCTCATAATTTAACCGAATTACAAGCCCGACAAGTAATTGAAAATACATTAACTACACTATTTTTAGCATACTATGAGGTAGGAAGATTAACTGAAAACGAAACAGCACAAAAAGAAACGTTAAGTATATCTAAAAACCGATTAAAAAGGGCAGCCTATAGTTTTGATTACGGACAAAATACAAAGTTAGATGTTTTAAATGCTGAGGTTGATGTAAATAATGATAGTATTACGTATTTAGGTGTAAAAAGAGAATTAGCCAATGCAAAAAGAGATTTAAACGTTGTATTAGGTAGAAGTGTAAATACTTCTATTGATGTAAGTACAGATGTTACTTATGCGATTGATTTAAATTTAATGGATGTATTAGCAAAGGCAAAAGCCAATAATGCCACTTTACTAGAATCAAAAAAAAATATTGAACTCCGACAATTAGATATTAAGATTAATAAAGCTGGTTGGATGCCGAATGTAGGCTTAACAAGCTCGTATGCTTGGAATAAAAGTAATAACGATGCTACGAATGCTTTTAGTCCGATTTCTAACACCAGAAAAGGATTAAATGCAGGTTTAAACTTGTCTTGGAATCTTTTTGATGGTGGACGTACAAAAACAAATGTAAAAAACGCTAAAATAGCTTTAGAGACACAAGAAATTCAAAAGAAGCAACAAGAAGAGTTGTTAGAAAGAAATGTAAATAATGCTTGGGAAACCTATCAAAATTCTTTGTTTTCATTACAGGTTCAAGAAAAGAATGTAATTACGAATAAGCTTAATTTTGATAGAACAGATGAGCGTTATAAATTAGGGCAAGTTACTTCAATCGATTTTCGTCAGGCGCAAGTAAATTTAATTAATGCAGAGTTAAGTGTAAGTAATGCAAAGTACACTGCGAAAAATGCTGAATTGCAATTGCTACAATTAGCAGGAACTTTATTAGATAATAAGAATTTCTAGAAATAGAATTTTAACATAAATAGAAAAAAATCCGAAGTTAGCTAACTTCGGATTTTTTAATCAAAAACAGCAACAGCTCTAACGGGAGAGCCTGTGCCGCCTCTTATTTTTAAAGGAAGACCTATAAAGCGAAATCGACCTCTGTTGATCAATTTATATAAATTAATCATATTCTCATAATGCGTAAATTTTAATTCTCCACAAATATGATGTACTTCTTTATTAGAAATTTTTGGAATGCCTGGCGACATGGTTTCAACACCAAAAGCGGCTATTTTTTGTTCTCCTAACCAACGAGCACATTCGGCTGTAATTCCAGGTCCTTTGTCCCAGTTATCAGTATTAAAATGTTTGCGATAATGATCGGTATATAATAAAACTGTATCTCCTTTATTTATAATTTTATTGCTTTTTAGTAAGGCAGATTTAACATCTTTAGTGGTGATTAACTCTTGTAGTTTTTTATGTGAAAAATCTAAACAAATTCCTTCCGTATAAAACATAGAAAGAGGCATTGTGTCTATAGATTCGTCTTTATATTCTGCGGCCATATGATTTAAAGCATCTACATGAGTGCCGGTATGTTCGCCCATTTCTAACTTGTAAACAGCGGGAGTTTTGGTTGTTGGGGTTTTAATATTATCCCACTCTTCATGTGTATTATGAACAGACATTTTTACTTGAGGAAGGCTTTTGTAAACTGGCATTCCTTCAAAAATTTCTTGACTTAAATCTATAATTTCAGGCATAAACTATAATTCAATTTTTACATTATAGTTTTCTAAATAGTTAATGTAATTATTAGGAACAAAGTCTTTGCTGTCAAATTCATCTTGACGTTTGTTCTTCATTTCAATACGTTTTATCGCTTTTAAAAATCTACGAATCTCAATGTCATTTCTTACAATTAAACCAGGAACTTCCATGCTTTTTCCTTCATTATCTTTAGCTACCATTGTAAAATAAGAAGAATTGCAATGTTTCTTTTTCCCTGTTCTAATGTTTTCTGCATCTACACGAATACCAACTACCATAGAGGTTCTACCGGTATAGTTTATAGAAGCTTTCATGGTAACTAATTCGCCAACTTCAATCGGGCTTAAAAAATCTACAGTGTCTACCGAAGCAGTAACACAATATTCACCAGAATGTTTAGAAGCACAAGCAAAGGCTATTTGATCTAATAAAGACAAAATGTATCCTCCATGAATTTTACCACTAAAATTAGCATGTGAAGGCAGCATTAACTCAGAAATTGTAATATAAGTTTCTTTTACGTATTTATGTTTTTTGTTATTCATTTGCTGGTTTTAATCCTCTAAAATGTGGCGAAACTTCTTCTTCTACTTTGGTTATAAAATATTTTGTATCGCCTAGCCAAAAATAAGAATCGTAGCGTTCTTTGTAAGTAACTTTTACATAGCGACCTTGAAATTTTTGCAAATCGGCAATTACCGTTTCTGCTTGATCTTCAACAGAAAAAGAAAAAATTTGCGCGCCAGAAATACCTTGGCTAATTTCTCCTTCCCATGTTTTAATAAACATTCCTTTATTACTAATTTTTATTAGTTCGCCAGAACGAACACCCTCACTATAAGGTACATAATATATAAAAGCATAATACAAACTAGCAATTAATAAAATAGCACCAATAATTAAAGCTAAAATCTTTTTCATTGTTTAGGAGTTAAAACCTTTAGGGTTTATTTAGAACAAAAGTAATGTTAAATTTTAGACTTAAAAAATGAAAGGAAAGTAGTAAGTTTGTGTGTCCTCAAAAAAGAAATGCAATGAACTATATTTTATTTGATGGTGATGTACGTAACGCGTTATTACCATTTACATACACAAAGCCTGTTGCCGATATTAGAGTTGGTATTTTAACCATTAGGGAAAAATGGGAAAAACACTTAGGTTTAACTACAACAACAGTAACTGAAGCGTATTTAGAAGAAAAATACCCGATGGTTGAAATGGAAGAAAACGTTTTATTAAACGCTTCTTTTTTACCAACGAAACCATTAATTGAAATGGTTAAAAGTTTAACGAAAAATCAAGCTATTTTTAAAGGAGAAGATGTGATTGCTTTTTATACGGTTGATTCACAAGAAGAAGTAGATTTTTCATCTTATGAACAAATTGAGTTTGATGATGAAATTATTCAAATAAAAAATACTTGGGATATTTTTTCATTAAATGATAAGGCAATTAGAAGTGATTTTGATTTAATTACAGATGGAAGAGATTCAGAACCAATACCAGAAACGGTTAGCTGTATAAATAGAAAAGATATTTTTATAGAAGAGGGAGCAAAGCTAACCTATGCTATTTTAAACGCTTCTACAGGACCAATTTACATAGGTAAAGATGCTGAGGTAATGGAAGGTGTTGTTGTTAGAGGCGCATTAGCAATGTGTGAAAATTCAGTGTTAAAATTAGGAGCAAAAATATACGGAGCAACTACTTTAGGACCACATTGTAAAGTAGGGGGAGAGGTTAATAATTCAGTTTTAATGGGGTATTCTAGTAAAGGACATGATGGTTTTTTAGGGAACTCTGTACTAGGAGAATGGTGTAATTTAGGAGCTGATACAAACAATTCTAATTTAAAAAATAACTACGCAGAAGTAAAATTATGGAGTTATGAAACTGGTCGTTTTACTAAAACGGGCTTACAGTTTTGTGGCTTAATGATGGGAGATCATTCTAAGTGCGGGATTAATACCATGTTTAATACGGGTACTGTAGTAGGAGTTTCTGTAAATATTTTCGGAAGCGGTTTTCCAAGAAATTTTGTGCCATCTTTTAGTTGGGGAGGTGCATCAGGTTTTACAGAATATAAAACATCAAAAGTTTTTGAAGTTGCAGAAGTTGTAATGAAAAGGCGTAATATAATATTTGATGAAAAAGAGAAAAAAATTCTGGAACACGTATTTGAAGAAACAAAAAAGAATAGAAATTATTAAAAAAAAGCCTCACAATTTTGTGAGGCTTTTTTTAGAAAGTAACTCTAAAAACTAAATTAGGTGTTACACCTAACGAGCGTTTATCTACCGTATCTAGTCGGTAATCAATTTCATTAACATCATTAATAAACGGAACAGCAGTGTATGATCTATTAATTATATTATTTTGGTTGTAAATGTTTAGAATAGAAAAACCAAGCTTACCTTTCCATTTATCAGAGAAATTAAACGAGTATGTAACAGACGCATCTAAGCGATGGTATTTAGGCAAACGTTTTGAATTTATATTATCGGTATCTAAAATAATAATAGGTGATCCAGTGTTTGTATTAATAAAAAAATCAGAAATAGGTGTGTATGCATTACCTGTTCTGTGACTCCAACCCAATGAAAACTCATAATTATTAAACTTAAAGGCATGAGACCAAGAGAAATAGTTTGTGATATCGTGGTTAGAGGGGAAAAACCTATTTTCTAAATCTAAAAACTTGAATTGATTTTTAGAGTATGAATAGTTAATCCATGTTCTATAATTATTAAATTTTTTATTAACAAGTACATCTATACCAAATATTTTACCTGTTCCTTTAGAGAAATCAGTTGTTTGGTCATTATAACCTCTTGTTTGAGAAGTCATTCCGTTTACATTTTTAAAATAAGCTTCAACATCTACTTTCCATCTGTTTTTATTGAAAAGAAAACCTGATGAGACTTGAAAACTTTTTTGAATAGGAATATCATCATCATTTACTTGCGCCCAAATTTCATTCTCTAAATCGAACCCTAAGCTTGATGTTTGAAACTCTACAATTTGCCCTAAGGTTTGATGTTTTTGCTCTAAAGAAGCTTTAAAACTAAGATCATAAGTAAGACTTTTTTCTACATATAATCTCGGTTCAATAACCAATTTATTAATTTTATCAAAGTAATTAAAACGTATGCCAGCGTTTATTTTCCAACTATTGGTATCGTAAATATATTCTGTAAAAAGAGAATGAGAGTTGTTAATGCCTTCATCTTCTTTTATTGAGTTTATTATATTATCATTGTTAATATCAGCTTGGTATTCTAAACGGTATTTCGTTTTGTTAGAAAGAAAATCATAACCAAATAAAAGGTTTGTATTGTTGTTTGTTTCATAATTTAGGCTGTATGAAAAACCTACATCTTTAACCGAATTTTTTTTGATAGATTTCCTGATTAAGTAGTCATCAATATAATTGTAAGTACCTTTATAGTTTAGGTTAAAACTAGAATAATAAAGTTTTAATTCTTGTTTTAATTTCGGAGTGAAACTTTTATTCCATAAAAAACTCAAACCATTATTCTTAATGTTTAAGTCATCTAAATAAATATCTTTATAAATAGGTATTTTAAAGCTGTTAGATAACTTATTTTGAGTGTATAAAAAGCTTACGGATAAAGTTTCGTTAACAGATGGTTTTAAAATTATTTTTGCTGAATAATCGGCAAAATAAAAATGATTATCTCTAACAAAAGGAATGTTATCGTTTATAATGTTTCTCTCTTGATTAGCATCGAAAGTTTGAAAAACTCTGTCCGATAATTTGTTAAAAGTAAAAGTGTTAATTAAATCGGTAAAAGAACGTCTAAACGAAGTCGTAATCGCTATTTTTTTAGTTAAAGGTATTCTAATGTAAGCATCAGCATGTGTCATGTTAAAACCAAATCCACCAGTTGTTTTTATAGGAATATCATCTTCTGTTTTAATATCTATAACGCCAGATATTTTATTACCATACCTTGCTTGTGTACCGCTTTTAGAGAGGGTGATTTCTCTTGTTGTATAAGGATTAAAAGCTGAAAGTGTTCCGAAAAAATGACCAGAATAGTACATTTTTATTCCGTCCCATAAAATTAAATTCTGATCAGGAGTTCCACCTCTTATAAAAATACCTGAAGCAGTTTCATTGGGACTTTGTACACCAGGTATAATTTTTAAAGTTTCTAAAACATCGGGTTCGGTTAACCCAGGGAGTACACCTAGTTTTTTAGGTATAATGGCTATAGAACCATGTTTTTTTTGATTAATACCAGAGGTAATATAATTTCTTACTGAAATTTCTTTTAAAATATTAAAGTTTTTTTCTAGCTTTTGAACGGTAATAAAATAGTACCGTTCATTTATTTTATTGAATTTAAGTATAGTTTGTATTTCTATTTCATCAATTAAATCTTCAAGAATACATGCATTTTTAGAAAAAGAAAAGAGAATTCCTTTCGTAATATCAGAATCAAAAGAGAACTTTATTTTATAATTAGTTTCTGTTTTTTTTAAAACGGCTAACATAGGCGTGTTAAAAAAAGCAATGTCTATTTTTTCTTGAGAAAAAACAGACATTGTTAAGCATATAAAAAGAATACTTAATTTTTTATTCATTCATTAGAGGTTAATACAACCAAACTATTTTCTGCTAATTTAAATGAAATTTTCATAGGAGCAAAAACAGTTTTTAAGGCGATATTAACATCATTATTTGTAAAAGCACCAGTAAAGCGTCTGTTTACATCTATTTTATCAGTATTAAATTTTAAATTATATTGCTTTTCTAGTGTTAAAATAACTTTACTTAAAGGTGCATTGTTAAAGTTACTTTCTCCTTTTAACCAAGTTGGTTTCTCGTTAGAAAACTCCCAATTCTCATTTTTGTTATCATAAATTCTAAAAGCCTTTCCTTTGGTTAAAATAGCTTGGCTATTGTTTTTAGAGGTAGCTTTTACTTTTCCTTCAAAACACTGAACTTCAAAAAAATTACTTGAAGCATTTACGGTAAACTTGGTACCTAACACAACTACTTTACCTTGTTTGGTGTTAACCGTAAACGATTTTCCTTTTTCAACTTCAAAATAGGCTTCACCTGTTAAAAGTAAACCTCTTTTTTCGCTCCAATTCTTTTTATCGAATGCTAAACTAGAGCCAGGTGAAAGATAAGCTGTAGAATTGTCAGGCAATTTAACAACTATTTGTTCACCATATGCAGATGAAAAATTACTAGTATTATTTTTGTTGATGTAAAATACAGTTAAAAATAAAATAATTGAAGCAGCTGCACTATACATCCATGAAGATGAAAGTTTAAAAACCTTTTTAGATTTCTTTTTCGTACTTTTTTCTTCTTCTATTTTATTTAAAATGGTCTCTTTATTATAATCAGGCGTTTTTAGCAAAAGAGAAGCATCATTAATTTTTTTATATTGATGATAATCCTCAGAATCTTTAAATTTCTTTAATTCATCTGATGATAAATCATTAGCAACCCATCGAGCTAAAAATGTTTCATCGTTATATTTTTGTTTCATTTTCGTTTTTCTTGCTATTTATATTAAGAACAATTAATTTACTAATTACCCTACTTTTTTATTAAATTTTACCAATTTTTTCTTTGATAATCAGCAATGCTTTGCTCATTCTTTTTTCTACTGCTTTTACAGAAATACCTACGATTTCAGAAATTTCAGCATATTTTTTCTTGTCTATTCTACTTAAAAGAAAAACTTCTCGTTGCTTTTCAGGTAAATCGGCGATTACTTTCTTTAACTTTTGATAAAACTCTTCCTCTTCTAAAATAAATTGGGGAGTTTCGTTAGTTCTATCGAGAGAAACATTTCTTCTTTGGTGTTCTAAAACAACTTTTTTATGCGCTATTTCGTTAAAAAAACGATTGTTAGCAACCGTATATAAAAATGATTTGGCTTTTTCAAAGATTATTTTTGAGCAGTTATCCCAAAGTTTTATGTAAGATTCCTGAACAATATCTTCTGCCTGCTGAGTGTTACCACATTTATAATACATGTAGTTTCTTAGGGTTTGAGAGTGTTTGTTAAAAATTTCTTCGAAATTTTTTTGCTCACAAACAGATTTTAAAAGGTCTTTACTCATTGGGTTATTTTTCTAATACAAACAAAGCTGTAAAATAGGGGAGCCAAGTTAGTATTTTTTATAAATAGGTAATTTCATATGCGCCTCTTCATAATGAGGTGTTTTCTTGTATACATAGTATAATTGTGCATAGGTGTTTTTTGCAAAAAGGGTGTCCTTCTTTATTTTATCCATCAACGCTTCTTTTACTAACGGATTTTCTTTTAAAAACGTGGAAGCAATATCTTCAAAAACATAGGCAGAAAATCCTTCTTTTTGTTGTAAAATGGTATCAAAGAAGTTCCAGTTAAAAAAAGAGTCGGTAGCTTCGGCCTCTAATGTTTCAATAATATATCTAATCCCTTCTTGCTGTGTAGAAATATAAATATCTCCTTTTTTAATTTTAACAGATTTAGTCTCTTTTGTGATAGAAGTATTATAGTGTAGATAATGTCCTTCGTAGGCTGTTTTGCGAGTTTCAAAATTTGTTATATGTTGCGTTTCTAAAGTTAGAAGTGTGTCTTTTTTAAAACGTGTAAAAACGATGTTGTTTTGCTGTAATCTTTTAACAATTTTATGCCAACCTTGTTGTACTATATATGCTTTAGGTATTGTTATTTCTTTGGTACTTTTAAAGTTGTTGTAATAAGTTACTTTTTTAGTATACGGTTTATTTTTGTCGTAAAACAACCTTTTTCCGTTGGTAACTTCACTATCAATATAAGATCCTTCGTAACCTTTAAAATATAAATAACTAGGAATGTTTTTATCAACTTGAAAAGCAATAGGATATGTTTTTTTATTTAAAAGATCTTCAAGATTTTTTTTACGTAAATCTTTAATTTTAAGAGTGTTTTTCTCTGTGAAATCTAATGTAGAAAATAACAATTCATAGGTTTGGTTTACACGAATTTTATATGGTTTTAACATGTGTGTTTCTACCATTAAACCCAAGGTGTTAAATAAGGTTGTATAACCTGTAGAGTATCTTGGCGAATCGTAAAATTGCGACCATCCCTTTTCGGGAGTGTTGCCCCAAACGTTTACATAAGGAGTAATGGGAATTTGTTTTTCTAATAAAGATTTTTCAATAAACGGGCGCATTTCGGTTTCTAAAAAAGCACCAAGTTTACCACCTAATTTATTGTGTTGTGTAAATAAATGTGTAATCGCATATTGATAATCGGCACCGTTACTTACATGATTATCTATAAAAATATCGGGATTTATTAAATGAAAAATTTCTGCAAATGCAGCGGCATTTTTAGTGTCTTGTTTTATAAAATCGCGATTTAAATCGTAGTTACGAGCATTTCCTCTAAACCCGTATTCTTTCGGTCCGTTTTGGTTTGCTCTAGTATGTGAGTTGCGATTTAAAGCGCCTCCGATATTATATACAGGAATCACAGAAATTATAGAGTTTTTATATGTTTTTTTTAAAGAATCATTCTTAACAATATCTCTTAGAAGCAGCATAGAAGCATCTATTCCGTCGGATTCTCCGGGATGAATTCCGTTATTAATAAGAATCCTATTTTTAGCTGAATTTTTTATGTTTTTTAAAGTTGATTTTCCGTCTGAATTAAAAACTACTAAATGTAACGGTTTTCCTGAATCGGTTTTACCTATTTCAAATAAAGAGATTTCAGCATAGGTTTCCGCTAAAGCTTCATAAAAAGAAATGACTTCTTTATATTCTGGCGTTTCTGTTCCGTTTGATTTTTCGAAAAGTGTTGTAAAATCATTTGTATTTAAGCGCTCTTTTTTACACCCAAAGAAAGAAGTTAAACAAAGTAGAATAAGTAGTTTTTTCATCAAGAATTAATTTTTTACAGCATCAGGAACTAAGCCGGTATAATCACCATCATTTCTAATAACATCACGCACAATTGAAGACGATATATAGCTTTTACCAGACGATGTTAGTAAAAAAACGGTTTCTATTTCTGAAAGTTTACGGTTGGTATGCGCAATGGCTTTTTCAAACTCAAAATCACCAGGATTTCTTAAGCCTCTTAAAATAAATTCAGCATTTTGTTCTTTACAGAAATTTACTGTTAGGCCACTATAAGTAACTACTTTAATTTTAGATTGATGTTTAAAAGTTTCTTCGATAAAACGTTTGCGTTCCTCTAAAGAAAACATGTATTTTTTATCAGCATTTACACCAATGGCAATAACTAATTCATCAAATAAAGTAACGCCACGTTCAATAATATCTACATGCCCTAAAGTAATCGGATCGAAAGATCCTGGAAAAACTGCTTTTTTCATAAGTTATATATTTAAAAAATATTCTTTCGTTATTAACCGAAAAAACAACCATTTTTATCTTTTTTAATCACCTGAATGATTTCATCTAAATGTGTTGATTTAGGAAAAGGTTCATATAATTCCCATTTCTCTCTTGCTGGCATCCAATATAGATTCCATTCTGATTTCGATTTGTAAAATCTAATTTTAGCGAATTCAATATGGTTTTTTTGCGCTGAATTTATCCAATCTGGTCTAATTTCATAAAGAATAGCTGTGTTTTTATCAAAAGAATATCTAAAATCTAATTGTTTTCTAATTTCAATATCTTCAGGTCGTAAAGATTCTGCAAACTTTTTAATTGTTATTTCATTAATATTTATAGTAATATTTTTCATTTTAATTTAATGCTGTTTCTATAGCGTTGCCAAATAGTGCAGCTAATGAGATACCTGCGCAACTAGCTTGTTGCGGTAAAATACTTGCTTCTGTTAATCCTGGTACTGTATTTATTTCTAAGAAATGAGGCTCATCATTTATAAAAATATACTCGGCGCGCGTAAAACCTTTCATATTTAAAACTTCGTACACGCGTTTTGCTACTTCGGTAACGTTTTTTTCTTGTAATTTAGAAATTCGTGCAGGTGTAATTTCTTGTGATTTACCTTCGTATTTAGCTTCGTAATCAAAGAAATCATTTTCTGAAACAATTTCTGTGATTGGTAAAACGGTTATTTTTTCTTGATACTCAATTACTCCCACAGACACTTCAGTTCCGTTTAAAAAACTTTCTATTAATATTTCAGCATCTTCTTTGTAAGCAACTTCTAATGCGGGAATTAATTCAGCCTTGGTATGAACTTTAGAAATACCGTAGCTAGAGCCTGCATTATTTGGCTTTACAAAACAAGGCAAGCCTATTTTAGCAATAATTTCATCAACATTAATATGGTCTCCTTTATTTAGATATACCGAAATTGCTGTAGCAACACCATATTTTTTAAGAACACTTAAAGTATCTCGTTTATTAAAGGTTAAAGCCATTTGATAAAAAGGAGCAGAGGTGTGTTTTAATCCGATTAAATCGAAATAAGCTAGTATGAGTCCGTTTTCACCAGGCATACCATGTATTGCATTAAATACGCAATCGAAAGTTATTTTATTACCTTTTACATCCGCAGAAAAATCATGTTTATTTATAGGATATTCATTGTTTTCTTCATCAACCAAAACCCATTTATTTTTTAAAATATGAATTTTGTGAGCCGTATATTTTTCTTTATCAAGATGCTTGTATACAACCGAACCACTTTTTAAAGATATTTCTACTTCAGAAGAATATCCTCCCATAATAATAGCTATGTTTTTTTTCACTTTACTACTTTTGAATTGTTTTATAATGTAAAATTGTTTGCCTAAGTTTATACAAACTTACCAAAAAAACTCCTTTAAGAGTTAATGAATTAAAAATAGTAATATTTTTACTGTAAATTTGCGCCACCTTACAAAAAAATAATATGAGTAATTTTTCTGAAAAGCTTAAAAATTTATTTCAATTTTTAAAGAGTAAAACCTTTTTTATCCAAATAGGAATAGCGATTGCTTCGTTGTTTATAGTTGTTTTTGTGCTGCAATGGTGGCTAGGAACCACAACAAACCACAATCAAAAAATACAAGTACCTAATTTGCATAAAATGTCATTGCTAGAGGTTGAAAAAAAATTAGAAAGCCTTAATTTAAGTTTTATGATTATTGATAGTGCTACTTATAACCCAGCGTATCCAAAAAAATCGGTTATAGAGCAGGATCCTGAAGTAGGAGATTTTGTAAAAGAAAACCGTAAGATATACTTAACTTTAAACCCGTCTAAATACAGAGATGTTATAATTCCTGATTTAAACGGACGCACAAAAAGACAAGCAACTACACATTTACAATCTCAAGGTTTTATTGTAGGTAGAGATGTTACTTATGTAAGAGATATAGGAAAAGATGTTGTTAGAGGATTAAAGCACAAAGGAAAAAGAATTACACCAGGAACAAAATTACCAAAAAAAACCACGATCAACCTTATTTTAGGTGATGGTAACTAATTATATAATTGATTCATGCAGGAAGACGCAAATTTAGCAATAGAAAACGACGATTTATACGAACACCATAGGTTTGTAGCAACTGAAAGGCAAGAGCCTTTAAGAGTAGATAAATTTTTAATGAACTTTATTGAAGGTTCAACACGAAATAAGATTCAGCAAGCAGCAAAAGCAGGAAATGTTTTAGTTAATGATGAAATTGTTAAACCCAATCATAAAGTAAAACCAAAAGACATAGTGCGTGTAGTTTTAGCCTATCCGCCAGCTGAAAATTTATTGGTAGCCGAAGATATTCCTATCGATATTGTGTATGAAGATGATGCTGTAATGGTGGTAAATAAGCCAGCAGGAATGGTAGTACATCCAGGACACGGTAATTACTCTGGTACTTTGGTTAACGGATTAATTCATCATATAGAAAACTTACCAACAAACTCTAATGAACGACCTGGTTTAGTTCATAGAATTGATAAAGATACTAGTGGATTGTTAGTAGTTGCAAAAACAGAATTTGCAATGGCGCATTTGTCGAAGCAATTTTTTGATAGAACTACCGAGCGTTTGTATTATGCATTGGTTTGGGGAGATGTAAAAGAAGACGAAGGAACTATTGAAGGGAATATTGGGCGTAGTTTTAATAATCGTTTGCAAATGGCTGTTTTTCCTGATGGAGATTACGGTAAGCATGCAGTTACGCATTATAAAGTTTTAGAACGTCTTACTTATGTTACTTTGGTACAATGTAAATTAGAAACGGGAAGAACTCACCAAATTAGAGCACACTTTAAATATATTGGACATACACTTTTTAACGATGAGCGTTATGGAGGTAATGATGTTTTAAAAGGTACAACGTTTACAAAATACAAGCAATTTGTGCATAATTGCTTTAAAGTATTGCCAAGACAGGCTTTACATGCAAAAACATTAGGCTTTACACACCCTACAACAGGTGAGTTTATGCGATTTAATACAGAAATACCTGCAGATATTGAAGCGTGTTTAACAAAGTGGAGAACCTATTCAGAAAATTCAAAACATGAAGAATAAAGTATAAAATATATTATAAAACAAAAAAAAACAGCTTCATGAAGCTGGTTTTTTGTTTTCGGTTTAAGAAAATTATTTTTTTAGATAAGGAGTAATTTTGTCAATTAAATCTTCGGGTGAATTATAATCGCATGTTAACTAAACTCATAATTCTATCAAACTGTTCCTTTAATCCCATATCAGAATTGTCGAAAGCGATAGCGTCATCGGCACGAACAAGTGGTGAATCTTCTCTGGTAGAATCTATGCGATCACGTTCTTGAACATTGTGTAATATCTCGGCATAATTAACCTTGTCACCTCGGTCTAATAATTCTTTATAACGACGGGTAGCACGTTTATCGGCAGAGGCTGTCATAAATAATTTTAATTCAGCATCCTTAAAAACAACGGTACCAATATCACGACCATCCATCACAATACCTTTGTTTTTGCCCATTTCTTGTTGTTCGCTTACGAGTTTCTTTCGTACTTCAGAAATAGTAGCTACTTTACTTACTAAACGAGAAACTTCAATGGTTCTAATAGTGGTTTCAACGTTGGTATCATTTAAGAACATTTCAGCAAAACCTAAGTCTTCATTAAAAGTAAAAGAAAGTGATATTTTATGTAAATCAGCAACCAATTCTTCTGGATTAAAGTGCGAATTTGAAATGTAGTTTTGTTGCATTGCATATAACGTAACAGCTCTGTACATCGCACCAGTATCTACATAAATATAGCCTAGTTTTTTTGCAAGTTGTTTTGCGATAGTGCTTTTTCCTGTAGATGAAAACCCGTCGATGGCAATGGTAATTTTTTGTTTCATAAATGATAAAAATAAAACACAAATATACATTAGAAATATATTTTATTGAGCAATAAAGTATAAATTACCAGTAAGCTAAAAAGCTAGTTAATTAATGTTTTAACATAGTTTTAAGACTTTATTTGTTCGTTTGATTTAGTTTTTATATATTCACTTGTAATATAATAGCGTTAATTCTGTTTTTTTTTTAAAAAAAGTGTATTTTTAGCGCCCCTTAAGTACCTCTTTAAATGAACAAAATAACTAGAAGCATACAAATACTTTTAGGTATGTTATTTATTTGTATTCACTGCAATACAATGTTAGCGCAAACGTTAAATACCCCAGTTATTGCTGATGGTGACTCTGCATGTGATACTTTTGGAGGGAAAGATTTTTCTGTCGATTTTTCTTTTAGTGGCAGTGTTTTTGATGATGAGAATGTTTTTTTTATAGAGCTTTCTGATGTTGACGGAAGTTTTACAGACGCTTCTTTAGTGAAAGAATTAAGGAGGTTAGAGAGCACGGCTGCTAATAATTTTAATCAGGCATTTAATATTAGCACAACAATACAATTACCTGATGGTACTTTTGGTAAAAATTATAAGATAAGAATTCGTACAACTGCTCCAGAAATGACTTCAGAGTCAGTTTTTTTCGAAGCTTACCACAATATGGTAAGCGATTCTGAAATAGGAATTAATAATGATGAAGATTTCGCATTGTGTAATGGCGAAAGTAAAGAAGTATCGTTAACAACAGCAATTGTTGGCGAATATCAGTGGTTTAGAAGAGTTGGTTCTACCGATACGTTGGTCGCTACAACACAAGACCCCACTTTTACAATAACACAAACAGGAACTTATTTTGTAGTAATTGACTACGGAAGTTGTGGTGGGCCAAAATCAAGATTTATTAATGCTATTGGAATCAGCAATTCAGATGCGCAAATAACTGGTACTGCTACCGTTGAGATTTGTGGTGACGAAGCACATACGTTTACGGCTAGTTCAAACGATATAAATTATACCTACGAATGGTATCAAGATGATGTTTTAAAGCAAGCTTCTAATTCAAATACGTACACAACACCAACAGCGGGTCAGTTTGGTACCTACCATTTAATAGTAAAGTTAGGCGACTGTGAAGTGAAATCTAACGATGTTGTATTGGCACAAGAAACAACTGCCGATTTTAGTGTAAATACAGTAGGAGCCTTAAAAACAATTCTTCTTCCTGGAGAAACAAGAGAGCTTTGCATAACGCACGATGCTACTTCAGCTACTATTCAATGGTATAAAGATGATGCTCCTTTGGCTGCGAGAACGCAATTATGTATGAATTCGAGAGGACCAGGTACCTATTTTGCACGCGTAACCAAAACTTCAGCTACTTCATGTAATCTTATCGTCGATTCAGAAAAATATGAGTTAATCGCTGTAAAATCGTTCGATGTAACTATTAGAACCGAAACAGCCTATGAAGAGTGTAATACGATAACTACCGATTTAAGTATTGTTGGGGTTACAGCTATAGGCCAAGATGATGAACAGTATGATTTATCTGCAGATCAGATAGATATGTTAAATTATCAATGGTTAAAAGACGGAACCGCAGTTGCAGGAGCAACCGAAACTACCTATAATGTAAGTTCTTACCAAGATAATGGCGTTTATGCGTTGCAAGTAGGTGTGGGGTCATTAACTACAAATTCTAATGAGTTGCCTATAAAACTTATTGTAGAAGATCCAGAAATCACTTCAACATCTTCTTCTAATTCATTATGTCCAGGTGGCGATATCGTATATACAGTTGATGTTTTAGTAGCAGGCTATACTTATGAGTGGTTTAAAGATGATGATACCATTGCAATGGCAACAGACGTTACAGATTTTACCGTAACAGAAATTGGTGAGTATACATTAAAAATAACTGGTTTTGGTTGTGAAAAAACATACACACCAATCAATGTTGTATTGTTTGATGAATCGGTAGTAATGGTAACACCTTCAGAAAAAGTAGTGCTTATACAAGGGCAAACAGTAACCGTAACAGCGTCGGGAGCTGAATCTTATGTTTGGCATTTAGGAGAAGATACTGGCGGAACTGTTTTATCAACAAACGAAACTTTAGATGTAAATACATTAGGTTTTTATACTGTAGAAGCTTCCGTAGGCGCTTGTAGTGTTATACTTACTATTGAAGTTGTTGAGCAAGACGATCAGGTTATCGTACCAAACATTGTTACACCTAACGAAGACGGAATAAATGATACTTGGCAGTTATCAAATAAATACGCATTTCAACCATCCGTAGTAATACAATTGTATAATTCTATTGGTAAAGAAATTTTAAATACAACCGATTATAAAAATGATTGGCCGTTAGAAAGTTTAGGAAATCAAAAAATCTTCTATTATAAAATTATAAAAGAAGATGTATTAATTAAAGCAGGAACAATATCTGTATTAGATTAAAGATTTAAGATGATAAAAAAAATTACATTATGTATCGCGTTATTAGTAAGTGTGTTTTCAGTAGAAGCACAATTGTCTGATGATGCACAGCAGTATAATAGTTTTACTTCAAGAAATTTCATGAAGTTTAACCGCTTTTTAACGGTGCCAACTTTTTCGGCTTTGCGAGAAAATAAAACAGAGATGACTGCTATTGTACGTAATAGTAATGTAGATTTTGAAGACAACCCAAGATTATATGTAGGAACCTATTCAGGTAAAATGCGTGAAAATGTAGGTGCAGGTGTTGCTATTTATCAACAGGAAGTAGGCGTTTTTAAAGATTTTGGAGCTTTAATAAACTACGCACAACGATTACAGTTAAATGAAAACTTAGATTTAACCTTCGGATTCAATTTTTTATATAGTCGAAGAAGTGCAGATGCTGTAAAGGTAAATTCAACAGTGCCAGATCCGCAGGTAGCAAATTTTCAGGATATTCCGTTAGTAATGTTACAACCAGCAGTAACTTTATCGTTTGGTAAGTTTGATGTAGGGGTGTTTTTTGAGAATTTAGTAGATTTTAACTTAAAGACTAGCGAAACGGCTACTTCTTTCGGCGAAAAAACATTTTCGGCACACGCAATGTATTCGTATGAATTCACCTATTCTTCAGGTATTTTAGAAGGAGCAGATTTAAGAACTTTAGTAATGGCAAGAAAGCCAGGTAAAAATGATTTTAGTGCTGGTGGTAATGTAATATTAGATTTACCAAAAGCAGGTTGGGTAAAAGCAGGTTACGATAAAACCTATGGTATTTCTGCAGGAATAGGTGTGAATATTTCAGATAAACTAGCCGTTGGTTTTAGTTATGAGAAAAGTACTTTCGCAGCAACCAACGAAATCGGATTGATTTATAATTTTGGTAAAAAATCATATACGCGAGAAAGACCAACAAGAAGATTGGGTACGGTAAATGTAACATTGCCAGAAAGAGCTCCTAAAAAGGATTACAAAAACGAAGAGCATAACGATTTATCAGATGAAATTCAAACAGCGCAAGACTCTATAGATATTTTAAATAAAAAAGTTGATGAGGTTTTACGTTTGTTAAAAAACCAACCAGCGCCACAAAAAGTAATAGTACCAACTCCTACAGAAAATAAGGTAGAAGAAAAAGATACATCAATAAGAAGAAGGTCAGACAAGCCATGGAGACAAAGCACTATTACAACCACAGGTAGTGGTGGAGGTACTATGTACTACATTGTTTCTGATAGGTATAAGAATAAAGAAAATGTAGATCCTTTAATAGAAAAATGGAAAAGATCGGATATTAAAGCAAAATATATATATGAACCAAAAGAAAAATACTATTACGTATATATAGATAGGTTTGCAAAAGAAGAAGATGCAGTGGAGAAAGTAGAAGAGCTCGGACTTAGTGTTGAAACAGGATTGTTTGAGAAAAACGAAGATAAGAGTGACAATTCAGCTATAAAAATTAAAAAGAATAGTAAAGGTGTTGTATATATAGAAAAACTCACCATTGGTAAAAGCGGCGAGAGTTACACAGAGCCTAAAACACAGCCTAAAGCAAGAGTAAGAACCATGTCTAACATGCAAGGAGTTGCACCAGGATATTATTTACAAGTATATGTAAATGGAAATAAAGCATTGGCTGATAGAAATGTTGATGAGTTAAGAAACGATAACATAGAAGCAGGATACTTTATAAACCCAACAACTGGTTATATGCATACTTATATAGCAAAAACGGATACTAGAGAAGAAGCTATTAAGTTGTATAATAATAATTTAAACGGTTCGTTTTACGACCGTAAAACGATAGTACGTATAAAATAATTAATTTGTAAGCCCCCTTAAACAATTAATTCCCGAGAAAAGATGATGAAAAAAATACTTATAATACTAATTTTATTTTTTGCCAATATTACTTTTTCCCAAGAGAAACTTAATTTATTTGATGACTCAAGAGTGTCGAATGAACTTAAGTTAAAAGCAAAAAAGGCAGTCAAAATTCAAGAAAAATCTACAGCTAATAAAAAGGCTGACACTCCTTTTACAAACAGATTAGGTGTTGGGGGAATTAATGTTAGAGGTAACATAACCTTTGTCGGTAATAATATATTAAGTATCGATGATTCAAGAATTAACTTTATTGGACCTAACGATGATTTTAATTTTGGAGGGAATAGTAACACTGATTTTGAGTTAGGTTATATTGATATTGATGATGATTTAGGTATTCCTGGGAATAATACTACTTTTTCATCAAGTATGTCTACACTTAACCTACCTAATTGTTCAAGAGTTGTATATGCAGGTTTATATTGGGCTGCTATTTATCCATATGATGAATGGAGTGATGAGTCTGCTGCAATAAACACTAGAGATGGTGATTTTAATACCATGAAGTTTAAAGCTCCAGGTCAACCGTATCAAGATATAACAGGAAGTGTACTTTATGATGATGGAGAGGCTACTCAATTACCTTACGTATGTTACAGTGATGTAACTTCAATAGTGCAATCATTAGGTACTAATTATAATGGAGATTATTTTGGAGCGAATATTAAAGCTACTCTAGGACAAGATTCAGTAGGCCAAGGACTAGGTTCTTCAGCAGGTTGGGTTCTAGTGATTATTTATGAAAATGAAGGACAATCGAGTAAAAATATTTCGTTATTTGATGGTTTTTCTACAATTGATGGAGTTGTTGATACAGATGTATCTTTTTCTGGATTTACTACAATCCCTGCAGGACCTGTTAGGGTTCAGTTACTAACGGCAGCCTTAGAAGGTGATAAGCCTTTTGTTGGAGATAGTTTTCAAATATTAAATCAATCAAATAACTATGTAGACATAACTACAGGTAACAATAACCAAACTAATAACTTTTTTAATAGTTCGATAACCAAATTTAATAATTTTGTTAATAATAGGTCGCCAAGAAGTACAAATACTTTAGGCTTTGATGTTGATTTATTTAACCTAAGCAATCCTTCAAACTCGGTTATTGGTAACGGACAGAGCTCAATTGATCTTAGGTTTACAACAGCTCAGGATGCCTATTTTCCATTTTTAAATGCAATGACTGTTGAAATTATAGAACCCGAAGTACAACTGTTAAAAACAATAACAGACCCAGGTGGTTTAGAAATATCAGGTACTCCTGTAGGTTTGGGAGCAGAATTGTTTTACAATATTACATTTCAAAATGTTGGTACAGATGATGCTACCAATACCATTATTACAGATAGGTTGCCTAAAAATGTAGATTTATTAGAAGTAGCGGCACCTAATGGATCAGTTGCGCCAGATGGTACACGTTTTAATATAGATTTGCCTGCAGGTGTAACTATTATATCTTATGACCCGCCAGCTGTTGGTAATGGTTTTAGAGCCGAATTACAGTTCTCTGTGCCAGATGATATGGTTTTAGAAGGAGGAGGTTTACATGAAATTGATATACGTGTTCAAGTAGTTTCAGACTGTAATGATTTACGAGATGTATGTTCTAATGAAATAGAAAACCAAGCTTTTGCTAGTTATCAAGGTATAAGAGGAGGTGTCCTTATTGATAATGGACCAAGTTTTTCCGGAATAGATAGTTGTGATTTTGGTATTGTAGGTACCTCTAATTTTTTAGTTGATACCTCTGGCTGTACTTTCGAAAGATCAGAAGTGCTTTGTGGTGCAAGTATAGATATTGTTGCGGGTAATGGTTTTGCTACCTATTCTTGGGAAGAAGCAAGTGCACCAGGAGTTATACTCGGAACAAATCAAACTCTAACAGTAACACAAGCAGGAACATACATAGTAACAAAAATAGCTCCGGTTGGTTGTATAGATGCTACCGAAACAGTTAATGTAGTTAGTTTTAATGATGAGCCAAATCCTTTAGCTCCTTTTGCTTCTCAAGTTTTACCTGAGTGTAATGGTTTTGAATTAGCTGAGGTTTATTTATGTGGAATTAATAGCTCTGTAGATATAAATTTACCATTTACAGGTGCTACTACAGTTAACTGGTTTAAATTAGATGAACCATCTAACTGTGCTGTTGATGCAATAGAAGGTTGTGCTAATTTAGATACGGATTGTGATTGGACAAATATTGGAACTGAATTAGATAAAAACTTTGATACTGAAGGTGAATATCGCTTAGAAGTACTATACGATGGTCGATGTCCGCAAACTTATTACTTTAATGTATATAAGGCTACGCTAAACCCAACAATTACTACGCAAGATATTGTTTGTAATACACCAGGTAGTATAGTAATAACAAATGTTCCAGATGGTTATGAGTACAGCTTAACAGGTCCTGGAGGTTTTAATCAGCCATTTTCTACAAATGCTACTTTTTCAATAGCGGATGCTGGAGATTATGATTTATCAATTCGTTTAATAGGTGCACCAGCAGGCTCATGTACCTATACACAAGAAAATATAAACATACAATCACCACCTATACAATTAAACGTAACAGAGGGAACTCTTAATTGTGCAGATGATGTTATACAAATTACAGCTAGTGTTAATGGCGTTCCAGGTGAGTATTCTTATGATATAACTAGAGATGGAGTTTCAGAAGCTGGTTCTGGAGGTTTTATAGCGAATAATAGTCAAACTTATGACTTTAATGACGGAGGTACTTTTGTAATCACCGTAACTACAGTAGATGGTTGTACAGCAACAGAAACACGTATAATAAATAAGCCACCCCCAATTACTTTAACGGCAACCACGACCAAAAATATTTCATGTGTTGATGGTTCTTCTGATGGTATTATAACGTTAACACCAGGAGGAGGAACTTTGTCAGCAGGTTTAACATATAATATTTCACTTATTTCAGCTCCGGCTTCAGTAACAACGCCTGCTGCTATTACAGGAACAACCTATAATGTTTCAGTAGGAGATGAAGGTGTTTATGTTTTTGAAGTAACAGATAGCAATAACTGTTCAACAACAGCAACAGCAACAGTTGTTGTAGAACCAGAAGTGCAATTTACAACTGACACTACAGATATTTCGTGTAACGGTTTAACAGACGGACAAATAGCTGTAAGTATTAATGGTGCAGATTTAGGCTATACATTTGAATACAGTATAGATGCAGGTGCTAATTGGAACGCAACAGGTGTGTTTTCTATCCTTGCAGCAAACCCATCTTATACAGTAAGAGTTAGAGCATCAAAAACAGGATATCAATGTATATATGATATCGAAAATATTGAAATTCAAGAGCCAGCTGCTTTAACAGGTGGTAGTACAACACATACCGATCATAGTTGTAATACTAATGGTAATACCATACAAGGTACTATAACCTTTACAGATCCAGCAGGAGGTACAGGAGCGTATACTTTTTATTATAAATTAGCACCAGACGCAACTTATACAGCAGCAACAAGTAATCCTGTTATAAATTTAGCAGCAGGAACCTATAATATTAGAGTTGAAGATGCCAACGGATGTCCTAGAGATTTATCTGATGTTGTTATAGACCCAATTCCGGGTGCACCAACATTTAACCAAGCAGTAGTATATAACTGTGAAGGTGAAGGAAATATAACAATAACTCCTTTTGATGCTTCTTACACCTATACATTAGATGGTACAGTAGTCCAAACAGGTGCAAATGCAAATGTTTTTACCGATGTAGCGGTAGGAGCACACTCAGTAAGAGTAAGTTATTTCGGGAATTGTAGAACAGATATTCCTGTAACAGTAGCTAGCGGGAATGCTTTTTCTGGAGACATAAGAGCAACTTCAGATAGTGAATGTTTTGGTTCAGACAATGGTACCATAACAATAGGAGCAAGTAATGTAATAGGTACTAGTTTTGAATATTCGACAGATGGAGGTGCTACTTGGTCTTTTACGGCAGATAATCCATACAGAGTTGTAGGTTTAGCAGCAGATACTTATGAAGTTTTTATTAGAGAAGTAGATGGAGGAACAACTTGTACAATAGATTTAGGAGATGTAACAATTACACAACCAGACGAGTTAACATTAACAGCAGCGGTAGATCAGCAACCAACATGTTCAGGACCACCATCAGGAACCATTATAGCAACAGCTACAGGAGGTGTGCCACCTTATGAATTTAGTATAGATGATGGTGCTACTTGGCAATTATCAAATATATTTAACGATGTGCCAGGAAGAGTAACAGATTATATTGTTATGATTCGTGATAGTAGAAACTGTAACGAATGTGGTTGTACTTCAAATTTATTTGAAAATGGTAGTTTCGAGCAACCAACAAGAGCTACCACTGGTTTTAACCAACGAAATGAGGATGATGTTCCTGGTTGGGATACTACAGATCCTTCAAATACAATAGAAATATGGTATAATAATTTTCAAGGAGTGCCTGCTAAAGATGGGGTTGCTTTTGCCGAATTAAACTCACAAAATCCAGGTTCTTTGTTTCAAGAATATTGTACGCAACCAGGAGATGAAATAAACTGGTCTGTTTCTCATAGAGGAAGAGCGGGTGTAGATGTAGCTACTGTTAAAATTGGAGATGATTTAGCAACAGCAGGTATTGTAGCAACAATGTCAGACGGTAATTCAGCTTGGGGAGATTATAATGGAACATATATAGTACCTGTAGGGCAATCAACCACAGTTATTGCTTTTGATGCTTTATCTACAGCAACAGGTAGTTTAAGTGTAGGTAACTTTATTGACGACGTTAATATTACCATTGTAAGAAACAATTGTGTACCAGTAAATGTGTCAATACAAGAACCAGACACAGTAGAATTTTCCGTAACTCCAGAAATTTGTTATAATGGTAATAACGGTACATTAACCGTAGATGTTACCGGAGGAAACGATGATTATTTATTTAGTTTAGATAATGGAGTTACATGGGAAACACCAAATCCAGCAACACCAAATCAATACATATTTTCTAATTTAGCAGCAGGTACTTATAACGTAACCGTTCAAGACGGATTGGGTTGTACAATTCCACCAATAGCTGCAACGATAAACGCACCAATAGACGCTACTATTTCAACTACGAACGAGCATTGTAACGCTTTAGGTCAAATATCAATTACACCAACAGGAGGAGATAGTAATTACCAATATGTAGTAACACCAATTGCTCCAACAGTAGGTTCAGTAATAACAAGTACTACAAGTCCAATTAATGTTGCCGCAGGTTCTTATACCGTAAGTGTAAGAGATCAAAGCGGAGCAGCAGGATTTTGTGAATATACAGAAGATGTAACCATTACCAGAATAGCAGATCCTACTATAGTTGCAACCCCAACACAACCAGATTGTAGTGGAGGCACAGGATCAGTTAGTATTGCTATCAGTAACGGAGTAGCAGATTATACAACTACTATAACATTACAAGGAGCACCAGGTACAGTACAAACATCAGGTCCATCATCAGATGTTAGCATTTCTTTTAACAGTTTAGCTGACGGAACGTATGATATTTTAACTACGGATGCCAATGGATGTACAGATACAGCAGAAATTACAATTGCCGCACCAAATCCATTATCAGGAGATTCAAGAGAATCACAAGTTTATACTTGTGCTCAATTAGGCGAAATCACTGTAGAAAATGTAAGTGGAGGAACAGCACCATATACGTATACATTAAGTGATGGAACTAATTCTACAACATTTACAACAGACACGGTAACTTTTAATTATACATTTGAAGATTTAACGGACGGAACATATACTGTAACAATAACAGATGCAAATAGTTGTAGTTTTACGGTAACCCCAAATATTATCATTGCGCCATTACCAGAGGAGCCAACTTTTAGCAATGCGGTAACTTATAATTGTGACGGAACAGGAACAATTACATTAACACAGTTAACACCAGCTGCAGCAGGAACATATAATTATACATTAGGAGCAACGACTAATACTACCGGAGTTTTTAGTGGTTTATCGGATGGAACTTATTCTGTTAGTATTGATTACGGAAGTAGTTGTGCAACAACTGTTGATAATATTACAATTTTAGCTAATCAAGAATTTACAGCAGGAATAACCGACCAATCGAACCCTGTTTGTATTGGAGATAGTAACGGAAGCATAGAAGTAACCGCTTATTTCCCAGCACCAGCAACGTTATCAGCAGATTTTGATTATTCATTAGATGGCGGAACAAATTGGACGGCTTCAGGAGCAAACCCGTTTACAATACCAAACTTAGCAGATGGAACATACACTATTGTAGTAAGACCAACAGGTTCAACTACAGATTGTAATATTACATTAGCACCGGTAACTTTATCAGATCCGTCAGTAATAAATGTAGCAGCAACAGTAACGAAACAAATTACTTGTGATACTGATCCTACATTAAATGGCGCAACAATAACGATAACACCAACAACATCAGGTGGAAACGGAGGAGTTTATACATATGAGTTATTTGATAACGCTACAGGAACAGGACCAGCCGTTCAAACAGGCGCACCATTTACCGATATAGATACCGCAGGAGATTACTGGGTAGTTGCAATCGATGCAGAAAACTGTCGTTCAACACCTGTTTTAGTAAATGTGCCAGATGCTATACTTGTAACATTTTCAGTAACACCACAAGTTTGTTATAATGCTACTAGCAATAACGGTACATTAACAGTTAATATTCTAACAGGAAACGGTAACTATCTATATAGTTTAGATGGTGGAACTACCACGCAAACATCAAATATATTTACAGATTTAACTGACGGTACGTATGATGTAACTGTAACAGATGGTTTTAATTGTACGGCAACAGTAACAGGTACAGTAATTAATCCGCAAATAGACGCTACTATTTCAACTACGAACGAGCATTGTAACGCTTTAGGTCAAATATCAATTACACCAACAGGAGGAGATAGTAATTACCAATATGTAGTAACACCAATTGCTCCAACAGTAGGTTCAGTAATAACAAGTACTACAAGTCCAATTAATGTTGCCGCAGGTTCTTATACCGTAAGTGTAAGAGATCAAAGCGGAGCAGCAGGATTTTGTGAATATACAGAAGATGTAACCATTACCAGAATAGCAGATCCTACTATAGTTGCAACCCCAACACAACCAGATTGTAGTGGAGGCACAGGATCAGTTAGTATTGCTATCAGTAACGGAGTAGCAGATTATACAACTACTATAACATTACAAGGAGCACCAGGTACAGTACAAACATCAGGTCCATCATCAGATGTTAGCATTTCTTTTAACAGTTTAGCTGACGGAACGTATGATATTTTAACTACGGATGCCAATGGATGTACAGATACAGCAGAAATTACAATTGCCGCACCAAATCCATTATCAGGAGATTCAAGAGAATCACAAGTTTATACTTGTGCTCAATTAGGCGAAATCACTGTAGAAAATGTAAGTGGAGGAACAGCACCATATACGTATACATTAAGTGATGGAACTAATTCTACAACATTTACAACAGACACGGTAACTTTTAATTATACATTTGAAGATTTAACGGACGGAACATATACTGTAACAATAACAGATGCAAATAGTTGTAGTTTTACGGTAACCCCAAATATTATCATTGCGCCATTACCAGAGGAGCCAACTTTTAGCAATGCGGTAACTTATAATTGTGACGGAACAGGAACAATTACATTAACACAGTTAACACCAGCTGCAGCAGGAACATATAATTATACATTAGGAGCAACGACTAATACTACCGGAGTTTTTAGTGGTTTATCGGATGGAACTTATTCTGTTAGTATTGATTACGGAAGTAGTTGTGCAACAACTGTTGATAATATTACAATTTTAGCTAATCAAGAATTTACAGCAGGAATAACCGACCAATCGAACCCTGTTTGTATTGGAGATAGTAACGGAAGCATAGAAGTAACCGCTTATTTCCCAGCACCAGCAACGTTATCAGCAGATTTTGATTATTCATTAGATGGCGGAACAAATTGGACGGCTTCAGGAGCAAACCCGTTTACAATACCAAACTTAGCAGATGGAACATACAATATTGTAGTAAGACCAACAGGTTCAACTACAGATTGTAATATTACATTAGCACCGGTAACTTTATCAGATCCGTCAGTAATAAATGTAGCAGCAACAGTAACAAAACAAATTACGTGTGATGTCGCCGCTTCAGACGGAGCAACAATAACCATAACACCAACAACATCAGGTGGAAATGGAGGTCCTTATACCTATGAATTATTTGATAATGCTGCAGGAACAGGACCAGCCGTTCAAACAGGCGCACCATTTACCGATATAGATACCGCAGGAGATTACTGGGTAGTTGCAATCGATGCAGAAAACTGTCGTTCAACACCTGTTTTAGTAAATGTGCCGGTAAATCAAGCAGTTGCTTTTACAGCAACACCGCAATGTTATGATGGAGCTAACGGAATAATAGATTTAAATGTAACTAGTGGTAACGGAACTTACGAGTACAGTTTAGACGGTACTAACTTTACGCCATTTGTACCTGCCAATGCTACAACATTTAGTATTACAGGTTTATCTAGTATTGCCTACACGGTAACTATTAGAGATATTGCAGGTTGTTCAGATACAGAAAATGCAACGATAAACAATGCTTTAGTTGCCACAGCAACACCAACAGATATAAGTTGTACAGACGGTCAAATACTAGTAAGCCCAATAGGTGGTTCTGGTACGTATGTGTTCTCAGCAGTGCCAGATGGTAATGCTGCGGGAGCATTCACAGCAACAAACCCTATTGTAATTGCAGCAACAGGTATATACGATGTATATGTAAGAGACGATGCTGGCTGTGAATATATAGTACAAGATGTTATTGTAAATGCTATAACACCAGTAGCAATTACAGCAACAGCAAACCAACCAACATGTAATGGAGATACTGGTAGTATAGATGGTGTTATAACAGCCAATACTGGGCAAGGACCATTTACAATAACCATTACAAATAGCGTTCCTACTTTAGTTGAAACTATTACTAATTTTTCAGGAACTAATTTTAGTTTTAATAATTTACCTGCAGAAAGTTATACTGTAGTAATTACAGATGCTTTAGGATGTACAGCTACCATAACACCAGCAATTGAATTGGTAGATCCGCCAGCATTAGTTATTGATATATTTGATGTTTTACCTTTAAACTGTGCTGTAGATTCTGGAAATACGGGGTTTAATTTTATTAGTATCAACCCTAATGATTATTTGCCAAATACCTTACAATATAGTACAGATAACGGTGTAACTTGGGTAGATTTTACATCAACAAGTGGTCAAGTAAGAGGTTTCAATTCAGGAGACATTGTATTCCCTACCTTAAGAACTATTGATGGTTCTGGTAACCAACTTTGTTTAATAGCTTATGGCAGATATGAAATAGCTTACAATGTTACAGGTTTAATAGTAAACCCAATTGTAACACCAGGTGATTGTACAACAGGTTTAACAGTTACTGTAGAAGCTCTTGACGGTACAGGTCCTTTTGAGTTTGCTATAAACAGCCCTACAGGTTGGGTTGGTCCAGATGCAGCTGATAATGGAACATTTGGTGATCCTGCCAGAACTCTAACTTACACAGGTTTAATACCTGGAGTAGATTACACTTTTTATGTAAGAGATGCTACAGGCTGTGTAAAACAAAATAATGATAATATCTATGCAGCTTTTACGCCTACAGTTCCTGTTGCAAGTAACGTTGATAATCAATCATGTTTTGGAGCTAATACAGGTCAAATAACATTCTCTATAGATAATACGAGTGGTGATTTATCTAGTCCTTTTAATTGGACTTTATACAAAAGAGATCCAGTAACAAACATAGGTGCAAGTGTTCCACCTTACGTTAATCAATCTGAAACACTTTTTACAGATATTGTTGTTACAGGTCTTGCTTCTGGCTTATATTATATAGTACTTACAAATGATACTGCAACATGTGATTTTGGTAGTCAAGATGCAGTAATTAATGACGGTACTCAAATAACAGGTCAAGTCACTAAAATAAACGATATAACATGTAGTGTAGATGGTTCAGTTCGTATAGAAAATGTATCTGGTGGCTTTGGTGGTTATACTTATACATTTACAGTAACAAATGGAACAGGAGTTTTAAACGGGGATATTATTACTGTTGATGCAACTACTGTTACAGGAACACCAATTACGGTAGAAGCATTTGCCGAAGATGTTAATGGTTGTGGTCCGGTAAGTTTAGGAACGATAGATTTAGTTTTAAGTCAATCACCAACAATCACAAGTGCGATACCAAATAGTTGTGGGGTAACTAAAACAATAACGGTAACAGCAGCAAACGGTACACCACCATACACATATTCTATTGATGGCGGAGCAAATTTTACTGCACCAACAAATAATGTAACGTATACAGGAACAGTATTAACATCAGGTACTTATGATGTTATAGTAAACGATGCAAACGGGTGTTCTGTAACACAAGTAGGCGTTGTAATACAACCCGATTTAGAATATGAAGTTAATTTAACTAAAAACTTAACTTGTGACACTCCGTCTCCTGCAGATGAAGCAACATATGAAATAGATAACGTTACTGGAAGTGGAACATATACTTATGAAATTATTAGAAACGACAGTGGAGCAAATACCGTTGTAGTTACAGCAGGTACAGCTTTACCAGCTACACCATTTACTTTCAGTACAGCAATTGCAGATGAATACACTATAACAATTACTGATACTGCAGAGGGTTGTACAAATACAAAAGTATTTACAGTAGCCCCAGCCGTGCTACCAATTTTCACAACAAACGTAACAGATGCAACGTGTAATGGAGTAGCCAACGGAAGTATTTCTGTTGCTGTAACAGCAGGCTTAACGCCGTTAGCATACAGTATTGTTCAAACAGCAGGAAGCGGTTTAGTAGCAGGACAAGCAACATGGGATGCAGCAAGCAACTCATTTATCAATGTACCAGCAGGAACTTATACGGTAAGAGTTACAGGAGATAATGACTGTTTTACAGAAGAAGCAGATATTGTTGTAGCAGATAACCCATTATTAACAGTAACTGCACCATCTGCAGTTCAGTTTGGTTGTTCAGTAGGTACAAATACTGTAAACAATGCTACCTTAAGTATTGATACTTCTTCGGATGTAGGAGGAGGAAGTTTATCTTATACAATAGTAGAGTTGTATAATGATAACGGAACCCCAGCTGATTTAACAGATGATGTTTTAGTAAACACGGTAACAGTAACCGGAACAAATCATGTGTTTTCAATAAGCGATCTTGCGGGCGGTAGTTATTATGTACGTATTGTAGATAGTGCTAATTGTGAAGTAATATCACTATCAACAGTTATAAATGCTTTTGATCCTATTACAGATATTGATATCAATTCAATAAAAGATATCGATTGTGCAACAGGAGATAATATCTCAGTAAAAACAAGTACAAATATTGATGGTGTTATTTATGATATTACAAATGCACCAGCAGCATATGCAGGTCCAACATCAGAAACAGTACCAACAGGAACAGATGCAGCGTTAACATTTACAAATTTACCAACAGGATCATATACGATAACAGCAACACACCCAGTAACAGGTTGTGTGTTTACAAAAACGTA